>DATLSF010000026.1:0-30756 GCA_035534335.1 Acidimicrobiales bacterium | reverse complement strand
CAGTTGCGCGCCTGGTGGGGACGCTCCTCGTTGTAGATATGCACGAAGCGGTCGATCTGGGCTTGCAGCTCGGTGAGTGTCAGCGCCGCCGGGCGCTTTCGTAGCCACTTCTTCAAGGTCTTGTGGTAGCGCTCGACCTTTCCTTGCGTCTGTGGATGGTAGGGCTTGCCGTGCTTGAAGGTGATCCCGAGGGCCACGAGGTCGATCTCCAGGCCCGTCGTGGCCCCGCGGTAGGAGGCGGTGTAGATGGCGCCGTTGTCGCTGAGCACCGAGCGCGGCAGCCCATAGTTAGCGGCGCAGTCAAAGAAAATGCGCACCACGTCCTTGGCCGTCGTGACGGGCACCGCGACGCTCGCGAGCACCGCGCGGCTGTAGTCGTCGATGAAGTTGACGATCTCGACGGGCTGGTCGTTCGCCAGGTGCCAGTGGGTCATGTCGGACTGCCAGCAGTCGTTGGGCAGCGCCGACTCAAAGCGCAGCCAGGAGGACCTTGGTCGCTTCTGGGGCTGGGGGGGTGACGAAGCCGCGCCGCACGAGCACCCGGTGAATGGTCGACAGCGACGGGGCGTCGAGTCCCAAGTGGTAGCGAATGGTGCGAGCCCCGTCGTCGAGGCCCTCTTCAGCTAGGCGCTTGCGCAGCACCACGATGCGGTCTTCCAGCAATGCCGGCGTGCGCGACGGGGCCACCTCGGGGCCGCGCTTGAGCGGCACCAGCGCCGCGTCGCCGCCCTCGCGATAGAGCGCCACGTGGCGGTGCACCCAGGACTTAGAACGACCGGTCGCCGAGGCCACCGCACGCAGCGAGCGACCCTCCACCAGCACCGCGTTCACGCAGTAGTTGGCCAGATCCACGGACACCTCCCGAGCAGGTGTCCCAGAAACTATGAGACATACTGTCCCAACAACTGTGGGACCTCAGACCACTCCGGGCACCGCGGGCGCGGTTACCGTGGAGTCGTGTCCGACTGGCCGGTGCTCCCCTTCAGCGATCACGCGGTCGCCCTCTTCCCTGGTCAGGGCTCGCTGAGTGCTGGCGCGGGCATCCCCTGGCATACCTCGCGCCACTGGGACTTCGTCGGTCGCGTCAGTCAGGTCAGCGGCGTCGACGTCGAACACCTGTTGCTCGGCGCGTCCGACGCCGAGGTCGTGCGGACCGATAACGCGCAGCTCGCGACCTTCGCGCTGTCCATGGTCGGTTACGGCGAACTGCTCGACGACGACGTGCGACCGCGTTACCTTCTCGGCCACAGCCTCGGCGAGTTCTCGGCCCTGGTGGCCTCGGGCCTGCTCAGCCTCGACGAGGGGGCACGCCTCATCGCCGTGCGCGGGTCGGCCATGGCGCGGGCCGCGTCGGCCGAGGAGGGTTCCATGGTGGCCCTGATGGGGGGCGACGAGGGGGCCCGTGACGCACTCAGGGACCTTGAGGGAGTGTGGCTGGCCAACGTCAACGGCACCGGCCAACTCGTGGTCAGCGGCACGCGCCGCGGCCTGGATGACTTGATCAGTCGCCACCGCGAACTGGGGTGGCGTCGCGCGACGCCGCTACCGGTCGGCGGGGCGTTCCATTCGCCCCTCATGGCGCCGGCCCAGGCCGAGCTCGACCAAGCGCTGGCCACGACAAAGTGGGCCAGCACTGACGCCACGCTGATCGCCAACGTTGACGGGCAAATTCACACCGAGGCCAGTGAGTGGCGCGACCTGCTCTCTCGCCAACTGACCTCGCCCGTGCAGTTCCTTGACGCGACCCTGACGCTGCCCGACAGCGTGGTCACGACCATCGAGATGCCGCCGGGCGGCGTGCTCACCGGGCTCACGAAACGGATCCGCGACTTTGACGAGCAGTACAGCCCGGCGTCGCCGCTGGCCCTGCGAGAGATTGTCCTGTGAGCCGCCTGGTCGTGGTCACCGGAGCCAGTCGCGGGATCGGCGCCGCGATCGCCGAGCACTTCGCCGCGCGCGGCGACCAGGTCGTGGCGCTATCGCGCTCGGGTGAGGCACCGAGCTCGTGCGCTCGCTCGGTGCGCGTCGACGTGACCAACTCCAGCGAGGTCACCGACGCCATCAAGGCCGCGACGACCGATTTCGGCCCCGTCGCGGTGGCCGTGGCCAACGCGGGAATCACCCGTGACGGTCTCGCGCTGCGCATGAGCGACGAGCAGTGGCGTGACGTGCTGTCCACCAATCTCGACGGCGCCTTCTACACCGCTCGCGCAGTCCTGGCCTCGATGGTGCGGGCCCGCGCGGGATCGATCATCTTCATCGGATCCATAAGTCCCTTCGTGGGGGTGCCGGGCCAGGCCAACTACGCCGCCGCCAAGGCCGGCCTCGTCGGGCTCGCGCGGTCCCTGGCCAAGGAGGTCGCCACGCGCGGCATTACCGTCAACGTCGTGGCCCCCGGCCTGATCGAGACCGATATGACGAGCGAACTGGGTGAGTCGCGCGAGCAGATGGCCGCCCAGATACCAATGGGTCGCGTGGGCCAGCCCTCCGATATCGCGGGCGTGGTCGGGTTTCTCGCGAGTGACGACGCTCGCTACCTCACCGGTGCGGTGATCGCGCCCGACGGCGGTCTGTCGCTGGGAATGTAGGCGACGGGTCTCGCGACCGGTTGACTACCATGGAACGAGATAAAAGCCAAGGGGTACCACGATGGACCGCAACGAAGCGCTCGCCAAATTCACGGACAACGCGGTGGAGGTCCTCGCCGTCGACCCCGCCCAGGTCACTCTGGGGGCTTCGTTCGCCGATGACCTCGGTGCGGACAGCCTGGACCTCGTCGAGTTGGTGATGGCGCTCGAGGAGACATTCGACATCGAGGTCGCCGAGGATGAACTCAAGGACATTCGCACCGTCGGCGAGGCCTTCGAACTGATCTACGCAAAGTTGTAGTGCGGGCGGCCGTCACTCCCAGCGGGCCGGTCGAGGGACGTCGAGTAGCCGTCACCGGTCTCGGCGCGCTGACGTGTGCCGGCGTCGGCGTCGACGCGCTGTGGAGCGCGCTCGAGATGGACGTGGCGCCACCCTCGAAGCGTGTGGCCCCCTTCGACGCCACGCACCTGGGCGGGCCTAAGGAGTTGCGGCGCCTGGATCCCTTCACGCTGTACGCGCTGACCGCGGCCGACGAAGCCTGGCGCCAGAGTGGACTTGAGGGTCCACTCGTGGACGCCGGCAGTATCGTCACGACCGGCATCGGCGGGCTGCAGACAATCCTCGAGCAGTACGCCGTCCTCACCGACCGCGGTCCGGACCGCGTCTCGCCGTTCATGATCCCGATGATGATGCCCAACGCGGCGACGGCCGCGATCTCGATGCGATTCGGACTGGGCGGTCCGTGCGAGACGGTCACCACGGCGTGCGCCGCCGGCACCCACGCGATCGGCAACGCCGCGCGCCTGGTCGCCCAAGGTCGATGCCCAGTCGCGGTGGCCGGAGGGGCCGAGGCGGTCATGGTCCCCATGGCCGAAGCGGGGTTCCGCAACATGACGGCCCTCAGCGCCCAGGACCTGTCGCGGCCCTTCGACACCGATCGCGACGGCTTCGTGATGGGTGAGGGCGCCGGCGTCCTGATCCTGGAGGAGTGGGAGCACGCGCTGGCGCGCGGGGCGACGATCCTGGCCGAAGTCGTCGGCGCGGCCTCCACCGCCGACGCCCACCACATCACCGCTCCGGACCCCGCCGGCAACGGCGCGGTGCGCTGCATGGAACTCGCGCTCGACGACGCGGGGCTGGCCGCTCACGATCTGTCGCACATCAACGCCCACGGCACGTCGACACCCCTCAACGACCTCGCCGAGGCGGTCGCGGTCCACCGCGTCTTCGGTTCCGACGCGCCACCGGTCACCTCGATCAAGGGACACCTGGGGCACTCGTTGGCCGCGGCGGGCGCGCTCGAGGGCGTCACGTCGGTCATGACGTTGCTGCGTCAGTTGATCCCGCCAACGGCCGGAACGCGCAACATCGATCCCCAGATCGACCTCGACGTGGTACTCGGCAAGCCGCGCCACGCGACGATCGACACCGTCCTGTCGAACTCCTTCGGGTTCGGCGGTCACAACGGCTCGGTCGTCTTTCGTCGCTACGCCGCCTAGAGCGCATCGACCCGTCACCTGCGCGCTGTGCGGAGGTTTGGGACCGGCTTTAGGAGTCCTGCACCAGCCCGAGGACGTTGCCGTCAGGGTCCGTGAAACTGGCCACGAGACGTCCACCACCGACGTCGCGCGCGGGATCCTTCGCGGTCGCACCCGCGGCGGTCACCTCGGCCAACTTCGCCTCAATGTCTGACACCTGCCAGTACGCGACGGGCGACGTCATCCCCTGAGGACCGCCGCCTGGCACCAGACCGATGTGCTGGCCCTCGACGTCGTAGCCCACGTAGTACGGCCCGTCTGCCTGCGGCTCCACGCCGAGCAGGGCGGTGTAGACGGCCTTGGAGGCCGCGAGGTCCGACACGGGATGGAGCACGATCTTGATGCCCTGAGTTGACGATTCGCTCATGGTCTTCCCTTCTTCCTTGGTCACGCCGACCTAGCCAAGGGCATTCGAGCCGACGGCAATGCGTTTTGGCGCCCAACCTAGTGGCGGCACCATCTGCGCGACCCGAACTGCTCCGAACCGCTAGAGACCAAACCAATCGTCGCGGTGGCGGTCCACCAGCGAGTTCTCGTACGCCCAGCGCGCGTTGGCGATGAAGTCGCCCAACAGCACCGGGTCCTTGAGGCCCGGCGCGGTCTCGACGCCCGCGCGCACGTCGACGCCCCACACGGGGTAGTTCTGCACCACGTCCACCACGTTGGAGGCGGTCAAACCTCCGGAGGCCACCAGCGGAGTGCGGATCGACTCGTCGAGAAACACACTGAGGCAGTCGACCAGCGAGTCGTGGTCGTCGGACTCGGGCAGCACCAGGTAGTCCACCCCGGATGTCTGCAGCTCCGTGTCGATAACACCCGTGCTCGGAATGGTCCGAAAGACCGTGTTGACCCGTTCGGCCACGTAGCGCAGCTGATCGAGTGACATCGCGCCGTCGATCTGGACCGCGCTGAGCCCGAGGGTGTTGGCAACCTCGACGACCCGCTGGGGCAGTTCGTTGCGAAAGACCCCGACGGTGATCGCCCCGTGCGGCAGCCGACGTATCACGTCGTGCACGGTCTCGGGTGAGACACGCCGCGGGGTGGGTCCGAACTCGAAGCCCACCGCGGTGGCCCCGAGCCCGATCGAGAAGAGCGCGTCCTCCTCGGAGGTGACCCCAGAGATCTTTATGAACAGGTCATCGACGAACAGCCGCACAGGTCCTCCCGGCGACCACGCTAATTCACCGTCGCGGCGCGGCTTTAGAGAGTGGTGACGAGAACTCCGTCGACGACGCCATCGACCAGGGTGCGGTGCGCCACACCGAGTGCACGCACTCCCTCGTCGGCGGGAACCACGGTCGTCACGCCCTGGGGTCCGTCCGGCCCCCTCGAGCGCAGCACCGCGTCGACCTCCTTCAGCGTGGCTCCGGTCGCGCGTACGAGACGCCACGGCACCTTGGCCCCGCGCGCGTCCAACCGTCCGACCAACTCCTGGCCCGTGTAGCAGCCCTTGGTGAACGAGATCGTGGCCGCGACGACGGCCGAGCCGAAACTGTGCGGACTAAGTTCGCGCGCGGTCTCGTTAGCCCCGGGCCAGCCCGCGGTCACTAGATCCGACGTGGTGGCGAACGGGCCGTCCATTGCATCGGCGACGTCCAGTGTGCAGTCGACGCGAAGAAGAAAACGCCGCAGCCGTGACGCGGCGTCATCCGCCACCTCGCGCGGTACCACCAGGTCGACTCCCCCAGCAACGCCGCGAACCCGCAGAGCACTCACCACGATGGAGTCCGGACGTAACAGCAGCGACCAACGTTCCGACTCGTCGAGCCCCTCGAGGTCCTGGGTGAGTTGACCCTGGAGAAACGACAGAGCCTGCCCACCACGCGCTCTGATCAGGGACCATTCGAGGGGTGCCACGCTCACGGTCTGGGTCGCGTCGCTCATCGACCATTACAGTAGGCGCGACCGCGCACACGTCGTTCGGTCGCCAGGGGGTTGCGTGACGATACAGACCGAACTCAACACCCTCACCTCGTCGCTCGACGCGCTGGCGACGCGCATCACCGCGCTCGTCGAACACGAGGGGGCCACCATGTCCGCGGACGTCTACACCGAGCTGGTCGCCGCCGAGCGCACGATCGGCACGTTGCTGCGTCGACTCAACCGCGTAGCCACCCGGGTTCGCTGAGACGCGACGGTAGTCTTCGAACATGGTTGGCCCGTGGACGTGCACCGATTCGCTCACGCCCGACCAGCGCCTCGACGTCCTGCACCTGCTGAATCGCACCGAGGTACGGCTCGGACGCGAGGCCATTGACGAGGGTCGCCAGCGCATCGTCGTGCACGGGTGGCCGGGAGAACACTGGCTGCACGACGGCGCGAACGCGCTCGACGGCTACGCGCTGCTGACCGGTTCGAATCCGTCGACGCTCGAGATGTGCGGCGGAGGGTTTGACGCCGGACTACTGTCCGCGGTCCTGGCGAGCCACGCGAATCTTCACTGGTGGACGCGCGGCGTTCACGACGTGACGCCCGGACACGTCATTCGGACGCTCGAGATGCTGGAGGTGGGCCTGCCGGTTGACGTCGTTCCCGTGCCAGCGGGCGCCACCTTGCGCAACTTCGAGCCCGGCCGTGACGAGCAGAGCTGGCTCGCCCAGAACAACGCCGCGTTCGCCCATCACCCCGAACAGGGCGCCTGGCGCGAGGAGGACCTCGACGAGCGATGCCGCGAGCCCTGGTTCGACCCCTCGGGCTTTCTGCTCCTGGAGATCGATGGTCGGTTGGCCGCGTCGTGCTGGACCAAGGTGCACGAACTTCACCCTGATCGATTCGGCGAGATCTACGTGATCTCCGTGCACCCCGACTTCCAAGGTCGCAACCTGGGCCGGGTCATGGTGACCCAGGGTTTGGAGGTCTTGCGCCGCAAGGGAGTCACCGAGGCCATCCTCTTCGTTGACCAGTCCAACATCGGGGCGCGGCATCTCTACGCCTCGCTCGGATTCACCATGGTTCGCGAGGATCAACTGGTGAGCTTTGAAGCCACCTAACTGCCGACGAGTCGCCCCACTCCGAAGGTGACCGCTGCGGCCAGCGTCGTCACCAGCAGCTGACGCAGCGCCCAGCGCACCGTGCCGCGACGTATGAACCAGCCAATCGCGCCGCCGAAAATCAGTGACGCCACCGCCCCGAGCACGATCGACCACACGGCGTCGCTCCCGCTCGTGGTGAAGAGCCAGGGAAGCAAGGGAATCAATGCCCCGATGCAGAATGCCACGAAGGACGAGGTCGCCGCGGCCCACGGTGAGCCCGTCGCCGACGGGTCCACGCCGAGCTCCTCGCGCGCGTGCGTGCGTAGCGCCAGGTCGGGGTCGCGCATCAGGTCCGTTGCCAGGCGGTCGGCCAACTCGGCGTCGATGCCGCGCGAGACGAAGAGACCCTTGAGCTCTTCTCGTTCCTCTCCCGGACTGGCTTCCAACGAACGACGCTCCACTTCGATCTCGTACTCGAGCGACTCCTTCTGCGCCCGCACCGAGACCCATTCGCCCGACGCCATGGAGAAGCCGCCCGCCACCAGTCCGGCGAGTCCCGCCAACCGCACGACGCTGTGACCCGGATTGGCCCCCGCGAAACCCAAGATCAGCGAGATGTTGGTGACCAGCCCGTCACTGGCTCCGAATACTCCCGCGCGAAACCAACCGGACGTGAGTTGGCGGTGGGATTCACCGTGGTCGTATTCGGACATGACGCCAGTCTATGGAGGTCAAAACCGGCGCCAGGGTGACAGGTAGAGTCGTCGTGGAGGTAGAGATGACCACGCGCGTATCGAGCACCGACGACTTAGCCGCGATGGTCGGCACCCACCTCGGGTACTCCGAGTACCACACCGTCACCCAAGAGGCGGTCAACCTCTTCGCTGACGCGACCGGTGACCATCAGTGGATCCACGTCGACCCGGTGCGGGCCGCGGCTGGTCCCTTTGGGACGACCATCGCGCACGGCTACTTCACATTGTCGATGCTGCCGATCCTCCTGAGCGGTCTGCTGCACGTCGACGGCGTCACCATGGGCATCAACTACGGCACCAACAAGGTTCGTTTCCCCTCGCCCGTGCCGGTTGGCTCGGACCTGCGCGCGGGCGCCACCCTGGCCTCGGTCGACGAGATTCCCGGGGGCGTCCAGGTAGCCCTGGACGTCGTGGTCGAGGTGCGCGACGCTGCCAAGCCGTCCTGCGTCGCTCAGGTTGTCTACCGCTACTACCACTAACCGCGTGTCGTCTCCCGAGCTTCCGCTCGGCCCGGACAAGACGCGCGCCGTGCGCGCGATGTTCGACGCCATCGCGCCGCGCTACGAGATGCTCAACAAGGTCATGACCTTGGGACTCGACGCGAGATGGCGCCGACGCGCGGTGGCGGACCTGCGACTGCCCCCCACGAGCCTGGTTCTGGACGTCGCGGCCGGCACCGGTGACTTCACCCGCGAATTGGCTCGCCAGGGTCTTCGCGCCGTCGCGACGGACCTCAGCTACGAGATGCTGCGCATCGGGCGCCACCGGCACGCCCGGGTCCAAGCCGACGCCACGGCGCTGCCGTTTCGCACGGCTGCCTTCGACGCCGTGACGTGCGGCTACGCGTTGCGCAACGTGGCGGACCTGCAAGCGACCTTCGATGAGATGTCGCGCGTCGTGCGCGCCGGAGGACGACTGTCGCTCCTGGAGGTGGCCGAACCAACCGGCGGGCTGTGGCGGATGATGTTCCGAGTGTGGTTCCGTCGCGTCGTCCCCCTGATCGGAGCGTTGTTCTCGGACCGGAACGCCTACGCGTACCTGCCACGATCGACGGCCTACCTACCCGACTCCGACACAATCGTCTCGATGTTGAACCGTGCGGGCTTTCGCGCGGTGAACCATCGCCTGCTGATGGGCGGGCTCAGCCAACAGTTCGTCGCCACGAAGGCGCGGTGAAGTTCGTCCGCCGTCAGGTCGACACGGTCTCCCCCGACGCCCTGCGCACGATTGGGGCGCGCCACGGGTGGCTGGTCGAGTCTCCCGACACCCTGCGCGTCGGCTTTGGACCGACCGCTCTCGAGGTCGACCTACCGGGAGGCACTAGCGGCCGGATGAACGTCGCTCAAGCCTTCACGGGCCTGACCCTGGAAGGAGCCAAGGGCCCCGCGGGAACGGGCGTCGTGGCCTTTGGCACGCTGCCCTTCGACCCCACCGCCCCCGGGCGCCTCGACATCCCGATCATTCTCGTCACCCAGCAGCGCGGCGGCGAGACCTGGGTCACGTGCGCCGAAGCCGCCCCACCGTGGCGCGAGCTCCTGGACAGCGAGTCGCTGCCAACCCAGGAGCCCCAGAGCCTGCGAACGCTGACCTACCAGCCCACGGCTGAGGAGTACGCCCACAACGTCGCGCTGGCCGTGGAAGTGATGCGGGCCAAGAAAATAGACAAGGTCGTGCTGGCCCGCGCCGTGCTGGGCACCGTCCCCGAACCACTTGATTGCGCGGCGATCGCCGAACGGCTGCGCCGCCGCGAGCCGATCTGCACGATTTACAGCCTGCCCACATTCGACGGGCGACGCTTCGTTGGCGCCAGTCCCGAACTGATCGTTCGCCGCGAAGGTACGCTCGTGCGCAGCCAACCGCTCGCCGGCACGATCTCGTTGCCCCCCCACGCCGCGCCCGACGACTATCACACGTGGTTGCTCGGCAGCGCCAAGAATCTCCACGAACACGCCGTCGTCGTCGACGACATCGTCCAACTCCTCTCGCGTGACTACGACGACATCGTGGCGGACCCGACGCCTTCCATCGTCGCGCTGCGCACGGTGGCCCACCTCGGCTCGTGGATCACCGGCGTGCACGCCGACCCGACCACCGCGCCCGACGCACTGGAGGTGCTGCGACTCCTGCACCCAACGGCCGCGGTCGGCGGCATGCCCCGCGACGCCGCGGTCGAGCTACTGGCCGCGCTCGAACAGCACGACCGTGGGCACTACGCCGGTCCGGTGGGGTGGGTTGACCAACAAGGTGACGGCGAGTGGTGGCTCGGACTACGCGGGGTGCTGGTGGACGGTACGGCGTTCGAGGCGTGGGCCGGCGCGGGCATCGTGAGTGAATCAGACCCCATTGCCGAACGTGAAGAGACGCGCGACAAGTTGGCCAGCGTACTGACGAGTGTGTTGGTCGACCGGGTCTAGGGTCGAAGACCGAAGGGGCGCTCGGCGGCCCACTTGGTGACCAACCAGAGCGCCTCGACCACGATGGCGCTGGACATCTTGGACTCACCGAGAGTTCGGTCGGTGAAGGAGATGGGGACCTCAACGATGGACGCCCCGCCCAAGCGCGCCCGATAGGTCATCTCGATCTGAAACCCGTAGCCGTCCGCGCTGACGGTCGCGTAGTTGATCTTGTCCAGCGCCTCGCGCGAGTAGACGCGGTAGCCCGCTGTAGAGTCGCGGACCTTGAGGCCGAGCATCAGTGACGCGTACTCGTTGCCGGCGCGCGAGAGCCACAGCCGTGGAATCGACCAGTTGGGAATCGTCCCACCGGAGACGTAGCGTGAGCCGATTACGACGTCGTGCGTGGCCGCGGCCGCGAGAAGCGTGGGCAACGCATTCGGGTCGTGTGAGAAGTCGCAGTCGATCTCCACGAAGCGGTCATAGCCGCGCTCGAGCCCCCACGCGAAGCCTGCGCGATACGCACCGCCCAGTCCGTTCTTGGTGCCGCGGCGCAGCACCGAGACATGTCCCACCTGCTCACCGACCGCGGCCGCGGCGTCGGCCGTGCCGTCGGGGCTGGAGTCGTCGACGACCAACACGTCGGCGTCGGGTACGGCCTCACGTATCGCGCGCAACATGCGTTCAACGTTCAATATTTCGTTGTACGTGGGCAGAACCACGAGCACGCGCATCGTTCGATTCTACCGGCGCTCCTAGACTGCACCGATGGGGAGGGGCTCGTTGACCAGGACGCCGCCGCGCTCGTAGAGGACGTCGATGGCTGACCCCGCGACCTCGAGGCGCTTCTCACTGCCACGCGAGATACGCATCATCTTGAGCGTCGGACTGCTGGTCTTCGTCTTCACCTACCTGGTACTCCCCCAGTTCGCCGGCGGACGAAAATCCCTGCACCTACTGTCGTCGCTCAATCCCCTGTTGGTTCTGCTCGCTGTGGCCTGCGAGATCGCGGCGATCTACTCGTACGTTGAGCTCACCCGCACCGTGCTGTACCCGTATTCGCCGAGCCGATTCAACACGTTGCGCGTCAACCTGGCGGGACTGGCGATCAGTCACGTGGTGCCCGGAGGGACGGTGCCCGCCGGGGCGCTCTCGTATCGGATCTTCAACGAACTCGGAGTACCGAAGGAGACCAACGCCTTCGGTCTGGCCACCCAGGGCAGTGGGTCCGCCGTCGTGCTCAACATCATCTTCTGGTTCGCCTTGATCATCTCGATTCCCCTGCGCGGGTTCAACCCGGCCTACGGGTTCGCCGCCCTGGCCGGGGTCTTCCTACTCGGCGCGTTCTTCGGGACGATCCTCTTGCTGACGCGCGGTCAACGCCACGCCGACGCCTGGCTGCGCGCCCTGGCCCGACGGATTCCCGCGATCAACCCCGACAAGATCAGCGAGCTGCTGGGCAAGGTGGCCGCGCGGATCACCGTGCTGATCAACAACCGGCGCACGCTCTGGTGGGCCTTCACGTGGGCGGGACTCAACTGGCTCTTCGACGCCGCGTGCCTGTGGGTCTTCGTGTGGTCCTTCGATCACGCCATCTCACCAATCGACCTGCTCGTCGCTTACGGCCTCGCCAATGTTCTGGCTGCGATCCCCATCACGCCGGCGGGCCTCGGCATCGTGGAAGCCACACTGATCGCCACTCTCGTCGGATTCGGAGTTCCCCGCGGTCAAGCCATCCTGGCAGTGCTCTCGTACCGGCTCGTCAACTTCTGGATCCCGATTCCCATCGGTGGCGCCGCCTACGCCAGCTTGCAGTGGCGTCGCGATCGCGGTCCTAGTGCGGAACCAGCGACCGGGCCCGAGCCAACGCGCGACGCTTGAACTCCTCCTGGGCGGAGACGTCATTGACGGATTGGAGGCGCCGCCACCTCCGGTCGGTGCCCAGAACCCACGTGAAACGGTCGTCGTGCCACGTGACCTCGAAGGCTTCGATCAGTTCGTCCTGATTGTCCTGGCTGCCGATCGGCACCATCACCTCGACTCGTCGATCGAGGTTGCGCTCCATCAGGTCGGCCGAGCCGATGTACACCGAGAAGTCCGGCTCACCGGGGTGCCCGAAGATGAACACGCGTGAGTGTTCCAGGAACTCGCCGACCAGGCTGTGGACGGTGATGCGCTCGGACAGCCCGGCCACACCCGGACGCAGGCTGCACAACGTGCGCACCTCCAGGCGGATCTCCACGCCGGCGTCACTGGCCTCGTAGAGCGCGTCGATCACCGTGGGATCAGTAAGACCATTCACCTTGATGGCGATCGAGCCGCGCGGTCCCAGGTCGCGCTGGCGGTTCACCAGCTCGAGGATGCGTTGGCGCGTCTGGGTGGGGCTCACGATGATGGTGCGGAAGTCCTCGACCCGTGCGAAACCCGTGAGGTAGTTGAAGAGCTCGCCCACGTCGTGGGCGATGTCCGGGTCACAGGTCAGCAGTCCGAAGTCCTCGTAGATGCGCGCGGTGCGATCGTCGTAGTTACCGGTGGCGACGTGGACGTACCGCGCCGTCGCCGAGCCCTCGTTGCGCACGATGAGCGCGGTCTTGGAGTGGGTCTTGAGGCCCACCACGCCATAGACGACGTGCGCGCCCGCGTCCTCGATGGCCTTGGCCCACTCGATGTTGGCCGCCTCGTCGAAGCGTGCCTTGAGCTCGACCAGGGCCACCACCTGCTTGCCGTGCTCGGCCGCGCGGATCAGCGACTTGACCACCGGGGAGTCACCGGAGGTCCGATACAGGGTCTGCTTGATGCCCACCACCATCGGGTCGTCCGCCGCCTGGGCAATGAACACCTCGACCGAGTCACTGAAGGACTCGTACGGGTGGTGCAGCAAGATGTTGCCCTCGCGGATCGCGGCGAAGATGTCGCCGACGTGGTCACCCTGCAGCAATCGCGGCGGCGTGAGTGGCGACCACCCTTCGCCGCGCAGATCGGGCCGCTCCATGGAGTAGAGGCTCCAGAAGTCGTGCAGCCCCAGTGGGGCGTCGGTGACGTACACGTCGCTCGGATCGAGTTTCAGCTCGCCGACCAAGAGGTCGAGGAAGTCCTGGGACATGCCGCTCTGCAGTTCGACCCGCAGGACCTCGCCGAAACGGCGGCGGCGCAACTCGACCTCCAGGGCGACCATGAGGTCGTCCGCCTCGTCCTCTTCCAGGGTCAGGTCAGCGTTTCTCGTAACCCGAAAGAGGTCGGCGCGCCCGATGATCATGCCCGGGAACAACTGGCCCAGGTTCGCCATGATGAGGTCTTCGAGCAGGCACCACCGGTCGGTGCCCGCCGGCAGGAAGCGCGGCAGCGAGTTGGGCACCTTGACGCGCGCACTGCGCTCCTCACCCGTCGTCTCATCGATGACGGTGACCGCGATGTTGAGCGACAGGTTGGAGATCATCGGGAAAGGGTGCCCCGGGTCGACCGCCAATGGCGTCAGGATTGGGTAGACGTGTTCGTCGAAGTACACGGTCAGGTTCTTGCGTTCCGAATCTTCGAGCTCGGCGAACTTGACGATCGCAACGCCCTTCGCGGCCAACTCTGGAAAGATGACATCGAGAACCAGTCGGTCCTGACGCTCGATGAGTGAGGTCACCCGCTCGTGGATGTCCGCCAGCTGCTGGCGGGGTCGCACGCCGTCGACCGAGGGCGTCTCCACGCCGGCGGCGACCTTGTCCTGAAGGCTGACCACGCGTACCTGAAAGAACTCGTCGATCATGTCGGCGAAGATCGCGATGAACTTGCAGCGGTCCAACACGGGAAGTCGTCGGTCCTCACCGAGGTCGAGCAGACGCGCACCGAACTCCAGCCGGGAGAGTTCCCGACTGGAGAAGCGCTCGGGTCCGAACGACGAAAGGTCTAACGCAACGATGTTCCCGACTCCCTGATTTACGGCGACGTGATGAAACCATCGTATTGCTACTGTTGAACCGTGGCGAGGCACGCGATTCGGGACGCGCCGGCGCCCAGCGCCAGCGCAACGCCCCTCTCCACGTCGCGCTCCACCGAACTCGGACTCATGGTCCTTGCCTGGATTATCTCGACGTCCTTCTACATCCTCGCGTCGCTCGGTGCTCAGGGGCGCATGCCACCGCAACTGTGGGCGTTCCTCAGTGTGATCATCGGGATCTCGCTGGTGATGCACTTCGCCGTGCGCCGCTACGCGCCCCAAGCCAGCCAGATTTTGCTGCCGATCGCGACGCTGCTGAACGGCATTGGCTACGTCGAGATCGCGCGGTGGAACTCCACCCACGCGGCCTACCAGGCCCTGTGGTTCGCACTCAGCGCGGTGGCGCTCGTCATCACGCTGCGGGTGGTGCGCAGAGTGCGCGACCTCGACCGCTACCGATATCTCACGTTGACGGCGGCGATTCTCCTCCTGCTGATGCCGTTGGTGCCGCATTTCGGAGAGTCGGTGTATGGAGCACGCCTCTGGGTCAAGGTCGGACCGCTCTCCTTCCAACCGGTCGAGGTCGCCAAGATCCTGCTCGCGTTCTTCTTAGCCTCGTACTTCGCGTCGAACCGCGAACTCCTGTCCACCCCAACGTTGCGGATCGGACAGCGCCTGATCGTGCCACCCCAAAAGTTGCTTCCGATTCTCGTCGCGTGGGGGTTCGCCATCGCCGTCCTCGGCGCCGAGAACGACGTTGGCTTCGCGATTCTTCTCTTCGTCCTCTTCATGGCGATGCTGTGGGTGGCCACGGGTCTCAAGACGTACGTGATGCTGGGCCTGACCTTGTTCGCCGGCGGCGGGTTCTTGGCCGAACAACTCTTCTCCCAGGTCCACCAACGCATCACGGTGTGGCTAGATCCGTGGCCCTACATCACCGGGATTGGCCAGCAACTCGGATATGGGTGGTTCTCCCTTGCCGCGGGTGGGGTCACCGGAACGGGCCTCGGACTCGGCCAGTCCGGGAACGTGCCCGAGATCACCTCGGACATGATCTTCGCGGCCATCGGCGAAGAGCTCGGACTCATTGGCATCATCGTCGTACTGTGTCTCTTCACGCTGTTCGTCGGGGAGGGTTTCCGCATCGCCCAACGAGCGCACTCGGACTTCGTTCGCCTCGCCGCGACCGCGCTCACGGCGACCATCGGCATCCAGGCCTTTGTCATCATGGCCGGAATCATGCGGATCCTGCCACTCACCGGAATCACACTGCCCTTCATGGCCTACGGCGGTAGTTCGCTGCTGGCGAACTACGTCATCGTGGCCCTGCTCCTGCGGATCTCGGACGAGAACGCCGCGGAGCTGCGCGGCGGCGAGATACGCGTCGTCGAGATCACCTAGGCGTTGGCGTCGGCCAAGACGTCCTCGGCGCACAGAATGGGCGACGTCACCCGCTGACGCAGCGCCAGGATGATCGCGTCGCTGGTTCGACAGTCGATCACCTCGCGTCCGCGTGGACTCATCAGGTCGAGCTCGGCGTAGAAAACACCACCGTCCACCCGCACGATCCTCGCCGCCACGACGTCGGCCTGCAATCGGCCAAGGATCTGGCTGGTCAATTCGTGGATACCGGGACGGCGTCCCTCCACGCGTTCCATCGCCTGGTGCAGCGCAACGGCGTCGGCCAGGCCGATGGGGATGGACAGATTCCGGTAGGGAGCCTCTGACTCCATCAGGTGCACGTGGGGCGACGCGTCGGCCAGGTCGTAGGTGACGCTGACCGCGTCCATGACCCGAAACTGGGCATCGGGCGCGACGACGGCGGCCTCGCTCTCGGCGGTTTGCATCTCGCTCGGGTCCGAGATGTCGTCGGCGGCGGTCTCGTCGGCGTCGCTCATCCCACGACGCTATCCGCGCCGGCGCGAGACCGAGAGCACGAGTCCGCCCGCGGTGTAGAAGACCAGCACGGCCGAACCCCCGTAGCTGAGCAGCGGTAGCGGTATTCCCACCACCGGCATGATTCCCATGGTCATGGCGATGTTCTCGAAGCAACTGAAGGCGAAGAAGATGAAGATTCCCAGACACAACACCTTGCCCATCGTGTCCTTGGCGGTTCGGGCGATCCAGAACATCCGAAAGGCCACGAATCCCAGGAGCGTGACGATGGTGGCCGAGCCGATGAAGCCCAACTGCTCGCCGATGGCCGTGAAGATGAAGTCGGTGCGCTGTTCGGGCACGTAGCCGAGCACCGTCTGCAGACCGTGAAAGAAGCCCGCGCCGTGCAGTCCGCCCGCACCGATGGCCGACTTGGCGTTGTTGACCTCGTAGATCAGTTGCTGCATCGCGGGGCTCGTGGAATTCTGATGCAGGAACGAGACGATGCGGTCCAGCTGGTACTTGTGCAGCAGCTTTCCGTACACCGCGATGGCCACTGCCGCCGATCCGACGACGGCCAGAAAGGTCATGAAGCGCGGCGGAACACCGGCGACGACCATCATCGCGGCCACGACCAGGACGATGATGACCGCCGTGCCGAGGTCCGGCTGTAGGACGATGAGCACCAGGGGAACCGCGCCCATCGTGAGGATGCGCATGACGTCGTACATGGCCAAGCCGTCGGGTCGTCTCTGGCAGTAGGTGGCCACGGCCAGCACGATGATCAGGACGGTGAACTCGCTCGGCTGAACCTGGAACAACCCGAAGTTGTACCAGCGCTGCGCCCCGAGCGCGGACTGGCCGAGGAAGAAGACGCCCATGAGGGATATGAGCGACAGAACGTAGAGCGGCGTGGCGACGATCTCGAGGCGCCGGTAGTCAATCAACGAGATCGCGCACATCACAGCCACCCCGATGACCACGAAGAGCCCTTGGCGCTCCAGGTAGTAGTGGGGGTTGTAGCCGGCGTTGATGAGGCCGTCTCGGGTGGCGCTGTAGTCCATCACGGCGCCGATGAGACCCAGCAGGATCATCCCCCAGAGCAGGCTGTGGTCGATGCCCTCCTTGGGCTTGAGCCGCGACGTCAGGGCCGCGAGGGTGTCCGTCACGCCACGACCTTCATCAGCAGCGCGGCGTCCACGTCACGCCCCCACCACCAGGACATCTGGCGAGCGGCTTGGTAGGCCAACATGCCAACGCCGTTGGCCGTGCGGCACCCCAGGTCGGCGTAGGCCGCGCGCCACGGGGTGAGGCGCGGCTCGTAGAGAACGTCAACGCACACCGTCGACGCGGTCGCTCCATCGATCACCTCGGCGCCCTCTCTGCCGTCGACCGGCACGGTGTTGACGATGAGGTCAACGGTTCCGGGTGGCCGCGCCGTCGCCACGACGACGTCGTAGCGCGCGACGAGCCACTCGACGCGCGCTGATGTGCGACCGGTGACCGAAATCGTTGTGGCGCCACCGCGCGCCAGGGCGTCCACGATCCCGCGTGCGGCTCCCCCGGCACCGAGGACCGCAACCGCCAGCCCCGCGGGTTCGAGGTCGAACTGCGCGCGCAGCGAGTCGACGAAGCCATCGCCGTCGGTTGCGGTACCGACAACGCGTCCATCGCGCACGAGCATTGAATTCACGACCCCCAGGCGAGCGGCGACGGGTTCGAGTTCGTCGCACGCGCCGGTCGCGAGCGCTTTCAACGGCATGGTGATCGACAGCGCGTCGAATCGCGAACCGAGCAGCTCGCCAAGGCGCCCGGCCTCAGATTCGTGCAGCGCCACTCGCTCAGACGTCCCGGTAAGGCCCACCTGGGCCAGTCCCGCCTCGTGCAACTTGGGCGAGAGCGAGTGTTCAATAGGGAAACCCGCGACGCCCAGACGCCAGTTCATCCGAGATTCTTCGCGGCCTGTTGCTCATTCTTGAGCTGTTGGGCGTAGGTCGTTGCGAACTTCTCGTCCCCCTTGTTGTCAAAGAGTACGAAGTAGAGCCAGCTCCCCGGCGGGGCGTGCAGGACCGCGCGCAGGGCGGTGGTGGACACCGCGCAGATCGGTGTCGGCGTGAGACCGGTGTGCAGATAGCTGTTGTACGGCGTCGGATTCTGCAACATGGCCGACGTCACCGCCCCCGAGTCCATCCCCAGCGGATACTTGACCGTAGAGTCCATCTGGAGCGGCCCGCCGCGCTGAAGGCGGTTGAAGATGACGCGCGCCACTTGGGGCATGTTCTGAGGGTAGTAACCCTCGCGTTCCACGATCGAGGCGGCAATGACCAGCTGGTAGGCGTTGAGCCCGTTGACCGTGGTCGTAGGGGAAAAACCGACCGAGGTCGCCTGCGTCGTGAATCGTGCCGCCATGGCCGACGCCAGCGTGTGCGCAGAGTCGTGCGGCGAGAGCAAATACTGGCCCACCCCAACGAGCCCCTCGAAGGAGTTCACGTTGGCCGACTGACCCGGCAGCGCCGGCGGCGACAGGTCCGGATGATACGGCGACGAGCGGGCCAGCGACGCCAAGTCAGTGAGGAACTGCTCGGCAAACGCACTTCCGCGATCAGAAGCGACCGTCTGCGCCACTTCGTGAATCGTCAGACCCGGATCGACCGAGATCACGTTGACGTTGGGTCCCCTATTCAGCACCGCTCTCACGTGGGCGAAAGAAGAGTTCTGCGCGATCTGGTACGAACCCGCCTGTACCGTGTGCGGGCCTTGCAGCGCCGCGTCGACGCGGAAGGCGAAGGATGAGCCGATCACGCCCTTCGCGTGCATTTCGCCGGCGACGGCCGACATTGAGTCTCCGGACTTCACAGTGACCACGACCAAGCGGCCTTCACCCCCGAGCGGATACGCCTGCAGGGCAAACCACACCACCACGATGAGCACGACCGCGCCGGCGCCAGCGATGATGCGGATCGTTCGCTTACTCATCTGTTGTCGATTCGAGGTAGCTCTGCAGCATGACCACCGCCGCAGCGGAGTCCAGACGGCCCCGGTGCTCCCGCGACGTCACGCCGGCCTGGCGCATCGATCGCTGGGCCTCGGTGGTCGTGAGCCGCTCATCCAGGGCGACCACGGGTACGGCGCCTAAGCCCTCGCGCAACTCCATCAGCAACTCATCTGCCACGGCCGTGGACGCGGTCTCGGATCCAGAGAGTGCGACCGGACGCCCCACCACGACCAGGTCGACCCCCTCGTCGCTGACGAGCCGTACCACCGCTGCCGTGACCCCGTCGGACGAAAGGGCCTCGCGGGGGAACGCCATCGTGCGCGCGGAGTCAGAGATAGCCACCCCGCAGCGCCGGGTTCCCGGATCGATCGCTAGCACCCGGGCCATGCGAAACTAGAGCGCGCGCGCCGCGTCGAGGACCTGGTCGAGCGCTCGGGCGTCGCGCCCGCCCGCGAGAGCCAGTCGGGCCGATCCCCCGCCACCCCCGCCGACCAGGGACGACAATGTTTTCACCGTGGCCTGAGCGTCGAGTGACTCGTCGGTGGCGACGACAATGGCCACCTTGTCTTCACTGGTGCCCGCCAGAACCACGGCGCGTCGTCCGCGACGCTGGAGGTCCTGGGCCAGCGTGCGCAGTTGCTCACCGCTGAAGCCGTCGACTCGCGCCACGACCACGTCACCGCCGAACTGGGCGTCGATCTCGTTGGCCAGGTGGGCCAGCTGGCCCTGGCGAAGTCCCGCAATCTCCTTCTCGAAGTCGCGCTGGCGTTCCAACAACCGCTCGAGGGCTGGCAGAACGTCCTCGCTCGATGTCTTGAGTATGGCCGCGACTCCGGCAAGCGCGCGTTCCATCTCGTAGCTGCGGCGAAAGGCAGCCATCGCGCTCACCGCTTCGATGCGCCGGGTGTTGGCTCCGATCGATGACTCGCTGACCAGCTGCACCAAGCCGATGTCCCCGAGTCGGTCGACGTGGGTGCCGCCGCAGAACTCGAGGCTGTGCGCGCCGGCGCGCACGACTCGCACGCGATCGCCGTACTTGTCGCCAAAGAACGCGACCGCCCCCATCTTCTCGGCCTCTTGCTTGGTGGTCTGGATCGTCTCGACGTTGTCGTTGCCCACCACGTCGCGATTGACGAGGCTGAGAACCTGCTCAGCTTCCTCGTCGGCCAGACCACTGGAGTGCGAGAAGTCGAATCGCAAGCGATCGGGTCCCACCCAGGAGCCCTGTTGACGCACGTGGTCGCCGAGCACTTCGCGCAGACCCGCGTGCAGGAGGTGGGTCGCAGTGTGATTCCGCCTCGTCGCCTCTCGACGCGCCGGATCGATGACCGCCAGGGCGCTCTGGCCCGGCAGTACCTCTCCGGTCACGCGGCCTCGGTGTGCGACCAAACCCCCGGCCACGGATTGGGTGTCGATCACGTCGAACCGCCCGGTCTCGGTCGTGACGGTTCCGGTGTCGCCGACTTGACCACCGGACTCGGCGTAGAAGGGAGTGGCGTCGAGGAAGAGTTCACTTACGTCGTTCTCGCCGGCCAACACGGCCAGCACGGTGGTCTCCACGGAGTAACGCGAGACATCGCGACCGACGAATTCGGTGACGCCGTGCCGTTCCACCAGGTCGTGGTAGTGGGCGTCGTCAGCCGCGGTCAGGGTCTTGGCCCTGGCGCGCGCCCGCTTGCGCTGTTCGAGCATCGCGGCGTCGAAGGCCGCGCGGTCAACTACGAGACCTGACTCGGCGGCGATCTCCTCGGTGAGCTCGACCGGGAAGCCGTGGGTGTCGTGGAGCTTGAAGGCGACGTCGCCCGGAAAGACTGTCGATCCACCGCGCACCACGTCGTCGCGCGCCTCATCCAGCAGGGAGAGTCCCGTCCGCAGCGTGCGCGCAAAGCCCGCCTCCTCACGTTCGAGCACCTCGACGATCAGGTCACGGTCGTGCACCAGCACCGGGTAGGCGACCGCGTCCTTGACGATCGTCGCGTCGACCAACGAGGCGACCAGTGGTCGCTCCGATCCGGCGCGACGTGCCGCAAGTAGCGCGCGCCGAATGATGCGCCGCAACACGTAGCCGCGTCCCTCATTTGACGGCAGAACTCCGTCGGCGACCAGCATCGTCATGGCCCGACCGTGGTCGGCGATGCGGCGCAGCGCCACGTCCGTGGCGTCGTCGCGGCCGTAGGCGACGTCGACCGCGCGGGCCGCGGCGTCTAACAGCGGTGCGAAGAGGTCCGTCGCAAAGACCGACTCCACGCCGTTGAGGATCGACAGGATGCGTTCGAAACCGGCCCCCGTGTCGATGTTCTTCGTCGGCAGGTCGAGCATCGTGCCACCGGGCTCGCGCTCGTACTGCATGAAGACCAGGTTCCAGAACTCCATGAAGCGGTCCTCGCCGCCGTGCGCCGGGCCACCGTCCGCTCCGAACGCCGGCCCCTTGTCGAAGAAGATCTCCGAGCACGGCCCGCACGGTCCCGTCTCACCCATGCCCCAGAAGTTGTCCTCGTCGAGGCGCTGGATGCGACTGGCCGGCACGCCGATCTCGTCGCGCCAGATGTCGGCCGCCTCGTCGTCGCTCAGGTGCACGGTGACCCACAGGCGGTCCGGGTCCAGCCCGAATCCCTCGGTCACCAGTCCCCAGGCGTAGGTGATGGCGCCTTGTTTGAAATAGTCACCGAAGGAGAAGTTGCCCATCATCTGGAAGAAGGTCAGGTGTCGCTGGGTCGTTCCGATGATGTCGATGTCGGAGGCGCGAAAGCACTTCTGGATCGAGACGGCGCGCGCGTGCGGCGCCGGCTCCTCACCGAGGAAATACGGCTTGAAGGGCACCATGCCCGCAATCGTGAAGAGAAGTGACGGGTCGTGGGGAATCAGGCTGGCCGAGGGCACGACCGTGTGGCCGTTTTGGGCGAAGTAGTCGAGGAAAATCGAGCGAAGTTCGGCGGATTCCACGCGCTTACTCTACCGGCGCCTCTGATTCGTCCTGGTCCGACGCGGTAGCGCGCTCACGCCACTGCTCGACGAGCGCACGCTCGCGACCGTAGGGGCTCGGATCGTAGAAGTGGTGACCGAGCAACGCGTCGGGCAGGTACTGCTGTTCGACCCACCCGCCCGGGTGGTCGTGCGGGTACCGATAGTCAGTCCCGAAACCTTGTTCGGACGCGCCACGGTAGTTGGATCCGCGCAGATGATCGGGTACCTCGGCGTTGCCCACGTCGCGCACCGCGTCGGTGGCGGCGCCCAGCGCGCGCGTCACCGAGTTGCTCTTGGGCGCCAGCGCGAGCGTCAGGGTCGCGTGAGCCAGGTTGAGGCGCGCCTCGGGCAGGCCCACGAACTCGACGGCGCGCGCGGCCGACTCGGCGACGAGGAGACCAGTGGGGTCGGCCAGTCCGACGTCTTCGCTCGCCAGGATCACCAGTCGCCGCGCCAGGAACCGCGGGCTCTCGCCACTCTCGAGCAACGTGACGAGCCAGAAGAGAGCGCCGTCGGGGTCCGATCCGCGAATTGACTTGATCAGCGCCGAGACCTGGTCGTAGTGGGTGTCGCGCGACTGGTGGTAGAGACGGCCGTCGCGCGCCCGGCTCACGTGACCCACGTCGACCTCGTCGACGCCCTCCGCGCGGGCCAGCACGATTGCGATGTCCAGCGTGGTCAGCGCCGCGCGGGCGTCGCCGTCGCTCGAGGCCACCACCGCCTCGAGCGCCTCGTCGCTGATGTGCGCCTCGCGAAGTGCCAGGCCGCGCTCGCACAGCGTGGTGAGGTCGGCCGCGCCGAGCGGGTGTAGACGCCACAGCGTCGATCGGCTCATCAGCGCTGCGTTGACCTCGAAGTACGGGTTCTCGGTCGTCGCGCCAATCAGCACGATCTCACCAGTCTCGGTCGCGGGGAGCAGCAGATCCTGCTGGGCTTTGTTGAAGCGGTGGACCTCGTCGATGAAGAGCACCGTGCGCTGGTCGCGCTCCCCCAGCCTCTCGCGTGCGCGCTGGATCGCCTCGCGCACGTCCTTCACGCCCGAGCTCACCGCGGAGAGGCTCTCACTGGCGTACCCCGCGCCGAGGGCCATGATGCGCGCCAGCGTGGTCTTACCGGTTCCCGCCGGTCCCCACAGAATCATCGACGTCAGCTGGCGCGCCTCGACGAATCGACGCAGCGGGCCACCGGGTCCCACCAGGTGGTCCTGGCCCACGACCTCGTCGAGCGTGCGCGGGCGAAGTAACTCGGCCAGCGGAGCGGCCAGGCGAAGGCGCTCAGCGACGGCGTCGTCAAAGAGTGACGTGGCTCACGACCCTTTCGGTGCGAACGTGAGGCGAAGGTCGCGCAGTTGGCGGTCGGTGATCGACTTGGGCGCGCCGGTCATCAGGTCGGCGCCGGACTGCGTCTTGGGAAAGGCGATGACCTCGCGGATGTTCTCGACACCGGCGAAGATGGCCACCAGCCGGTCGATCCCGAAGGCGAAGCCCGCGTGCGGCGGCGCGCCGTATCGGAACGCCCCCAGGAGGAATCCGAATCGGTTCTCGGCCTCCTCGTCACTGATGCCGAGAGCGCTGAAGACGCGCGACTGGATGTCGGCGCGATGGATGCGCACGGACCCGCTACCCAGCTCCCAACCGTTGAGCACCAGGTCGTAGGCCTGGCTGCGCACCCGCAGGGGATCGGTCTCGAGGTACGCCAAGTCGTCGGGGTGGGGCATTGTAAACGGGTGGTGAGCGGCCATCGGGTGTCCGTCCTCGTCGACACCCTCAAACAACGGAAAGTCGGTGACCCACACGTAGCGGTGCGGGCCATCGCTCACCGGCGGGGAGCCCAGCGCCACGCGCAGCGCGCCCAGGACCCGACTGGCCAACACCATCTCGTCGGCTACGACCAAGACCAGGTCTCCCTCGCGTGCGTCGTCGACCGTCGCGATAGCGTCGCGCTCCACGTCGCTGAGGTGACGAGCGAGGGGCGAGTCCAGACCATCCGCGGTGACGCGGAACCACGCCAATCCCTTGGCGCCTAGCCCTTGCGCCTGTTCGACCAATGCGTCGAGTTGGCTCCGAGGGATCTGTGCGCCGTCGGGTACTCGCAGTGCCTTGACCGCCGGCGCCTTGAACGCATTCACGTTGGTCGTCGCGAACACAACCGACAGATCCTGCAGGGCCATGGCAAAACGCAGGTCGGGCTTGTCGGTGCCGTAGCGTTCCAGTGCCTCGGTCCACGTCATTGATGAGATCTCGCCCGGTCGCTCCCCCGTGGCCGCTTCAGCGGCGTCCAGGACCGCGCGCGACACGAAACCCATCACGTCGTCCTGGTTCACGAAGCTCGCCTCGATGTCCAACTGGGTGAACTCGAATTGGCGGTCCGCGCGCAGGTCCTCGTCGCGCAGGCATCGGGCGATCTGGTAGTAGCGATCGAGGCCCCCGACCATCAGTAACTGCTTGGCGATCTGCGGACTCTGAGGCAGCACGTAGAACTCGGTGGGGTGCAGGCGCGATGGCACGACGAACTCGCGTGAGCCTTCCGGGGTCGGTGCCCACAGGAGCGGGGTCTCCACTTCGCAGAATCCCTGGGCGTCCATGGCCGCGCGCAACGCCCGATTGACGTCGGCGCGCAGTCGCAGGTTGCGCTGCATCGGCTGGCGACGCAGGTCGAGGTAACGCTTCTGCAGCCGCACCGCCTCGTCGACCTCCGTGCGCTCATCCAGCGGGAACGGCGGCGCCTCGGCGACGGCGAGCACCTCCACCTCACAGTCGGTCAACTCAATCTCTCCGGTGGCCAGGCGCTCATTGACCGTTCCCTCGGGACGGCGCGCGACCGTGCCGCTGATCCGCACGACGTACTCCGCGCGCGCGTCCACCGAACCTTCCACGACCGCCTGCAGCACCCCCGAGTGGTCGCGCACGTCCAGGAAGGCGAGGTGCTCGCCGTGCTCACGTCGCTTGGCCACCCAGCCACAGACGCTCACCCGTTGGCCCACCTGCTCCACGCCTATGGACGCGCAGAGGCCGTCGCGCAGGGACGTGGCCTGAACGTCGTCGGGCGTCATCTCGTTGGTCACCGCAGTTCGGTCAGAGTCGTCACGAGGTCGGCGCGGGCGACCCGTCGCTGCGTCTGGTCGTCGTCGCCGCGTAGGTCCCGCAGGGCCACCTCACCAGCCGAACGTTCCTGGGGTCCGACGATGAGCGCCCAGCGCGCGCCGGAGCGATCTGCCACCTTCATCTGGGCCTTCATGGAGCGCGAGTCGTAGGCGCGTTCGACGGCCCAGCCGGCAACGCGAAGCTCGTCCACCAGCGCCGTGGCCTCGTCGCTGTTGGTCGTGTCTACGACGAAGAGGTCGACGGATCGCTTCACCAGCTCCTGGTCAACGCCCTCGGCGTCCAGGCAAAGCAGCAGGCGCTCGATGCCGCATCCGAAACCGATGCCCCCCGTGGGCGCACCACCTAGTTGCTCGGCCAGTTGGTCGTAGCGTCCGCCACCGCAGATGGCGTTCTGGGCGCTCTCCAGCGCGTCGGAGATGAACTCGAAGGTCGTGCGTGTGTAGTAGTCGAAACCTCGAACGAGTCGAGGATTGCGCGTGAAGGCAATCCCCAGGCTCTCCAAACCCGCGGTAACCCGCGCGAAGTGCTCACGGCAGTCGTCGCAAAGATAGTCGGGCAGCATCGGCCCGGCGTTGATGACGGCGATGCACTCGGGCTTCTTGCAATCGAGAACGCGCAGCGGGTTCAGCGACCACGTCTCACGATGCTCGTCACACAGTTCGTCGCGGTGTTCTGCGAGGTACGCGCGCAGCGCTTCGACGTAGTTGGCGCGACACGCCACGTGGCCCATCGAGTTCACGTCGAGGCGAACCTGCGTCAGCCCGATGGCCGCAAAGAATCGAGCGGCCAGGGCAATGACTTCGACGTCCACCGCCGGGTCGTCGGTTCCCAGCGCCTCAACACCGAGCTGGTGGTGCTCGCGGTACCGACCGGCCTGGGGCCGCTCGTAGCGAAAGGCGGGCGTCACGTACCACGCCTTGAACGGCGTGGTCGGCTGGTGCTGGACGAAGGCGCGCACGACCGGCGCCGTGCCCTCGGGGCGCAGCGCGTAGACCCGGTCGCCGCGGTCCGAAAAGACGTACATCTCCTTCTGGGCAACGTCGGAGCCCTCGCCGATGCCGCGATTGAAGACGCCCACCTCTTCGAACGTCGGGGTGATCGCCAACGAGAACCCGTAGCGGTAGGCGTACTGGGCGAAGGTGGCCACCACGCCCTCCCAGCGCGCTGACGCCGGCGCCAGGACGTCGTGGGTCCCGATGGGCGCTCGGAATGAGGTGGCCGGATCGCTCATGAGGTGGTGTGTTGACCGGGCAGCTGGCGGAAGGCGTCGAAGACCCCGTCGACGCCCTTGAGCGCCGCGAGCAGGCTGGACAGGTGCGTCGGGTCGGCCAACTCGACGTCAAAGACCATGCGCACGATGCGTGATCCCGACGTCGTCGAACTCGACGAGATGATGTTGAGGTGGTACTCGGCGACCACCCGCGACACGTCGAGCAGCAGGCGCGATCGATCAAAGGCCAAAACCTCGAGCACCGCGCGGTACTGTCCGCCCAGCGAGCCGTCCCACTCGACGTCGATCACGCGCTCGCCTAGTCGTTGGGCCAGCGCCACCGCGTTGGAGCAGTCGTCGCGGTGCACGCTCACCCCGCGGCCCTGGGTGATGAAACCCATGATCGGATCGCCGGGCACGGGCGAGCAGCAGCGCGCTAGGTGGATCATCACGTCGTCCAGGCCCTCGACGTAGACGCCGGCGCTGCGCCGCGTGGTGCGGCTCGTGCGCGGCATCTTGGTGACCGTCGACGGCAGCTGTTCAGCGTCACCACCGTGGAGTTCACGTTCCAGGCGCTGGACGACGGCGAGCGCCGAGTTCTGTCCGCTGTCGATCGACATAAAGAGGGCTTCCAGATCGTCGAGGTTGAGCGACTTGACAACGCCGTCCAACGCGCTGGAGGTGAGCGAGGTCGTAACCGGCAGGCCTTCACGTCGCAGGGCCTTGGTCAACTCCTCGCGGCCCCCTTCAATGGCGTCCTCACGACGCTCGCGCTGGAACCACTGGCGAATCTTCGAGCGCGCCCGCGACGACTTGACCAGCGCCAACCAGTCACGCGACGGCCCGGCCGTCTCGCTCTTGCTGGTCACGATCTCAACGACGTCGGCCGAGTGAAGTTCGGTGTCCAGGGGCACCAGCCGACCGTTGACCTTGGCTCCCACGCAGTGATGTCCCACCTCGGTGTGTACGGCGTACGCGAAGTCGATGGGCGTCGCGCCCTCAACGAGCGAGATCACGCGGCCCTTGGGGGTGAAGACGTAGACCTCGTCGTGTCCGAGGTCCAACTTGAGCGCCTCCAAGAACGCAATAGGATCGCTCTCTTCAGCTTCGACGTCGACCAGGCGCTGCATCCAGGCGAGCTCTTTGCTCGGATCCCCGTCCTTGGACTTGTAGGACCAGTGCGCCGCCACGCCGAACTCGGCGCGCCGGTGCATCTCATGCGTGCGGACCTGGACCTCGACCGACTTGCCGCGCGGGCCGATCACCGTCGTGTGGAGTGACTGGTAGAGGTTGAACTTCGGTGAGTTGATGAAGTCCTTGAACCGCCCCTGAACCGGTGACCACAGCGCGTGGATGGCGCCGAGCACCGCCCAGCAGTCGCGCTCCTCGTCAACGATCACCCGCAAGCCCACCAGGTCGATGATGTCGTTGAACTCCTTGCCCTGGATGACCATCTTCTCGTAGATGTTCCAGAAGTTCTTCGCCCGCCCGGTTATCTCGCCCTTGATGTCAAAGGTCTTGAGCTTGGCCGACAACAGATCCATGACCTCGGCCAGGTAGGCCTCGCGCTCCGGGGCGCGCGCGGCCACCATCTGTTCGATCTCGGCGTAGCGCTTGGGGTGCAGCGTGGCGAAGCTCAGGTCCTCGAGCTGCCACTTGACCTGCTGGACACCGAGGCGGTGCGCCAGCGGGGCGTAGACGTCGAGGGTCTCCTGGGCGATGGCCCGTTGGCGATTCATCGGCATGACCGAGATCGTGCGCATGTTGTGGAGACGGTCGGCCAGCTTGATCAGCAGGACCCGCCAGTCCTGAGCCATCGCGATGAACATCTTGCGAATGGTGGCGGCCTGCTGGGCCTCCTTCGAGTCGAACTCCAGGCGGTCGAGCTTGGTGACCCCGTCGACCACCGCGGTGACCCGGTCTCCAAACTCCCGCGCGAGCCACGAGGTCGTCACGCCGGTGTCCTCGACGGCGTCGTGGAGCAAAGCGGCGGCGATCGTGGTCTCGTCTAAGCCCAGGTCAGCCACGATGTCCGCGACGGCGATCGGGTGCGTCACGTAGGGCTCGCCGGTGCGGCGCAACTGGCCCTCGTGGGCCGCGATGGCGGCCAGGCCGGCCCGGCGGATCAGATCCGCGTCCCCGTCCTCGTGGTATCCCTGGAATCGACTGATGAGACGTTCGATGGCGTTGGCCAGCGCGGGGTCCGCCGGGGCCCGCGAATCCAAGGTCACCATGGGGTTAGCCTACCGGCGCCCTACCGCCTTTTACGCTTACGCGGCCTCGGCTGCAACGGCGTGGCGCTCCGCGGAGTGATCGTCGACGCGCCACTCGCCACGCTGCGCGACCGTGACGCGCCGACCGTTCGCTGCGGCCCGTCACCGCCCATGACGGCGGCAGCGGCCGGCGTGAGGACCTGACGCTCGGCGCGCGAGGCCACCCTCGCCGCCAACTCGCGGTAGCGCGGTTCACGTTCCTTGAACAGTGACAGCAAAGGACTCGCAATGAAGATCGACGAGTACGCCCCGCTAAAGAGTCCGACGGTCAGCGCGAGTCCGTAGTTCTGCAGAGTCGTCGCACCCAGGATGTAGGCACCAACCACGAGCACTGACAGAACCGGCAAGATGGCGACGAGAGAGGTGTTGATCGAACGAGCCAGAGTCTGGTTCATCGAGAGGTTGACCATCTCGGCGTAACTCATGTCGCCGCTCTTGAGCACCGAACCGGCGTTGTCGCGCACGCGGTCAAAGACCACCACGGTGTCGTAGAGCGAATACCCCAGGATCGTCAGCAGGGCGATGACGGTGTCCGGGGTGATTTGGAACCCGAACAGCGAGTACACGCCCACAGTCACGAGGAGGTCGTGCACCATGGCAATGAAGGCGGCGAGCGCCATCTTCGGCTCGAAGCGCACGCTGATGTAGAGGACCACGGCAATGAAGAACACGATCAGCGCCTCGAGCGCGCGCTTGGTGATCGATCCGCCCCACGTCGGTCCCACGCTGCTGGTCGACACCTGAATAAACCCGACACCCGCGGCCTTGGCCATCGCGCTCGCCACGTGATTCGTCACCGCAGTCTGTTGATCGGATGAGAGGTTGTTGAGGTCGGCCGTGACTTCGTACGTCACGCCACCCAGTTCCTCCACGGTCGGGTTGGTGAGCCCAGCCCTCGTGACGGCCGAGGTCATCTTCGCGATGGACGAGTGCGGGGCGCGAACCTCCCACGAATTGCCGCCCTTGAAGTCGATGCCGAGATTGAAGCCTCGGATGGCCAGCGACCCAATGCCGAGCACGATGATCACGATCGAGATGGTGAACCACAAGCGGCGCCGACCGACGAAGTCAATTGTGGTGAGTCCCTGATAGAGACGTCCCAAAGGGCCCGGCCTCTTGGTGTCCTCACTCATGGACGGCCGCCCCCGGTCGCACGCCTGCCGCAAGCGAGAGTGCCGACGTGCTGTCCGAACCACGCCGGCCTAGCAGGACGACCATCGGGCGGGTGAAGTACCAGGTGATGAAGACGTCCATCAATGTCGAGAGCCCGAGGAAAAAGGCGAAGCCTCGCACGTCGCCCACGGCAATCAGGTAGAGCAAGACGGCGGCGAGCAGGCTGACCGTGTCAGCCGCCAGCACCGTGCGCCAGGCGGAGCGGAAACCGCGGTCGACGGACGTGCGGATAGAACGTCCCGACCGAGCCTCGTCTTTTAATCGTTCGAAGTACACGATGTAACTGTCCACCGTGATGCCAATCGACACGATGATGCCCGTTACACCGGCCAGCGAGAACGTTGGGGCGAACGCGGTGTGACCCAGCGCGGAGATGATTGCCCAGAGAAGCGCGGCCGTGACTCCGAGTCCCAAGATGATGACCAGCCCCAGGGCTCGGTAGTAGAAGATCGTGTAGAGCAGAACCAGCAGCAAACCGACCAGGCCCGCGCCGAGCCCGGCGACGAGTGCGCTGTGACCCAGGGTCGGCGACACCGTCTGGGTCGTTTGTGGAACCAGTCGCACCGGCAGCGCTCCGAACTGCATCGCGATGGCCAAGGTCTGGGCCGAGGACTGAGTGAAGGATCCCGAGATCTCACCCGACCCGCCGAAACTAGAGAAGGCCGCTTGCCCGGGCAGGATCAGCGGGGCGGACTGGACGACGCCGTCGAGTTCGATGCCCACCTCTTGGTGGAAGTTGGCCTTGGCCACGGCGTCCCACGCCGGGCTCCCCGTCGAGGTCAAGTTGTAGTTGACCACCCACGCGCCAATCGTGTTCTGCTGGGCGATCGCCTTAGAGATCGCAGTCCCGGTGAGCTGAGCCGGTCCTAGAACCATGCGAACACCGGGTTGGCCAAGCACCGGAAGGATGACCGTCGAGGTCGCGAGGTCGTTATTCGGCTTCGTCGTGGCGATGTTCGTGAACTGCGGATCGGGAGGAATGTTGTTGGT
>DATLSF010000025.1:0-177617 GCA_035534335.1 Acidimicrobiales bacterium | reverse complement strand
GGGCAGGTTGCTCACGTGATACTCACCCGTTCGCCACTAAATCTTTCGGAGCAAGCTCCTTGGATTCCGTTCGACTTGCATGTGTTAAGCACGCCGCCAGCGTTCATTCTGAGCCAGAATCAAACTCTCCATCAAGATTTTCTCGGAACCGAAGTTCCTCGATCATCAGAGAGCCAGATCGGCGACTCTAATACCGACCTGACAACAACGAGTACCACGGGGTGGCCTCGTTGCCCACTTCTTTTTGACGAACGACGCGACCGGTTAGATCCGTTCATCGTCGCCCGTACTGGCTTTTGGCTCTCGTTCTTCCGTTTTCAAGGAGCGACGTCGTACGCGACCGAAGTCGGAGGTACGACATTCACCATCTCGGATTTCTCCGTGATTCCGCCACCGGTTGCCCGGCGACAGGGATGCCAACCTTACCAGCGTGGTTCGAATCGGTGCAACTGCACCGGTCGCCTTCGCTGCGGCGGGAACTCAATGATAGCAGACGCGGCCCGACCGGTGCCTTGCGAACCGTGTCACGACCCTTTTAGACCCGCAGCCGCGCGGCGGCCAGCGCGGCGTCCAGACGGTGGCGCTGCTCGATCGCGGCGATCGGACCGCTGGCCCCCGAAGAGCGCCGGTTCGCCAGTGCCTGACCGGGCTCGAACAGTTTCGCGAGGCCGCGACCGTCGTCGTGACCGGCCACGACCTGGGAGAACGCAGTCCCGTCGGCCAGCGACGCGGCCACCCACTGGCCGACCATTTCGTGCGCCTGGCGAAACGGGACGCCGGTCGCCACCAGTGCTTCGGCCACGTCGACCGCGACCAAAAGCTCGTCGCTGGCCGCCCGGCCCGCCGCGTCGGAGTTGAAGACCAGGGTGGAGTATGCCCCGCTCAAAGCGCGCAGAACCAGGCGGACCTGGTGCAGCGAGTCGAGCAACGGCTCCTTGTCCTCTTGAAGGTCGCGGTTGTACGTCAGCGGGAGCCCCTTGAGGGTGACGAGGAGCGCCGTGAGGTTGCCCACGAGCCTGCCGCTCTTACCTCGGGACAATTCCGCGACGTCACTATTCTTTTTCTGGGGCAACATCGACGAACCGGTCGTGTAGTCATCACCCAATGACGCGAAGCCAAACTCCGCACTGGTCCACAGCACCAGCTCCTCGCCCATGCGCGACAGGTGCACGCCGAGCAACGCGACGTCGAATAACACCTCAGCCACGAAGTCGCGGTCGCTGACCGCGTCCATCGAATTGGCGATGGTCCCGGAGAATCCCAGAAGTTCCGCCGTCAACTTCGGCTGAATGTCCAGAGATGTCCCGGCCAACGCCCCGGCACCCAAGGGCGAGAAGTTGAAGCGGTCTCGCGCGTCCATCAGGCGGTCGACGTCGCGCAGCAACGCCCACGCGTGCGCCTGGAGGTGGTGACTCAACAGGACCGGCTGAGCGCGTTGCAGGTGCGTGTATCCAGGCAGCGACGCGTCGGGGCATCGATCACCGACTGACGTGAGGGCTCCGACGAGTTGGAACACCATCTCGGCCACTTCGGATGCGGCGTCGCGGGTGAACAGTCGCAGCGTCGTGGCCACCTGGTCGTTGCGGCTGCGTGCGGTGTGCAGCTTGGCTCCGGTGTCACCGGCGAGCTCGATCACCCGTCGCTCGATGGCCATATGAATGTCCTCGTCGTCGCCACGCCGCACGAATTCGCCGCGATCGAACTCCGATTCGACGTCATCCAGGGTCACGAGCAGCTGCGTGCGCTCTTCGTCACTCAGGAGCCCCGCGGCGCCGAGCCCCTCCACGTGCGCCTTAGATCCCACGATGTCGAAGTGATAGAGAACGTGATCGAACGAATAACTCTCCGACAGCTCCCACAGCGGAGTGGCCATGGAGCCCGTGAACCGTCCGCCCCACAGCGTCATGGCTGTGGCGGGGTGGCGTTCTTCGCACCCTGGCGCGCCGCCCACGTCTTGACGCCGAGGCCGTAGATTCGCACGTAGCCCTCCGAGTCGGCGTGACGGAAGGTGTCCGCGGCGTCGTAGGTCGCAAGGCCGTGGTCGTACAGGGCGACGGGGCTGCGCCGGCCCGTGACCCGCGCGAGACCCGGCGGTTCGAACCGCACTCGTACGTCGCCCGTGACGTGACGCTGCGTCTCGGCCATGAACGCGTCGAGGGCCTCTTTGAGCGGTGAGAACCACATGCCGTCGTAGACGAGCTCGGCCCATCGCGGCTCCAGCCGCGCCTTCTCGTGCTGCACGTCCCGTTCCAGAGTCAGGTCCTCTAACTCTGCGTGGGCCAGGATGAGGGCCAGGGCCGCCGGACATTCGTAGACCTCGCGGCTCTTGATGCCCACGCGCCGGTTCTCAACCATATCGAGACGGCCAAAGCCGGTCGCACCAGCCCGGTGGTTCAGCGACGCGATCAGTGTTGCCATGCTCATCGGTTCGTCGTCGAGGGCAACGGGACGTCCCTCTCGGAAGGAGATGGTGATCTCCAGCGCGTCTCCACGAGTCACGCGGGTCAGGGTGTAAGGCTCTTCGGGTGGCGCGGCCCACGGGTCCTCGATCTCGCCACACTCGATCGCGCGACCCCACAGGTTCTCATCGATCGAATAGATCTTCTCCTTGGTCGCCTTGATGGGAATGTCCCATTTGGTGGCGTAGTCAACGGAGTCGGACCTCGTCATGCCCCAGTTGCGCGCCGGCGCCAGGACTTCGAGGTCCGGGGCCAGGGCGTGGGTCCCGACCTCGAAGCGAACCTGATCGTTGCCCTTGCCGGTGCACCCGTGCGCCACCGCATTGGCCGAGAACACGCGAGCCTGATTGACCAAGTGGCGCACGATGACGGGGCGTGACAGCGCAGAGACCAAGGGGTACTTACCCTCATAGCGTGCGTTAGCCGCGATGGCAGGAGCGCAGAACTCCTCGGCCATCTCGTCCCGCGCGTCCACTACGACGCATTCGAGCGCCCCAGCGGCCAGGGCGCGAGCCGTAATCGTGTCGAAGCCTTCGGAGCTGGCGGGGTCCTGACCCACGTCCACCAGGACGCATACAACCTCCACACCCCACTCTTGGATCATCCAGCGAACCGCCACCGAGGTGTCCAGTCCCCCGCTGTAGGCCAGCACCACTCTCTTGGCCATGATCACTTGCCTCGCTTTCGCGTCACCGGCTGCTCGAGACCGGCCAACAGGCGAAACTCGGTCGCCAACGCAGCGCCGCTGCGATGCTCGTTGGCGATGACCAGCAGCGTGTCGTCGCCCGCCACGCTGCCCAACACCCCGTCCAGGGCGCTGCGATCAAGGGCCGATGCAACCACGTGCGCGCAGCCGGGCGGCGTTCGGATGACCACCAGATTGGCGGAGTTCTCCACGGACACCACCCACTCGCCCATCATGCGCCGTAAGTGGTCAACCGGCGCCGAACTCAGCTTCGGTCCCGAGGAGATGACGATGCGGCGAGTGCCGTGTTCGTCGCGGATCTTGATCGTCCCCAACTCCTGGAGATCACGGGTCACCGTCGCCTGCGTCGCCGCGAAGCCCTCGGACTGGAGTCGCGTCACGATCTGGGCCGCCGTCGAGATGACGTTACGTTCCAACAACTCGGTGATCCGATGTTGTCGCTGCGTCTTAGTCATGAACTCTCCTCAGTTATCCAGCGAAGCACACCCACCATGGCCGAGCGGCGGTGGAAGACCTGGCGCCACGCCATCGACCGTCCACCGTCGAGCACGTCATCGGCGATCTCATCGCCGCGATGTGCAGGCAAGCAGTGCAGAACCACCGCGTCGGGCTTGGCCCCGGCGAGCAGTCGCGCGTCCACACGGAACGCCTCGAGCTCGCTGCGTCGCGTCGCGGCTTCCTCTTCCCGGCCCATCGACACCCACGCGTCGGTGTAGATGACGTCGGCGCCGGCGACGGCCTCTTGTGCGGACTCGGTGAGCCGTAGTCCACCCGGGCCCTGCAACGCCTGCGGATCCTCGGGACCGCCGCGTTCGAGCTGGTAGTTCGCCGGCGCCCCCACTGTCACGTTCACGCCGAGTCGGCGCAAGGCCACCGCGAGTGAGCGCGTCACGTTCGTCGCGTCGCCGACGTAGGCCACCTCCAGTCCGCCGAGGCCCATGACGTCACCGTCGGCAAAGTGGTCGGCCAAGGTCAGCACGTCGGCCACGGCCTGAGTGGGGTGCGCGACGTCGCTCAATAGGTTGATGAGCGCCAGACGACCCTCGGTGGCTCGACTCATCCGCTCAAAAACGGAGTGGTGGCGCACCCGCAGGGCGGCGATCGAGTACATCTCGCTTAAGGTGCGACCGACGTCCTCAGCCGACTCGCGACTGTCCAAACCCACCTCTTGGTCAGTGAAGAACGTCGTGAATCCGCCGAGTTCGCTCACCGCGACCGAGCACGACGCCCTGGTGCGAAGGCTCGGTCGCTCGAAGACGAGGGCGACGCCTTGTCCCGAGAGTGTCTCGTCATCAAATGGCTCGACCGCGAGCCGGTAGATCGTGCTCAAACTGGTGTCGTCCAGTCGATCGATGGTGATGAAGTGGCGGGTCACGCGACCACCCGAGTCGAAGTGGTCAAACCGCGTACGACCTCTCGTAATGCGTGCGGGTGCGTGCCGTTGGCCAGGGTCACGCTCTTGGCTCCCCCGTCCAGCGCGTCCAGCGCGGCGATGAGCTTCGGGCGCATGCCGTCACGCGCCCGACCCGACTCCACCAAGGACCGGGCCTCCGCGCCCGTCAAGCGCGACACCGCGGACGCGGGATCGTCTGGATCGGTGCGCACCTGGTCGACGTCGCTGAGCAGGTACAGCGCGTCGGCGTCCAGGGCTGCCGCCAGTGCCCCCGCGACGCTGTCGGCGTTCACGTTCAGCAGTTCACCGGCCGCGTCCACAGCGATGGACGAGACGACTGGAGTGATCCCCAAGGACCAGAGACCCTCGACAACCTCGGCGTGAACGGTTGGTGCGCCACCCACACGTCCCCACTTCGCCCCACGGGCGCTGGCCGAGAGAAGTCCGTCGTCGCCGCCGGTCAGCCCCACGGCCCGCACCCCCGCGTGGTTGAACGCGGCCACAACCCGAACGTTCACCAGGGACAGGGCCATCGCGACCACTGACATCGCGGTCTCGTCGGTGACGCGGAGACCCTCGACAAAGGTCGACGTTTCGCCCAGCTGAGCGAGGAGATCGCCGATCTGAGGGCCGCCACCGTGCACGACAACGACGTCCGTCGCGTCGCTGCGCAGGGACTCGACATCCTTTGCCAGATCCTGCAGCGTTGACGCGTCACCAGCGACGTCGTCCAAGGCGTGCCCGCCGATCTTGACCACCACGCGATTCATGGCGAGACCCCGCTCAAGGGCAGACCCCTCGTCTCCGGCCGGCCCGTCGCCAGGTTCCAAGCCTGAAGCGCTTGGCCCGCCGCCCCCTTGATGAGATTGTCAATTGAGCTGAGTGCGATCAGCCAACCGGTGCGCTCGTCCACACGCGCACTGACGAAGCAGAGGTTCGACCCGACCGGGTCCTTGAGTGTCGGCGGTTCATCCGTCACAACGATGAAGGGGTCGTCACGATAGGTGTCGTACAGGAGTTCCATGGCGCTAGCCGTATCGAAGTCGTTCGTGGCCAAGCGGGCGTAGGCGGTGACGAGGAGGCCTCGACTGGTGGGAATCAAGTGAGGCGTGAAGAGAACCTGCGCGTCCAGCTCTTGCTCGATTTCGGGCGTGTGGCGATGACGCAGCAAACCGTAGGCCTCGGCGTTCGCGGTCAGTCGTGAGAAGTGCAAGCGGTCACTCGTCTGGCGTCCGGCGCCCGAGGCGCCGCTCATCGCGTTGACCACGACGCCACTGTTCTGAACGACCCCGGTATCAAGGAACGGTCCGAGTGCCAACGACGTCGCGGTCGGGTAGCACCCGGGCGCCGCGATCAACGTGGCGCCGAGTAGTTCCTCGCGATGTCGCTCAACCAATCCGTACACGGCGTCCGCCAGCAGTTCCGGGGCTGCGTGGTCTCCCCCGTACCAGGCTTGGTACGTCGCGGCGCTCTTAAGGCGAAAGTCTGCGCCGAGATCAACCACGGCGACACCACGCTGGACCAGTCGCGGCACCACGCGCTGGCTCTCACCGTGCGGCAGGGCCACGAAGGCCACCTCGAGGTCGTGCTGGAAGACGTCGTCGGTCTCCGTGAAGGCGAGCGCCGGGTAGATCGCGGCGAGGGCGGGTTCATAGGATCCGACCTTTTTGCCGACACTGGTCGAAGCCGTCGCGACGATGACGTCCAGGTCCGGGTGGTCTGCCGCGAGGCGCATGACCTCCGAGCCGGCGTACCCGGACGCCCCCACAACTCCCATTCGCATGATGTCATTTTATGCACATGTTCTGCCAATTATGCAAATGTCGCTCCGCGCCGCTAGGCTGTCGCCGTGTCGCGACGCGGATGGCTCCTGTTCGGCACGATGTCCGTGATCTGGGGCCTGCCCTATCTGCTGATCCGCGTGGCGGTGCGCCACATGGACCCCGGAGTGCTCGTCTTCTGTCGCACCGCCCCGGTCGGCGTGTTCCTTTTGCTCGTACTGCTGTTTCGTGGCCAGCTGCGAACCGTCATCGACAATGCCCGCTGGATAGTGATCTTCGGTGTCGTGGAGTTCGGTATCCCGTGGTTCTTGATGTCCACCTCGGAGCGACACATCACCAGTTCGCTCACCAGCCTCATCATTTGCGCGGTGCCGCTGTTTTCGATCGTGGCCCAACGTTTCCGCCGTACCGAAGAGCACGTCACTCGGCGCCGGTTGCTCGGCCTCGGAATCGGGGCCGCCGGCGTCGCGCTCCTCGTCGGTCTCGGCGTGAGCGGAGGGTCGTTCACTTGGGTTGGATTCATGCTGCTCGTCTGTGTCGGGTACGCCGTTGGTCCGTTAATCCTGGCGGCCAAACTCCAGCACGTGCCGAGTATCGCGGTCGTCGCCGGGGCAACGTTCTCCGTCGCCGTGCTCTGGTCACCCTGGGCGCTGACGCACTGGCCCCACGCGGCCACCGCGGAGACCTGGGCGAGCGCGGCCACTCTCTCGGTGGTGTGCACCGCCGGCGCGTTCTTCGTCTTCTTCGAGCTCGTGCGGGAGGTGGGGGCGACACGAAGCGTCGTGGTCACCTATCTCAATACGGCGATCGCGGTGGTCCTGGGCATCACCTTCCTACGCGAGCCACTCACTGCAGCGATTCTCGCTGGATTCCCGCTCGTGTTGGTGGGCAGTGTGCTCGCGACCACCTCGGGAACGCGTCGCGAGTCAGTCGGACTCGAAGTCGCCTGAGACACGTACGTCGTCATCCACGGTCATCCAAAACAGGTCGCCACTCACTCGTAGCAGCAAGGGGTCCGCGAGCTCAACCGACGCGTGGTGGGTCACGGACGCGGCGCGAACCCCGGCGGGAGCGACTTCGGCGACGGCACTCCACACCGCGGCGTTGTTCACGTGTCCGACCACGTCGATGTCGCTGCGACGAATCGTCCACGTCTGACTCGAGGCACTGGGGTCGACGGGAATCTTCGTGACACGGCCCGAAACCTTGCGACCGCCGGCCGCCGCGCCGTACACCTCGTAGAAGTCAGGGCGCACCCGTCGAGGTCGACCCTCAGGTCCGACCGGAACCCACAGGGAGGCTGCCTCTACCATCACCTGACCCTCGATCTCCAGGTCGGTGCGACGCTCCGCCCACGCCGCGCCGCTACCGCCGCACCACGTCGTCAGGGTCACGGACTCATTGAGGCGTGGCCAGCGTCCCGCGCGGGTCAGACGCCACGCCGTCCGGCGCGCCAGCCAGAAGTCGTCGGCGTTGATCCCCGAGTCAGCCCAGTCGTCGCTCGCGACATCTTGAAGGTACCGGGCCAGGCCGTCAACGCGCAGGTGGCCGTCGACACCGGCGTCGCCGAGGAAAACGGTCCGCGACGACGAAAAAGTCCGACCCTGAGCCGGGCGAACGACGTACTCGACCATCGATTCAACCTAACGACCATGCGCCAACCTCAGCGCAAGGTCGCCCCCAATCCCGCGGCCGCAGAGATGAGTCGCTCACGATGCGCGCCGATCTCGGAGTCGGACAGGGTGGCGTCGCGTGAGGAGAAGCTCACGCGGAAGGCCAGGCTTCGCGTCCCCGGGGGCAGCGACGATCCCTCGTAGACGTCAAACAACTCGATACTCTCCACCAGGTCGCTCGCGGCGCGCAGAGCGCCCTGGAGGTCGTACGCCGCGACGGCGCGCGGTGTCACGAACGCCAAGTCGACACTGGCGCTCGGGTAGCGACTGGGTTCTGACACGAAGTCGGCGCTGCGGCTCGCGCGCTGGGAATCGGCCAAGGCGTCCAGGTCGAGGTCCACGAGACCCACGCGTCGCCCCGCACTCGGCGCGAGCTGAGTGACAAAGTCCGGATCGATCTCGCCCACCACGCCCAGGACCGCGCCGGAACGTGCGTCCACGAGTGACGCGCTGCGCGTCGGGTGCCATCCCGTCATCGGCTGGTCGACGCTCTTCAGCACCACCCGCTCCAGGCCCAGGCGCTCCGCCACGACTGACCACAACGCCACCGCGCGAGCGGCGTCATCGTCGGGTCGACCGAGCACGATCGTGACCCGCTCATTCTCCCCCGGCAGGACCAGTTCCACCGTGCCGCCCGCTCCCCCGCGGGTGAGCCGAGGCGTCGCACAGAGGTCGGGGTGCGTGAAGACAACGCCGAACTCGCCCAACATGACGTCGCCGTTGCCCCGGTCGACGTTTCGCCCCCACGCCATCACGAGGCCCGTGACCATGGTCGCGCGCAGCACCGACTCATCGGATGACAATGGGTTGGTAATCCGCACTCGAGGTTGGCCGGCATTGAGCAGGTCGAACTGCTCGTCGCTCACCAAGGTCGGCGTCCACGCCTCGAAGACACCGAGATCGACCAGGGTGTCGCGGACGCGCCTCCGCAGGACCTGGCGGGGCGTCAGGCCACCGGGCTCGGGCCACGTCGGCGCGTGTCGTGGGAGCCGGCCATAGCCGTAGAGACGAGCGACCTCCTCGATCACGTCGGCGCGTCCGGCGATTCCTCCCCGAATGTCGGGACGCGCGGTCGGCGCCGTGACGAAGGTCCGATCGCCGTCGTGGGTAACGACAAAGCCAAGTCCCGTGAGGTCGCGCTCGTAGTGGTCCGGATCTAGCTCGACCCCGAGGGCTCGGCGTACGTCGTCGGGACGCAACTCCACCGTGGGGGGCGTCGCCACGGTGCCCCGCTCGTCCAATGGATCGGCCAACCACTCCAGGTCCGCGACGCTCTCACGCAGGACCGCGACAAAGCGCCCGACGGCGCGCAGGGCGAGTTCGGGATCGACGCCGCGCTCAAATCTCGCGGACGCCTCACTGCGAAGGCTATGACGTTTGGAGGATCGTGCGACGCCCATGGACTCGAAGTTCGCTGCCTCGACCAAGACCTCGGTCGTGGCTGCGCTGATCTCACTTGTCGCGCCACCCATGATCCCGGCCAACCCCAACACGTCGTCGTGGCCATCGACGATGACGCAGTCCTCGCCGGTGTCTCCCAGCCCGCGACCCGGTGTCGCCAGCTGACGTTCGACCCCGTCAAGCGTCACCAAGGTTTCGCCGGGGCGCGCGCGACGCACGCGCAGCGTACGGTCGGCAACCTTGTGCGCGTCGTACGGGTGCGTTGGTTGACCCATTTCCAGCATCACCAGGTTCGACGCGTCTACGACGTTGGAGATCGCGCGCATGCCGGAGTTCTGGAGACGTCGTACCACCCACGCGGGTGACGGCGCCACGATCACGTTGCGCAGGACCGAGACGGTCAGTCGGCCGCACAGATCGGGGGCATCGATGCCCGCCGCAGCGTAGGCCGAGGTCGCCTCCGTCGACTCGGGCGCCGCCATCACCGGTTCGCGCAGCGTTCGACCGAGCTTGGTCGCGAGATTGCGCGCCACGCCGACGACCGACCAAGCGTCCGGTATGTTCCCCTCCACCGTGATGTCGAACACAGTGTCCGGCTCAATGCCGAGCGCCTCGGCCAGGCGTTGACCCACGCGCGGCGACATGAGTGAGTCGAGGACTAACAACCCCGCGTGGTCGTCACCCATCCGCAGTTCACGGCCCGAGCAGAGCATCCCGTTGCTCGTGATCCCCTTCATCTTGCGACGCGCGATCGCCGTTCCGTCGGGCAGAACCGCGCCGACCGGTGCCAGGGGTACGTGCTGGCCCACCTCAAAGTTCCACGCCCCGCACACGACCTCGACCGGGCCGGCCCCAGCGTCCACCGTCACCAGTCGGATCTTGTCGGCCCCGTCGATCGCACGAATCTCATCGACGCGTGCGACGACCACGTCGTCCAAACCCTCGCCCACCGTCTCAACGGCGTCCACGACCAGACCTAGCTCGTCGAGCAGGGGCCGCAACTCTTCGGCCGACTCGGGCAGGTCCACGTACTCGCGCAGCCAGCTGAGCGGGATCCTCATACGAACTGCCTCAAGAATCGCGTGTCGTTCTCGTTGAGCGAACGCATATCGGCGATCCGGTGACGCATCTGGGCGCATCGATCGATGCCGAACCCGAACGCGAAACCGCTCCACTCCTCGGGGTCGATGCCGACCGCCTCGAAGACGGCGGGGTCGATGACCCCGGAACCGCCGAGTTCGATCCACCCGGTATGCGAGCAGGTGCGGCACCCGCTCCCACGACAGATCGTGCAGGTCACCTCAAACTCAGCCGACGGCTCGGTGAACGGGAAGAAGCCCGGTCGAAGGCGGGCCTCGATCTCGGGGCCGAAGTAGGCACGCGTGAAGGTCTCGATCACACCAGCTAGGTCGGCGAAGGTGATACCGCGATCCACCACGATGCCCTCCACCTGGTGGAAGGTCGGCAGATGGCTGGCGTCGGGAGTGTCGCGTCGGTAGCACCGCCCCGGCATGACCGAGTGGATCGGCAGCGACCCCGTCGCGACGGCCGCTTCCATCAGGTGTATCTGGGTGGGCGAGGTGTGGGTTCGCAAGACGACCGTCTCGGGCTCGCCCAGGTCGACGTAGAAGCTGTCCCACAGACCTCGCGCCGGATGGCCTGGTGGGATGTTGAGGGCCTCGAAGTTGTACCAGTCGCTCTCGACCTCGGGACCCTCAGCCACGGTGAAACCCATCGCCACGAAGACGTCCTCCAGCGAACGCTGTGTCGCGGCGACTAGCCCCGGATGACCAGCGGCGATCGGCCAGCGCACGTCGCGAATGACGACGTCGCCGAGGTCGAGGCGGTCGCTTTCCAGCCGCGCGACCCGCTCGGCGTGGCTGAGTTGCCGACGCCGCGCATCGAGCGCCGCCTCCACCACGCGACGTGCTTTCTGGAGACGTGCTCCGGCGTCACGTCGCTCCTCGGGGGCGAGTGAGCCCAGCGAACGTTGAAGTGTGGCGAGCGGGGAACGGCGACCGACCAGCGACGGTTCGGCGTCGCGCAGCCCGTCCAGGGTCGCCACGGACTCGATCACGGCCAGGATGTCCGCTTGATGGGTTGCGAGATCGTCGAGTGGTGAAGGTGTCATGACCCCCCAAGGCTAGGTCGGCCCGATTGTCGCGCGGTGCCTTCACGTTGGCGCATGGCCTCGAAGAGAATGAGTGACGCCGCGACCCCTACGTTGAGTGACTCGCTGCGACCAGACATCGGAATGCTGAGCCGTTCGTCGCACAACGCCACGGCATTGTCATCGAGACCTTCGGACTCATTTCCGATCACGACGACGCTCGACTCAGCGAGCGCGACGTCACCGAAGGGACGCCCGCCGCGCACGATGGCAGCCCAAGTGCGCGCGCCCGCCGTTCGCGCCTGGGTCAGTGCGTCGGTGAGCTCGGCGACCACGACGGGCAAGTGGAAGATCGAGCCCGCCGTGGCTCGCAGGGTCTTGGGACTGAAGGGGTCGACCGAGTGGCCCGTGAAGATGACCGCGTCGGCGCCCGCCGCGTCGGCTGAGCGAATGACCGTGCCAGCGTTGCCCGGATCACGCACGTCGTGCAGGATCAGCGAACAGCCCCGGAAGTCCACGTCGGCCAAGGGGCCGACGTGGAACCGCATGGTGGCCAGGATCGGCTGCGGCGTCGTGGCGTCGGCCACCTTCTCCATCACGCCCGGCGCGAGCGCGAAGCTGCGCACGCCCGCCGACAGGGCCCTCGTCACCGCGGCGCCAAAACGAGGGTCGTTCGACGCACTGGCGGCTAAGTAGAGCGCCTCGAGCTCCTGGCCGGTCTCCAGGGCCTCCTCGACGAGGTCGGGGCCCTCGAGGACGCACACGCCTTCGCTCCAACGCAGGGACCGCTTTTGGACGAGGCGCCGAAGCCGACGCACTCTCTGGTGTGACGACGCCAGCGCCTCTATGAGCGACCTACTTGGCGAGCGCTGCGCTGGCTTGGTCGACCAGGGCGCCGAATGCGGCGCTGTCGTTGACCGCCAGGTCGGCCAGCACGCGTCGGTCGACCTCGATGCCCGCGGCGTTGAGGCCCGCGATGAAGCGGCTGTAGCTCACGCCGTGAAGTCGAGCCCCGGCGTTGATGCGCTGGATCCACAACTTACGAAACTCGCCCTTGCGAGCTCGGCGGTCCCGGAAGGCGTACACCCCCGAGTGCTGCACCGCTTGGTTGGCCGCGCGAAATGTGCGGCTGCGATCGCCGTAGTACCCCTTGGCGTCCTCGAGAATCGCCTTGTGATGCTTCTTGGCGTTGACCGCCCTCTTGACTCGTGCCATCGACTCTCCTCTCCTCTTCGGGTCTTACAGACCCATCAGTCTCTTGACGTTCTTTTCCATGCCCGGGGCGAAGTCGGTCTCGCGGCCCAGGCGACGAGCGCGCGTCGACGACTTCTTCTCCATGAGATGCCCGCGGAACGCTTTGCGTCGACGCAGCTTGCCCGTGCTCGTCACCTTCACGCGCTTCTTGGCCCCGGTGTCGGTCTTCATCTTCGGCATCTCAGCCCTCCTGTTGCGATATCTCGGCCGGCGCGCTCTGCGCGACCTCCTGGAGCGCCTCACTGGCGCCCTCAGCGTTCTTCGTACGATTCCTCTTCTCGGGTCCGAGCACCATGATCATGTTGCGCCCGTCGATCTTGGCCGCCGACTCCACTTTGGCCACATCGCTCAGGCGTTCCACCAGCCGGTCAAGGATCTTCTTACCCAGCTCTGGATGGGCCGACTCACGGCCACGGAACATGATCGTGATTTTGACCTTGTGACCTTCGCTCAGGAATTTCTCCACGAGCCGCGTCTTGGTGTCGAAGTCGCCCGGACCGATCTTGGGCCGGTACTTCATCTCCTTGACGCCCACGTTCAAACTCTTGCGACGCGACTCTTTCGCCTTTTGCGCTTCGTCGAACTTGAACTTTCCGTAGTCCATGATTCGACAGACCGGCGGACTCGCCGTGGGCGCGATCTCAACGAGGTCGAGATCAAGGCTCCGAGCCAACGCCAAGGCCTCTCGAGTGGAAGTCACACCTCGCTGATTGCCGTCTTGGTCAATCAGGCGAACGGTGTCCACGCGAATGCGGTCGTTGACGCGGTGGTCTCCAGGAACTGTTGCGATAACTCTCTCCTTGCTCTCCGCGGCGCCCTTCGGGCGCCGCCACGGCAAGCGAGGCGCGAACTCCTGGTAACCCGGTGCACTCTTCATGACCAGGTGGACGTCGGCGATGCCGACCTCGCTTGCTGAACTGCCCCACCACGTTAGCAGAGCGATCCGGGCCACCTCCGACGAGTGCCCCGCGCTCTACGAGGCCCCTCATGAGTTGTCGGGCCGCACATTCGCACGCGGCAACCCGAACGCTACGGTGGTCGGGTGAATGACGAGGCCGACGAGGTGACCTCAGCGCAAGACGAGATTGAGTTCCTACGCGACGCCCCGGTGGAGTCGATCCTGGGCAGCCACATCTTTCACCTCATCCAGCTGGCCGCCGTCCACCTCGCAGCAACTCCGCCCCACCTCGACGAGGCGCGACTGTGCATCGACGTCGCGTCGGCCATGGTCAACGCCGGGGGTGACCGACTTGGCGAGCACGTCGGTCTCTATCGCAACGCACTCGCCGAGGTCCAGCAGGTCTTCGTACGCGCCTCGACGTCGCCGCCAACCACCGAGTAAAAAAGTTCTCATCCAAACCCGGTGTAACTCACAGGGGCACCACAATTGGCCCCTCTACCGTGGGAGTTGACCCTTTGAAAGGATCACTTATGAAGAGCATGAAAAACATGACAATCCGGCCCATCGCGGCGCTGGCCCTTCTAGCGGTTATCGGTGTTGGCACCCCGGCGATTGCGGGGGCTGCCTCGAATTCGGCCACGGCGAAGACAACCATCTCCGCTTACCAGACGCAGTTGAAGACGTGGCACACTGCAGTGACCGCGTACGACACTGCTCGTGCGACGATTCAGCGCACGTACAACAAGTCGGTTCGGACCGCCACCACAGCCCTGACCGTCGCGCTGAAGGCGAAGGGTAGCCACACCGCCGCCCTGGCCACGTTCCACGCTGCGATCAAGCTCGCCAAGAGCACGAGGCTCGCCTCGATGACCGCACTGGGCGCCGCTCCGGTACGTCCTACCAAGTAACACGTAACACGCTTCATTCAGCGAAACCCCGGCGCACTGCGCCGGGGTTTCGCTATTGGTGCGCCACGTCGGGTTCGGACACGGCCACGACGTTGACCGCATCGTCTCGGCCCCGGTGGCCCACCGCACGTTCGGCGTCCGCGCGAACTCCAACTCGAATGCTGCGCGAACCGTCGGCGATGTCCAGGCAGTGAAAGTAGAAGCGCTCACCGTTGTCCGTCACGAACTCGCCGTCACCTCGCTGCTCGTCGAAGGACGCGACGCGGCCGTGCAGCACGTCAGCGCGCCAGCGGGCCTTGGCGCAAGAGGGAAACCATCTCGAGGGCGGCCAACGCTGACTCGCGGCCCTTGTTCGTCTCATCCGGGCGTGAGCGCTCGAGCGCTTGGGCGGTCGTGTTGGTCGTCAGGACTCCAAAGATGATCGGCACGCCAGTGGCGAGTTGGACGGACTGGGCACCGCGGGCACATTCGCCGGCCACTACTTCGTAGTGCCCGGTGTCGCCACGAATCACCGCACCCAAGGTGATCACGACGTCGAAGCGGCGGGGCCCGGTCGCGAAGGCCTGAGCCAACAGCGGCAACTCAAAGGCTCCTGGGGTCCACCCGATCGCCACGTCACCGCGTTCGACGCCGGCGTCACTCAGGGTCGTCAGCGCCGAATCCAAGAGGCGCAGTGTCACGGCGCCGTTGAAGCGACTGCACGCCAGGGCGACGCGAAGGCCGCGGCCCTCGGCGACCCCCTCGAGCGACTCACCGACGCGCGTGCGCAACGACTCGGCCATCGACTTGTCGAAGGCGAGCTCGTCACTCTTCGTCATCGAGGCCTTCTAGAAGGTGACCCATGCGCTCACGCTTGGTGCGCAAGTAGTCAATGTTGAACGGTGTTGGACGGCTCTCCAGGGGCACCCGCTCGACGATCTTCAGACCAAATCCCTCCAGCCCGCCGTACTTGCTCGGGTTGTTGGTCATCAGGCGCATCCGGGTCACGCCGAGGTCGACGAGGATCTGTGCACCGATGCCGTACTCGCGTGAATCGACCGGCAGTCCGAGCTCGAGGTTGGCGTCGACCGTGTCGTGGCCGTCCTCCTGGAGGGCGTAGGCCCTGATCTTGTGGCCCAGGCCGATGCCGCGGCCTTCGTGACCGCGCAGGTAGACCACGACACCTGATCCTTCGGCGGCGATCTTGGCCAGGGCGGTGTGCAACTGCGGGCCGCAGTCACAGCGCAACGAGCCCATCACGTCGCCGGTCAGGCACTCGGAGTGCACGCGCACCAGTGGGTCCACTGGTCCCGCGATGTCGCCGTAGACGAGTGCCAGGTGCTGCTCGCCGTCGAGCACCGATTCGAAGACGAACGCCTGGAACTGGCCGTAGTCGGTCGGCAGGGCGGCCTCGGCCACGCGGCGCACCAATTTCTCGTGGTGGCGCCGATACCGGATGAGATCCGCGATCGACACAATCGGCAAACCGTGAGTCTCGGCAAACAACTCGAGCTCACCCAGTCGCGCCATGTCGGACTTGTCGGCGGACACGATCTCGCACAGCACTCCGGTCGGTGCCTTGCCGGCCAACCGGCACAGGTCGACCGTTGCCTCGGTGTGTCCCGCGCGCTTGAGCACGCCGCCCGGGCGATACCGCAGCGGGAAGACGTGGCCCGGTCGGGCCAGGTCAGCGGGACTCGTCGCGGGGTCTACCAGCGCGCGCACCGTCGCCGCTCGGTCGTGCGCCGAGATCCCCGTCGTCGTGCCGTGCCGGTAGTCGACAGTCACCGTGAAGGCCGTGCGCTGGGCCTCGGTGTTGGCCACCACCATGAGCGGAAGCTCCAACTCATCGGCGCGAGCCGACTCCAGCGGGACGCAGATCACTCCGGAGGTGTATTCGAGGAAGAAGGCCATCGACTCGGGCGTTACGTCCTCGGCGGCCATGATCAGGTCGCCCTCGTTCTCGCGGTCCTCGTCATCGACCACGACGACCATCCCGCCATCGCGTAGTGCGGCCACCGCCGCGTCGATCGAAGAAAGTGCCATCAGACCTCCACGTCTACCCGTACATCTTCGCCGATGCGTCGCACGGCCACAACGCGACCCCGGCGCAAGGCTCCGATCGACGGTGTCGTCAAGGTCTCTAGCGCGCTGCGGGTGCCGTCTCCGCCGGCCCACGCGGGCGCGACGTACCACACCAAACGGTTGACGAGACCGGCCTCCAGAAACGAACTGGTCGTCGTGGGACCCCCCTCAACCAGTACCTGGAGCACGTCGCGGGCACCGAGCTCGTCCAGAACGGGCTCGAGGCCGCCCTGTCTCTCGAGGCAGGGCCGCACGCGCGCGTGCTCCGGCGCGTGGCCCAAGACGACCCGTAGGGGCTCTAGGACGACGTCATCCAGCCGCGCGGTGAGCATTGGGTCGTCCGCGCGCACCGTGGCGGCACCGACGACGATGGCCTGGGACTCGGCGCGTACCCGATGGGCGTCACGGCGCGCCGCTTCCGACGTGATCCATTGACTGGTGCCGTCGGCCATCGCCACGACGCCGTCGAGCGTGGACGCGACCTTGGCGACCACGTAGGGCCGACCGGTCGTGCGGTGCCACAGGTACGGCGCGAGCTGGTCGCGCACCGCCGCCTCTTCAATCCCAACTTCCACGTCAACTCCCGCGGCGCGCAGTAATTCGACGCCCTGACCCGCGACGCGCGGGTCAGGGTCAATCGTGCCGATGCTCACCCGCCGGATGCCCGCCTCGACAATGGCTTCGGCGCAGGGCCCGGTCCGCCCGACGTGCACGCACGGCTCCAGCGTGACCACCATCGTGGCGCCCCGCGCCTGGTCGCCTGCCCGGCGCAGCGCCACGACCTCGGCGTGGGCGTCACCCGGCGCCTGGGTGTGACCCTGTGCGATGACGACGCCCGCGTCGTCGACCACCAGCGCACCGACCCACGGATTAGGCGGAGCCAGCAATCGCGCCCGCTGCGCCTCGTCGACGGCCATCAACATCAACTCCGACGGTGAGAACCTCATCGGTTCGCGAGCGCCGCCTCGCGCAGGGAGCGCGCCGCGTCGCGCGGTGAGGCGGCCCCGAAGATCGCCGACCCGGCGACCAGCACGTTGGCTCCCGCGCGCACCGCGATCGGGGCGGTCGTTGCGTCTATGCCTCCGTCGACCTCGAGGTCCAGGTCGAGGTCGTTGGCGTCGATCTCGCGACGGGCCTCGGACACCTTGTCCATGACGTCGCCGATGAAGTTCTGTCCGCCGAAGCCGGGAAAGACAGTCATCAGCAGCAGGAGGTCGACGTCGCCGAGGAAGGGCGCCACCTGCCGGAAGGGCGTATCCGGGTTGGCGGCCAGTCCTATGCGCAGTCCCAGCGACTTGGCTTCGTCGATCAGCGTGGCCGTCGAGCCGACCTCGACGTGCACCGTGCACCCGTCAGCCCCGGCGCGCACGAAGGCTTCCAGGTAGCGGCCCGGCTCGCTCATCATGAGGTGGCAGTCGAAGAACCGGGTGCTGTAGGGCCTCAGCGAGCGCACCACGGGAGGGCCGATCGACACGTTGGGCACGAAATGCCCGTCCATGACGTCGACGTGGAGCCAGTCGGTCTCGGCGTCGATCTCGCGTACCGCCTGCGCCAGGGCGCCAAAGTCCGCCGCCAAAATGGAGGGAGCCACGCGCAGCGACCCCACCGGGCCAGCGTCGATCGAGGTCACGAACTCAGCCTAGGACTCGGTGTCGTCACTCACGCCCATCTGGCGGTCGCCGCCGTGAGGCGCGCGCCGTGCCACCACTCCGCTCCCGTCATGAGTCGCGCGCCCTCGGGTTGGACTTCATCCAGGGCCATCACTCCATGGGTCAGCGCCAGTGCGATGTCGTTGCCGAGCGTCACGACCGTTCCGGCGGGTGCGTCCGGTTGGTCCGTCGCGTGCGCGCGAGAGATCCGCAGCCGGCGTCCCCCAATGATGGTGAAGGCCCGCTCGAGACGAACCACTCGCAGGAAGGTGTCCGAGGACATCTCGGGTTCCAGGTGATACGTCTCGGCAAGAAGTTTGGCGGCGTACGTGACCTCGCCGTGTTGGGTCACCGGGTGATTGAGCAGGTCGGGTGTCGCGAGGACCTCGACCAGGGCATCCGCGCCAAGGACCGCAAGTTCGCGAGTCAACTCCGAGGCGGTGCGCTCATGCACGTCGAGGCGACGCTGCACGTGGACTGGTCCGGTATCCAACTCGGGCTCGAGGGACATGACCGAAACTCCCGTCTCCTCATCCCCGGCCAGGATTGCCCGCTCCACCGGGGCCGCTCCGCGCCACCTGGGCAACAGGGAGAAATGCACGTTCAGCATGGGAACGCGCGCCAGCACGTCGGCGGGGATGAGTGCGCCGTAGGCGACGACGACGCCTCGCTCGACCTCCACGCCGGCGAGGTCACTCAACGAGTGCGCCACGCTCAACCCGAGATCCTCGGCGGCGAGTTGAACGGAAGTGTGAGAGAGGTCGCCGCCGCGTCCGCGTCGTCGGTCCGGGCGCGTGAGGACGAGGTCGACGTCGTGTCCGGCAGCGATGAGGGCTCGCAGCGAGGGAACCGCCGCGTCGGGCGTCCCGAGGAACACCAGTCGCATTTACTTGTCCAGGAGTCGGTGCAGGCCGTCCGGGTCGTTCGACGACAGCAGGATCTGGCGTTCGTGGAGCACGCGCTTGGCCGCCTTGCGCTGGTCGGCGTCGAGACGCTCGATCAGCAGCACCCCCTCGAGGTGGTCAACCTCGTGTTGGAGAATCCGAGCTTCATACTCCTCGGCGTCGATGACAATCTCTCGGGCGTCCAAGTCGAAGCCGGTGAGGTGGACCCGATTGGCCCGGGTGATCTCCCAGCTCAAGCCGGGCACGGAGAGGCAGCCCTCTTCGAAGGTCCATTCACCGTCGGTCTCCACAATCTGCGGGTTGATGACGACTACCGGACCGTCCCCCTTGTCGTAGACGAACATCCGCTTCTGGACGCCCACCTGATTCGCGGCCAGCCCCACGCCAGGCGCCTCGTACATGGTCTCGAGCATGCTTTGGGCCAGTGCGGCGACCCGCCCGTCAATTTCCTCGACGAGAGCCGTCACCTCGCGCAGGACGGGGTCACCGTAGATGCGAATGGGCAGCGTAGACACCTCGACACGTTACCGCCCGACTCTCGCGGGGTCGATCGTTACCAGACCGCCACGCGCAGGCGACCCGCCGGTCGCTCGACCTGGCGCAGAACCGCGCTCAACGTGTCGGCGTCGGGAGCGCGCAGAGTGTAGCCGTCACCCGAGTGCGCCACCGCCACGTCGCCGTCAACCTGGGCCACGAAGTCAGCCGCACCGTCACCGGTGACCTCGGCGAGCGCTCCGAAAGGAGGCAGACCCAAGAGTCGCGCCGTGACGACGTCCTCGTTCACCAAACCGGAGACGTCGCCGCTGCGCACCGCGGCGATCACCGGGTCCTCGCCCCTCCGGGTCTGCACGATCACCGTGCCGCGACCGTCACGACGACTGCCGACCAGGCGACCGGCCTTGCCCACTACGACGGCGGCGGCGCGGCGAGCCGACGCGCGCGGCGCGAGAAGATACTGGTCGAAGTCCGCCACGATGACCACCGCACACCGCCGAACGCGCGTGAAGACCGCCTCAGTACCCACGACGACGCGCTCCAACGCCACCTCGGGCGCCGTCGCGGCGGTCACTTCGCTGACTGGATGGCCAAGTTGGGCGGCCACGTCACGAGCCAACGTCGTGACACCGAGACCAACGCGGCGAAGGTTCGTCGCCCCGCAGGCTCGACAGAAGATCTCGCGGGGCGCGTGCGAGTCGGAGCAGACGAGTTTCCCCGCCACCTCTCGCTCACCTTGGAAGCAAATCTCGCAACGCGCGAGCTCGCCGCAGCGTCGGCACGCGACCAGGCGACCGGTCCCCAATCTCTGAAGCACCACGACCACCGCCACCTCATCGGGTCCCTCTAGTGCGGCGTGCGCCGCGTCCAACGCCTCTCGCGCGAGCGCACCGTCGTGAGGATCGCTGAGACGTCGGTCGAGCACGGCCGTCTCCGGCCAACCTCCCTCGACGTCGCCGGCCGAGTGCCAGGCACCGCCGTCGAGGAGCTCTGGTGAGGGCATCATCGACGTCAACCACAGCGGTGCACCCTCGCGCCGACACCGCTCGCGCAGCAGCGTCGCCGCGTCCCACGTGGGCGTGGCCGTCGACCGGAAGGCGTCATCGTCAGCGTCCACCACGACCGCGCCGGCCACGCGCGGCGAAGCGGCTAGTGCGGCTCCGCGCGCTCCGACCACCACGGGCCAGCCCGCACGGGCACGATCCCACTCTCGTGGACCGAAGGCCACGGCGCAGCCGCGTTGTTCGAGGCGGCCGCGCAGCCGCCGGGCCCACGCCTCCGTCGGTACGAGAACGAGCAGGCTGCCCTCTCGGGTTCGACACTTCTCGTAGGCGCCCAGCACCAGCGGCAGTGGGTCGAGCGTTGGGGCCACTACGACGACGCCGGGCTCGACGTCGAGCGCACCGGCGAGCACCGCGGCGTCGAGGGCCGCGGGCGCGGGCGGCACGGGCAACTCGGTGACGCGCACCGGTGGCGACGCCGCAGCCAGGAATCGCGCCAGGGGTGCGTACCACCGCTCGCCAGCCCAGGCGAGCAGGTCGAGCATCTCGCCGGGCGGCCCGTAGCCGAGCCAGCGCCCGAGCGGCTTGACCGCCTGGGCCGCGTCGGCGTACGCGATGACCCACCCGCGCACCGAGCGATGATTGAAGTCCACGCGCACCCGGTCGCCGAGCCCGACGTGGCTCGTGGCGTCAGTCACCAGATAGTCGAAGGCCCGATCGACCGCGCCGACTTCGGTGACGATGCGCACGGCGCGCGTCGTGTCCACTAGGTGAGTGACAGCTCCCGGCGTAGATCGTCGACGCGGGGTGTCTGCTCCCAGGAGAAGCTGTGGTCGCCGCGTCCGAAGTGGCCGTACGCCGCGGTGCGTTGGTAGATCGGGCGACGCAGGTCGAGGTCGCGGATGATGGCGGCCGGGCGCAGGTCGAAGATGGCGTCGACCGCCTTGGCGATCTTCGCGCGGTCGACCCGTTCGGTGCCGAAGGTCTCGACCAGCACCGAAACCGGTCGGGCCACGCCGATAGCGTAGGCCACCTGGAGCTCGCAACGTTCCGCGGCGCCGGCCGCGACCACGTGCTTGGCCACCCACCGCGCGGCGTACGCCGCTGACCGGTCCACCTTGGACGGGTCCTTGCCCGAGAAGCACCCCCCGCCGTGACGGGCCATCCCGCCGTAGGAGTCAACGATGATCTTGCGCCCCGTGAGTCCGGCGTCGGCGTGCGGTCCGCCGAGCACGAACTTGCCCGAGGGGTTCACGTAGACGTTCATCGAACTGGTGTCGAGGTCTCCCGGCAGGATTGGGCGGATCACGTGCTCGAGGACGTCGTCGCGGATCACTGACCAGTCGATCCCGTCGTCGTGCTGGGTCGACACCAGCACGGTATCGATGCCGACCGGGCGTCCGGCGTCGTAGACCACCGTGACCTGGGTCTTACCATCCGGGCGCAGGTATGGAACGAGTCCGGAACGACGGACCTGGGCCAGTCGCATCGAGAGCCGGTGGGCCAGCCAGATCGGCAACGGCAAGAGGTCGTCGTTGTCGCTGCAGGCGTAGCCGAACATCATTCCCTGGTCGCCCGCGCCCAGCGAGTTGACGACGTCCTCTCCCCCGTTGCCCGTGCGCTGCTCGAACGCCGTATCGACGCCGCCGGCGATGTCGGGACTCTGCTTGTCCAGCGAGACCAAGACCGCGCAGGTGCGCCCGTCGAGACCCTTGGCCGTGTCGTCGTAGCCGATGTCCAAGATCGTGCGCCGAACGGTCGAGGTGATGTCGGTGACCGCCGTGGTGGTGATCTCGCCCGCGACGACGCACAGCCCCGTTGTCAGGAGGGTCTCGCACGCCACCCGAGCCATGGGGTCTTGGGCCAGGATGGAGTCCAGCACGCCATCGGAGATCTGGTCGGCGATCTTGTCGGGGTGTCCCTCGGTGACCGACTCAGAGGTGAACAGGGTGCGGTCGCTCATCGGTCTCCTCAGGCTAACGATGAGGCCACCCTAGCCAAGATGGCCTCGGCAATCGCTTCTTTGGAGCGCATCGACAGGGTCACGGGGTCCGCGTCACGTTCGAGCACGGTCACCTCGTTGGTGTCGTACTCGAAGCCGGCTCCGGGCGCCGTCACGTCATTGAGCACGAGCAGATCGACACCCTTGTCGTGCAGTTTCGTCAACGCATTGGCGAGCGCGTCGGTGGTCTCAGCGGCGAAACCGACGATGAGTTGGCCCGGTCGCCGCGCCGCTACCAACGCGCCGATGATGTCGGCGGTTGGTTCCAGATCCAGTACCGGCACCCCGTGTCGGCGCTTGAGCTTGTTGGTCGACGCACGAACCGTGAAGTCCGAGACCGCGGCCGCCATGATGATGACGTCGAAGTCCTCGGCCCGCGAGGTCGTGGCCTCGAAAAGCTGCGCGGCGGTCTCCACGCTCACCACCTCGATGGCACCGGCCACGTCGGGAGCCAGCGACATGTTCGCCGTCGTGACCAGGGTGACGGTGGCGCCCAGGCGGGCCGCGACTTGGGCCAACGCGGTGCCCTGACGCCCCGACGAGCGATTAGTGATCACCCGAACGGGATCGATGGGCTCGCGGGTCCCGCCCGCGGTCACCAGCACGCGCCGCCCACTGAGTGCACCGGAGTAACCGCGCACGATGCGCTCGACCATGTCGGCGATCTCGGCGGGCTCGACCAGCCGACCCGGTCCCTCGTCGCCGCCGGCCAGATGGCCGCTCGCCGGACCCAGGACCAAGACACCGCGGCGGCGCAGGGTCGCCAGGTGCTCTTGGACCGACGGCTGCTCCCACATCTCGGTGTGCATGGCCGGGCACAGCAGCACCGGAGCCCGAGTGGCCAGAAGCGTCGCGCACAGCAGATCATCGGCCAGGCCGAGCGCGTAGCGCGCGATGAGGTGAGCGGTCGCCGGTGCCACCACGACCAAGTCAGCGTGTTGTCCGAGGTACGTGTGGGGAATGGGGGTGACGGCGTCGTCGAACAGTGACGTGCGTGCGGGTTCGCTGGCCACGGCCGAGAAGGTCGCCGCGCCGACAAAGCGTGTGGCGTCCGGAGTCAGGACCGGCGCGACGTGATAGCCCGCGTCAACCAGTCGTCGCGCCAACTCGACGCACTTGTAGGCGGCGACGCCGCCCGCGACGCCTAGGACAATAAAGGGGGCCGGGGGCTTAGGAGTCCCGGAGGGCATCGGTGAACGCGTCCAGGTCGCTCTCCGCTTCCAGGGATGCGCGCTCCGCCTCCTTCGCCTCGAGCTCGGCCTGGATCTCCTCGGGGGTCGGCCGGTGGAACTCCAGCTTGCCCTCATAGAGCTCCTCGAGGGCGAGCGACAGCGACTTGTTTGACAGCGACGTCACCTGCGGTGGGATGAGGGCGCCGTGACCGGAGCCGAGGCCGTTGTAGTACTCGTTGATCTCTCGCGCCCGGATCGCCGACACGGCGACCAGGGTGAACTTGGAGTCACCGACCTTGCCGAGCAGGTCCTCAATGGGTGGATCGACGAGCGTGGGGCGTTCGGCCATGGTTTCTAGTCCTTTTCCGGGGCCGCGCGGCGACGCCGACGAAGCCCCTCCAGTATAGAGAGAATTTCGGCTGTCGCCCGTTGCGGGTCGTCGTTGACCACCTCAAAGTCAGCCAGGGCCCGGCCCCGCTCGACCTCGCCCGGTGTAGACGCCAGGCGACGGCGCACGTGGTCCTCGGTGTCGCCACGCGACCGCAGCCGCTCTTCAAGGTCCGACGTACTCGGCGCGAGGATGAGGAAAACGACCGCGTCGGGATGCTCCTGACGGACCTGCTCGGCGCCTTGGACCTCGATCTCGAGCAGGACCTCGACGTCATCGGTGTGAGCGGGACGTGGCGTGCCGTACAGGTTGTCGTGGAACTCGGCCCACTCAAGAAACGCGTTGTCGTGGATGGCGCGCTCGAACGTCGCACGATCGACGAACGTGTAGTCGGTGTCGGCCTCGGTGGGTCGACGCGACCGCGTCGTCCAACTGCGGCTGAGCCAGATTGTTGGATCGGCCGCTACCAGGCGTCGCGCGATCGTGCCCTTACCGACCCCGCCCGGGCCGATCAGTACAACGATCTGCGGACTAACGGACAAGGGCTCGGAAGAGTTCCGCTCGTTGCTTGGGACCGAGTCCTCGGATCCGTCGGGTCTTGGCGATGGAGGCACGCGCCATGATGCGCGCCGCCTTCACCTCACCGATCGCGGGTAGCGCACTGATGAGGTCGTAGGCGCGCATCTGAGCCACGCACTCCTCCTTCGCCGCCAGGTCGAACAGGTCGGCCAAGGAGAGTTCACCCGACTTCACCAGGCGCTTCACCTCGGCACGGCGCCGACGATTGGCCACCGCCAGGCGGGAGGCCTCTACGCGTTGTTCTTGCGACAGGGAGGGGGGAGTCGGTCCCACGACGAAAGACTACCCCTCGGGTGTGAGAACCGTTCAGGCGAACGCGTCCGCCAGGCCATCACGCCACCGCAGGGCCGCCTCGTGCAGCGCCCGGCGGTCCGGACCAGCACCGGCAATGGACCGTGCGACGTTCGCGAGCACCGTATTCCGGGGGCACCGCGCGAAGAGACGAGCCACGTCGGATGCGCTCGCTCCCTGACTGCCCACGCCCGGCACGAGGATCGGACCACCCAGTCGCGCGACGTCGAAGACTGGTGCGTCGCGCGTGGCACCCCAAACGACGCCCACGAGTCCCCGGCCATCGTCGCGGTCGTTGAGTTCAGCGACCGCGCTCAGCACCACCTCTTCGACCGCGTCGCCAATACCCGACCGAGCTGACTGCACGGAGCGACCCTCATCGTTGGACGTCGCGGCGAGAACGAACAGTCCTCGGCCGTGCTCGTACGCCAGGTCCGTGAAGGGCGCGAGCGCGCCCACGCCGAGGTACGGGTTCACCGTGAGCGCGTCGACGCTCAGTGGGGACCCGCGCATGAGCCACGCGCTGGCGTAGCCCACGTTGGTCGACGGGATGTCGCCGCGCTTGGCGTCGCCGATGACGATGAGGCCGGCGGCGCTGGCGTCGACCAGCACTCGTTCGAGGACCCGGTACCCGGCCGCGCCGAAACGCTCGAAGAACGCCACCTGAGCTTTGACCGCGGTGGCCACTCCGGCGACCGCTTCGACCAGTTGGAGCGCCACGAACTCAGCCCCTTCGACAGTGTCACCTCGTCCCCACTCCTCCACGATCGACGGGCTGGGGTCAACTCCCACGCACAGCGCGCCGCGCTCACCGATGCGCACGGCGAGGCGCTCTCCGAATGACTCACTCATGAACGACCCCCACGATCTCGGCCAGGTCGCGCACACCGTGTGCACGCATCCACTCCTCGACACCACTTTGTATTCGCCACGGCGCCCTCGGGTCAGCGAAACTCGCTGTGCCCACCTCAACGGCGTTGGCCCCGGCCATGAGCATGGCGACCGCGTCCGCGCCGGTTGCGATGCCACCGACACCCACGATTGGCGTGGTCGTGAAGGCCGCCCGACACTCGAAGACGGCCCGCAGGGCGATGGGCAAGATGCCGGGACCACTGACACCGCCCACGGTGTTGCCCAGAACCGCCTGGCGCCGTTCAACGTCCACCGCCATGCCCAACACCGTATTGACGAGCACCAGGGCGTCGGCACCGGCGCCGAGCGCGGCCTCCGCCACGTCGACGAGGTCAGGGGTGTTCGGGCTCAACTTGACCCACAGGGGTCGGCCGGCGCCGCGGGCCGCGCCGACCACCGCGGCGGTTGCCGCCGCCGAGTGCGCGAAGATTCGCGACCGGTCATCCAGGTTGGGGCAACTCACGTTGACCTCGAGTGCGGCGACGTCGGCACCGGCGAAGAGCTCAGCCGCCTCGCCGAACTCCTCGACCGTGCGGCCCCAGATCGAACCCACCACCGTCACACCGCGCGCGATCAGACCGGGTAAATGGAGTTCGCGCCACGCCGCGACGCCCGGTCCGGCAAGTCCCACTGAGTTCAGCATGTGCGAACCCGCGGCCGCGACGCGCGGCGCCGCGTTGCCCTCCCACGCAAAGGCCGCCAACGACTTGACCACGACCGCGCCGAGCGTGCTGAGGTCTCCGTAGGCGGCGAGCTCGTCGCCGTAGCCCGACGTGCCCGACGCAGTCAGGATCGGCGAGCGCAGTGCGACGGAGCCAACGGCTGTCGCAAGATTCGGCGTCACAGGTGCAGCTCCTGCAGTGATCGGACGCGCCACCCACTGGCTCGGGTGTCGGCGATGCCGAGGGCCGCGGCCACGCCCGCGTTGAGAGTCGTCAGACACGGCAGGGCTTGAGCCACGCACGCGGCGCGGATCAAGGCGCCGTCGCGCCGCGCCCCCCCACCCGAGGGCGTGTTGATGACGAGATGCACCTCGCCGGCCGTGATCATCGCCACGGCGTTCACTCCACCGTCGGGTTGGCCCACCTTGCCGACGCGCGTGGCCAGGGGAACATCGTGGGCTCCCAATAGTTCTGCGGTCCCCGCAGTCGCGGCAATTGTGAAACCCAACGACACGAGCTGGCGTGCGAGCTCGACGCCGGCCGCCTTGTCGCGATCGGCCAGTGACATGAAGACTTGTCCCTTGTCGGGCAGTCGGGCCCCGGCAGCCAGTTGGGCCTTGGCGAAGGCGATCCCGAAACTCTCCCCGACGCCCATCACTTCGCCGGTGGAGCGCATCTCCGGCCCCAGGACCGTGTCGACACCCGGGAACCGATTGAACGGCAGGACCGCCTCCTTCACACTCACGTGGCGTGGCGTGGGCGTCTTGTGCGGCACGACGCCGGCCGCGCGAAGTTGACTCAGCGACTCACCCATGATGACGCGCACCGCGACTTGGGCCAGCGCCACTCCGGTGGCCTTGGCCACGAACGGCACGGTCCGGCTGGCGCGGGGATTGGCCTCCAACACGAACAGCTCGCCGTTCTTAAGGGCGTACTGCACGTTCAATGGCCCGACCACCGACAGCGCGTCGGCAATTCGACGGGTGTAGTCGTGGAGGGCGGCGATGGCCTCGGCGTCGAGAGTCTGGGGCGGCAAGGTGCACGCCGAGTCGCCGGAGTGCACGCCCGCCTCTTCAACGTGCTCCATGATGCCCGCGACGAACAGGTCGCCACTCGCGTCGCGCACGGCGTCGACGTCGACCTCGATTGCTCCTTCGAGAAAACGGTCCAGCAGGACCGGCCGCGTCGCCGACACTCCCCCTTCGCGCGCCAGGGAACCGTGGGCGCTGGTCAGGTCGTTCATCACGCGCTCGAGCGCGTCGTCGTCGTAGACGATCTCCATGGCCCGGCCGCCCAGCACGTAGCTCGGGCGTACCAGGACGGGATAGCCAATGGCGCCGACGATGCGCCGCGCGTCGGCCAGGGACAGCGCCACGTCACCGGGAGGCTGGCGCAACCCCAGTTGGGTGCAGATCGCGGACCAGCGCTGACGGTCCTCGGCGTCGTCGATCGAAGCCACGGGGGTGCCCAGGACCAGGTCGGGATCCAGCGCGTGCGCCAGCTTGAGGGGCGTCTGGCCACCCAACGAGACGATCACCCCACGCACCCGTGCACCGTTCTCGCACGCCGCGGACTCCGCGGCGATGACGGCGGCCACATCCTCATCGGTCAACGGCTCGAAGTAGAGCCGGTCGGAGGTCGAGTAGTCGGTCGAGACGGTCTCGGGGTTGCAGTTGATCATCACCGTCTCGAATCCCAGGTCGCGCAGCGCCAGCGCGGCGTGGACGCAGGCGTAGTCGAATTCGATGCCCTGGCCGATTCGGTTTGGCCCCGATCCCAGAATGATCACCCGATCGCGTGGCGAGGTCAGCACCTCGGACTCGTCCTCGAAGGTGCTGTAGTAGTACGGCGTCGCCGCCGCGAACTCCGCGGCGCACGTGTCGACCGTCTTGTAGGTCGTACGAACGCCCAGCGCCTCCCGGCTCGCCGAGACGTCGCGCACGTCGGAGTCGATGAGCCTCGCGATCTGGACATCGGAGAATCCCAGGCGCTTGACGTGGCGCCATCGGGCACGATCCCACCCGGCCACGGACCCATCCGCGACGACCTCGCGCTCGGCTTCGACGATCTCGCTGAGCTGGTCGATAAACCAGGCGTCAATGAGAGTTCGCGACGCCACCTCGTCAACGGCCGCTCCACGGAACAACACTTCGTAAAGGGCGAAGAGGCGTTCAGGAGTGGCGTCAATGCAACGGCCCCACAGGGTGTCGTCGTCCAGTTGCGCGAACTCCTGGTCGCGCCCGAGGGCGAAGCCGGCGCGTCCCTGTTCCAAGGACCGCACGGCCTTCTGCAAGGACTCGGCGAAGGTCCGGCCGATCGCCATGACCTCGCCGACCGACTGCATGCGCGTACCCAGCCTCGGCGTGGCACCAGGCAGCTTCTCGAAGGCCCAGCGCGGGATCTTCGTGACCACATAGTCAATCACCGGTTCGAAGCTGGCCGGCGTGACCTCGGTGATGTCGTTGCGAATCTCGTCCAACGTGTACCCAACGGCCAAGCGGGCCGCGATCTTGGCGATGGGAAACCCGGTGGCCTTGGACGCCAGGGCGCTCGAGCGGCTGACGCGCGGGTTCATCTCGATCACGAGTCGCTCACCCGTGAGCGGGTCGACCGCAAACTGCACGTTGGATCCGCCGGTCTCGACGCCCACACGGCGAAGCACCGCGAAGGCATCATCGCGCATGGCCTGAAACTCGACGTCCGACAAGGACTGAGCCGGAGCCACGGTGATCGAGTCGCCGGTGTGCACGCCCATCGGATCGACGTTCTCAATCGAGCAGACAACCACGCAGTTGTCGGCCGCGTCGCGCATGACCTCGAGTTCGAACTCCTTCCAGCCCGCGACGGAGCGCTCGACGAGTAGTTGACCGATAGGTGATGCCGCCAGACCCTCGGCGGCCAGGGTGCGTAACTCGCGAGAGTTCGCAGCGATACCGGTCCCGGCCCCGCCCAGGATGTAGCTCGGACGGACCATGACCGGGTAGCCGATCGAGTGAGCGACATCGAGCGCCTGATCCACCGCATGCGCGAACCCCGACGCGGGGGTCGCCAGCCCGATGTCAGCCATCGCCTCCTTGAAGAGGTCACGGTTCTCGGCGGTCTCGATGGCTTGGGGGCGTGCTCCGATGACTTCGACACCGAAGCGATCAGTGACGCCGCGTCGTACAAGCTCCATGGTCAGGTTCAGGGCGGTCTGGCCCCCGAGGGTGGGCAGCAGGGCGTCGGGACGTTCGCGCTCGATGATGTCGGTCACTACCTCGACGTCCAGCGGTTCGACGTAGGTCACGTCCGCGGTCGCCGGGTCCGTCATGATCGTCGCGGGGTTGGAGTTCACCAGCACGACGCGGTAGCCCTCGTCGCGCAGCACCTGACAGGCCTGGGTCCCGGAGTAGTCGAACTCGCACGCCTGGCCAATGACGATGGGGCCGGAGCCGATGACCATGATCGTTCGCAGATCGTCGCGGCGCGGCATCAGAGCGACGCCCATGGCTCGGCGCGCACCAGGGCGCTAAAGCGCTCGAACAGGTAGCGCGCGTCGTGCGGTCCCGGACTGGCCTCGGGATGGTACTGGACGGAGAAGCAACGATCGGAGCGCGCCGCCAATCCCTCGATGACCCCGTCGTTCAGATTGACGTGACTCACCAGTGCGCGTGACAGCGAATCGGGTGCGACCGCGTAGTTGTGGTTCTGCGCCGTGATCTCGACTTGGCCCGTGGCCAGGTCCTTGACCGGGTGGTTGCTGCCGTGGTGTCCGAAGTCCATCCTGAAGGTCGTCGCGCCCATGGCCGTCGCCAGCAGTTGATGACCCAAGCAGATGCCAAAGATCGGCACCGAACCCACGAGGTCCGCGATGACGGCACTCTGGGACCCCAGGGCCGCGGGGTCGCCCGGTCCGTTGGACAGGAAGACGCCGTCGGGGGCGAGGTCGCGCACCTCGTCGGCCGTCGTTGACGACGGGACCACCGTCAGGCGAAACCGACGGGCCAGCTGGGCGACCATGGAGCTCTTGATGCCGTAATCCACGGCCACCACGTGGTGCTGGCCGTCACCGCGCTGGTAGGGCCGCGTCGTCGACACCACACCCACGAGGTCGACACCCTCGGTGCCGATCGCGCTCCGCGCCGCCGCCGCGACGAGGGCGGGGTCACCGGGTCCGAACGCCCCCGGTAGCGCGCCGTACTGGCGGAGGTGCCGCGTGAGTCGCCGGGTGTCGACGCCGGCGATGCCGGGCACGCGATGGTGACGCAGGAACTCCTCGAGCGAACCGTGCGCGCGCCAGCTGGAGGCCCGGGCGCTCAGGTCGCGCACCACGATTCCTTGGCACCAGGGACGCACCGACTCGTCGTCGACCGGCGTCACGCCGTAGTTGCCAATGTGCGGATAGGTGAATGCGACGATCTGCCCGGCGTAACTCGGATCGGTGATCACCTCTTGGTACCCGCTGAGCGCCGTGTTGAAGACGAACTCTCCAGTGGCGGGGGTGTCGACCTCAAAGCCCACCGACCACCCTTCGAAACTGGCTCCATCGGCCAGGACGAGGGTCGCGGGCCGCCGGTTCATGCGAGCTGGCCCTCGATGACGACGCAGCGACCCCGCACGATGGTCGCGCGAACTTTTCCGGTGAGTTCGCGTCCGTCGTAGGGCGTGTTATGTGCGCGGCTCTGCAACTGGCGGACATCGACTCGCCATCTCGCCGTGGGGTCGATCACCACCAGGTTGGCGTCTTCGCCCGCGCTCACCTCGCCGCCGTGGCCGCTGAGAGTCACCCTGTCATCTTCGTGGCGAAGCTGAGCGATGCGCGCCGGCGAGCGGCTCAGCAGCTCGAAGAACCTCTGGGGTGAGGCTTCGGCTCCCCCCAGCGCTTCCAAGGTCAGGGCGGCGGCGTGTTCGAGGCCGAGCATCCCCGCAGGCGCCTCGTCGAACGCGAGGTCCTTCAACTCCGGGGCGTGCGGGGCGTGATCACTCGCCACGGCGTCACACCCGCCGTCCACCAGCGCGCGCCGGACGCCGGCCACGTCCTCGGGCGAGCGCAGCGGCGGGTGCACTTTGAACGTGGGGTCGTACGTCGAGCAGGCCCCCTCATCCAACGTGAAGTGATGGGGCGCGACCTCACAGGTCACTGGAAGGCCCTCGGCGCGAGCCGCGGCCACGAGCTCCAGCGAGCGGCGCGTGGACAGGTGCAAGAAGTGCAGCGGCGCACCGGTGAGGCGGACGAGCTCGAGGTCGCGCAGCACCATGACCTCCTCGGCCAATGACGGTCGCCCGATCAGGCCGAGCCGGCCGCTGAGCGGACCTTCGTTCATCGAGCCGCCCGCGACCAGGGTGGCCTCTTCGCAGTGCTGGGCTAGCCGAACACCGAGCGGCTTGGCGTACTCCAGCGCGCGACGCATGACCGACGCGGACTGGACTCCCTCGCCGTCGTCGGTGAAGAGACGCACACCCAGGCGGGCCATCTCGCCCATTGGCGCGAGCAGCTCCCCGAGCCGGCCCTGCGTGATGGCCCCGGCCACCGCGACGTCCAGCACCGAGCGCGCTCCGCGCTCTAACACGTACGAGACCAGGGCCGCGTTGTCCAGCGCCGGTTCGGTGTTGGGCATCGCGACGAGCGCGCTGTAGCCACCGATCGCGCCCGCGCGAGCGCCGCTGTCGATCGTTTCGGCTTCCTCGCGACCGGGTTCACGCAGGTGCGTGTGCAGGTCGACCAGTCCCGGTCCGACCCAGCACCCCTGCGCGTCGATGACCGTGGCGCCCGCGGGCGTGTCAATGCGCTCGGCCACCTCAGCGATGCTCCCGTCGCGAATCAAAACGTCGGCGGTACGACTCGCCGTCGACCCGATGATCATCCCGTTTCGTACCAAGATCGTCATAGTCCGCTCGCCTCTCGCGCACCGGCGAGCGCCAGGTACAGCACCGCCATGCGTACCGGCACTCCGTTGGCGACTTGGCGCGTGATGACCGCATGAGGACCGTCCGCGACGGCCGAGTCGATCTCGACGCCACGGTTCATCGGCCCCGGGTGCATCACGATCGCCTCGGATCGCAGGAGGCGTGCACGCTCGACTGTCAGCCCGTAGGCCCGCGTGAATTCGTGCAGAGTCGGGACGAACGATCCGGTTCCGCGCTCTCGTTGCAGGCGCAGCATCACCACCACGTCGGCCCAGGCCAGAGCGTCGTCGAGTTCGTCGACCACGCCCACTCCCCACTCCTCCGCCCCCACCGGACGGAGCGTGCCCGGCGCGGCGATTCGCACCTGGGCACCGAGTCTCACGTAGACCGCGACGTCGCTGCGCGCGACGCGACTGTGAGCCACGTCACCCACGATGAGCACGCGGAGGCCCTCAAAGAGGTCCGCACCCGTCGAAGGACCGTCCAGGGCCCGTCTCTCCGCCAGTACCTGGCGCACGGTGAAGGCGTCGAGCAAGCCTTGCGTGGGGTGCTGGTGGAGCCCGTCGCCGGCGTTGACAACCCGAACGTGGGGCACGAACCGGCTCACCTGCTCGGCCGCGCCGCTCGAGGCGTGCCGCATGACGACGGCGTCAATCCCGAGTGCGTCGATGGTGGCGATGGTGTCGCGCAGCGACTCACCCTTCTTGACGCTGCTCGACGCCACCGCGAGCGACAGCACGTCCGCGCCCAGCCGCTTGGCGGCGGTCTCGAAGCTCAGTCGGGTGCGCGTTGACTCCTCGTAGAAGAGGGAGGCCACCACTCGGCCCTTGAGGGCCGGGACCTTCTTGATGGTTCGCCGGTTGACCTCCACGAAGCTCTCGGCCGTGTCGAGGACCTCGACCACCGCGTCGCGGGAAAGGTCGTCCAGCGACAGAAGGTTCTGGCCGCGCAGAGAGTCGACCATCGTCACTCGCGCTCTCCGATCCAGACTCCGTCGGGGCCCGCGACGATCGCCTCGTCCCGAGAGGTCGGCAGGTTCTTGCCGACGTAGTCGGGGCGGATTGGCAACTCACGGTGACCACGGTCCACCAACACCGCGAGCTGGACCTCGCGCGGTCGACCCCAGTCACTCAACGCGTTGAGGGCGGCGCGAACGGTGCGACCGGTGAACAGCACGTCGTCGACCACCAACACAGTGCGGTCCGTGAGGTCGACCGGGATGTCGGTGACCGCGCTGGCGGGGAGAGGGCGGCGGTCCAGATCATCGCGGTAAAACGCAACGTCCAGCACGCCCAGGACGAACGGGTGACCGGCGATCGCCGCCAGATCATCGCTGAGCAGTCGGCTGACGGGCACTCCCCCGGTCTGCAGGCCGATGATCACGACGCTGGACGGGTCCTCCACCCGTTCGATCACTTCGTGGGCCATACGTCGGATGGCGCGACCAACGAGATCGGCGGACAGTAGTTGACGCCGGGGAACGAACGCACCGGCTCGACGCGCGCGCGGCTCCGACTCCTGCTCTGGCACTGGCGTCCTCCAGCCGTACGAGCCTCACGGGACCCGCTTGACGACTAACTCGATGCTAGCAGGACGTCATTTGAGATAGAGGGGGTCGCGTTCGGCGCGGCCGTGCAGTGCGCGGTCGATCACGCCGCCGAAGGAGCCCTCCGACTCGATGGCGCGTCGGATGACGATGACCAGCGCCGGGTACGCCCAGAAGTCTCCGCAAACCCACAGGATCGCCGCCCCGATCTGCTGGTCGGCGAAGGGCGAGAGCGTCACGCCAGCCAGGTGCGCGTACGTCGGATACCAACTGACCGCGGTGAGAAAACTCATGGAGATTGCGAGAACCGTCATCGTCACGTTCGTGAATAGGATCGCTCCGGCCTGCCACACCGGCCCGCGAGCGGGTTTGAGCGGGTGCGAGGGAATGATCTGGAGCCAGAAGAGCAGACCGGTGACGATGAAGCTGGCGTGCATGAGCCAGATGTGCGCCCATTGGTTCTGCTCGGCGAAGGTGAACGCCGCGGGAATGTGCCAACCCACCATGGCCGCGTTGAACAAGACCAGCGCGACCGTGGGACGCCGAAGGAAGCGGCCCGCCGCGCGCAACCAGGCGGTTCGCCGATCGAGGTACACGAATCGTCCCAGTGACCGACGAGGTTCCACGGGCAGGCAGAAGTACATCGGGACCCACGGGGCGCCCGCGACCACCAGAACCGGGAACGCGAAGGCGATGAGCACGTGTTCGATCATGTGCACGAAGAAGTACTCCGACGACCAGTAGTCGATCGGCGACGAGATGGAGATGACCAGCACCGCCAGGCCGGCGTAGAAGAGGTACGACCGCCGTCGGCGCCACGCGGTGCGTCGGGGTCGCGAGTGGGCAGCGAGTCGGCGCAACCCCAACTCGTGCAGGACCACCGTGAGGGCAATGATGATGAGCATCGGGTCGAAGGACCAGTGCTGGCTCAGGTAGTTCACGGCACCACTACGAGCGTCCCGAAGGGTCTCGGGGGTCGGGCTCGGCCTCGGCCTCGGTCTGGAGGGACCTTTGGTACTCCTGCCACGCAACGCGCATGCGCTCGACCTCGGGAGTCTCCTTCACGGGACCGGTCGCTCGGCGATTTTGTGCTGGGTGCAACACCCGCCACCACATGTACACGGCGAAGACGCCGAGCAGTGGCCACTCAAAGACGTACGCCCAGCTCAGTTCGTTGCCGCCCAGCGCGCGATGCAGTTCGAACCAGAACGCGCCCGCGCACAGGGCGAGACCTATGGCGAGGGTCAGGTGCGTGCGCCACGCTGAAACAGGTTCCCGCGACGAAGACGCGGGGTCGCGCGTCGCGTCCCCGGCGTCCTCCACGGCCCCATCCTACCGATGGTGACGACAATTCTCCGGGGCGCAGCAGAGGTGTCGCGACCTCGAATCGTCGGACACGTGACGGTAAGGTAACCCAAGTCCATGACGAACGAGGTCCCTCCCGGCAAACTCTCCGAAGAGCAACGCCGGGCCGTCTTCCGCCGCGAACTAGAACAGACCACCGCGCGCGGACAGCGTCCGGCGCGTCCGCGATTGCCGCCGCGGTTCGTCCTCGTCGTTGCCGCGGCGTTCCTCACGCTCGGCCTCGGTGGCGCGGTCCTCGATCACTTCTACGGCGCCGGCGGATCGTCTCCGGCGACCACGACGACCGTGAGTACGTCCGCGACCACGACGACGTCGCGCGCTCTCGACACCGCCGCGTTCATCGGGCTGAAGGAGATTGCGACGGCCCAGGCGCCACCGATCAACCTGCGTGACCAGACCGGTCGCGCGTGGCACATCGACAGTCAGCGTGGACGAGTGGTCCTACTCGCGTTCTACGCCAAGAACTGCCGCGACATCTGCCCCGTCGTTGGTACTGAACTACGAGACGCCGTGACGACACTCCAACGCAGGGGCATCAGCGTCGACGTGGCCATCGTCAACACCGATCCCAGTGACCTCGCCGTTGATCCGCGTCCCGCCGCCCTGCTCGTGCCGGGCCTCGCGGACCGATCCAACGTGCAGTTCCTCACCGGATCCTTACGGCAACTCGACACCACGTGGTCCAACTACGGCGTCGTGGTGAAGATTGGCGCCTCGGCCAGCGAGGTTGCACATAACAACGTGATCTACTTCATCGGTCCGCGCGGCCAACTCAGCGCGCTCGCGGTTCCCTTCGGTCACGTCAGTCGCGCGCAGGTGTACTCGCTCCCCGCCAACTTGGTGCGTCGCTTCGCCGGGGGGATCGCCACCGAGGCCAGTAGTCTTGCCCGATGACTGATCGGCCCGAGGGCGAATCGTCCGCGGAGTTCGATCCCGGGTCGATGCCCGCGTCGTCCTTCGGAACGACGAAAGCCCTGTGGTACAGGCGTCCCTGGGTGCTGCTCACCGCGGTGATCGTGCTCGCGGTCGCCATCTCGGTCGTGACCGACCTGCCGCATCACGTCACCCCCGCCCAGGACGCGGGCGACCAGAACGCGGCCGTGCGCCAGATCAACTTCGATCTGAAGACCTGCAACTACTCGATCACCGAGGCGTTTCACTTCTATCGACTCGACGCGGCCAAGAAGCTGACAACATCCAACTTCAAACTGGCGCTGGACACCTACCTGCCCCAGGACCGCCAGAGCTGCTCGTTCGTCTCGAGCGCGTTGACGGACATGACTGGAAACCTTCAGATCGTCGACACGAGAGCGGGCAAGCAGATCGAGCAGATGCGCCTGACCGTGGTGCGCTGGATCGATCACGACGCCCAGGACGCCATCAAGGACATCATCGTGCTATTCAGCCATCCGGGCAACGCCAAGGCCCTCTCGGACCTCACCACGGAGGAGAACTACCTCGTCCAGGACCGCCAGGTCGCGCTGAGCTACCTCGCGCGTGCGGGCAGCATCCTCAACACCACCCTGGTCCCCCTGCAAATGGCCACCCCCGGGCACCTGCCCGGCACCTAGATCGAGTCGTCCGACCGGTAGCCGAAGAACCCCCGGCTGCGCTCCTGGCGGACCATCTTGTAGAGCTCGTCGTCGGGGTCCTCCTCAGCCTGGAGCCAGTGGACAAGGTTCCAGTAGATGATAGGAACGAACACCACGCCGGTCATGAACCACACTGACGCGGCACTGAGCTGCTGATCAGCCGGCATGGACAGGCTACGACCAGCCACGTGCTGAAAGGCGCGATACCACGGTGCGTGCGACATTGCCTCCAGATAGGCGAAGACCCACGCCGACCACATCACCGCCGCACTGAGGCCGATGCGATACGGACGTGAGACCCCCGGCCGTAGCGGCGGCGACTCAACGACATCGCACATCAAGGCCACCCCGGCCCCCGTCAGTGTCAGCGCCTCACCCACCACGATCCATTCGTGGTGGGTGAGGCCGTTGACGATTGGCGCCAACCGCCAAAAGATCGAGATCGCAATAAATAGAGACGCGAAGCTGAGGGCCCGACCTTGATTCACCCGTCGGCGCTCGTGCAGCACTCCACCGCTGATTCCACCCGACTCATCGACGCGCACCAGGCGCCACCGTTGCCAGGGCGCGCCGACGGCCAGAAGCGCCGGAACCCAGAATCCGAGTACGGCGAACTGGATGGATTCAGCGAACTCGTAGCGATGCGACCAGGAGGTCATGGGAGGAACGAGGCACAACAACCACAGCACCGCACCGACCGCGGCCACCAAGCGACGAAACTCGGGCACCCACGCCCGACCAAGGGCGGCGGGGGCCTCTGAGGTCACTCCGACGGGTGACGCTGGAAGAAGCCCCACAGGCAGACGGCGAAGAAGACGCCTAGCAGGACCACCATCGTTTGTACTTCGGGTCCGATATAAATGTCGCCTGCTAGCACTCTTGCCTCCCACCTTCACGGACGCGCCCCTCGCGGCGGCACTTCACGACTTCAGACTAACGGTTGTTACTGCGGCCACCCATCTACATCAGATAGAACATCGAGAACAGCAAAATCGACGCGATCACCAGGAATCCCTGGAAATAGGTCATGGACGCGACGTCGGCACGGAACGCTCGAGCCGTGGGCTTGTCGGAGAGTTCGGGGTCGATCCCACCGTGGACAGTTCGAAGCCGCAGCGAGCGCGCCAGTGTCGTTTCCAGCCAGTACGTGCTGGCGAGGAGCGTGATGATGTTCATCACCGCGAAACCGATGAAGGTCGACGCGTAGCCGCTCGAACCCGGGAAGAACCCAAGGCGCGTCAGCTCCCAGCACTGGAAGAACAGGGCCAGCAATCCCGAGGCCACTCCCGTCCACCCGGCGACCTGCCAGTCGTTGACGGCGCCGCGACGGAGCCGGGACTGGCCGAAGATGGCCAAGGCCGCCGTCAGTACCGTGCAGATCTCGATGGCCCACCCGTACGCCAGGGGCGCCGTGACGTGGTGGGGGCGCCACAACTGGCCGTTGTTACTTGACCTCAGGTAGAAGTACGAGAACACCAGCGACGCAATCAGGAACGTGTACATGCCGATGAACAACCGTCCACCGGACCAGTAGGCACCGATGTGCGCGCGCAGTTCAAACTCGCGCTCCTCAGAGGTGGCTTCGTGCTTGGAGGTGTCAGTCATAGTCCTATCTCCACTCAGGTCTGACTCGTCGAACCCGTGGGTCCGCTGTCGGAGGCGGCGTACGCCGGAACCGCGGTCGGGGTCTCACCGTATCCATACGGATCGGTCGTGATCACCGGGATGCGGTCGAAGTTGTGCGACGGAACGGGTGTGGCGGTCTGCCACTCCAGGCCCAACGAGTCCCACGGATTGGCCGGGGCCTTCTCCGGACTGATGAACATCGACCACATCAGGTTCACGAAGAAGAGCAGGAACGACAACCCGAGGCAGTACGCACTGATCGAGGAGAAGTCGTTCAGCCCCTGCAGTCCCTTGGCGTAGGTGAACACTCGACGCGGCTGGCCCAGCAGTCCGATGATGAACATCGGGAAGAAGGTCAGATTGAAGAAGACAAACATCGTCCAGAAGTGCCACATGCCCATCTTGCGGTTCATCATCTTGCCCGTCATCTTGGGCAGCCAAAAATACAGTCCCGCCATGAACGCGAAAAGCAGACCCCCCATGATCGTGTAGTGGAAGTGCGAGAGCACGAAAAACCCGCCGTGCACCGTCACGTTGACCGGCACGTCCGAGAGGAACACACCGGTGACGCCGCCAATCAGGAAGTTGAAGAAGACCGCCATGCAGAAGAGCATCGGAATCTCGAATCTGATCTTCGCTCTATAGAGCGTCCCCATTCCCACCAGGAAAATGAAGCCAGTCGGAATCGAGATCAACTCCGTCGTGAGCATGAAGAGCGGGCGCATGTCCGGGTTAATGCCACTCTGGAAGAGGTGGTGCTGCCACACGAAAAACGACAACAATGCCACGCCAATCATGCCCGCCGCCGCCACCTTGTAGGCGAAGAGCGGCTTTCGCGCAAAGACCGGGACGAGTTCACCCACGATGCCGAATCCCGGCAGCGCCATGATGTACACCTCGGGGTGACCGAAGAACCAGAACAGGTTCTCCCACAGGTACGAGCTACCCCCGTGCTCAGCGACGAAGAAGGCGGTCTGGGCCGTCTTGTCGAGGATCCCGAACAGCCCCGCAGCAAACAGCACCGGCGTCGCCAGCGTGAGCAGCGCCGCCGTCGCCAGGATCGACCAGACGAAGATCGGCAACCGGCTCCAGGTCATTCCCGGTGCGCGGAAATTGACGATGGTGATGGCGATATTGAATCCCGCGGCCATCATGCCCACTCCGATCACCGCGAACCCGAACAGGTAGCCGATCATGCCCGGACCAGCCTGGGTCTGCAGAGGCGCGTACCCCGTCCACCCGGTCGGGAATCCTCCCAGAGGGAGCGCCGAGAAGATGACGAAGTAGCCCGCGATGAACACCCAGAAGCTAAATGCTTCGATCCGGGGGAAGGCCGTCCGACGCGCGCCGATCATGAGCGGCACCAGGTAGTTACCCAGCGGACCGACAATGATGGACGTCGCCATCATCATCATGACCGTGCCGTGCTCGCTCACGATCTTGATGTAGGTGTCCGGCGAGAACAGGTGCGTCGTCGGGCTCAGCAGTTCTGAACGCACCGCCATGGCCAACAATCCGCCCGTGAACATGAAGAGCAGGACGCCCACGATGTACTGGATACCCACAACTTTGTGGTCCAGCGTGTAGCGGAAGTACTTGGACCACCCGTCGCGGTTCTTGTGTTCGCCCTCCGGTGTTCGGCCGATGATCTTGGCCAACGGGTAGTTGAACACGCCGATACCGCCGAGGAATCCCACGACCATGAACAGAAGACCGAAGAAGTCGGCCACGGTGTTCTGACCGTCGTTGGCGATGTAGGTGTAGTTGTGTGCGACGAGGTTGCCCAGCCAGTGTCCGAAGAGGTAGCCGAGGAATCCAACAATGAGGGCCGTGCCGAGGTGCTGGCTGAGCCAGCCCGGCCGCTGGGGCCACGTGACGCGGTGCGCCGGGGCACTCGGTGTGCCCGCCATCTCGTTCGTCGATCGTTCTGCGCTGATGGTCATCGCAACGTCTCCGTTTCTTGTGCCTGCGCCGAAAGTTTCATTGACATCAGAGTCCCTCTCATCACGACGCCGGCTGCTTGGCGCCGTACTGCTCGACCGTGGAGTACGGCGTCACTTTGCCGTCGATGTAGTAGCCACCGGCCGCCCCGTTAGCGTCCGGCACATAGGTCCAGGCGAACGCCGGCAGGAGGGCCGTGTTCGTAGCGTTGGCTGACTCGGTCGACTGCGCCCAGCTCATGAACTGGGACTGGGAGACCACAGAGCCGTTGTTAGTCATGGCCCCGTGCCAGATGCCGCACAACTCAGAACAACGCACGACAAATGTGCCCGGGCTCTTGGTGAGGGTGTACGCGACGTTGTTCACGAGGGGATTGGCGTCAGCCTTCACCCCGAGCTGATAGGCCCAGAAGCTGTGAATGACGTCGAGTGACGTGACGTTGAAGGCGATCGTCGTGTCGGCCGGCAAGATCAACTGCTGGCTCTCGAAGCCACCGAACGTTGGGTAACGGTACGTGAAGCGCCACTGCTGGGCGATGACCTGCACCGGCAGCACCTTGTCGGAGCCTGGTGACCACGTGGCCGTTCCCGCCAGGGCCGCGGTCTCGGCCTGGGTCGCGCCTGGCGGATTCCACACGGGGTTCGGACCTTCGCCGCCACCCGACCCGTGGTCTTGGATGACACCGATCGTTCCGACAACGGCGAGGAAGAGAACCACCACCGAAGTGATGGTGATCCAGGCGACCGAGGTTCTCGAGTTGTTGCGCGCGTTCGGCCCGGACATCGCGGCGTTCGGATTGCGCTTGTCGCTCCAGACTCGCGAGGCGTAGGCCATGTACACCCAAACGCCAAAGAGCACCGGCATGGCCAGGCCCATGAGGAGATTGAACGTCGACTGGGAGGACTGCGCGGTCTCGGTCATGCGTCCCGGCGGCACGTGCTTGGCGAGCAGGGTCCAGAAGAGGACCTCACCCACCACCGACACGACCACCCAGATCCAGGTGATCCGACGAAGGTCGCCGCCCTTATTGGATGAGTTCTCGGCCATGGCTATCGCACCTCCAAGAATCCGCCCATGTACCCCTGCGTCGACATCGGGCCTCCGTTCCCGTAGAGGTAGCCCAACCCGCAGGGCACGAAGCACTGCCAGTTGTAGCTGCCCGCGGCTGGCGTCTTGAAGCTGAAGGTGATCGTGTTGTGCGGGAACTTCGAGCACGGCGTCGCCCCGCACACGTTGCTACTCGTGATCCCGATCAATGGAACGCTGAGTCCAAGTGCCGGCACGGCAAATGTGTGGCCAACTCCCCCGCCGGTGTAGGAGTTGTAGTCCGAGTATGTGTTGCCGTTGATCGTGGCGGTGCCACCGATGGTGCCCTGGACCTGTCCCCACTCTTGGTTGCGTAGCGGGCTCCCGCTGTCGTACTGGAGAATCGTGACGTTAATCACCGTCTTGGCGGGCAGTTGCCACGTCGTTTCGTGCACCCACTTGCCCGTCGTGGGCTCTTTCGTCAGATACGACACCCACGTCGGGTGCGGACCGTGACCTGTCGAACCGACCGTTTCGATCGTCATGTTCACAGGTTGGCCAGCCGTATGGCCAGCCATGAAGTTCACGACCCCACCCGGTGTTCCCGGTGACAAGAAGGACGCGAACGCCCAGAGGATCAAACCCACTGCGACGAGGAACAGGACGACCACCGTTCCCAGTCTTTGTGACACGGACATACGCATCTCCTTAGTCACCCCGAAATCGCTAAGTCTGAAAAAGAGAGTATCGGGGGCCGCCCGTAGTATGTGGACTTGTGAAAGGCCTACCTGAGAAGGCTCTTCGAATTCATCTCGGCCTCGTGCTGGCGGAGGCGATCTGCCTGAGCGCCTTCTTATTCGAACTGGAGAGGGCGCGCTCGGGTAACACGCTCTCGTGGGCGTACGTCTTCGAATGGCCCATTCTCGGGGTCTACGCGGTCTACGTGTGGCGGAAACTTCTGCGTCCCGACACGGATTCCGCGGGCCCCACCGAGTCTCCGACTCCTCACGTGGTCTCCGCGCTCGACGAGTACAACCGGTACTTAGACGAGGCCCACCGCGCAGACCGGCCGCCACTTACTGACGAGTAACCTCGCCGACCGCAGACTGGCGAGTCCGCCTAGTGGATCCCTTGACCGGCGAGCAACCCGCGCAACTCCGTGACCGCCGACGCCGTGCCGAACGACGAACTCATCGGGTCGTCGGGAATGATCCAGCGCAACTTCCCGTTGGCCGACACGATGAACATGAAGTCCGAGTGAACGCTCATCACGTCGGTGCGCTTCATGGACACGCCGATGCCGTAGTCGTGCCAGACCTTGCGAAGCGTCCTCAAGGGACCAGTGACGAAGTAGAAGTTCTTCAACGTGCCCAACTGGTGCTGGGAGATGAACGAGCGCAGGTCGCTCAGCTTCTCGTGGTACGGATCGATGGCCACGGCCACGATGTCGAGTCGCGCGTTGACGGCCAGCTGGCTGCGCAGCTGCTTGAGCTGCGCGGCGATCAAGGGGCAGTCGGTGTAGCAACGTGGGTCGAGAAAGCTCACGATGGTCACCCGACCCGGGTGCTCGCCGAGCCGATAGGTCGAGTTGTGCTGATCGGTGAGGGCGAAGGGCGGCGCGGTCACGCTGGCATCGGAGACGGGACCGTTCTGGGCGATGAACATCGTCGTCTCGGTCGACGACGCTGTCGCGACACCCATCGACACCACAGAGAAGAGAACCATCGCCGCCGCGAACGTGGCCACGACGGCACCCACACCACTGGCGATCTCGCGCGGGACCGTCACCTCACGCGGGGCCATGTGCGCGAGGTGGGGCGACGCGCACCACCCGAGCAGGGCCAGCGGAATCATCGAGTTGACGTCCGTGGCCACGCCACCGAAGATCGCGGTGTCCTCACCGATCACCCACACGACGAGAGCGCCGACGACCAGTGACCAAATCGCCCATCGCCACTGACGCGTGGGAGTGAGCCACAGTCCGACCCCGGTGACCACCAGCCACAGGATCACAACGAGGTTGAATCCCCCGCCCATCTGGGCGGCGAGTGTCCCGGCGTGGCGGATCAACCACGCGAGACCGTGCGGCTGAGGCACGCCCGCCATGGTCGAGGTCATCTGGGTCAGCGCGTTGGTGGTGCCTCCGTGCCAGAACCCAGCCGCGGGCAACGACTGCAAGACCGCGGCGCCGACGAGCATGAGGGCGATGACCCGCAACGTGACCGTCGAAAACCGTCGCGAGAAGATGGCGTAGGGCAGCGCCAGGAAAACTCCGGCCACCACGTAGAAGAACGACGCACCAGGCCAGCCGAAGAGAATGGTGGCGCCACGAATGAAGACGCCACCGGCGCCGTTGCCCACGAGCCAGATGAGAGCAGCCCAGCCGGCGCTGATCGCACCGGCGACGCGACCGGTCAGGCCGTTGGACGCGAGCAGCACCAGACCGAGACCCACCTGGAGCCACGCGACGCCCACCGCTAACGCCACGGGGTGGCTGTACCAGAGCGACAGCGCGTGCGTCATGAGGTCGTGCAGCCAGAATGGCGTGCCGGCTCTCGCCGGCGCGACGACCGCACTACCCAGCCCCAGGGGCATCGACGGCTGGAACTGGAGGATGCCGTCGAACAGCCACAAGGCGCCGAAGGCCCACCGTAGGTACGTCCGGGCGCGCGACTCGGCGACGCCCTCAGCTGACAGGTTGAACGACAGGATGCGCCTGGTGACCACCTCGAGGACGATCAACACGGTCGCGATCCCCGCCAGCCACGCGATGCCAGTGACGAAGAGCGCGTGATGGAAGAGCGCCACGACGAAGGGGTTGGTCAGGCTCACGGGGTGTGAGCTCATACCGGGCATCGGGGACTCCTCGGCTGGCGCTGATTTAGTGTAGGTGGGCCACGCAGGCCGCCAAGACGCCGTTGACGAAGGAACCGGACGCGTCGGTCGAGTACTCCTTGGCCAGACCCACCGCCTCGTCGAGTACGACCGCCACCGGTGGCGCGTCGTCCATCAACAGTTCGCCGATCGCCAGAGTCATCACGAGCCGGTCAATCAACGCAAGCCGGTCCACTGACCAGTCGTGGGCGTTCTGTCCGATGAGCTCCAGCGCGCGCGCTTCGTTCGTTTCCGCGCTCTGCAGCAGTTGGAGCGTGTAGTCGTCCGGGGTGGTCGCGAGCGCCGCAACGATCTCGTCGACGCGACGGTCCTTGATGTGCGCCTCGTAGAACAGTTGCAACGCGCGCTCGCGGGCGAGGTGCCGCGAGCTAGACAGGTCACTCATCTACGCACGCGTGATGTACTCGCCCGTGCGCGTGTCGACCTTGATGAGCTCGCCGGACCCGATGAACAAGGGGACCTGGACGACCAAACCGGTCTCCAAGGTCGCCGACTTTCGCGCTCCCGACACCCGATCTCCCTGGATGCCCGGCTCGGTTTGGGTCACGACGAGCTCCACCGACGCCGGCAGTTCGACGCCGATGATCTCGTCATTGTGCAAGATGAGCATGGCCTTACCGGTCTCCTTGAGGAACTGGGCCGCGTCGCCCAGGCTCTTGGAGGACACCGGGACCTGCTCGTAGGAGGCCTGGTCCATGAACACGTAGTCGTCGCCGTCGCGGTACAGGTACTGCGTGTCGCGCTTGTCGATGATCGCCTGGTCGAGTCGCTCATCGGCGCGATAGGTGCGCTCGATGACCGCACCCGAGCGCGCGTTACGAAGCTTCGTGCGCACGAAGGCGCCACCCTTACCGGGCTTGACGTGCTGGAACTCGATGACCGTAAAAAGACCGTCGTCGAGCTTGATCGTGATGCCGTTCTTGATGTCCGAAGTTGAGATAGCGGCCATGCGCCGAGGGCCTTTCGAGGATTGAACCTGGGCCAGTCTAGGCAGTCGACCGTGCTCTCTCTATCTGGCGCGACACAGGCGAACGACCGCGTCGACGCCGAGGTCGTAACTGGCGGCGCCGAACCCGGCAATGGAGCCGTCGACGACGGACGCGAGGGTGCTGAGATGGCGGAACGGCTCGCGCGCCGCGGGATTGGACAGGTGGATCTCGACTTTCACGCCGTCAAAGCTGTTCAACGCGTCGCGCAGGGACCACGACGAGTGGGTGAGCGCGCCGGCGTTGATCACGATTGCTACGAAGTTGCCCGTCGCGGCGTGGACCGTTTCAATCAGGTCGCCCTCGAAGTTCGACTGGACGTGCGTCACGTCAAAACCGGCCGCTGCGGCGAGCCCCGTGAACCGCGCCACGTGCTCGCCGAGCGTCGCGGTTCCGTAGATCTCCGGGCTGCGTGTGCCGAGCTGGTCCAGGTTGGGACCCGACAGCAGCAGGATCTGGTTCGTCATGACTCCCCTTCGAACTGTTCTAGTACCGCCCGCACGATCACCGGGTCGACGCCGGGCACGACGGCGAAACCCACCGGTCCCGCCAGCACGAACGTGAGGTCGTGGCGGGCCTTCTTGTCGTGACCCATCAAGTCGACGAGCTCGCCGACGTCCGTGCCAGTGGGCCACGAGTGGTCAAGTCCCAGCGCGTCAAGAACGTTGTCGTGCGCGACGACCACCTCGTCACCGACGCGCCCCAGCGAGCGAGCCAGTCGAGCGGCGTAGGCCACGCCGATCGCCACCGCCTCGCCGTGTCGCAGTCGCTCGGTGTCGCGGCGCAGCCACCAGGCCTCGAGCGCGTGGGCCAAGGTGTGGCCGTAGTTGAGGAGGGCGCGATCGCCCCCCTCGAACTCGTCCGCGCTCACCACCCGAGCCTTGAGAGTCACCGCGACCCCCGCCATCTCCGCAAAACTCGTGGTCTCCAGCTCGGCCGCAGTTCGACCGTCGAGCAGCCAGCACTTGGCGACTTCTCCGAGACCGGCACGACGTTCGCGTTCCGGGAGGGTCGCGAGCGTCTCGGTGTCGCAGAGCACCCCGAGTGGCTGGTGCACCGCGCCCATCAGGTTCTTGCCGGCGCGAAGGTTCACGCCGGTCTTGCCGCCGATGGCGGCGTCGACCTGACCCGCCACTGTGGTCGGCACGTGGATGAGCGGCACTCCGCGCAGATAGACCGCCGCGGCGAAGCCGGCGACGTCGGTGGTGGCGCCGCCGCCCACTCCGACCACCACGTCGTCACGCGACAGCCCGAGTTCCGCGAGGTCCTCGACCAGCCGGGCGACGACCGTTGGCGACTTGGCTGACTCGCCGTCGGGGATCTCGACAACGCTTTGGGCGACGCCGCTCACGAGGTCGAACCACGACTGAGCAGTGAGGGACGCCGGCGTGACGATGGCCGCCGCCCGGGCCCGCGGGGCGCGGCGCGCCACGAGTTCGGCCAGGTCGTGTCGCGCACCCTCATCCAGCGTGACCTCATAGGAACGCGCCCCAAGCTCGACCCGAACCTTCATGCGCCCACCTTGGCCGCCGCGTCGATGACGCGCTGCGTCACGTCCTGCGCGGATCCCTCCACGTCGACCCGAGCACGCGCGACCTCGCGGTACAGGGACTCGCGCGCGTGACGCAGGTCGCGGAGACTCGCGACGGGATCGTGGCCAAGCAGCGGGCGGTCGGTCGAGTCCAGTCGACTCGCGACCGCCTCGTCGCTCCCGTCCAGCCAGATCGTCACCTGCTCGGACAGCAACGCGCGCGCCGCGGGGGTGGTCACGACTCCCCCACCGGTCGACACCACCGCGTCGGCCTCGAGCGCCTCACCTAGGGCAACGAGTTCGGCCGCGCGAAAGTCTGGCTCGCCGACACGGCGAAGGTACGCCCCCGCCGGTTCACCCATCGTCGCGGCCACCAGTTCGTCAGTGTCCAGCGCCACGCAGTTCCAGCGCCTCGCCACGTCGCGGGCCACCGTGGTCTTGCCCGTCCCGGGTAACCCGACGAGCACCAATCGGGCCACGGCTACTCCGGGATCGATCGCGACGCGGTTGATCCGAGGTGCTCCAGGTAGGCGGCGTGATTGCGCGTGAACTCCTCCAACGTGTCCCCGCCGAACTTGCGAAGGGCCTCACTAGCGAGGGTGAGGGCGACCATGGTCTCAGCGACGACACCCATTGCGGGCACGGCGGTCACGTCGGTGCGCTCCTTGAAGGACACCGTCGACTCGCCCGTCGCGAGGTCGACCGTCTCGAGGACGGGTCGGTTCAACGTGGACAGGGGCTTCATCGCCACGCGCACCACGATGGGGGCCCCCGAGGACACGCCGCCCTCCAGTCCACCGGCGTGGTCGCTACGCCGCACGAAGCCGCCGCCGGCCGCGTGGCTCGCGTCCACCGCGATGGCGTCGTGGGCGTCACTACCGCGTTGAGCGGACTGGGCGAAGCCGTCGCCGATCTCCACCGCCTTGACAGCGGGAATGCTCATCAGCGCGCCGGCCAGTAGACCATCGAGCTTGCGGTCCCAGTGCACGTAGCTGCCCAGGCCCACCGGAACGCCGTAGACAATGACCTCGGCGACGCCGCCCAGCGAGTCCCCGGCCTTGGCCGCGGCCTTGATCTCGGCGATCATGGCGGCCTCACCGGCGGGGTCGAAACAGCGGACCTCGCTAACGTCGATTTGGGCCTGATCCTCGGGACCGGGACGCACGTCGTTGAGAGCCTCGGCGGCCCCGATGCGCACGACGTGACTCACCACCCTCACACCGATGGTGGCGAGCAACTCGCGCGCCAGCGTCCCGGCCACCACGCGAGCCGCGGTCTCACGCGCGCTGGCACGCTCGAGCACGTCGCGCGCGTCGTCAAAGGCGTACTTCTGCATCCCGACGAGGTCGGCGTGACCGGGCCGCGGGGCCGTCAATCGGCGTTCCGGGGTGCCCGGCGCTGCGGACATCTCCTGCTCCCACTTGGGCCACTCCGAGTTGAGCACCTCGACGCCCACTGGCGAACCCAGCGTGCGGCCGTGACGCACCCCGCCGACGATGCGCAGCTCGTCGCGTTCGAAGCGCATGCGCGGTCCGCGACCGTAGCCCAGTCGCCGTCGAGCCAGTTGTTCGGCGATCTGTTCGGCGGTGATGGGTAAACCCGCGGGCAGTCCCTCGACGATGACGCTGAGAGAAGGACCGTGGCTTTCGCCAGCGGTCAGGAAGCGCAGCATCGCCCAATCCTAGGGCGCGACGCTCTGTTACTCGTTGGTGTAGAAGGGGTTGACGCCCGACGCGTGGTCGGTCACGTCGATGACGCCGGTCAGTTCTTCGAGCGCGTCACGTAGCGACGTCTCGATGCCCTGCGAGAGCGTTAGGCGACTCATCGCGCATCCCTGGCACCCGCCGGAGAGCTTGATGTACGCGACCTTGTTCGCCTCGTCGAGCGCGACGAGGTCGGCGCGACCACCGTGGCTGGCGATCGCCGGGTTCACGTCCTCGTCGAGCACGCGCGTCGCGCGCTGACCGAGAGGACCGTCGACACCGAAGGCCAGGATTTCATCAGGCACGCCCGGGTTCACCTCTTCGGGCGTGGGTTGGTTGGGATTGACCAGTACGAGTCCGCCGCCACCTTCGGCGGCAAACTCCAGCCGGCTGCCGCGCAGTCGCGCGACGCTGGCGGCCGGCACGACGATGTCGATGCCGTTGTCGTGACCGATGGCCGCGCCCTCGGGCGCTTCGGTCACGTCCGAGAAGTAGAGGTCGTAGGTGTAGCCAGCACCGCGCGTTCCGGTCACCTCGACGTAGAGTCCCAGGTTCTCGTGCTGAGCTTCCTGGTCGAGCGCGTCGCGAACAACGTTGCGCGCCTCGTCGGTCATCGTCAACACGTCAAAAACATCAACCGTCGTCACGGCACAAGTCTATGGGTGATGAGGCCTCGCCGGGCGGCGAACTAAGTTGCACCTGTGACCACCACCCCCCCCGACGCGCACGAGTGGTTCAGTTTCGACGACACCAAACGCCAGCGGACCTGGATGTTCGACGTCACGTTCCTCGAGAGCAACTGGAACTGCATCTTTGGCCGCGGCTGCCAGGGCGTCTTGACCGGGCCCACGCCCGAGCTGTCCCAAGGCTGCTGCAGCTACGGCGCCCACCTGGGCGGCGAGAAGGAGCGTCGGCGCGTCGAACGCGCCGCATCGCGCCTCACCGCCGATCAGTGGCAGTTCAAGTCCCGGGGCGCTAAGGGCACGACCAAGGTCAAGCGCAACGGCGAGATCGTCACCCGACTGGCCCAGGACGCGTGCATCTTCCTCAACCGTCCCGACTTTCATCGCGGGCCCGGCTGCGCGCTGCACGTGCTGGCGATTGACGAGAACGAGAGCTACATCCCGCTCAAGCCCGACGTGTGTTGGCAGCTACCGCTGCACCGTGACGACCACGTCACTGAGAGCGGGCACGTCATCACGAGGATCTCGCAGTGGGAACGCCGCGACTGGGGCGGCGGCGGCGAGGAGTTCCACTGGTGGTGCACCGAGGCGCCCGAAGCGTTCTCCGGAAAGTCGCGCGTCGTTGACTCCATGGCCGAGGAGCTGATCGCCATGGTCGGCCAGATCGTGTACGACAAACTCCTGGCCCATCTCGATCACCGCGCGGCCCAGCCTGCGGCGACCCGACTCCCCCATCCGGTGGTTCGGCGGCGCTAGTTCTCGGCGGTGAGCGGGTCCTCTTCGGTGAAGGTCGCGCGCGGCAGGGACCCCAGGATCTCCTCGTAGCGGTCCTCTTCGGCCATGCACCAGTCGGCGTGGACGTCTTCGGGGGGCGCCCCACATTCGGCGCAGGTGGTGGCGCGCGGACCGGTGGAGCGCTTCAGCTCACGGGCTTCGACAAAGCGGCGGTGGCGGCCCTTTTTCACGTCAACTCCTCACTGGCCCCTGGCCTCGAGGGGCCGCGGCCACGGCGCGGCATGACCACGTCAGACCTCAATGATACCAACTCGGTCCCGCGGACGAACCCGTAACATCGCTGCGTGAACGATGCCTTTGACCCCAACGAGATGATCGTGCGATTCCGCGAACGCGCCGACGCCGTGCGCAAGCGCGGGCTGCCCCCCGTCGAAGGCCCCGACCGCCAGCGGTTCTTAGAGGCGGCCAAGGTCGACTTCCAGGACTACGCCATGATCGGCGACGCCGTGGCGACGTTGAAAGACGGCGTCCTTCGCCTCGAGATCGACCTGCGCCCGCCAGCCGGTTAGGACGCCGCGGCGACCCGGGCGCGGGCTTCGGCCAGCGTGGCCACGGCGCGCTCGAGGTCGGCGATCGCGCGGCGGCGCGTCACCGCGTCACCCGCCGCCCGATAGCACAACTGCGCCGCAGCACCGAACGCGTCGTAGGCGTGTCCCAGCAATGTCGTGGCCTGGTCGTCGGGGGTCGGCAGCGACGAGTTGGCCGACAGCGCGTCGACGCTCAACACGCCGCACACGGTGTGCAGGACGTTGGGTCCGGTCGCGGCGTTGCGCAGCTGGGTCGCCGCGTGGCGCGCGTCCGAGCGCATCGTGCTGACCGCGGTGTGGAACGCGCTCTGGGTGACCCACGTGCGCATCGCCTGCGCGGGACTCTGCGAAGCGCACGCGCTGAAGAGAAGTGCGCCCACGAGCAACGCCGCGAGGCGTCGGGTCACGCCAGGACCACGAGGTGCAGCTGGCGCCGGCCGCGGCGGATCACCAGGTACCGGTCGTGCAGCACGTTGGCCAGGTCGAGCGACGCGCCCGGCTCGACGCGCTGGTTGTTCACGTACACGCCACCCTGATCGAGGAACCGGCGCGCCTCGGCCTTCGACGTGGCCAGCGACGCGCGCACCAACAGGTCGACCGGGTCGAGTCCCGCGCGCAACTCCTCTCGCGACAAGGTCGACGAGGGCGCGTGGGCCACGACCTCCAGCAACGTCGACTCATCAAGGTCGGAAATGGCGTCGCTGAAGAGGGCCTCACCGGCGCGCTCAGCCGCGCGCGCGGCGTCCTGGCCGTGGACCACGGCGACCGTTTCGTGCGCCAGCACCCGCTGGGCGCGTCGCTCCTGGGGCGCGACGCGCACGGCCTCGTCGAGGTCGAGGATCGCGGCGTGATCGAGGTAGGTGAAGAAGCGCAGCAGCTTCGGGGTGATCTGGTCATCACTGTTGAGCAGGAACTGGTACATCGCAAAGGGCGTCGTGAGGTTCGGGTCGAGCCAGATGTTCTCGTCGCCCGACTCCGTCTTGCCGAACTTGCGCCCGTCGGCGCGCAGTAGCAGCGGCGAGGTCAGGCCGTCGGCCGGGCCGCGGGTCAGCTTGCGCACGTACTCGGCACCCGCCGTGATGTTGCCCCACTGGTCCGAGCCCCCCAACTGCAGCGTGCAGCCGTAGTCGCGGTTGAGGTGCCAAAAGTCGTACGCCTGCAGCAGCGGGTAGGAGAACTCGGTGAACGACAGCCCCACGTCGTCACGCTCCAGCCGGCTGCGCACCGTCTCTTTGGCCACCATCTGGTTCACCGTGAAGTGCTTGCCGACGTCGCGCAGGAACTCGGTGAGCGGTATGGCCGTCAGCCAGTCGGCGTTGTTGAGCAGCAGCGCGCGCGACCGTCCCGCATCCGGCGAGAAGTCGAGCAGAGCCTCCAGTTGGGTGCCAATCCGGCTCACGTTGTGGGCCAGCTCCTCGAGCGTCAGCAGGGCGCGTTCGGTCTCCTTGAAGCTGGGGTCGCCGACCAGACCGGTCCCGCCGCCGGCCAACGCAATCGGCCGGTTTCCGGCCAGTTGGAGGCGTCGCAGGTTACTCAGCTGCAGCAGGTGTCCCAGGTGGAGCGAGGGGGCCGTGGGGTCGAAGCCGATGTAGGCCGTGACGCCGCCGCGCGAGAGCCGATCGAGCAGATCGGGGTCGGTGGACTGGTAGACCAGACCGCGAAACGTCCAGTCCTCGCGCAGATTCATCGTCTCAGTCTACGAGAGACCCGAATCACAAAAAGGTGGAGCCAGCGGGCGCGTGCACCTGGAGCCAGATCACGAACGCGTGCCAGGCGCCGCTCACTTCTGCCACACCGATCGCGATGAGCAGCAGCCCGCCGACGCGCCCGATCGCGCGCGAATGGTGTCTTAGCCAGGTGGAGGCCACGGCCATCCATTCGGTGGTGAGCGCGGCGACGAAGAACGGCACACCTAGTCCCAAGCAGTACGTGAAGGCGAGAATCGAGCCGCGCAACTGGGTAGCGCCCGTCGTGGCCCCTTCGAGACCGAGGATCGCGCCGAGCGTCGGGCCGATGCACGGCGTCCAACCCAGCCCGAAGGTGAAGCCCAGTGCGGCCGCGCCCAGCACCGATGCGCGTGGCAGGTGTTGGATCCGGCGCTCGCGACTGAGCCACGACGACGGCCACCACCCCCCAAAGAAGAGCCCGAGGGCGATCGTCACGACGCCAAAGGCGATCTCGAACGGACGCTGGTGTGACTGGAACGAGTTGCCCAGTCCCCCGAAGAGCGCGCCGAGGCTGACGAAGACGACGGAGAACCCGAGTATGAAGGCCAGTGAGCCCACCACGGCGCGCCCGCGACCGGAGCGACCCTCCAGGCGCCCGGAGGCTCCGCCGAGAAAGGCGACGTACCCGGGCAGAAGCGGCAGCACGCACGGCGAGACGAATGACACGAAACCCGCGGCGAAGGCCAGGGGCATCGCGGCTATCAACGAACTGGGCAACGTCGCGATCACGCCGGATCGGACCGCCAGTGCGTGTGCACGCCTTCCACGAGGGCGTCGTGACGTCGTACATTCTCATCGCGTCCCACCACGTCGGCGACGACCACGGTGACGCCCGTCTGAGACAGGGAGCTCTCGACGGCGTCGCAGAGCTCTGCGCGGGTCCGTACTCGCGCCGCCGCGTGGCCAAAACCTTGGGCCACCGCCATGAGGTCGTGATCGCGCGGCGTCGCAAAGAGCCGCTCGAACTCCGTCGTCGACAGTGCCTGGGCCTGTGGAAGGAAGGAGAAGATCCCACCACCGTGGTTGTCCACGACCACCAGCACGCAGGTGCCGCCCGGAGTGCCTAGTGAGTCGACCAGCCCCGAGACGTCGTGCAGCAAGGTGAGATCGCCCACCAGCGCCAGTGCCCGGCCTCCGGTGGCGACTCCCAGGGCGGTGGACACCACACCGTCAATCCCGTTCGCCCCCCGGTTGGCGAAGGTCGGCGCGGTGCGCGCGGAGGCCCACCACTCGACGTCACGCACCGGCATGGATGACCCCACCACCAACGCCACCTGATGGCGACCGCTCAGCTTCACGACCGCGCGCGCCACCGCCGGCTCGTCGAGGTCACCTGCGTGAGCGTCGCGTTCGGTGAGCCAGGTTCCCACGCGGGCCGAGGCATGCCGCCAGGTCCGCGCGTACCCGGCGTCGCCGCGCAGGTGTGGCGCGCCGCGATCGGGTACGCCGCCCATGCTCACTCCGGTGACGCCGTCGGGGTCCGCCACCGGTCCGGCTCCGGTGAGCGCCACCACCGGCGCGCCCCACGAGATCAGCCGCTCGGCCAACACGCGCGAGGAGGGAAGTCCTCCAAGACGCACCACCAGGTCGGGTCGCGCCACGGTTGCGAAGTCGTCGTCGCGCAGAAGGGGATCGGCGTACGCCACGGCGCCGCGTGTGGTGGCGTCACCCACCACCGCCCAGTCCAAGGCGACGCATTCTTCGATCAGTGTTGGATCCACCCCGGCACCTACGACCGCCAACACGCGACGACCTTCGACGGCCAGGTCGGCCGGACCTGGCACTGCCGAGGCGACCGCGTGCCAGGCGAGCCCGTTCGCGCGTCCCGGCGCGGCGTCGAGTGCGTCGGCGACCAGCGGCTCAACGAAGGCGAGGTTGACGTGCACCGGGCCGGGCGTCGCGCCCGCGCCGGCTGCGGCGTTCCAGAGCCGCGAGGCCAGCGGGCGCCAGTTCGAGCGGGCTTCGCCGCGCGCCACACCAGGCTCTTCGAATCGACGCACCATCGAGCCGTAGAGGTGGCGCTGGTCGATCGTCTGCGCCGCGCCCACTCCGTGCAGCTCCGGCGGGCGGTCCGCGGTAACCACGATCAGCCCGACCCGCGCCAGGTCCGCTTCGGCCACCGCGGCGTGCAGCTCGGCCGACGCCGTGCCACTCGTCACGATCACGACGACCGGGCGCGACGTGGACAGCGCGCGTCCGATGGCGAAGAAGCCCGCGCTGCGCTCGTCGAGGCGCACGTGCACGCTCACGCCGTGGGTGCGAGCCGCGGCCAGGCTCATGGGCGTCGAGCGCGAACCGGGACAGATGACGACGTCGTGCAAGCCGCAGCGCGCCCACTCGTCCAGCAGCGTGACGGCCATCGTCGACTGCACGACACTCGGGCTCGGTACGCTCTCTTGCAATGTCACTCCTCAGCGTCACGCGGCGCGGCGATGGCCGCCCGTTCGTGTGGCTACACGGGTTCACGCAGACCCGCGACTCCGCCCAGCGTTTCCGGACCATTCTGGCAGAGACCTTCGAACTGTGGACGCTGGACCTGCCGGGGCACGGCACGGCGAGCGCGGTGACGGCGTCACTCGACGAGGCCGCGGACCTCATTGTTGGTGTCCTACCCGACGAGGCCATCGACCTGGGGGGCTACTCCCTCGGCGGTCGCGTCGCGCTGCACGTCGCGATTCGCCACCCCGAACGAATCGGTCGCCTCGTGCTGGTGAGTGCGACGCGCGGCATCCGCGACGACGCCGAGCGCGCCCAGCGCCGACGCCGAGATGACGCTCTGGCCGAGCACATTCTCGAGGTCGGCACGGCAGCGTTCCTCGACGAGTGGCTCGCCCAGCCCCTCTTTTCGACTCTGCCCGACGATCCCGTGGAGCGCGCCGCGCGCAGTCGCGACGCCGCCGGACTCGCCGCGTCGTTGCGCACGCTCGGCACCGGGACTCAAGAGTGGCTCGGTGATCGACTTGCCGTCACGGGACTGCCCACGATGGCCATCGCCGGGGCGCTCGACGCCAAGTTCACCGCCGAGGCTCAGGCCATCGCCGACGCCGACGCGAGCCGGGCAGCGCTGGTGGGTGGCGCCGGACACGCCACCCACCTCGAAGAGCCTCAGGAGTGCGCCGAACTAGTGAGCGGCTTTCTCGCCTAGCGGGTCGCGAAGAAGACGATCACCAACAGGGCGCCGGCGAAGAGTTGAACCCGAGCCGACGCAATCAGCAGGGGAATAAGGTCACGTCCCGCGCGCGCGGAGTACGCGAGGCGCAGGGCAGGCACGTACGCCACCAGCACCGCCACTGCGACCCAGGACTCACCGCCGAGGGCCATTCCCGCCACCGCGCCCACCACCCAGACCAGGTACAGCCACGCGGCTCGCTGGCGGCCGAGTCGGGCGGCCAGGGTCCGCTTGCCCGCGACGCGGTCACCCTGGACGTCGCGCAGGTTGTTCGCCTCCAGCAGGGCGCAGGCCATCGAACCGGCCGCGAGTCCGAACCACCACGCCGAACCCGGCACGCTCGCGTGCTGCACGTACGCCGTGCCGACGACGGCCACGAAGCCGAAGTAGACGAGCACGAAGAGCTCCCCGTAGCCGTAGTAGCCGTACGGCCGCGGCCCGCCGGTGTAGAACCACCCGGCGAGCACGGCGGTCGCGCCAATCGGCACCAGCCACCACGACGTGCGCGCGGCTAGGGCCAGTCCAGCGCCGCACGCGACGGCGAACCAGAGCCAGGCGACGGACCGCACGCGAGCGGCCGGCACGAGTCGCGATGCGGTGAGACGAAACGGGCCGACCCGGACCTCGTCGGTGCCGCGAACCCCGTCCGCGTAGTCGTTGGCGTAGTTGGTGCCGACCTGTAGGGAGATGGCGACGACGGCGCATAACGCCGTCGACACCCAGTCGAGGGTCGCCGGACGCACCAACGACGCGCCCACGGCCACGGGAACCACCGACGCAGGCAGGGTGCGGGGCCGCGCGGCGGCCACCCAGCGTTGCACCGGCCCCGGGGCCACGATCATGGACGTTTGGGGAACTTGGAGAAGTCGGGGTCGCGGCTCTCTAGATACGCGTTGCGCCCCTCCTGGCCCTCTTCGGACATGTAGAAGAGCATGGTCGCGTCACCAGCCAATTGTTGGACGCCCGCCAGGCCGTCGTCGGCGGCGTTGAATCCGGCCTTCAGCATGCGCAGCGCGATCGGCGACAGCGTCAACATCTGACGGCACCAGGCGACTGTTTCGCGTTCGAGGTCCGCCAGTGGCACGACAGTGTTGACCAGCCCCCACTCCAGCGCGGTCGCCGCGTCGTACTGACGGCACAGGAACCACACCTCCTTCGCGCGCTTCAGCCCGATGGTTCGCGCGAGGAGTGACGAGCCGTAGCCGCCGTCGAACGACCCCACCCGGGGGCCCGTCTGGCCGAACCGCGCGTTGTCGGCGGCGATCGAGAGGTCACACACCAGGTGCAGGATGTGCCCGCCGCCGATGGCGTAGCCGGCGATCGAGGCGACGACCGGCTTGGGCAGACGCCGAATCTGGACTTGGAGGTCCAGCACATTGAGCCGACCCACGCCCGCGCGCGCCACCGCGTCGTCACCCATGTAGCCGTCGTTGCCACGGATCGACTGGTCGCCGCCGCTGCAGAACGCGTCCGGTCCGGCGCCGGTAAGGATGATGGCGCCCACGCTGACGTCATCGCGTGCGGCCTCGAACGCGCTGGACAGCTCAAACAGGGTCTGGGGTCGAAACGCGTTGCGTCGCTCGGGGCGGTTGATGGTGATCTTGGCGATACCCTCGCCCACCTCGTAGAGGATGTCGCCGTACTCCCCACTTCGCTGCCACGAGGGAAGCGCCACGTGGCGAAACGGCTCGACCGGGTCGGACGGCGGACCACTGATGACGGTTTCGGGCACGTCGACCACGCTACCGCCGTCACACCGGCGCAACGAGAAGTCCGGGCGTGGCGCGCTCGCCCGGTCGCTCGTCGTGCTCGGCGAGTCGTTCATGCAGCGTGGCGCGCACGTCGGCCGCCGATGACTCACCGAAGCGGTTCTCACGCTGCAAGGGATCGTCATTCATCGCGTAGAGCTCGCCCTCGTTGCCCTCGTGCATCGTGCCGGGGCCGTACTCGGTGTACAGGTGGTCCACCGTCACCACGGTGCGCACGTGAACGTCCACGCCGAAGAGGGACGAGTCCCACTCGGTCACCGTGGCGTCGAAGCCGCGCTGGTGCGCGTCGTCGTCCGTCACCGGCAGGGCCGCGCCCTCGACCCACTCCGGCGCGGGCTGACCCGCGATCTCCAAGAAGGTGGCCGCGAGCGACACCAGACTGACCGGCGCCGCAACGACGGCTGGCGCGATGCCGCGCGCGGGCGCCGGGCGCCACACCAGCGGCAGACGCAGGAGGGCGTCCACGTGGTAGGGGCCTTTGAAGAGCAGTCCGAAATCGCCCTGGAGTTCCCCGTGGTCACTGGTGAAGATCACGTCCAGGTCCGGTCCCCATCCCCGGCCCTCGACGTAGCCCATGACTCGCCCGACGGCCTCGTCGATGAGCTCGACCTCGACGGCGTTGAGCGCGTTGACCTCGCGCACCTGGTCGGCGGTGAGGGTGGCCGGGACCCAGTTCTTGGGGGCCTCGTAGTTACTGACAAGGGTCCCGTCGTACCAGGCGCGCCAGTGGCGCGCCTTGGCGTCGATCAGCGATTCGCGCAGCTGCGCGCTGGCTGGATAGTTCGCGGGCAGCTCCACCTCACGCCACGGCACGCGACCGACTTCGGCGCGCGGCGGGTCCCAGGGATGGTGGGGATCGGGAAAGCTCATCCAGCAGAACCAGTCGCTGTCGTCGTCGCACGCGCCCAGCCAGTCGATGGTGCGCTGGGCGACCCAGTCGGTGTGATACCACTCGCGCGGCACCGAGTTGAACTGGACCTGCGGGGCTCCGGTGTCGCCGCCGCCGCGGTCGTTCACGTTGAGGTCGGTATCGACGACGGGGTAGAACCCGGCCAGGGAATCCGGATGCTGCTCGCGCATCCACTTGGCGTAGTGGAGCGACCCCATGACGCCGTGGGTCGCGAACTCCAGGTGATCGAAGCCACGATGCACGCCGAGACGACCGTCGTACCAGGGTTGGTCGACCGTGGGCACGCCCAGGTTCGCAAGCGCGTTCTCCACGAAGCGCCCAAAGGGGTCCATAAAAGGCTCGAAATGGGCCTTGCCGATCAGGGCCGTGGCGAACCCCGCGTCGTGCAAGACGGCGGCGACCGACGGGGCGTCGACGGGCAGGGCGACACCGTTCATCCACGCACCGTGCGTGGAGGGGAACTGCCCGGTGAGCATCGAGGCCCGCGACGGCATGCACACCACCGAGGTCGGTTGTGCGCGGGTGTAGCGCACACCGGACTCGGCCAGGGCGTCGACCACCGGGGTGCGCGAGTACGAACCCCCGTTCACGCCAAGAGTGTCGTAGCGCTGCTGGTCGGTCGTGATGAAGAGGATCCGGCGTCCCACCTACGCCGCCCCCCGCAGCTCGGCGCGCCGAGAGATCTCCTCGAGCGCGCCGGCGGTCCCGCCCGCGATGAGCAACGCCAGCGTGTCGGGTTCGGCGGTCGTCGAGTACACACACAGGGTGTCGCGAACGCCCAGTTCGATCACGTCGATCACCCCGAGGTGAAAGCGAAAGAGGCTCGACGTGACGCGGTAGGCGAATCGTCGCAGGTCGTTGTCGATGGTGAGAATCTCCTCGTCCATCTCGAGTCCAGTAGCGGTCACGACGGTCCGACGTCGACCGTCGACAGTGCACCGCACGATGCCAGGGAACCAGTCGCTGATCGACTCGGGGCGGCGCACGACCTCCCAGACGGCGTCGGCGGACGCGGAAATGCGGCGCTCGTAGCGCAGTGACGCCATCGGTCCTCCCAGGGTCAACCTACCGCGAGCGCCTAATCTCGCGAGGTGGCCCGGTTGTACGCGCTCGACCTGGAGCTCGGGCCCGAATTGGAAGTCGCGCTGCGAGAGTGCTGCGCGCGCGGACACGCCTTTTGCGTTCTCGACCGACGTCTGGCGCCACGCCGGCGCGACGAGCAGCTCGATCGTCTCGGTGCCACCGATGTCGTGAACATTCAGGGCACGACATCGCGGACCTCAGGTCGCGAGGTAGACGACGACGTTGGTGCCGTCATCCTCACCTCGGGCTCGAGCGGCCCCGCCAAGGCCGCCGAGTTGACTTGGGACGCGCTGCGCGCCAGCGCCGTCATTACCCAGGCCACACTACGCGGCGACGACCCGCCCGTGTGGTATCCCTGCCTGCCGGCCAGCCACGTCGGCGGACTCGCGGTGTTGCTGCGCTCAGTGCTCGATGACGCGTCTCTCCAATGGGGGCCGTCCGACGACCTCGAGGCTGGCGCGCGCGCCGGCGCCACACATGTCGCTGTCGTACGACCCCAGCTCGTGCGCCAGGACCTGTCGGGCTACCGACGGGTGCTCCTGGGTGGCGGGCGACCACCGGAGGGACTGGCCGAGAACGTCGTGACCACCTGGGGAATGACGGAGACCGGTTCCGGCGTCGTGTACTCGGGGTCGCCGTTGCCGGGTGTTGAAATCGCCAGCGTCGGCGGCGAGCTGCTCGTTCGCTCCCCCACGCTCTTTCGTGGGTACCGTGACGCGCCGCGCCCCTGGGCGACGGGACCCGATGGACGCTCCGACTGGTTCCCGACCGGAGATGGTGGCGACGTCATCAATGGTCGGGTGCGCGTGCGGGGGCGGCTCGCCACGGTGATCACTTCCGGAGGTGAGAAAGTCTGGCCGGAGGACCTCGAAGCGGTCCTCAGCGAGCTGACCGATATCCGCGACGTCGCGGTCACGAGCACCGCGGACCCGGAATGGGGCGAACGGGTCGTCGTGCTGGTGGTGACAGATGGCGAGAACCTCGAGGACGCGATCCGCGAACAGGCCGCCGAACGCATAGGACCGTGGGCGAAACCCAAAGAGGTTCGTCGGGTCGCAGCCATCCCACGTACCTCCAACGGCAAAGTGCGTCGTGACTCACTGGGCGAACTGCACTAGTCGATCGCAACGATCCTCCGAAGCAGCTTCAACGAATCGTCGATTGTCCTCAATCGTGGGTCTAGGCCCGACACCAGACCAGGAGCGATCCGAGTAGCACGCCAGCGCTGTTGGCGACGCTTCGACGAGCGACCGAGTCGACGCGCGCCTCGACGCAACCTTGATCGGGAGTCCGCGGGCCGCCGGATCGACATTTTTTGGGTGCGGCGCGGCACGCGCTACAGATACGCCAAGACCTTCTCCATGGTCTCCATGATCTGAATGGACTCGTCCAGCGGCATGAGGGGGCTCTCGATTTCACCCGCTCGCAGGCACCGGGCTGCCTCAATCGCTTGGTGTCGCAGACCGCCGCCTTCGTCCGTGAACGAGTACTCCCGGGTTTGGCCGTCACGCGAAATGGTGGAGAACGAGGTAGGTCTGTAAAAGGATTCTTCGATCTCGATGCGTGCGTCGGTGCCCATGATGCTGGCACGCGTCGGGGTGCGAGCCGACGACGTGCACGACAGGACCGCTTGGGCACCGTTGGCGTACCCGAAGATCATCGAGGTCTGCCCGTCGACGCCGGTGAACGCGGGGTCCACCATCGCTGCGATGCGCTGGGGCGGACCGAAGATCATCGAAGCGAACGACACGGGGTAGACCCCGAGATCGAGTAGTGCCCCTCCACCGAGCCCCGGCGCAAAGAGTCGGAACGAGGCGTCGTGTGCGAACCACTGGCCGTGGTCAGCGAAGAGCACGACGAGGTCACCCAACTGGCCGCTAGCGACGATCTCGCGCACCGCCTTCACGTGGGGCAGGAACCGCGTCCACATGGCCTCCATCAGGAACAGGCGCCGCGACCGGGCCAGCGCGACCAGGTCGCGGGCCTCGGCACTGGTCATGGTGAAGGCCTTTTCCACTAGCACGGGCTTGTCGTGCTCGAGGGCCAGCCGGGCGTTGTCGTGATGGAAAGGGTGAGGGGTTGCCACGTAGACGGCGTCCACATCGGGGTCGGCGACGAGCTCCTCGTAGGACCCATAGCGGCGCGCGACGCCGAGCGCGTCACCGAACGAGTTGGCCGACTCGAGCGTGCGTGAACCCACCGCGACGGCGACGCCCTCGTCCGTGAATTCGAGGTCCTGGACGAAGCGATGGGCGATCCCACCGGTCCCGACGATTCCCCAGCGCAGGGGTGTGGTCACACGTCCTCCAATCAGTGCGAACGTTGGTCAGCGTATCGAGCGCGACACGCAGACCCTTCTAAACCCGGGCACCGATGACGGCTCAAGAGTGCCGTTTCCAATGGAACCGATCGCGATTTCGTCGCCCGGGGCACCCAGCGCGCAGCGCCTTAGCTCATCTGTTGTCCGCGCTGTGCCCACTCATCGGCCAGGACCGCGTAAACGATCTCGTCGGTCCACTCGCCCTTGACGAACTCGTTCTCGCGCAGCCACGCTTCGCGACGAAGTCCGAGGCGTTGAAGGACGCGCGCCGAGGCGTCGTTTCGCGCGTCGAGCTGTGCCGTGACGCGGTGCGCCCCCAGCTTTTCGAAGGCAATGTCGATCATGCACGCCGTGGCCTCGGTGGCGTATCCACGACCTTGATAGCGCGGGTCAAAGACGTAGCCGACCTCGCACTGGTCGTGCACGCGGCTCGTCAATGACACTCCGGACTCGCCGACGAAGACACCGTCCGCCTCCACGGCGAGGTTGAGCCACTCGCCCTCGGCGGGCAGTTGCCAGTGCAGCCGGCGCTCCAGTTGTGCCGCCGCCTCACCGCGGTCCATCGGCGAGTCGTAGAGGTATCGCACGACCTGCGGGTCTGAGAACATTCGAAAGTGGTCGTCGAGGTCCCCGACGACCAACGGCCGCAGCGTCAGCCGCTCCGTGCGTAGGGGGTACTCGAGCTCCACCGTGCCATTATTCCTGAACCCCGTGATGTGGCGCCCGGCGCTGCACCTACGATGCCCACGTGAGAGACCTCGCGCGCCGCGCAATCGCCCGCTAGCGTGCCACGCTTGCGCGACGCCGAGGACGTGCGATCGGCCTACCTGGCCCAGCACGTGGACAATCCTGTCGACTGGTGGATCTGGGGTCCGGACGCGTTCGAGTTTGCGCGCGCCCACGACCGGCCCGTCTTCTTGTCGGTGGGGTACGCGGCCTGCCACTGGTGCCACGTCATGGCCCACGAATGCTTTGAGGATCCGCAGATCGCTCGCCAGATCAACGACTCCTTCGTGCCCATCAAGGTCGATCGCGAGGAGCGTCCCGACGTTGACGCCGCCTACATGGCCGCGACGCAACTAATGACCGGCCAGGGCGGCTGGCCAATGTCGGTCTTCATGACGCCGGACGGGGACCCCTTTTACGCTGGCACTTACTTTCCACCCGAGGACCGGTTCGGCCACGTGGGTCTGCCACGCCTCTTGGCGGCGCTGGGTGACGCGTGGACCGGTCGGCGAGACGAGGTTCTGGCCCAGGCGCGCGAGCTGCGCACAGCGCTGGACCACGAGGTCGCCGTCGTCGATCACCTCGCGCCGGTAAGTGACGACTGGGACCTTCGGGCGGTCCGCCGAACCCTGAGGGGTGAACTAATTTCGCGCGCCGAGGACAACGGCGGATTCGGACCAGCACCGAAATTCCCGCGCGCCGACTACGTGATGGCGCTCGCTGAGTTCGACGACCCCGACGCTCGCGGCGCGGTGTCGCGCACGTTGAACGCGATGGCGCGACGCGGCCTTTACGACCACGTCGGTGGTGGCTTCGCGCGCTACAGCGTGGACGCCGAGTGGCACGTGCCGCACTTCGAGAAGATGCTTTACGACCAGGCGCTCCTCGTGCGGGCCTACCTGTGGGCCGATCGTGCCGTCGGCGGAGGCGCCGAATGGCGCGACGTGGCCACGGCCACTCTGGACTTCGTTCTCGAAAATCTCCGCGTTGATGCCGGGTTCGCTGCCTCCCTCGACGCCGACGCCGGCGGCGTCGAGGGACGTCACGTGACCTGGACCGAGGACGAGGTACGCGACGCACTTGTGCGCGCGGGCCGCGAGAGCGATCTCGCGGCGGTGCTCGCTCGATGGCGCCTGGCTGGACCGGGCGAGGTCGAGGGACGCAGCATTCCGCGACTGGGCGACAACGAGCCATTTACGACGCCACCCGAGCTGGCTGCCGCGCTGGCGGCGCTGCGCGCGGCGCGCGCCGCGCGACCGCAACCGGGTCGCGACACCAAGGTGGTCCTGGAGTGGAACGCGATGTTCGCCAGCGCACTCCTGTGGAGCCGCGACGGCGCCTACGAGCGCGCCGGGTGCGACCTGCTCGACTCGCTGTCGATGACGCACCGCGCGCCCGACGGGTGGTGGCGCACCGAACGACCGGGGGCTCGCGCCACTGCTCACGATCTGGCGTGGCTGATCGACGCGCTGGTCGACGCGTTTGAGGTGACCGGCGACGACACCTGGACCGATCGGGCGCGTGCCGTTGCGCGCGACCTCATCGACCACCACTGGGACGGACCGCTGCCCAGCTCGCGTGCCCCCAACGACGGCTTCGGTCTGGTCACCTCGAGCACCCTGGTCACCGACCTGGCGCTGCGTCCTAAGGAGCTCTTTGACGGCGCAACCCCCTCGGCGCACTCCGTCGCGACGCGCGCCCTGGCTCGCCTCGCCCTGATCGTCGGCGACGCCGACGTGCTGGCCGTGGCGCGGCGACTGGTGAGCCTCGGCGCGCCGCTGCTCACGACGCACCCCCTGGTCGTGCCGGTGCTCGTCGACGGCGCGGGCTTCGCGCTCGACGGCGTCGAGGTGGTGGTGCCGGGCGAGCCGGGTCCGCTCGCCCACCACGTACGATCGAGGGCCATGGCGCGCGCTGTCTACATCTCCGGCACCGGCACCTCGCCCCTGCTCGCGCAACGTGAGACGGGAGTCGCCTACCTGTGTCGCGGCGGCGTGTGCCACACGCCCGCCACGTCGCCAGCAGAGTTCGACGCGCAAGTCACGGCGACGCTCTGATGTCCCCGCTGTGGCGCGACCCCGCCGCGCGGGCCATCAAGCGCCTCGTCGAGCGCACCCCGTCACGCCCGACCGTCGACCTGACGCCGGGCTCACAGATGGTCGGCCTGGTGCTGGGCTCGACGAACGAGAGCACGACGGTGGTGGACCTCGCGTCCCAGGCCATCGTGCGCTGGCGAGTTCCCTGGCCCGAGCACCTCGAAACCGACCTCGCCGCGTTCGACGTGGTCGAGGGTCAACTGGCTGACGACCTCGAACGAAACGACCTGGCCCAACCCGAGTCGATCACCTTGAGCGAGCTGCCCCGCCGGCTCGGCACGTACCGGGGTCGTCGGATCCGCGGCTGGCTCGAACAGATCTCCTCGCCCCCGGACGGGCCACTCTTCGGTTTTCGCGGACCGAGTGCGCCCTATTGGGAGTTTCGCGGCGAGCGTCCGAGTGTCGCACTCGTTGCCGCCGACCGGGGTCCGCAGCTACTGCGACGCCTCGACGACGGGTCCACCTGGGTGCGCTTCGGCTGGTTCGGCGACGACGTCTGGTTGGTGTGCGAGGACACCTACGCGGTGCGCACGATGGAGGCAACGCGACGCACCTCGCTGGCCGGCAAGGACCTGGCGACCGCGCTCGGCTTTCGCCCGACGTACGTGCTGACGACGCTCTCGGTGCCCATTGACGGGCACTGCTACAAGAGCTGCACCGGACTGCTGCCGAGAAACTGAGCTAGCGCGGGAGCTTGCCCGAGGCCAGCGCCTCAGCCATGGCCCAGCCGAAGACCACCAGGCGGTCGCCGTTCTCGCAGTTGACCGCGGCGAAGAGCTCCTCGGCGCCATCGGGCAGCGTGGCCTTGGCGGCCGTGTAGTCCAGTCCCCCGACGGGACCCGGCGACACGCTCATCACGAAGGTCTTGTCGTCGATGGACTTCTCGGAGCCGAAGCGCTTGGCCAGGCGCCGCGCCCAGGCCCGGTCCTCGCCCGTGGGCTTGTAGCCGCGGCGGGGCACGACGTCGTCGAGGCCTACGAAGGCCCGCAGGCCGTCGGGGGTGCACAGGCGCGTGCCCAGCAGGACGTCCTCGTCGGGGAAGGCGAGGAGAGCCCGGCGGAACTGGTCGTGCAGGATCGCGCGCAGCGTCTGGTCGGACTTGGTGTTGCGGTCCACCAGCAGCAGACCCACCAGCAGCGAGGGTGTCCCCCCGATGCGCTCGAGCGTGCCGAACGAGTAGCCGCGCAACTTGTTGCCCTCGCGGGCGTAGGTGACGAGCACCCACTCCTCACGCTGCTTGGACAGGAAGCCGATGTCGAAGTTGGGCTCGCGGTCGACGCACAGGTCGGCCATCTCCGCGAGTTCGGCGTCGCTGAGTGCAGTGGTGTCCTTGGTGGTAACGGTCATTGCCATAGGAACCCATTCTACGAGAGTTCTGTGACCCGAGTTTCGGGGCTAGGCCTTTATGACGTTGCGGCCGAATTCAGAGCGCAAATCGCCCACCACACCGGCGATGTTGACGTTGAAGGCGGGGCCGAGCTTGTAGGTCTTGCCCGAGGCGGCTTCGACGATCACCGGCGACGGACCCGGATAGCGCGCCAGGATCTCGCGCAGCGCGGCGATCGAGCCCTGCGTCAAATCCTCGGGTCCCAGCGAGAGTCGCAACTCTTCGGTGGCTGGGTCCGAACGCAGCAGCGAGACGTCCAACGCGCTGAAGCGCACCTCCTCGTCGCGATGGTCGAGTCGGCCCTTGATCAGCACCACGTTGTCCTTGGCCAGGAAGCCACTCGTCGCGGCGAAGGTACGCGCCGAGAAGATGATCTCAGTCGAGCCGCCAAGGTCCTCGAGGACCACCCGCGCGTACGGCTGACCCGCCTTGGTGGTACGCACCTGGACCTCGGTCAGGATGCCGCCCATGGTGACCGCGCGCCCCGAGCCCACGAGCTCGTCGGCGCGTTCCATGACCTCGCCGATGGTGCCGTCGGTACGCGCGCGAAGCGTCGACTCCACCTTGTAAAGCGGGTGGTCCGAGATGTAGGTGCCGAGCATCTCGCGCTCGAACTCGAGCTTGACCGCGGGGTCGAACTCCGCGTCGCCGAGCGCCACCTCGGTTCCCTCCCAGTCGTCGTGGTCCCCCGAGTCGCCCATCGCGGCGAACAGCGTCGAGATTCCCAGGGAGAGGTCCTTGCGCCGGTTGAGCGTCACCTCGATGATCTCGTCGACCTTGAGCAGTAGGGCCAGGCGCGCCACCCCCAGTGAATCGAAGGCGCCGGCCTTGATGAGCGACTCCATTGACCGGCGGTTGAGCACCATGGGATCGACCCGGCGCACGAAGTCGTAGACCGAGGTGAAGGCGCCATTCGCGTCGCGCTCGGCGACGATGCGCTCGACCAGTGACGCACCGACGTTGCGAACCGCGGCCATGCCGAACAGGATGGTCGACTCGGCCCGAGTACTCGGCGCGTAGTCGGCGAAGGACTCGTTGACGTCGGGCACGGCCACGGTGATGCCCATTTGGCGCGCCTCGTTGAGGTAGGCGGCACTCTTGTCCTTGTCCTCGCGAAACGACGTCAGCAACGCGGCCATGTACTCGACCGGGTAGTTGGCCTTCAGCCAGGCGTTCTGGTACCCGAGCAGGGCGTAGCCGTAGGCGTGGCTCTTGTTGAACGCGTAGTCGGCGAAGGGTTCGATCTTATTGAAGATGGCATCGCCCAGGGCCTTGCCGTAGCCCTCGCGCTCGGCGCCGGCGACGAACTTGGCGCGCTGGGCCTGGATCATCTCGCGGATCTTCTTGGAGCACGCCTTGCGCAGGTCGTCGGCTTCGGACATCGTGAAACCGGCGATCTTGGTGGCCACGCGCATGATGTCCTCTTGGTAGATCATCAGCCCGTAGGTCTCGCCGAGGATCTCCTCGAGCACCGGGTCGTCGTAGGACACCGCCTGTCGCAGGTTCTTGCGATCCGCGTAGTCGTTGTGCACACCCTCACTGAGCGGCCCGGGTCGGTACAGCGCGTTGATCGCGGCGATGTCCTCAAAGGACGTGGGCGCCAGGCGCCGCATCAGCTGGCGCATCTTGTCGCCCTCGAGCTGGAAGATGCCGATCGAGTTACCCAGGCGCAGCATCTCGTAGACCTGGGGGTCGTCGAGGGGTACGTGGTCGATGTCGACCTCGACGCCGTGGCGGCGTCGCACGTGTTCCAGGGTGCGCTCGATGATGGCCAGGTTGCGCAGGCCGAGGAAATCCATCTTGAGCAGACCGAGCTTCTCGATCGCTGACGCCTCGTACTGGGTGACGATCGGTGCGTCCTCGCCGGCGCCGCCCGGGGAGGACTTGCGCTGCACCGGCACGTACTCGAGCACCGGCTCCTTGGTGATCACAACCGCCGCGGCGTGGATGCCGTCCTGGCGGCGCTTGTCGACGAATCCCTTGGCCACGTCGACCACGTGCGTGACGTCCGGGTCACTGGCGTACAGCGATCGCAGCTCGGCCGCCTCGGCGTAGCGCGCCTCGTACCCGGCCAGGCGCGTGAAGCACGCGCGCAGCGGCAGGTCCTGGCCCATCACGAGCGGCGGCATGGCCTTGGCGATCTTGTCGCCGAGTCCCGGCGGGTACCCCAGCACCCGCGCGGCGTCGCGCACCGCCGCGCGCGCCTTAATGGTCGAGAATGTCACGATTTGGGCCACGTGGTCTGAGCCGTAGCGCTCGGCGGCGTAGCGGATCATGTCGCCGCGGTAGCGCTCGTCAAAGTCCATGTCGATGTCGGGCATCTGTTTGCGTCCCGGGTTGAGGAACCGCTCGAAGATGAGCCCGAAGCGGATCGGGTCCAGGTCCACAATGGCCAGGCAGTACGCGACGCAGCACCCCGCCGCCGACCCGCGCCCGGGTCCCACGCGGATGCCCTGCTCTCGCGCGTGTCGGATCAGGTCCCAGACCACCAAGAAGTAGTCCGAAAAGCCCATGTCGGCGACCACACCCAACTCGTAGTCGAGCCGCTCACGAATCGCCGGCGTGACGTCGCCGTATCTTTCGGCGGCCCCGTGGTAGGTCAGGTCGCGCAGGTAGCGATTCGCGCCCTCGGCGTGGGTGGACGCGCCGTAGCCGTCCGGTAACGGGAACTGGGGCAGCGCGTCGTTGTCGAATTCGATGGTGACCTGGGCGCGCTCGGCGATGAGCAGCGTGTTGTCGCAGGCCTCGGGGACCTCGCGAAACAGGTGGCGCATCTCGGCCGAGCTCTTGAGGTAGTGCTGGTCGCTGTGGAAGCGGAACCGGTCGGGGTCCGCGACCAGCGATCCCGTGCCCACGCACAACAGCGCGTCGTGCATCTCGGCGTCGCCGTGGTGCACGTAGTGCAGGTCGTTGGTCGCCAGCAGCGGCGCGCCGAGGTCCCGGGCCAGGGCCACCAGCTGAGGATTGGTGCGCGCCTGGTCGACCAGGCCGTGGTCCTGGAGTTCGATGAAGAAGTTCTCCGGTCCAAAGATCGACTGCAGTCGTCCGGCCAGCTCGCGCGCCTTGGGTACGTCGTCGCGCAGGAGTGCCTGCAGCACCACGCCGCCGAGGCACCCGGAGGTGGCGATCAACCCCGGCGCGTAGCGCTCGAGCAGTTCCCAGTCGACGCGCGGCTTGTAGTAGTAGCCCTCCAGGAAGGCCATCGACGACAGCTCGCGCAGGTGCCGGTAGCCCAGGTCCGACACCGCCAGCAGCGTCAGGTGGTGGTAGAGCTTGCCTCCCCCCTCGGTCTCTCCCCCGGTGTCGTCGATCTTTCCGCGCCGCGCCGGGCGGTCGAAGCGCGACGTCGCCGCCATGTACGCCTCGAGTCCCAGCACCGGCGTCACCCCGTGGGCGCGACAGGTGTCGTAGAACTCGATCAACCCGTAGAGATTGCCGTGATCGGTGATGCCCAGCGCGCGCTGGCCGTCCAGTTTGGCCGCCAGCACCAACTCCTCGATGCGCGCCGCACCGTCGAGCATGGAGTACTCGGTGTGGTTGTGGAGGTGGACGAACTCCTCAGACATCGGCACGGAACCTTTCGGGCGCGCGCGCGGCGCCACAGCGCGCCGAGACTAGGGCCACCCCGTCACGCGCTCGCCCCACGGCTCAGAGGTAGGTGCCCGAGCGAGGCTCGGTGGCGCCAGGATTGAGCGATCGGTCGCGCATCTTCTCCAGCTGCGCGGCCGCGGCGGCCTGTTGGGCAAAGAGCGACGCCTGGATGCCGTGAAAGAGTCCTTCGAGCCAGCCGACCAGCTGCGCCTGGGCCACGCGCAGCTCGGACTCGGACGGCACGTCTCCGGAGAAGGGCAGCACCATGCGCGACAGTTCGCCGCCCAGGTCGGGTGACAGCGCGCCAGAGAGCTCCTGGATCGAGGTCTGGTAGATCTCACGCAGTCGCGCGCGCCCAGCCTCGTCGAGTGGCGCCGAGCGCGCTTCGTCCAACAGGGTCTTGACCATCGAGCCGATGCGCATGACCTTGGCCGGTTGGCTGATGTAGTCGGCGTTCTCCTCGGGGGCGGGCGCTTCGCCCTGGCCCGGCGAGAGCACCTCGTCGGGACCGACTGACACGTTCTCGTTCGTCGGATCTTCCACCTAGGCAGTGTGCCAGACCTGTCGGCGCGCCCGTGCACCCCGGGCGCATCTCGCGACGTCCCTAGACTGGACCCGTGAGGGTATCGACTCGGGGGGACTACGCGAGCCGGGCGCTCCTGAGCCTGGCGCTGCGCGACGACGTGACACTGCCGGTCTCGGTGCGTGACCTCGCCGAGCGTACCGGTCTACCCCAGCCCTACCTCGAGCAGATCCTGTTGAGCCTCAAGGGCGTGGGCCTGGTGAGGTCCAAGCGCGGCGTGGGCGGCGGCTACGTGCTGGCCCGACCACCCGAAACCATCACCCTGGCCGAGGTGGTTGCGGCGGTCGACGGGCCGATCGTGGCCGGCGACTTCGGCCAGCCCCACCAGGACGGCGCGTGCGACCACGAGGGCCAGTGCGTGCTCCTGGGCGTCTGGTCCGACGTGGGCAACCACATGCGCGAGCACCTCTCGAGCTACACCCTGGACGACATGGTCGTCCAGGCGCGCGGCGGGACCCCGGTCAAACGAACCCACAGCGCCTGACGCCCGTAGAACTGGCGAACCTTGCGCTTGCAACTAAAGGGTGGTAAATTAATTAGGCGCCGGTAGGAGAAATTCCGGGCCTCCCGGGGCGACGACGATGTTCGTAACGAGGAGATATAGATGAGCACCGCCCCCCGCCGATCTTCGGTCAATACCAACGACATGCTGGGTCTCTTGATGAGGGACCTGGACCGGTACCCGATGCCGAACTACGACGAGCAGGTCGAGCTCGCCAAGCGCGTCACCGCTGGTGACGAACAAGCCAAGAAGCAGATGGTCGCGGCCAACCTGCGCCTGGTCCTTCACTGGGCCCGGCGCTATCAGGACCGCGGCGTCGAGATGGTCGACCTCGTCCAGGAGGGAACCTTCGGGTTGCTGCGTGCGGTCGAGAAGTTCGACTGGGAACGCGGCTTCAAGTTCTCGACCTACGCGACCTGGTGGATCCGCCAGTCGCTCCAGCGCGCCGTCCAGCAGCACGGACGCACCATCCGCATCCCCCTCGAGGTGGGAGAGCAGCTCCAGCGCCTCGAGGCGACGACCGGCGAGCTCACGTCGCTGTTCGGCCGCGCGCCGACCGACGACGAGCTCACCGAGGCCACCGGGATGACCAAGGAGGTCCGCGACTCGCTGCGCGGCCTGGCCGGGGTCACCGCCAGCCTGGACCAGCCCGCGTCCTCGGACTCGGCCACGACCTTGGGAGACCTGGTCGCACCGAGCGAGCGCGACTGGGTGGGCGAGGTCGAGCAGGCCATGATGGACGAGGAGTTGCACGACGCCCTGGGTCAGTTGAGCGATCTCCAGCGCGAAGTGCTGGTGCACCGCTTCGGACTCGACGGGGCCACTCCCCTGTCACTGCAGGCCACGGCCACCAAGATGGACATCGGGGTGCGCCGTGTGCGCCGCGCCGAAGAGGAAGCGCTCGCACTGCTGCGTGACGATGACAAGGTCGTCGCCGCCCACCAGACGGTCTAGAGAGACACCCCCGCCGGAACCAGCGGGGCCAGATCCGCCGGCAGCGCCGAGGTCACCCGCACGGGCTCGCCCGTGCGCGGGTGAGAAAAACCGAGCGCGCTCGCGTGCAGGAAGACCCGTTCGCTGTCGAGCCGGGTGTCGCGTCGGTGTCCGTAGCGCGCGTCGTTGATCACCGGGTGGCCGATCGCGGCCAGGTGCACCCGGATCTGGTGCGTGCGACCGGTCTCGAGGGTGAGGCGCAGCACCGTCGACGTCGGCGACTCGATACGGGTGACGACCTCGTAGTGCGTGCGCGCCGGGCGACCGTCGGCGCGCACCGCCATCATGGTGGGGGTCCGCGGTGAGCGTCCGATCGGGGCGTCGACTTCACCGCGGTCTTCGCTGACGTGACCCTCGACCGCACCCACGTAGGTGCGCGCCACGAGTCGGTCGGTCATCTGTGAACTGAGCGAGTCGAACCCCTCGGGTGTTCGCGCGACGACCAACAGACCCGACGTGCCCTTGTCGAGTCGGTGCACGACGCCGGGTCGCCCCGGGTCGCACGGGCCCGAGCGCGACAGTTCCGCCATTTCGGGGTAGCGCGCGAGCAGCCCCGCGACCAGTGTGCCGTGACGTTGGCCGGCCCCGGGGTGCACCACCATCCCTGGCGCTTTGTCCACGACCAAGAAATCGGGGTCCTCCAGCACCACGTCGACGAGGACGTCGGACTCGCCCATGACCTCAACGTCGGCGTCCAGGGCCAGCACCGCGACCAGGTGCTGGCCCTCACTCACCAGGTGCGACGGCTTGGCGATCACGCGATCGTCCAGGGTCAGCGCGCCCGCGACCAGGACGTCGTGGGCTTGGGCGCGCGACAACCCGGTGAGCATCGACAGCGCCCGGTCCACGCGCAGCCCGTCGAGGCCCGCGGGCACGCTCAGGTCGAGCACCTCGCCGTCGAACGGGTCGGGGCCGCTCATCGCGCGGTCAGGGCCTCACCGCGCAGCGCCACCACCAACAACACGATGAAGCCCGCGGTGATGGACACGTCGGCCAGGTTGAAGACCGGAAAGTTGCCCAGGGCGATGAAGTCGGTCACCCGGTGAGGCTGGGCGGCCAGGCGGTCGATGACGTTGGCCAGTCCCCCTCCGAGCAGGAGCCCAAAACCGACCGCCGCAACGCCCGGTCGCGCCCGTAGGCCGACCACCACCACGACCAAGGCAACGACGATCGTGACCACCGTCGTGAGGAAGGGGCCCGCGGGATTGACCGAGAACGACACGCCGGCGTTGAAGCGAAGCTTGAGCCACACCGCCCCGGCCACGTGCACGTTGTGGTGCGCCAGGTCGTGGCGGGCCCAGGCCTTGGTGAGTGCGTCGAGCGCGGTGACCACGAGGGCCACCACGATGACGGTGGGGTTGACGCGTCGCGTTAGACGGCCGCCCGGCACGACACGCAGGTGAACACCGGCAGCTGTGCGCGCAGCCGGGCCACCGTGATCGGCTCGTAGCACTCGTCGCAGCGCCCGTAGCTGCCGTCGGCGATCCGGCCCAGGGCGACGTCGATCTCGTCGATCTTGAGCCGCAATGCGGCGGCGAAGTCCTTCAGCTGGTCGCGCTGGATGTCCGAGGCGACGCTGGAACCGTCCTCGTCGTCGTACTCGAGGCGCTCGCGGTCGACCAGCATCTCGTTGGCCTCGGTCTCGCTGACGGCGATCTGCTCGGCGGTGGCCGCGCGCACCTCGAGCAGACGCTCACGCAACTCATCGAGCAGCGCCGTGTCGTCGCCGTAGGGCTTGGAGTGCATCTTGCGCTCGAGCGCTTCGCGGCGCTTGAGCTCTTCGGCCTCGCGACGCTGCAGGCGCTTTAACTCGTCTTGGTGGCGCCGCTCGATCTCGCGCAGTTTGCGCTGCTTCTCCGCGTCGATGGCCTTGCGCTTGGCGTCGATGTCGCGCTGCTTCTTCGCCTCGGCGGCGGCCTTGTCGCGCGCCTTGCGCTGGAGCTCACGCTCCTTGGCCGCGGCGCGGGCCTTGACCTCGCGCTCCTTCTTGGCCTTGGCGGCCGCTACAACCCGGGCGCGCAGGACGGCGGCGCGGGCCTTGGCCGCGGCGCGGGCCCTGGCCTCACGCTCGCGCAGGGCCTTGGCGGCGGCGGCGGCGCGGGCGCGCTGGGCGGCGGCGCGGGCCTTTTCCGCGGCCACCTTCTTGGCCGCGGCGGCGCGCTGGGCCGGTGTGGGACCCGGGCGCTTGGCCGGCTTGACGGCCTTGCTGGCGACCTTCTTGGCGCCCGCGGCGCGCGAGGACGTCGGGCGGCGCGTGGTCTTTTTCGAACTCTTGGGCGTCGCGCGAGAGGGTCGCGCGGGCGCGCTCTTCCTCGCCGGGGCCTTCTTTGGCGCAGATTTCCTGGCCGTAGCCTTCTTCGCCGGGGCCTTCTTCGAGGCACTGGGGGACATTCAGAACTCCTTGGGCTGACGGGTGCGCGCCGACCCTAGCAGTCGAGGGTCCCCCTACGAACGCTCGTCGCTCGACCCGTCAAGGCGCAGGACCTGTCCGATCGTCGTCGCCTCGGTGTCCGGTGGGGGCGCCGGCGGCGGCGCGGCGGGCCGCGTGGTTGCGGTCGCGGTGGCCGAGGTCGACGGCGAGACGGACGGGGCTCCCGGCGCCGACGACGGTCGGCCACCCCCGACGCGCAGCGTCGACTCCACCCAGCGCGAGAACTCCGACAGCGCCGCGCCGAGGCGCGTGCGCTCGAGTTCGAGCTGGCGGGCGAGTTTTTCGACGTCCTCGCCGAGGCGCTGCTTGAGGCCGTTAAGACGGTTGACCTCGTCCTCGGCGCGACTGCGCGCCTCGGTGACGATCTCGCGCGCGCGCTCCTGAGCGGCGACCGTGAGCTCGCGGGCCTTGGCCTCGGCCTCTTGCTGGGCGTGTTCGATGAACTGCTGGGCCATGGCGATCATGGAGGTGACGCGCTCGGCGCCGACCACCGGCGAGAGCGGCCGCGGTTCCGGGGCGGCCTCGGGGGTCGGCGCGGGGGCCGCCACCGCGGCCAGGGGTCGTCCGCCCTCGAGCTGGTCGATGCGACCGGCCGCCTGGCGCAGCTGCTGGCGCTGCTGGGCCAGCTGGTCCTTTAATTGACGGGCCTCGGCCGAGAGCCGTTCGAGGAACTCGTCGACCTCGTCGACGTTGTACCCCTTGAGTCCGACCTTGAAGGCCACCGTGTCGATGGCGTCGATCGCCGAGAAAACGTTGTCGGTGCTGTCCATGCAGTCACCCTACCGCCGGCTCGGCGAGGGGCGCGGCTAGATCACGGTGTTGATGATCTCGAGCACGATGATGGCCACGAACACCGACAGGTCGATGCCCACCCCGCCGACGCTCGGTCGCGGCAGGATCGCGCGCAGCGGGCGCAGCACCGGATCACAGAGCCGGTTGAGCACGCGCTGGACGCCCACCAGCGCGCCGTCGGAGCGCGCTGGGAACCAGCTGAGGATCGCGGCGACGATCAGGACCCAGATGTACAGCCAGATCAGCGTGTGGACCAGGCTCATGCGGGGCTGAACGATCGATAGTTCGTCGCGCGCAGGCGCATCCGGGTGTCGTGGGACACCGGGGTGTCGGTGAAGAAGATGAGGTACACGCCCGGGGCCAGGGGCTCGATCTTGGCGCGCAGCGCGTAGATCGTGCCGGCGGTGAAGTCCACGACGCGGCGCGCCACCTCCGCGTCCAGGCCCGAGACGTTGAGCAAGACGGGACGGTGCACGCGCAGCAGGTCGGTCACGCGTTGGGACTCGTTGTAGTTGAGCGGCACGACCACCGCGAGGTCGTCCTCGGAGGGCGCGGCCAGCGTGCGGATCCGGTTACTAGGCACCGGGCGCAGTCGCGGAGCGGCGTCCGGACCGCTCACCGGCCCGGGGCGCGCGGCGGGCATCGGGCGCGCCGGAGCCGAGTTGGCCGAGCTCACCGGGAAGGGCCGCGGCGACGTGACCGCCGGCGTGGACCACTCGGGGTCCTCGTCGTAGCCGGGATCGGTGAAGGGCCGGCTCGGCGTGCTCGCCCCGTACTCGCCGTACTCGTCCTCGATCAGGCCCAGGAAGCCGAGGGCCTTGCGCATCCGTTCCTTCATCTCGTTCTCCTCAAGGTCCCGCCGTCGCGCCAGTTTAGGCCAGCGCCGTCGCCGCGCCCCGAGGACCGAAGAGCGCGCGGCCCACGCGGATCTCGGTCGAACCGCAGGCCAGCGCGATCTCCAGGTCGTCGCTCATGCCCATCGAGCGCTCCACGAGGCCCAACTCGTCGGCGAGGTCCGACGTGGCGCGAAACGCATCGCGCGCGCCCGCCGGGTCCGCGGGACCCACGGTCATCAGCCCGGCGACGTCGAGCGCCAACTCTCGTCCCCGCGCGACCAGTCGTGCGACCTCACCGGGTGACGCGCCCGGTCGCACGGGCGAGCTAGTGAAGTCGACCTCCACGTAGACGCGCGTCCCCGGCCGCGCCGCGGCGATCCGGTCGAGCTCGCGCACCCGTGCCACCGAACACAGCACATCGGCCGCCGCGCAGACCCCGGTGATCTTGTTCGTCTGCAGCGCCCCGAGAAAGTGCCAGGTGAGATCCACGTCACTCGTCGCGTCGCGCTTGGCCACCAACTCGTTGAGGTAGTTCTCGCCCACCACGCGCAGGCCCACGTCGTAGGCCGCGCGTACGTCGAGCGCGGAGAAGGTCTTGGTGACGGCGACGATGCGCACGCCCTCGGGGTCGCGACCACCGCGCGCGACGCGTTCGCGCAGGTCGCTCAGGCGTGCCGCGAGGGTCTCGACGTTGCTCGCCTCAGCGCAGGAAACTTGGCAGGTCGTCGTCGCCCCCGACGTCGAACAGGTCGTCGCCGGTGGGCGTGGCGAAGATGTCCGCGCGCGGACCCTCGGTCATCACCGGCTCCGAGACGGTGACGGCCGACTTGGGCTTGTGGTCCGCGCTGAAGCCCGCGGCGATCACGGTGACGCGCACCGCGTCGCCGATGCTGTCGTCGATCACGCTGCCGAAGATGATGTTGGCGTCCGGGTGGGCCACCGAGTGGATGATGCTCGCCGCGTCCGTGACTTCGGTGAGCGTGACACCGGGTCCGCCCACGATGTTCATGAGGATGCCGCGCGCGCCGTCGATCGAGGTCTCGAGCAGCGGTGAGGTGATCGCCGCGCGCGCCGCATTGACGGCCCGACCCTCGCCGGTGGACTGGCCCACGCCCATGATGGCGGTGCCGGCGTTGCGCATGATGGTGTTGACGTCCGCGAAGTCGGTGTTGATCAGTCCGGGCACGGTGATCAGGTCGGTCACCCCGCGCACCGCCGACAGCAGCACGTCGTCGGCGATCTTGAACGCCTCGAGCATGCTCGTGTCCGCGGCGGTCACCGAGAGCAGGCGGTCGTTGGGGATCACGATGAGCGTGTCGACCTTGCCGCGCAGTTGCTCGATCCCCTTGTCGGCCTGGGTGGCGCGACGCTTGCCCTCGAAGGAGAATGGGCGCGTGACCACGCCGATGGTCAAGATCCCCATGGACCGAGCCACGTCGGCGACCACCGGGGCTCCGCCGCTGCCGGTGCCACCACCCTCGCCGGCCGTGATGAAGACCATGTCGGCGTCCTTCAAGGACTCTTCGATCTCGGCGCGGTGGTCCTCGGCCGCCTGGCGGCCGATCTCCGGGTCGCTGCCCGCACCCAGGCCGCGGGTCAGTTCGCGTCCGATGTCGAGCTTGAGGTCGGCTTCGCTGAGCAGAAGCGCCTGCGCGTCGGTGTTGGCGGCGATGAACTCGATGTTGCGCAGACCCGAGGTGATCATGCGGTTAACCGCGTTGACACCTCCACCACCCACGCCGATCACCTTGATGACGGCGTGGTAGTTGCTCTGGCTCAGACTCATGGACTCCCCTTGGATCGACCCTTCCATTGTGTCCCACCGCAATGGAGGCCACGATCTTGTCGCACGAAATGTCTTTGAAGGCTAGTCAGGGCCCGGTAGGGGGTCAAATGGCGAATCACGAGGGCGGCGGCCCGGTGACGGCCAACGCCCCCGGGACGCTCACGTCCACCACGTCGCCGGGCCGCAGCGTCTCGTGGGCAATCACCGAGGCGACCGCCACGAACTTGGCGTGCAGCTGCGTGGGCACCCCCAGGATGAAGGTCACGGGCGTGGTCATTCTCAAGGTCACGATGTCGTGCTGGTCCACGGTGATCACCGAGACCTGCGCCGCGAAGGCCGGTGGCAGCAGCGCAGCGACCATCGCCGCCGCGCGCCCGGCGTGCTCGTAGGGCCACGTGCCGGTGCGCGGGTGCAGGTACGCCAGGGTGGGCAGGTTGGCGTTCAGCGGTGCGGCCCCGAGGTCGTGGCCGGCGCGGTCGACGTAACGCAGGTGGTGGTGCGGGTCGAACGCGACGGCCACCGCGACGCGCTCGCGCACGGTCAGGTCCAGCGTGTCGGGCCAGTGCTTGACAATGGCGACGTGGCCGATCCAGGTGAAGGCGCTCAGTCGCTGCGCGATCTGCACGGCACTGACGTCGATCATCGGCGGGTGAGCCGACAGACCGCTGGCCGTGAGCACGGCCGCGGCCGACTCGTGCGAGAGGCCCGTCACGGTGACGTGGTGCACGCGAAAGTACGACTGGCGCACCACCCACTCGCCGCCCGCGACGAGCGTGGCCGCGGCGAGCAGGACCACGACCAGCACTCGTACGACTCGATGTCCTCGCCGCGGAGGTTTCTCGACTCGCGCGCGGGCACCCGACGCGGCCACCGGGCGGCGCCGACTCACCCGCTGCCTTCGAAGCCGATGAGCCGGTGCTCGCTCACCAGCTCGACCCCGAACTGCTCGGCGACGCGCCGAGCCACGAGCTGCATCAGCTGCGCCACGTCGTTGGCCTGACCGCCGCGATCGACCAGGATGAAGTTGGCGTGCTTGGACGAGACGACGGCGCTGCGAACGCGCACTCCCTTCAGTCCGGCCGCGTCGATCAAACGACCCGCCGTGTCGTCGGGTGGGTTGCGAAAGACGCTCCCGGCGTTGGCGCCGCCGGGCTGGTGGGCTCGGCGCCACCGCACGATCTCACGTACCTGTTCGAGGGCCGCCGCGGCGTCGCCACGCGCGAGGTGCAACGTGACGCCCGTCACCAGCTCGCCCGGTTCCAGTCCTGACGTGCGGTACCCGAAGTCGAGGTCCGCCAGCGTGCGCTCGCGCGCCTGGCCCAGCCACGTGCGCGTACGCACCACGCTGGCCGCCATGTTCGAGCCGTGTCCCCCGGCGTTCATCGACACCGCCCCGCCGAAGGTTCCGGGCACGCCGACCGCCCACTCGAAGCCGACCACCGCGTCGCTGGCCAGACGCCGAGCGGCCACGGGCAGGTCCAGGGCCGCTCCGGCCTCGACCTCGACGACACCATCGACGTCACGCCAGCTCAGCTCGGCGAAGCCGTCGCCCAGTTGCACCGCCACGACGTCGTGCTCACCGTCGGCTACCAGCAGGTTGGAGCCGTGGCCCAGCGCCACCACGGGCAGACCCGTGGCCTCGATCAGCGGACCGAGCTCGTCAAGGTCGGCCCCGTTCGCCACGGTCACCAGGGCGGCCGCCGCGCCGCCCACTCGGTAGGTCGTGCGCTCGCCGAGGTTGGCGTGGGCCACCACGCGCGCACCGGCGCGCGCGATCAGGTCGTCGAGCGCGCTCACGTCAGACCGTCCGGCAGGTCGGCCACCACGCCGGCCACGTCCCCGGCGCCGAGCAGAACGATCACGTCGCTGTCGTCGTGCAACTCGACCAGTGCGGCAACCACGTCAGTCGAGCTCGGCGCGTACGTCACGTCGCCCCCGCGTCGCGCGCGCAGCGGGTTGGCCACCACCTCGCCCGTGACGCCGGCGGGGTTGGCCTCGCCGGCGCGGTAGACGTCGGTGACCACCACGTGGCGCGCCGCGTCGAACGACGGCGCGAACGCATCGGCGAGGGCCAGCGTGCGCGTCACCCGATGGGGCTGAAAGACCGCGGTCACCCGGTCGTAGCCAACCGCGTGCAGCGCGTCGAGGGTGGCCGCGATCTCACCGGGCAGGTGCGCGTAGTCCTCGTAGACCGCGACGCCGCGCCACTCTCCGCGACGTTCGAAGCGCCTCGGGGCGCCGCGAAAGGCGCCGAGTCCGGCGACGACGGCCGCGGGGTCGACGCCATCGACGAGCGCGAGGACGGCGACCACTGCCGCGTCGGCGACGGCGTGGCGTCCCGCGACCGCTAGCTCGATGTTGACGTCGGTGTACGGACCACGCACGGAGAACGTCGAGCCGTCGCGCGTCACGTTCACGTCGGCGACGCGCCAGCGCGCCGGAACGTCGAGGGCCACCGCGTCGCAGGGCCGCTTCGCGGCCGCGACCACGCGACGTGCGCCTTCGTCGTCCACCCAGGCCACCACCGGCCCGGTCGTGCGTTCCACGAGGGCGGTGAACTCGGCCTCCAACGCGGCCAGCGAACCGTAGTGGTCGAGGTGGTCGGCCTCGACGTTGAGCAATCCCAGCGCGTGCGGCGTCAACCGCGCGAACGTGCCGTAGCTCTCGTCGGCTTCGAGGACCAGTCCGTCGGGCCCGTCGTGACCACTCGCGCCCACCCCGAGCACGCGCGCCCCGACCAGGCGCGCGGCATCGAGGCCGGCCGCCGCCAACACGTGAACCATCATCGAGGTGGCCGTGGTCTTGCCGTGTGTGCCGGCGAGACCGACGACGCGGTAGCGCCGTCCGAGCTCTTCGAAGAGGTCCGCGCGCGCGACCATCAACGCCCCGCGCTCGCTCGCGGCCGTCAACTCCACGTTGTCGGTCGCCACCGCCGGTGACCAGGTCACCACCGCGGCGCCGTCGACGTGCGCGGCGTCGTGACCCACGTACACCGTGACCCCCACCGTGCGCAGGTCGTCCAGCTCGGCCGACGCGGCGGCGTCCGAGCCCGACACCACGCAGCCCGCCTCGACGAGGAGGCGCGCCAGCGCACTCATCCCGGCACCCCCGACCCCAACCACGTGCACGCGGGTCGCCGGGCCAATCCAACTCACGTGACACGCCCCACGTCAAGGACCACGGCCGCGATGGCCGCGGCGGCGTCGAGGTGACCCAGGCGCCGCGCCGCTTCGCCCACCCGTTCGGCTCGACCGTCCGTCAACAGCGCGTCGAGTGCATCGGCGAGCGACGCGCCGGTGCACTCGTCGTCGCTCACGATCAGGGCCGCGTCCGCGGCGGCCAGGGACTGCGCGTTCTTGACCTGGTGGTCACCGGGAGCACGCGGCAGCGGCACCAGGACCGCGGCGATCCCCAGGGCGGTCAGCTCGGCGATCGTGGTCGCGCCGGCCCGACACACCGCGACGTCGGCCACCGACCACAGCACCCCCATGTCGGCGAACGCCTCGACCCGGTAGTCGAGCTGGCCCGTCGCGACCAGCGCGTCGCGCACCCACGGGTAGTCGCGCCGGCCCGTGACGTGCAGGACCGCCCGATCGGCGCGGTTCGCCCACTGCGCCGCCAACTCCACGACGGCGGCGTTGACCCGGGCCGAGCCCAACGAACCCGTCATCACCACAACGACGCGACGCGCCTCGTCGATCGGCGGCACCATCTGGCGTCGTTGCGCGCGGCGTGCGGGGGCGTCGCGCGCGATACGCGCGATCTCCTCGCGCACCGGGGCCCCGGTGACCACACCGTTGGACCCGTCGTCGAAGGCCAGGCAGCGCACGCTGGCACGCCGCGCGAGCAGTCGGTGCGCGGCGCCCGGCGCGGCGTCGAGTTCCACCAGGACCAAGCGGCGACCCAGGACGGCCGTGACCGCCGACACCGGAAATGACGCGTAGCCCCCGACCGAGACCACGACCGCCGGGCGCCAGCGCGCGACCAAGAAGGCGCTGCGAAGGACCGCCCAGGCCAGTGCCGAGACGGCCAGGACATTGGACGCCACGTCGCGCGGCGTGACCGAACGGCGCAGGCCCCGACCCGCCAGCAGAGTGAGAGCGATGGGTCCCGCGCCGAGCAGGTCCGCCTCTTGGCCCCGCCGACTCCCGACGTAGCGCAGTCGCTGCGGCGCCACCCCGGCGCGCGTCAGCGCTTCGGCGATCGCCTGCATGGCGAAGACGTGCCCGCCCGTGCCACCACCGGTGATCACGACCGGCCGAGGCACTAGCGCCTCCGCGGCGCTGACTCGACGCGAGGCTGGGCATGACGAACGGACCGCTCGGGACGCCGAGCAACCGGCGAGCGTCGCGCGACCACGACCTCAAGGTCCGGCGTGCGCGAGTTGACGTGGGCGATGTTGTACAGCAGCCCCACCGCGGCCAGTTCGGTGATGAGGGCGGTGCCCCCGTAGGAGAAGAAGGGCAGGGGGATGCCGGTCACCGCCCAGCCGCCGACCACCGACGCAACGTTGATCGCGGCTTCCAGGCAGATCCACGTGGTGATGCCCACGGCCACCAGTCGCAGCGACTGGTGCGCGCAGCGCTGGGCGACGCGCGTCGCGCACAGCAGGAAGGCCACGAAGAGCACGAGCACGACCATCGTGCCGATGAATCCCATCTCCTCGCCCACGATGGTGAAGATGAAGTCGGTGTGCGGGTTCGGCAGCAGGCCCCACTTCTCTCGGCTGTGCCCGAGGCCTAGACCGGTGAGCCCGCCCGCGCCCAGGCCGATCTTGGACTGCAGGAGCTGGTAGCCGGTCCCCATCAGGTTCTGGTTGGGGTGCAGGAAGGAGAAGAAGCGACTCGCCGAGTAGGGCCGGTACATCATGTAGCCACCGAAGGCCAGCGCCCCGACCGCGACAATGCGCACCAGCAGCGCGCGCGACAGACCGGCCACCGCCAGCATGACCAGCGCGATGGCCACGACCACCGAGGACGTGCCGATGTCGGGCTCGACCACGATCAGCACGGCGCCGAGGGTGACCGGCGCGGTCCACAGGGCCAGGCGTCGCCAGTCGCCCAATTGATCGTGGTGGTGCTCGACCAGCCACGCGATGAACAGCACCACGGCGAACTTGAACAGTTCGGACGGCTGGAGGTAGATGGCGTGCAGGTTGATCCAGCGCTTGCCCCCGTTGGCGCTCACGCCAACGGCCTTGACCGCGAACAGGAGCCCGAGGCCCCCGACGATCCACACGGGTGCTCGGCGCACCAGGTTCTCGGCGCGCACCCGCGCCGCGACGTAGAGGGCCGCCAGCCCGAGACCCAGGTAGACGAGGTCGCGTATCGCGATACTCCACGACGCCGCGCCGTTGGCCGCCGACTGACCCTCGCTGGCCGAGGCCACCGCGACGGTGCCGAACGTGACCAACAGCGCGGTCACGATGAGCAGCGTGCGCGCCGTGGCGTCACCGCGCGGAAACGGTCCCAGTCGCGCGCGGCGCGGTGTCGATCGAGCCACGGCTATACCACCTTCGCGATCTTGAGGAAGTCGCCGTAGAAGATGCCTAGGCCCAGCGCGGCCAGCAGCCCCGCCAGGATCCACAGGCGCACGATGACCGTCGTCTCGGGCCACCCGCGCAACTCGAAGTGGTGGTGGAACGGCGCCATGCGAAAGATCCGACGACCGAAGAGCTTGAAGCTGACCACCTGCAAGATCACCGAGGCGGTCTCGGCGACGAAGAGTCCACCAAGCACGACGAGCAGCAGGTCGAGATTCATCAGCAGCGCCAACGCCCCGAGTCCGGTGCCGATCGCCAGAGAGCCGGTGTCACCCATGATGATCCGCGCGGGGGCCGCGTTCCACCACAGAAAGCCCAGGCACGCGCCCACCAGGCCAACGGCGACCAGTCCCATGTCGAGCGACGAGTGCAGGTGGTAGATGGAGAAGTGACGGAACTGCCAGTAGCCGATGATCGACAGCACCCCGAAGCAGAACGTCGACGCGCCCGCGGCCAAGCCGTCGAGTCCGTCGGTCAGGTTGACCGCGTTGGCCGTCGCGACGATCACGAGCACCGCGAGGATCATCCATCCCACCGCGGTCAGGTTCCAGCCCGGCAGGGAGAACCTGGTGAAGGAGAGGTTCGTCGAGGTGTGGACCCAGGCGACCGACAGGCCCGCGAAGGCCGCCGCGATGAGCAGCAGGCCGATCAGCTTGCCGCGGGTGCTGAGGCCGAGGTTGCGAAAATTACGGATGGCCAGGTAGTCGTCCACGAAACCCAGCACGCCCGCGGCGACCATCACGCACACCACGAGCACACCCGCACGGGTGAAGGTGATCGCGGTACCCACGTGGCCCGTGGCGTAGCCCAGCACCGCCGCGACGACGATGACGGCACCGCCCATGGTGGGCGTGCCGGCCTTGGCGTGGTGGGTGGACGGGCCGTCATCTCGGATGAGCTGACCCAGTGAACGCTCCGACAGGAAGCGGATCCACAGCGGCGTGAAGAGCAGCGCCACCACGAAGCCCACCGAGCCCGACTCCATCAGGCTCAGCACGACGCGCCCAACAGGTCACGCGCCACCACGCGGTCGTCGAAGACGAGGACCTCGTCGCCGATGGTTTGGGTTGTCTCGTGGCCCTTGCCGGCGATCACCACGACGTCGCCGGGGCGCGCCTCGGACAACGCCGCGCCGATCGCCTCGCGCCGGTCCAGAACTCGACGCACGTCGGCGCCGGCCGACGCGCCCGCGACGATGGCGTTGACAATGGCCTCGGGTGCCTCGCCGCGCGGGTTGTCCGACGTGACGAACGTCACGTCGGCGAGGCGCGACGCGACGGCGCCCATCTCCGGACGCTTGTCGCGGTCGCGGTCGCCCCCGCATCCGAAGACCGTCACGAGTCGTCCCTCGCCCATCAGATCGCGCACGTCACCCAGCAGTCGCGCCAGTCCCTCGGGGGTGTGCGCATAGTCCACGACCACCACGACGTCGCCGTGCGCGACGACTTCGAAGCGACCGGGCACCGGGTCCACTCGGGCCATCGCCGCGGCCACGTCGTCGTCGCTCGCGCCCAGGGCTCCGGCCACCGCCATGCTGACCAGCGCGTCATCCACGTTGAACCCGCCGACCAGGGGGGTCACCACGGTGCGACCGCGCCAGGTGAACGCGGTGCCGCGCCACGAGGTGGCGACGTCACGCGCGTCCTCGCGGCTCACGCTCGCGACGGGGAGCGCAGTGGTCGCGGCCAGGCGCTGGCCGTACGGGTCGTCGACCCACAGCACCGCTCGTCGCGCGCGGTCGGGGTCGAACAGGGCGGCCTTGGCCTCGAAGTACCTCTCCATCGAACCGTGGTAGTCGAGGTGGTCGTGACCCAGGTTCGTGAACGCGGCGACGCCGAAGCGCAGGCCGTCGACGCGGCCCTGGTCGAGCGCGTGGCTGGAGACCTCGAGGGCGATCACCGACCGTGGCCGGTCGCGCGAGAACTCCTCGGCCAGGCGCGCCAGAGTGCGAAACAGCTCCGGCGGCGCGGGCGTGGTGCGTTCGTTGGTCAGCGTCCCGACGCTCGCCCCGTTCCAGCCGAGCGCACGCGCCAGTGACGCGACGAGGGACGTGACCGTGGTCTTGCCGTTGGTGCCGGTGACCCCGACGAGGTCCACGTCGAGCTCGGGGTGCCCGACGATCGCCGCGCTGGCCTCGGCCAGCAGGGCGCGCAGCCGCGACGTCGGAACCACGACCACGGGAGCGGCGACGTCCACCGGCTCGTCGGCCACGACGGCAACCGCTCCGTGCGCGACGGCGTCGGCCGAGTGCGTGACCCCGTTGGACTGACGCCCCGGCAGGGCGAAGAAGAGCGACCCGGGCGCGCACGCGCGCGAGTCGACCTGGACGTCGCTCACCTCGACACGTCCGGTCGCGGCGTCGAACGTGAGGTCATCCAGGAGGTCGCCGAGTTGCATCAGGTCACGTCCGAGCTGATCGAGGCCTTGCCGGTCAGGGGCTTGACGACGGTGCCGTTCGAGGGGATCCCGTAGTGGTGCAGGGCGTACGACATGACCTGCTGGAAGACCGGCGCGGCCACCTCGCCGCCGAAGATCATGGTCTGGGGCCTCTCAATGACAACAATCATCGACAGTACTGGAGCGTTGGCGGGGGCGAACCCGACGAAGGTGGCGTTGTACGCACCGCTCAGCAACTGCGGTTTTCCCGGGATGAACATGGAGGCCGTCCCGGTCTTACCGGCCACCGAGTAGCCGGGGATGATGGCGCTCGTGCCGGTGCCGGCGAGGACGACCTGTTCGAGCATCGACACCATCGTCGCGTCCACGGCGGGCGACAGTGCTCGGTACTGCACGCTGGGGGGCGTCGCGCTGACCGTCCCGTTGGCGTGCACGTACCCGCGCACCAACTTGGGTGCGACGTAGACGCCCCCGTTGGCGATGGTGTTGTACGCGTCGAGGATCTGGATCGGTGGCACCGCGTCCACCTGGCCGATGGGCAGTGCGACCTGGTCGCTGGTGTGCCAGTTGGCGGCGCTCACGAGCAGCCCGGAGGTCTCGCCAGGAAAGTCCACCGGGGTCTGCTGACCGAACCCGAGCCGATTGACCTGCGCCAACAGCCCAGCCTCGCCCACCTTGGTTCCGATCTCGTACGTGCCGATGTTCGACGACAGTGCCAGGATCTGGGTGGCCGTCAGGTGCTCGAGGCCGTGGGACTCGGCGTCGTGGAAATAACGGCCGCCGACGTTGACGGCGCTGGGCACGGCGAACACGCTGTGCGGCGTGATCACGCCCTGCTGGAGCGCCGCCGAGAAGGTCACCACCTTGAAGACCGACCCCGGCTCGTAGGCCTGCGTAAAGGGCAGGTTGTTGATGGTCTGCTGGATCCCCGGTACGCCCACCGAGTGACCCCACGCTGGCACCGGCCCGAGGACGCCGGCCTGGGTGTGCGTGTTCACCAGTGACGCGTCGGCCAGGATCTGACCGGTCTTCACGTCCATGACCACGGCTGATCCGTCGACCGCGCCGGTCGAGGCGAGTTCACGGGCCAGCGCGCGCTCGGCGACGAACTGCAACGACGTGTCCAGGGTCAGTTCGAGTCCCACGCCCGGCTTGGCCTTGGTGACGACGGTCGACGCCGCGCTGGGCAGGTTGACGCCCGAGCTCGAGACGAAGGCGCGCGTGACGCCGGTGCGACCCGCGAGGAGCGACTGATACTTGTACTCCAGGCCGGCCGAGCCCGCGCCCTGGGCGTTGGTTCCCCCGAGGACCGACGTCGCGATCGGCCCGCTGGGGTAGGTTCGCACCGACGAGCTCTGTACCACGATGCCCGGAAAGACCAGCGACGACACCTTGTGACCCGACGCCAGGTCGAGGTCGTTGGTGATCACGACGTAGCCGTCGTGCTTCTTCGAGAGCATCTGGGTGAGCTTGGCCACCGGCACGTGCACCAGCGGGGCCATGGCGGCTGCCTCCGTTGCCGGGTGGGTGATCTGCATGTCGTCGGCGATCACCAGCGAGGTGGGACGCGACACCGCGAGGATCTGCGCGTTGCGGTCATAGATCCCCGCGCGCAGCGCGGTGGTGGTCAGGTCGACGCGGACCTGACCGACCGACAGCGCACTGAAGTAGGGGTGATCGACCACCTGCAGGAAGAAGAGGCGTACGGCCAGCGCCACGAAGACCAGGACGAATCCGGCGCGCACCAGCTTGAGGCGGCGCGACGGCGACGCGCTCGTGCGGCGTCGCGCCACCGGAAGAGGGCGGACGCGATGGTGGGTCGGGGTGAAATGTGCGCTCACCGCCGCGTCCTTGATGTGACCGGCGCGGAACCTAGGAACTTCGGAAGCGGCAAGGGCGCATCAAGTGACGTGGACGGGACTTGCGTCACCGAGATGGGGTCGACCAGGTGCAGGACCCCCGCCTGTTCGGCGATCTGACCGGGAGCGGCCAGATTGGTCAGGGAGCCCACCTGTTGGGCGTAGTTCGACTGCAGCTGCAAGAGCTGGCTCTGGAGTTGGTGGATCTGCACCTGGCGGTTGGCCGCGAGCATGCTGCCACTGAGAGAGAGCGCCAGGGCGACCACGACGATGACGATCGATCGACGCGTCATCGAGACGCGGGCCACTCGGGTGTGCGCGGCCTCTCGACCCGCGACGCGCGTTGCGTGCTGGGGCGCGGCGACGCGCCGCGGTTGCGCCTCGATGCGCCGCGGGAGCGTGACCACGCTCACGGCGCCACCTTTTTCGCCACGCGCAGTCGGGCCGATCGAGACCTGGGGTTGCGCGCGATCTCCAGGGCGGTCGCCAGGGTCGCACTCGCCCGCGCCACGCTGGCTCGCGGCACCGCGCCACAGACGCAACCAAGCTCCACCGGGCACCGGCAGCCTCCGGTTGCCGCCTCGTGGAAGTACGCCTTGACCGCGCGGTCCTCGCCCGAGTGATAACTCACCACGACCAACAGTCCACCAATGGACAACGCGTCCAGGGCGGCCTCGAGCCCACGGGCCAACTGCTCGTCCTCGCCGTTCACCTCGACGCGCAGGGCCTGGAAGACGCGCGTGGCCACGTGGCCACGGCGCCGCGCCGCCGCCGGCACCGCGCGCTCGACCGCGGCGGCCAGTTCATCGGTGGTCTGGGGCTGTGCGTCGAGAACCGTGCGCGCGATCGCCCCGGCGAAGCGTTGTTCACCGTTGAGGCGTAAGACCCTTACGAACTCGTGCACGTCGACGCGCGCCAAGTACTGGGCGGCCGTCTCGCCGCGCGTCGGGTCCATGCGCATGTCGAGGGGCGCGTCGGCGCGGAAGGAGAAGCCCCGCGTTGCGTCGTCGAGCTGATGCGACGAGACACCCAAGTCCATGAGCACTCCGACCACGGGCGAGTTGCCCACGAAGTCGGCGTGCGTCGCGAGAACGCTCGCCAGGTCGGCGAAGGTGGCGTCGGCGACGCGGAACCGATCGCCGTAGGGCGAGAGCCGCGCCAATGCGGTGGCGCGCGCGTCGGGGTCGCGGTCGATCCCCAGGATGCGCAGCTGCGGGGCGGCCCGCAAGATGAGGTCCGCGTGACCGCCGCCGCCCACCGTGGCGTCGACGATCACGCCGGCCGGCTGGCCGGCCAGCAGGTCGACGATCTCTGTCTCGAAGACCGGTACGTGGTAGGTGTCCTGGGCCATCTGCAGCCCCCCAATCGTCAAGACGGGCGAGAGGGCGGAGGAGGTTTCCCGTCCCGTCTTGACGATTGGCAGGCTGCGCATGGTCCGCGGCCGATACTGCTGAAGCGTTCCTTTCACTCGTTGCTGCCCTTTTTGAAGATCTCTTCGGCGGGGTTGACCTGCTCGGCGTACACGCCCGGGTCCCACAACTCCAGGTGGTCCAGTGCGCCCACCACGAGTACGTCTCCACTCAAGCGGCCGTACTCGCGGATCGCCGCGGGCAGGGCGAATCGCCCCTGCTTGTCGAACTCCACGTCCGAGGAGTTGGCCGCCCAGTACCGGGCCTGCTGGCGCTCGAGCTGTCCGCCGCTGCGGCTTTGGGTCAGACGCTCTTCAGTCTGCCGGGCGAACTCGCCGGGCGTCCACAGCGCTACGCATCCCTCAGTGTTCGGGCTGAGGTGACCCCCGCGCTCGAACTCGGGCCGAAAGCGCGCGGGCAGGATCAGTCGACCCTTGGCGTCCAACGTGTGTTGGAACTGTCCGACGAACCCGAGCATCGCCTAACCCTCCGCACCCATCCGCGAGGTCACCACTCTCCCCCACTTCGCACCACCATACACCACTACCTCCCACCCAAGGCCAATTTTCGACCCCGTCGACCTCATTTATGGGGTGGTGTTGTGCGGCGATCGAACGGCGGGTCCGATCGGGTGTCGGGGCTAGGGAAGAAGGCGCTGGCGCAGCACGGCCGGCGATCCCGAGGCGCGCGCCAGCAGGTCGACGACCGCTGCCGCGTCGTCGAGGCCGAGAGACGACCGGGTGTGATGGTCCAGTGCGTCGGCAAGTCCCTCCGGGGCAATTGCCAGCTTTCCCACCAACGCTGCGGACGACCGAGCGGGCAGGACGCTCGAGAGCAAGACCCCCTCACGCACTCGCCACTGGGTCAGTCCGACCGCTTTGCGCCCGTCGACGAAGACCTCGCCCGGCCCTCGGCCCGCGAAGCAGACCACGCGGTGCTGGGCCGCGCCACTCAGCGGTCCCTCGTGCACCTCAACGTCTCCCGTGACCAGCACCTTCAGCGCGTCGCGCCACCAGCGGCCCGCTGTCACGGCGCCGGCGCGCACGTCGTCGCTCCATCGGGGGTCTCGTGCGGGTATCCACCAGTCGACCCACAGGTCGTCGGGTTGGACGAGCACCACCCCTCCTCCGCCACGGCGTCGACGAACGGGTCCGACAGTCGCGTCGTGGCGCAAGGTCCCCAGAGGTTGGGCGCTACCGAGGACCACGATGGGCTCAGCCACGTCGACCACGGTCATTGTTGCCACCGCGGTCTCGCGAAGTTGGCGGTAGTCGAAGAGGTCGGCGACGTCGCCCGTCACGAGGCGCGCGGCAGGAACGGCGCCCAGAGCGGGTGGGGGTCCGGGACGTGGCGCCACCGCCACCAGGGCCCGTCAGGCACGCGCGGCTCGAAGTGCAGTCGCCAGCCGAGCTCCTCAATCAAACGATCGCCCTTTTGCATGTTGTGGTGCTTGCACGCCGCCACGACGTTGGTCCAGTCGTGGAGACCGCCCCGGCTGCGCGGCACCACGTGATCAATGGTGTCGGCGTGCTCCAGACAGTAGGCGCAGCGATAGCTGTCGCGCAGCAGTAGGGACCGGCGCGTGAGCGGCGGCGTGCGCACGCGCGCAGGCAGCTTCACCATCTCGTGGAGGCGCACGATGGCGGGAATCTCGACAACGAGGGTGGCGCTGCGGCACACCGCGGGTTCCTCCGGCGTCGCGATGGGCTCGGCCCGGCCGGCCAGCATCAGGACCACGGCGCGTCGCTCACTCACCAGCTGCAGAGGCTCGAAGGTGGCGTTGAGCAAGAGCACGCGACTCATAGTGTCCTACCGTCCTCCCGGCTGACGAAGCGACCACTCAGCGGCGTCGACGAGGTCGCGCGGCGTGGGCGAGCCCGTCGCCCCGAAGGCGGTCGCTTGGCGAAACTCCCAGTAGCGCTGGTCGGGCAGGGGCAGAAACGGTGCCCGGCGCCACCAGCGTGGGACGCGCAGTCGCCATCCGGCGCGCGCGAGCGCGATCGCGCGCGACGGGCGCGTCGCGACGTACCGTGCGAGCCCTGGAGAGCGCACCACGCTCACGCCACCGCCCCTCGCCATCCCACCATGGCCGCGCCCAGCAGGCCGCCATCCGGACCAAGGCTCGTGGGGCGAATCTCCAAGTCACGAACGTAGGAGATCTTCGCCACCTCGTGGGCCGCCTCGTTGGCCTGATCGAAGAATCCGCGGCCGAAGCCCAGGGCCACCGAACCACCGATGTAACACCGAGTGAGGTCCAGCACCGCCGACAGAGTGCCCACCGCGCGACCCACGAGTCGTGCGGTGCGCGTGCGTGTTGCCGCGTCGGCCTCCTCGGCCGATCGCCCGGTCATCGCGTGGATAGCGAACCCCGAGGCCTCGGCCTCGAGGCACCCGCGACTTCCGCACGCGCAGTCACGCCCGTCGGGAACCACCGTCAGATGTCCCACGTGTCCCGCGTTGCCACTGGCGCCGTCAATGAGGCGTCCGTCGACCACGACGCCCCCGCCCACGCCGCTCGAGACGACCATCGAGAGGAACGACGCGTCACCACGCGCGGCACCGAATCGACCTTCGGCCAGCGCCAGTGCTCGCGCGTCACCATCGACGTGAACCTCGACCGACAGGCGCTGACTCAGTTCTTCGCGCAACGCAACGTCGCGCCACGACGGGATGTTGAGGGGCGACACCAGTGCACCGTGATCCCTCATCGGACCGGCGCACGCCACTCCCAGGACCGAGGGCTTGGCGTCGCCCGCCACCGCGTCGATCAGATCACCGATGCGCTCCAGGAGATCGGTCGCGTCGCCAATGGTGAGGCGGTCGCGCGCGAGGATGACTCCGTCACCATCGACGAGGCCCGCCGCGACTTTGGACGCGCCGATGTCAAGGGCCAGGCACGGGGCGGCGCCGGGCGCCGTCCCGGCGGGCGTCATCCGCTTTTGCGGCGCTGACGCGACAACCAGTCGCGAAGCGAACGGGTCCGAGGACCGACGTTCGCGGGTGTGTCGTCACCGTGTGCGGACCGGGTGAGATCCTGCCAGGAGGCTCGACCCAAGAGACGGGCGTTGCGCTCGATGACGACGGCGGACACGAACATGAGGGCTACACCAACGAGGCCAAGGGCCACGTTGTGCGAGAAGGTAAGCACGAGGATCGCCAGTCCGACGAGGAAGCCAAAAATGCCCCACCGCACCCGGCGACCGCCGTGCGAGTAGACGTTGGTCTCGCGAACACTCTTGGCAAAGCGCGGGTCCTGCTTAGAGAGCGAATCTTCCAGCTCGGCCAGAATCCGCTGTTCGTGTTCCGAAAGCGGCATCGCGTCTCCTCCCTTCGGCTATGGCGTTATCGTACCGTCTCGGCCTTGGCGGACGCACGTCAGCGGCGCCGGACAAGGGAAAGGATTCACGTAATGATCACCGACGAACCCCCCGTCGTGACACGGGTCGCGACGGTCTGCACTGGCAACATCTGTCGGTCGCCCATGGCCGAAGTCGTCTTTCGCGACCTGGTCGAACGCGACGAACGCCTTCGCGCGACGGTGATCGTGTCGAGCGCGGGCACCGCCCGGTGGCACGAGGGAGCCCCGATGGACCCGCGGGCGCGCCGGGCCCTCGACCGGGCGGGGTTGCGCGGCGCGGGCTCGCCAGCTGCCTACGCCGACGCGGCGTATCTCGACGCGCACGACGTGGTGGTGGTGATGACGCGCGAGCACCGTGACGACGTCCTGGCTCGCCGCAGGCGCGGCGTCGGCCAGGTGATCTTGCTGCGCGACTTGATTGACGAGACCGACCTCGACCTCGCCGATCCCTACTACGGCACCGACGAGGACTTCGACGAGTGTCTGGCCGTTATCCGGAGAGCGGGTCAGCGTTGGACATCGGAATTTCTTCGGCGACGGGATGCAGGCTCGTCCGCAGTTTGATCTCGGGCAACGTGAGCGAGGCCAACACGGCCAGTACACCAATGGGCGTGGCCACCTTGTAGATGTGCTGGAGGGTGTTGGTGATCGAGTGCAGCACGATCGACAGCTGGGCGGGTGGTAACTGGTGCAGCGCCTTGGGCGTCAAGTGTGCCGGGTTGAACCCCGCGGGCAGGTGGCCGCCAAATCCGGTCAGGAGTTGGCGCGGATACTCGTTGGCGTAGAGGGCCCCGAAGACCGCCGTTCCGAAAGATCCACCGATGGACCGGAAAAAGTTCGCCCCGGCGGTCGCTGCACCGAGGTCGGCCTGATCGACGGCGTTCTGGACCGCCGTCACCAGTATCTGCATCACGAGACCTAGACCGACGCCGAGCACGAACATGTAGAGACTGATCGTGTAGCTCGAGGTCGTCACGCCGACGAGTGACATGAGCGCCAAGCCCACCGTCATGATGGCCGTGCCGGCGATCGGGAAGGGACGGTAGCGCCAGCCCTTGGCGACCAGTTGGCCGGCCACGATCGACGCGCCGAATAGCCCGACCATGAGCGGCAGCAAACGCAGACCCGAACTGGTCGGTGACACCCCACGAACCTCTTGGAAGAACAGGGGCAGGAAGGTCATCGCGCCGAACATTGCGAAACCCACGATGAAGCCAATCGCCGACCCCGATACGAAGGCGCGATTACGAAAGAGCCGCGGCGCCAGGATGGGTTCGGGCGACGCGCGTTCGACGAACACGAAGACAGCGGTGAAGACAACTCCGCCGACGAGGAACGAAATGAGGAGCGGCGAGCTCCACGCAATGGAGGTGCCACCCAAAGACAGATACAAGATGAGCCCGGACGCACCAGCGGTAAGTGTGAGGATGCCCGCGTAGTCGATGACGTGCGAGACGCGCCGCCCGGCTGCCGGAAGGGCCGCGGCGGTCACGATGAGGGCCAAGATGCCGAAAGGCACGTTGACAAAGAAGATCCAACGCCAGGACCAGTACTCAACGATCACCCCGCCCAGCAGCGGACCGAGTACCGTCGCGGCTCCGAACACTCCGCCGAACCATCCGGCGTAGCGACCTCGCTCGCGCGGTGGCACGATGTCAGCGATGACCGATTGGGCGCCCACGATGAGACCGCCACCGCCCAGACCCTGGATCGCCCGGAAGAGAATCAGCATGATCATGCTGTGCGCCAAGCCGCACAGCATGCTGCCCGCGAGGAAGATCACGATCGCCGTTTGGAAGAAGATCTTGCGTCCGAAGAGGTCGCCCAGCTTTCCCCACAGCGGCGTGCTGACCGTGGAGGCGAGGAGGTAGGCGACCACGACCCAGCTGAGGTGATTGGCGCCGTGCAGGTCGCCGACGATGGTGGGCAGCGCCGTCGAGACGATGGTCTGGTCTAGCGCCGCCAGCAGCATGCCCAGCATCAGCGCGCCAAAGACGAAGTACAACTCGCGCTTGGGCAGGGGCGTGGGAGAGAGATCAGTACTGCTCACGTGGAGGTCCTCGCAGTAGACGGCGAAACAAGTACTTTAATCCGGCACCGTTGTCGCCTCTCGCATCGTTATCTTGAGTGACATGACCACGCGACGCTCGAAACCGCGAGCCCACCGTCACACCTGGCCAACACCGAGGTCCGCGGCGACGCGGTGTGTCGAGGTCGCGCGCAATTACGAGACAACGATCAGTGCGACCACGAAGAGCGCGTAGCCCGCGATGATCGTCGTACCGGCGCGTCGACTCAAACCGCGTCCGGCGTACGCCAGGGCCAGCACCACCACCGTGAGCGCGAGGTAGCTCGCGGCCGACAGCGATCCCACGGTCGAGGTTGCCGCCAGGCCCACGAACGCACCCGGGATGAGAAGCCCGGCGACCACGTTCAGGTTGTTGCTGGTGAGTGCCGTGCTGAGCGCAGCGGCACCGCGACCTCGCGACGCCAGGTACACCGCGGCGACCGCGTTGGGCAGACTGGTGACCGCGGCGAGCACGATGCCACCGATGACCGCGTCCGCCACGTGGAAGTGATGTCCCAGGTGCGTGGCGCCTCGCTCCATGGCGACGCTGGAGAGAACGACGCAGACCAGGGCGCCACACGCCACCACGACGTCGACTCCTTTGGCGCGGGGTGGCCGGATGGCCTCGTTCAGCTCCAACTCCTCTTCGTGAACCGCCGCCACCAACCACGAACGAAAACGCCGGGGCATCCGAACCTGGGTCAATCGGGCGCGCCGTAAACCGAGGACGGCCAGGTACGGCACGAACACGACAGCGGTGAGCGCGAGGCCCAGTGCATCGGACATGACGCGCGTCACCGCCAACAGGCAGCACAGCGCAATCCACGTCGCGACCACGCCGCCGAGGATGACGACGCGTCGGTGCAGCGAGATGAATCCGGCGATCAACGCTCCGACGCCCAAGAGGGCCGCCAGATTGAATGCGTTGGACCCGATGACCACCCCGGCACCGATCGATCGCTGGTGCGACGAGAGCGCCGAGACCGCCGACGTGATCTCGGGCGCGTCGGCCGCCAGCGCGGCGACGACGCCCAGCAGTGCCTCAGAGAGTCCCAGTCGCTCGCCGACTCGCTCGAGTCGAGTCACCAGCAGCCAACTCGTGGCGAGCGTGACGGTGGCGCCACCGACGAAAGCCAGATACGCGAGAGCCACGGCGGCCACCTTCCACTTCGCACACGTTGCCGACCAGGCTTCCCGGCTCTCCGCGGGTCACGCTAATCGAACTGTTACGGCGCGAGGGGCCTCTGGAGTGAGGCCGCACGCTCGGTAAGTTGTGCGGGGAGGACACGATGAAGACACGCCTGACCGAGTTACTCGCTATTGAGCACCCCGTGATGTTGGCCGGTATGGGTGGTGTCTCGTACGCGCGTCTCACGGCAGCTGTCTCCGAGGCCGGCGGCTACGGATGCCTCGGGGCGTCCACGATGTCCAGCAGCCAGATGGTCAACGAGATCGCGGCCGTTCGGGACATGACGCAGAAGCGCTTCGGCGTGGACCTGTTGACGGCCTTCCCCGCTGACCTGGAGCGAAACGTCGAACTTCTGATCGAGGGCGGAGCCAGCGCGTTCGTGGCTGGGTTAGGCGTGCCGAGCCCGGTGATCGAGCTGTGTCATCGACACGGTGTGCTCGTGTTGTCGATGTGCGGCAAGGTCGAGCACGCGCGTCGCGCACGGGCCGCGGGGTGCGACGTGGTCATCGCCCAAGGCACCGAAGCGGGAGGACATACCGGGGCCGTGGCCACGATGCCGCTCGTCCCGCTCATCGTCGACGCGATGGACGGCGAGATCCCGGTCGTGGCCGCGGGCGGGATCTTCGACGGGCGCGGACTCGCCGCGGCGCTCGCATTGGGCGCCGACGGCGTCTGGGTCGGCACCCGATTCATCGCCACCCCGGAGGCGCGCGCGGTCTCGGGGTTCAAGGAGGGCATCATCGCCAGCGCCGAAGACGCCACGGTGATCTCGCGCGCCTACACCGGCAAGTCAATGCGGGTGCTGCGCAACGAGACGACCGAACGCTACGAGAAGGACCCGTCGCAGCTGCGAGCGTTCCCCGATCAGCTCACCGTCGCTCTGGCCGAAGGAACGTTCCACCTGGGTGGTGACGAGGCCACGCTGGGCGTTGACGCGCGACGCGAGGGGTATCCCGCCGGTCAGGCGGTGGGCGCGATCACGTCGTTGATCCCCGCCGGTGAGATCGTCCACGCCATGGTCCACGACGCGGAGCGCATCATCGAGCGCCTCGGGGCACTGGGCGACGGCTGATCTCCGTCGAAGCTCGGTCTGCGCTGGACGTGAGCGTTACCATCTCGCGGACCTAATGTCACGTCGTGGCGAGTGCGCAGAGTAACTTCGACGAGATCCTCTCTCGGGTTCGCGGCGCCGCCAAGCGCGTAACGGTGGCCAAACGCCGAGTCGCCGAGGTCCTCATTGAGTCCGGCACCGACCTCACCGCCGACGAGATCACCCAGCGGGTTCAGGGTCGGTCCCCCGACGTCAGTCCCTCGACCGTCTACCGGATCCTCGAAGAGTTCGAGGCCCTGGGGATCATCGTGCACGCACACCTGGGACGCGCGGCGGCCGTTTACCACCTAGCCGGAACTGTGCACGGTCATCTGGTGTGCGAGCAGTGCGGCGCGACCGTCGAGATCCCCGCGCGCGACTTCGACAAGCTCAGTCGGAGCCTGGCCTCTTCGTACGGGTTCGTGCTGGACCGACACCACGTGGCGCTGTCGGGAATCTGCGTCGTGTGTCGGGCGGCATCCTCACCGAACCCGGCGACCTGACGCCCGCGTCCGACAGGCGCCGCGCGCAAACCTCGTTAGGGTGGACGGGTCCCATGATCGCGATCGACCACCTCACGAAGCGGTTTGGCTCGACGGTGGCGGTCAACGACCTGTCCTTTACCGTACGTCCGGGGGTCGTGACCGGCTTCTTGGGTCCGAACGGATCTGGCAAGTCGACCACCATGCGGGTAATCCTCGGTCTGGACCACCCCGACAAGGGTTCGGCCACCATCGACGGGAAGCGGTTCGACCGACTGAAGGCGCCGCTGCGCGAAGTCGGGGCGCTGCTCGACGCGAAGGCGGCCCATCCGGGTCGCACCGCGCGCAACCACCTGAAGGCCCTGGCGGCCTCCAACCAGATCGCGCGCTCGCGCGTCGACGAGGTGCTCGACTTTGCGGGTATCGCCACGGTGGCTGACAAGAAGGTCGGCCAGTTCTCGCTCGGCATGTGCCAACGTCTCGGGATCGCGGCGGCGATGCTGGGCGATCCGGCGGTGCTCATGTTCGACGAACCGGTCAACGGGTTGGACCCCGAGGGCATCCGATGGATCCGCGAGAGCTTTCGCTCCCTGGCCGACCAGGGACGCACCGTCTTCGTCAGCTCGCACCTGATGAGCGAGATGGCCCTCACCGCCGACGAGATCGTCGTGATCGGCAAGGGCAGTTTCATTACCAGGGGGACGGTCGACGACCTCACGGCTACCGTCCAGGGCACCGTGTTCGTCCGGGCCTCGGACCCGGACGCGTTGACGGAGGCGCTTTGCGCACGTCACGCCATCGTGACGCCCGTCAACGACCGCGCGCTCAGTGTGAGCGGGCTGACCAGCGATGAGGTCGGCGAGACCGCACACGCGGCGAGCGTCACTATCTGGGAACTCACGCCCCAGCGCGCGTCGCTCGAAGAGGTGTTCATGGAACTCACCGCTGACTCCGTCGAATTCGGCGGCGCGAAGTTGGAGAGCCACCCGTGAGCGACATCTCGCTGTTGGCCGTCACCCGCTCGGAGTGGATCAAGTTCCGCTCGGTGCGCTCCACCGTCCTGGGAGCGGTGATCTTCGTCGTCTTGACGGTGGGTCTGGCCGTCTTGATCACGACCTTGATTCGCTCCCACTGGGATCAGATGGCCGCGCTGGACAAGTTGACGTTCGACCCGGTGTCGACCAGTCTCGGCGGCATATCGCTGGCCCAGTTCGCCGTCGGCGTGATCGGCTCGCTCTTTATCACGAGCGAGTACAGCTCCGGGGGCATCCGGTCGACCCTCACGGCGGTGCCCGTGCGCCGACGGCTGATCGCGGCCAAACTCATCGTCCTCACTGGCACGATGATCGTTCTCAGCGAGGTCGTATGCTTCGCCGCGTTCCTCATCGGACAGGCGGTCTACTCGGGCATGATCCCTTCGTCCACCGACACCCTGGCCAACGGGTCGGACCTTCGCGCGGTGGTCCTCGGTGGCGTCTACCTGACGATGCTCGCGGCAGTCGGCCTCGGGCTCGGATTGATCCTGCGCCAGAGTCCGGCCACGATCTCCACGTTCACTGGACTCGTCCTGCTCGTCCCACTCATCATCTTCTTTCTGCCCCAGAGCCTTCAGGACACACTCACCAGGTACGAACCGTCGGCCCTCGGACGGGCCATGACGGCGACCACCTCGCCAGACCAGACGTTCGGACCCTGGACGGCAACCGGGATGCTGGCCCTCTACGTCGTCGTCATCGTGGGCGTCGGCATGATCCTCTTCCAGCGACGAGACGCGTGAGCGCGGACCGACGCGTCGCTCCGACGCACGAGACTGCTAGAGGACCTTGGAAAGGAAGCTCTTAAGACGTTCCGACGAGGGCGCACTGAGAACCTGGCGCGGGTCGCCCGATTCTTCGATCACACCCTGGTCCAGGAAATACAGCGAATCCGCGACCTCGCGGGCAAATCCCATCTCGTGTGTCACAACGATCATGGTCATGCCACTGCGGGCGAGGTCCTTCATCACGTCGAGGACCTCGCCGACCAGCTCTGGATCCAGCGCCGAGGTGGGCTCGTCGAACAGCATGAGTTTTGGCTCCATGGCCAGCGCGCGAGCGATGGCCACACGCTGCTGCTGGCCGCCCGACAACTGGGTGGGATACGCGGCCTCTTTGTCTACCAAGCCAACTCGTTCGAGGAGCTCTCGCGCCTTCGTGCGAGCGGCATCGACAGCCACACCCTTGACCTTTGTCTGACCGACGGTGACGTTATCTAGGACGGTCAGGTTCTGGAAGAGATTGAATCTCTGGAAGACCATCCCAATCTGTGCCCGCTCGGCGCAAATCTGCTTGTCGTTGAGTTCGTAGAGCTTGCCGTCCCGGTGGACGTAGCCCACGAGGTGTCCGTCGACGCGAAGCTCTCCGGCGTCGTGCTTCTCCAGGTGGTTGATGCACCTGAGAAAGGTCGATTTGCCCGAGCCCGACGGACCAATCAGGCACGTGACCTCCCCCCGGTTGACGACGAGATTGACTCCCTTGAGAACCTCGATCCCGGCGTACCATTTCTCGACGCCGATCGCTTCCACCATCGCGGTCACGGCACAGCCCCCGTCGCCACCGCGCCACGCCGAGTGCGCATCTTTGACCAGATCCCCTGGACGTCTCGGCGTAGTCGCTGGATCGGTGTGAGGGGTGGGCTTCTCAGGGATCCCTTGGCGAAGTACCGCTCGATATAGAACTGACCAATCGACAGGATCGTCGAGATGCCGAGATACCACAGGCTGGCCACTAGCAACATGGGAATGATTTGGAACGTCGCGGAGTAGATATTGGTTACCGCACCCAGAAGTTCCGTGAGCGAGATGGCCACGACGAGCGACGTCGTCTTGAGCATCGAGATCACCTCATTGCCGGTTGGCGGGATGATGACGCGCATTGCCTGAGGCAACACGATGAGACGCAAGGTCTTTCCACGCGACATGCCCAGAGACTTGGCGGCCTCGACCTGACCCTCGTCGACCGAGATCAGACCAGACCGGGCGATCTCTGACATGTAGGCGGCCTCATTGAGACTCAGTGCGGTCAGCCCCGCGCGAAAGGTGGTGAACACCGTGATGGCGTGGAAATGGACCAGATCCCAGTTGGTGAATGGAACTCCGATCGAGAAGGTGGGGTACAGAAATGTGATGTAACCCCAGAACAGGATCTGTACGTACACCGGGGTTCCGCGAAAGAACCAGGTGTACGTCCACGCCGTGCCCGACAGCAGTCGGTTCTGCGAAAGTCGCATGACGGCCACGAGAACGCCGAGCACGATACCGATGATCATTGCCAACACCGTCAACTCCAGCGTGATCACTATTCCGTGCAGGATCTGTTGATTCGTGAAGTACTTGGCAATGACGTTCCAGCCGAAACGCCACTTCAAAACCGCGTGGCAGTGTGACACCCCGCTGGTCGAACTACACCGCCGCACCCCCGTGGGGATCTTGGACAACAGGGTGTGAACGAGCATGGCGATGCCCAACAGCACGAACGCGGCTCCGACCCAACGTCCGACGTGACGAACGGGGACGACTTGAACTGCGCCGTCCCCGCTCGTCGTCATGACGCGTGTTTACTACACGTGGCTACGAGATGGCACCGTTGAGAACGACCTTGGACGCCGGCACGGCGCCCGCCGTCACGCCCCACTTCGCGAGAATCGCGTGATACGTCCCGTTGGCAATGAGCACCTTGAGCGCGGCTTGGATGGCCTTGGCCAAGCCGAGCCCCCTCGCGTTCTTCTGGGTGGCGATGCCGTACGGCGCGACGTTGATGGCGCTACCAACCAATTTGAAGACGCCACCCGACTTCGACACGACGTAGCCAGCAATCTGACTGTCGAGGAAACCAACGTTGGCCGCCCCCGTGGACACCGCCAAGTCGGCCTCGGTCTGTGTCGTGTAGTTAAGGACGGTCAACTTCTTGTTGGACGCGCAGTGCTTGGCCGTGTTGGTGGCATCAGTCTGCTCCACCGTGCCGGTTTCCACTGCGACCTTGAGACCACACAGACTCTTGAGACCGTTGATCGTGACGGTGGAACTGGACTTGGCGTACACGCCTTCGCCGGCCTTGAAGTAGTCGACGAAATTCACCTGCTTCTCACGAGCCTTGGTGTCGGTGAATGACGAGTTGCCGATCTGATACTTGTTGGTCTGAACGCCGAGAATGATTCCCGAGAACGTGGCGTTGTTCTCCTTAACGTGGATGCCCAGGGTCGTCGCGATCGCGTACATCAGGTCAGCGTCGAAACCTACGACCTTTGAGCCGCTCATTGACTCGTCCGGGGCGTACGTCGCGTCCGACGCGACCTGAAGAGTTCCGGTCTTGTACACGGCGGGCACCAGCTTGGCCGCGTTGGCGTTATATCTTCCCTTGGTCGAGGTCGACGCTCCGGCGACGGCGCACGACGCCACCACTAGCGTTGCTACAGCCCCGGAAACGAGCGCGAGTCGCGCCCCAGATGCGTGCTTCATGAATTAATCCCATCTTCTCGCGACGCGGTTCGCGTCGGCCCCTATTGATACCAGATGTCAACGACTCGCTGCGTTCAGCACCGGCTCGTCGTCCTCCGAGCCATCCGTGGTCGCGTGTCGCGACGGGACGACAGTGATCACCCCGACGCCAACGGCGCCTTAGAGGCGCCCCTCAGCGCTCCTACGTGGTCTGCAGTGACTCCTCGCGCGACCAGGGCTCCGGCCAGCGACCCGGTCTCGAAGGTCTCAATAAGAGGTCGGTCAGCTCGCGGCGCTGATGGGTCTGACGCCACACCAGTTGCTCCTGGGCGGCGGCGAGCACCCGGTCGGCGTCGGTGCATTCGGTGCGCCAGGTGGGATCGGCGAGGAGGTCGAAACAGCGATACGACCCGTCGCCGAACTGCACGTAGGCAATGTCGTCGCCCACGGAGACGGCGAGGTTGAGTCCGCTGAGCGCCCAGTCGACGGAGCGGCGCGTGGCCTGTCGTCGCAATTGACCGTTGCGGTAGTCCCACTCGTAGTGTGCCGTCGCCCGCCAGGACGCGACGTCCCCGTCCATCACTGAGTCGAGCGAGCGGCCGTCGCACTGAGCCGGCACGTCCAGCCCCAGCGCCGCAGCGAGGGTGGGCAGGAGGTCAACGTTTTCGGTGAAGGAGTTGACCGTCACGCCGGCGTCGGCCCGGAGAGGATCGCGCCAGAGCCCGACGATGTGGTAGCTCTGGGGAAAGAAGCCAAGCTTCTCCAAGAGGCCGTGGTCGCCGAGTTGCTCACCGTGGTCCGACGTCACGACGACCAGCGTCTCGTCCCACTCACCCCGAGCCTCGATTGCCTCCACGACACGTCCCAGCTGGGAGTCGACCTCGCTGACCATCCCGTAGTACTGGGCCTTGAGTCGGCGCATCTCATCCGGATCCGTCGGCGCCGCGCTAGCCGGGTAGCCCAGCGCGAACTCGTGCAGCGGGTGGCGACGGTCGGCCTCGACCGGTGCGATGGGTGCTTCGACGTCGGCCGGGTCGTAGAGGCGCGAGTACTCGCCCGCCGCCGCGTACGGCGGGTGGGGCCGCAGGTAACTGAGGTGGGCGAACCATCCACTCCCCTGGTGACCCAGCCACTCGAGAAAGCGCGTGGTGAGGAACCCGCCCAGCGAGTCCTCGACCGGACGGTCCGGCTCACCCAGGAGCGCAGCCTTCCATCCGTAATCGACGTCGTAGCCCTTGGCCCGCAGGTATTGGATCCATCCGGCCTGGCTCTCGGGCAGGAAGAGACCCACCGAGAAGCCCGGGAGCACACTGTCGTAGGTGTCCAGACGCGGGTCGTCGACTCCCTCCGCGCGCCTGGGGTCGATGCCTTGGTCGGTGTAGCCGAAGAGTGTCGGGTCAAAGCCCGCCCGACGAGCCACCAGTGCCATGTTGTCCACGCCCGTGGCCAGCGGCGTGCCGTTGGCCACGACGCGGTTGTTCATCTGGTACATCCCGGTGTAGATCGCGGCGCGGCCCGGCGCGCACGGCGCGGCCTGGGAGTAGTGGCGCGCTAGGCGAACGCCCTCACGCGCGATCCGGTCCAGCGTGGGCGTGATCGTCAGCGGGTGACCGGCGGCACCGTAGGCGTCACCCCGGAACTGGTCGAGGGTGATGAAGAGGACGTTCACAGCGCGGTGGCGACCAGTCGGTGAAGGTGCGTGGCGAGGTCGTCGACGACCTCGCGGGCCTCGGGCACGGCGCCGCCCATGCGAAGGAAGCCGTGCGGCATCCCCGCAGCCTCGAGCAGAGTCACACGCACCCCGAAGTGCTCGAGCAGCCCCGCGTAGGCGAGGCCCTCATCGCGCAGTGGGTCGCACTCGGCAAGCACCAGCACCGCCGGCGGCGACCCGACGAGATCGTCAGACATCAGCGGCGACACCCGTGGATCGGCGTGGTTGGCGTACCCCGCGAGGTACTGCCCGTAGTCGTAACGCAGGTGCTCGACGTCGAGGAAGTACCCCTGGGCGTAGGTGTGTGACGAGTCGGTCAGGACGTCGGGACCGAGGGTCGGGTAGATCAGGACCTGCGCCGCGACGTCGATGGGCTCGGCGCGCGTGGCCGTCGCGGCCACGGTGGCGAGCGTGGCGCCCGCCGAGTCACCCATCACGATGAGGCGCACCGACGGTTCGGCGAAGTCGCCGCGGTGTCCAGCGATGTAGCGCACCACGTCGCTGGCGTCGTCGACCGCGGCCGGGAACGGGTTCTCGGGGGCCAGCCGGTACGCCACGGCGAGGAACCGCACGCCGATATGGGCGGCGAGCTGCCGACACAGCGCGTCGTGGGTGTCCAAGTCCCCTTCGACGAAGGATCCCCCGTGGAAGAAGATCACTAACGCCCGCCCTTCGTCGCCCAAGGGAACGTAGAGCCTCGCCGCGATCGGGCGGCCCTCGAGCGGCAGCTCCAGATCCGTCACGGACTCGACGGCCTCGGGCGTGCCACGCAGCGAGTCGGCCCGGGCGCGATAGACGGCCCGGCGCTCCTCGATCGAGATCGTCGCCGGGTGAGCCCGCGGGTACTCCTGGGCTTCGCGAACGTACGGCGCGAGCGCTGGATGAATCATGGCGACCTCCGCCCGGCAGCCTACGCAAGCACGAGGTGGCTCACCGCGGCGAATCGAATCATTGGAAGTGGTGGACAGATGCACGTATGCGAGCGAGCAGGTACCCTCGTCACAAGGACACGAAAGCGATGGAGGTGGTCCATGGGACTAATGGACAAGGTCAAGGGACAAGCGTCAGCCGCGGCACAGGCGGCAAAGGAAGCAGCGCAGAAGGGCCAAGCCAAGGTTGACGAGATGCAGGCGAAGAAGGCCGCCGATGGCGTCCTGCGCCAGTTAGGACTCGCAGTTTTCCTGCAGAAGACCGACCGCGCGACCGGATCGGCCGACAGCGACATCGCCGGCTATGTCGAGACCCTCAAGACCTACGAGACCGAGCACGGCTCGCTGAGCGGCGACGCGTCGTAGCCCACCGAATCGACGGCGCGTTCCAGCGCGACGACTTTGTGGTGCGTCCGACGTCAGTCTTGGACGCGCGATGAGCAGTTGACCGGACACTGCAACAACCGAGAACTCGACGACCGGTAACTGAGTCCGAAACGACACATCGAGATCCCGGCTCCGTGGTGGGAACCGGGACCTCGATGCTGGAGCGGACGACCGGGCTCGAACCGGCGACCTCGACCTTGGCAAGGTCGCGCTCTACCAACTGAGCTACGTCCGCGTGTCGACCACTTTAGCCGACCCTTCGGGCGCGGTCGCCCGCCCACCAATAGTTAACGGCCCGTACTTCCGAACCCACCTTCGCCACGACTCGCCGCCGGGAGATCTGCCACCACGGTGAAATCAATGGTGTCCAGGGGAATGACCACCAGCTGCGCGATGCGGTCACCAACGTGAACGACGTACTCGTCGTGCGGGTCGAGATTGACCAGTGCGACCTTGACCTCGCCGCGGTAGCCCGGGTCAATGAGCCCGGGCGCGTTGACGCAGGTGACGCCGTGGCGCGCCGCAAGTCCGCTGCGCGGCAGGACGAAACCTCCGTGACCTTCGGGAATGGCGACACTGAGACCCGTCGCGACCAGCGCCCGACCACCGCCCGGGGCCAGCGTGCACTGCTCCACAGCCACCAGGTCGCAGCCCGCGTCGCCCACGTTGGCGTACGACGGGACGACAGCGTCAGGGTGCAGGACCTTGACCAGGATTTCCATTCCGGCAGGCTAGTGCTGGCCCCCAGAGTCGTTCAGTAGTCTCGCACTGTGCTCGCGTGGATGGACCTGGAAATGACCGGACTGGAGCCGTCGCGTCACGTCATCATCGAGATCGCGACGGTGATCACCGATGACCATCTCACCGTCGTCGCCGAAGGTCCCGATCTCGTCGTGCACGCCACCACCGAGCAGCTGGCCGAGATGGGCGACGTCGTCACCGCCATGCATACGAAGTCGGGCCTCATCAAAGCCGTCAAGGCCTCGACGATCTCCGTGGCCGAAGCACAAAAGGCGACGCTCGACTTCCTCAAGGAGTACATCGGTGAGGCCCGATCGGTCCCCCTGTGTGGCAACTCGATCGGGACGGATCGGCGATTCCTCCAGGAGTACATGCCCGAACTCGAGGAGTTCTTCCACTACCGCAACGTCGACGTCTCGACAGTGAAGGAACTCGCGCGTCGCTGGCACCCTCAGGTCCTCGAAGGCTTGACGGAGAAGGCATCGGCGCACCGAGCACTGGACGACATCAAGGAGTCGATCGCCGAGTTGGTCCACTACCGCGAGACGCTCTTCCCCCCCACCCCGCCCCCCGCCGACCCCACCACGTGAGCGGAACCCTCTCGATCACCGAGGCCACTGCCCAGATGACGGCGCCCGGGCAGATCTTTGAGACGGACCGCGCCGAGGTGAACGGCGTGGCGATGTCCGTGTGGAAGCACGCCCCGGCGAGTCTTCGCCAGGTACTGGATCTCTCGCTCACTCACGAGTCCCGCGACTTCTTGGTGTACGAGGGACGACGTTGGACGTTTGACGCGCACTACCGCGCGGCCGCCACGTTCGCGACGCGTCTCGTCGAGCGCGGCGTGGCCAAAGGCGACCGCGTGGCGATCGTGGCGCGAAATCTGCCCGAATGGGTGATCGCCTTCTGGGGCACGGTCGCCGTAGGCGCGATCGCGGTCCCGCTCAACGCGTGGTGGACCGGCGACGAACTCACCTACGGACTGGTTGACTCGGCCACCCGAGTGGCCGTGGTCGATGAGGAGCGCTGGGAGCGACTTCGTCCGCACCTCGACGAACTACGCGACCTCGCTCATGTCGTTGTCATGGCCGATGAGCCCGGCCGAACGGCCCGCCTCGGAAGAGCGGTAGATCGGGTGACACTCACGGACTTCCACGACTTGTTAGGTTCCGTCGCTCCCGACGCCACGCCGCCGGACGTTGCGCTCGAACCCGACGACGACGCGACGATCTTTTACACGTCGGGTACGACGGGACACCCCAAGGGCGCCGTGGGCACTCACCGAAACGCCATCACCAACATGATGAACATGTTCTTCATCGGCCAGCGCGCCACCCTGCGCTTCGCCACCGGCAACGTCGACGACGAGGGCGTGAGCTTCCCGAACTCCTTCTTGTTGAATGTGCCCCTCTTTCACGCCACCGGTTGTCTGGCCGTGATGGTGGTCAATCTTGCGGCCGGCGGCAAGCTGGTGATGACCCACCACTTCGACGCGGGCCAAGCGCTGGAGCTCATCGCGAATGAACGGGTCACGTCCTTCGGCGGAGTGCCGACCATCGCGATGCAGGTACTCGACCACCCCGACTTCGCCACCTTCGACACGTCCTCGGTGCGCAGCGTCTCCTACGGTGGCGCCCCCGCTCCGCCGGATCTGGTTCGACGCATTCGCGCCGCCTTCCCCGCCGCCCAACCGGGAAACGGCTACGGGCTGACCGAGACGTCCGCGGGGATCGCGCTCAACACTGGACCGGACTACGTGGAGCGTCCGACGAGTTGCGGCCCACCCGTACCGGTGTGCGAGGTGGCGGTCGTGCCCGAGGGATACGAGGGACCCGAGCCCGCGCCCGATCGTCCGCGCGGACCCGACGTGGTGGGCGAACTGTGGATCAAGGGCCCGAGCGTCGTCAAGGGGTACTGGCACAAGCCCGAGGCCACCGCCCAGGCCTTCACGCGGGGCTGGCTGCACACCGGCGACATCGCCCGCGTGGACGGCGAGGGGTTCATCTACATCATCGACCGCGCCAAGGACGTCATCATCCGGGGTGGCGAGAACGTGTACTCGGTCATGGTCGAGGCGGCCATCTTCGAGCATCCCGACGTCGCGGACTGCGCGGTGGTGGGTCTGCCGCACCCGATCCTGGGTGAGGAGGTCGCCGCAGTCGTGGTGCTGCGACCGGGACGAACCATCGAAGCCGAGGAGATCGCGCGCCACGTCGCCGAGCGCCTGGCGCGCTACGAAGTACCGACCCGGCTGTACTTTCGGTCCGAGCCCCTTCCACGCAACCCGCAGGGCAAGGTGCTCAAGCGCGAACTGCGCGCGTCGATCCTCGAAAGCTCAACGCCCTGACGTGCGACGCGCTCACCCGAGGGTACCCAAGTCGGCGGGACGTTATCGGTTGGGCTGGGGCGTGATCCGCAGGTAGGGCTTGAGGCTCTTGAACCCCTTGGGGAACTTGGTCTTGGCCTCTTCGTCGCTGACCGCGGTGACGATGATGACGTCCTCGCCGTCTTTCCAGTTCACCGGCGTGGCGACCTGATAGCCGGCGGTCAACTGCAGCGAGTCGAGCACCCGGATGATCTCGTCGATGTTGCGTCCGGTCGAGGCCGGGTAAGTGAGCGTCAGCTTCACCTTCTTGTCGGGCCCGATGATGAAGACGCTGCGCACCGTCATGGTGTCGTTGGCGTTGGGGTGGATCATGTCGTAGAGGTCGGCGACCTTGCGCTCCTCGTCGCCGATCAGCGGGAAGTTGAGCGTCGAGCCCTGCGTCTCGGCGATGTCGCCCTTCCACTTCTCGTGCGAGGCGACGTCGTCGACCGACAGCCCGATGATCTTGGTGTTGCGCTTGTCGAACTCGGCCTTGCGAGCGGCGAAGCCACCCAGTTCGGTGGTGCACACCGGCGTGAAGTCCTTGGGGTGAGAGAAGAGGATCCCCCAGCCGTCACCCAGCCACTCGTGGAACGAAATCGGTCCTTCGGTGGTCTCGGCGGTGAAGTCGGGGGCTACGTCTCCGAGGCGAACTGCCATGTCCTTGCTCCTTTGGCTCGTCAGTCCCGTGACTGAACGACCACACCTTAACGGGACGACTTTTAATCCTGCTAATTCCGATTGGAGTTCTAGGTTTTCTCACGTACCCGTCACGATTGCTGGAATGCTGGTGCGGTGGAGCGCACCCCCGTCGTCGCGGCCTTCGACTTGGACGGCACTCTGACCACCGGTGGGAGTGTCTTTCGCTGGCTGCGCGTCGTGGCCGGCGACCGCGTGGCCTACGAAGCTGCCCTGCGCCTCGGTCTTCCCCTCGTCAACGGCGCGCTGCGTAGTGGAACCGCCGCCGATCAGGCAAAAGAGCGCCTCTTTCGCGCCCTGTTGGCCGGTCGTGACCTCGACCAGGTCACCGCCGTGTCGAGGTTCTTCATCCTCGCACACCTGGCCGCGCACCGTCGCAACGAGGTGGTCGCGCGTCTCGAGTGGCACCGCGCGCGCGGCGACGACGTGGTCATCGTCTCGGCCTCGCCACAGATCTACGTGGACGTGGTCGCCGAACAGGTGGGAGCGGACGGCGCGATCGGAACACGCTTGGCCGTCGACACCGGGGGACGCCTGACGGGTGGCTACGACGGCCTTAACTGTCGCGGCGAGGAGAAGCTGCGTCGCACGCGCGAGTGGATGAGCCAGCGCGAATATGACCGCACGCCCGAGGTTTTCGCGTACGGCAACTCACGCGGCGACCGCCGGTTGCTGGCGAGCGCCGACCACCCCTTCGACGTCGGACGCCTCGGTCCCTTGGGGGCGCTGCGCCGCTACCCGCGCCTGGGTACCGACTGGGCCGTTCAGGCCTGACGGATGGCGGCGCCCAGCTCGACGATGCCACCCTCGCGGCCGTCGTAGAGGACCTGAATCGCCGCGGCCTGTTCGCGCCAGGCGTAGACCGTGTTGCCCATGGGGTCGACCACGCCCACGTTGACGTCGTAGACCCCGTCGAGCAGCGGCATCTCCGCCAGGTCGACGCCCACGCGGTTGTGGCCAGGCTTCAGGTTGACCGGGGCGCCCTTAGCGTCGCTGCGCGAGACCAGCATGCCCCCGCGCGTGAAGACCTCGACGACGAAGTTCCCGCTGACGGCGCCCTCGGCGGTGATGTCCACGTCGAAGTGCAGGCTCGCTCCGCTGCGTACGTCAAAGGACCCTGAGGGCGTGGTCAGAGCGTCGATGCTGATGCCCGGCGGGGCGTCGGCGTGCTCGCGGTCGCTGACGTCGCCCAGCAGGTGCTCGCGAAAGACCCGCAGCGAGTCCTGCACCGAGCCGTTGGCGATGAGCCGACCACCCTCGAGCACGATCGCCGAGTCGCAGATCGCCTTGACGGTGTCCGCGCTGTGGGTGACGAGCAGGATCGTGCGACCCTCCTGCTGGAAGCGGCCGATGCGGTCGAGGCACTTGGCCTGGAATCGCTCGTCGCCCACCGCCAGGACCTCGTCGACGACGAGGACGTCCGGATCGACGTTCACGGCCACGGCGAAGGCCAGCCGCACGTACATGCCACTCGAATAGAACTTGACCTGCGTGTCGATGAACTGGTCGAGCTCGCTGAAGGCGACGATGTCGTCGAAGATGCCGTCGACCATGCGCCGCGAGAACCCGAGGATGGAGCCGTAGAGGTACACGTTGTCGCGACCTGAGAGTTCGTGCTGGAATCCCGCACCGAGCTCCAGCAGTGCCGCCAGACTCCCGCGGAGCCGGATCTCACCTGTGGTCGGCTGCAGGACGCCGCAGATGCACTTGAGCAAGGTCGACTTGCCCGAACCGTTCTGGCCCAGGATGCCGATGGTCTCACCATCGCCGACGGTGAAGTTCACGTCGCTGAGCGCACTGAATACCTCAGTCGACCCGGCGCGTGGGTGCAGCAAGCGCTCCTTCAACGTCTGGTGACGCTCGTGGTGGATCTTGAACTGTTTGGAGACGCCGCGCACGTCGATAACCGTGGTCATTACAGCTCCGATTCGAAGTTGCCCTCGAGGCGGCCGAAGATCGACTCAGCCACCAAGAAGAGGACCAGCATGATGCCGACCAACCCCACGTTCAAATAGAAGTAGGTCGACATCGGCCACGTGGGCAGAATCTGCAAGACCGGGTGCGGCGCGATGGTCGAGCGCACCGTGGTGCTCACGTAGAAGAACCGCTGGAATGTCAGGACGATCAGGGTGACCGGATTGAGGAAGTAAAGCGCCGAGATCCCGTGGCGGTGCAGTGGCGCGGCAATGGAGTGCTCGTAGGAGTAGACCACCGGCGTCAGCCAGAACCACAACTGCAAGACCACGTCCATCAGGTGCCGCACGTCACGCATGTAGACGGTCACGGCCGACATCACCACGGCGACCGACGCGGTCAGCAGGTAGAGGGCAACGAAGGAGATGGGCAGGATCCAGATGAATCCCCAGTCCGGCGCGTGGCCAATCACCAGGAGCAACAGGGCGAACACGCCGAGTTGGATGAAGAAGTAGATGACCGAGGATCCGACATTGGAGAGGGGCAGGATCTCGCGCGGGAAGGAGACCTTCTTGACCAGTCCAGCGCGGTCGACGATGACGCCGGTCGCCGAACCCACCGCGGTCATGAAGAGGTTCCACACGACCAGGCCCGAGAACAGGTAGACGACGAAGTTCGGAATGCCGTTTTTCAGCACGACGGAGAAAACCAGGAAGTAGATCGCCAGCGTGAAGGCCGGTGAGAGCATCGACCAGAAGACGCCGAGTGCCGATCCCTTGTACTTGATGCGGATGTCCGAGAAGATGAGACCGGTCAACAACTCCCGGCGTGACGCGAGGTTACGCAGACGCGTCGGCAGACTGGCGCGCGCACTGACCACCCGGACCGGCGCACTCTCGAGCGAGCGTCGCTCCACCCGCGCCGGGGACGGGTCGGTCATTAGGCCTCTTGGCGGACTGCCGAGCGGTCGATGACGGCGTCGATGAAGCCGTACTCCACGGCCTCCTGCGCGGTGAACCAGCGGTCACGGTCCGAGTCGACGTCGATGCGGTCGACGTCCTGTCCGGTGTGGAACGCGATGCGCTCGGCCACGATCTTCTTCAGGTAGATGATCTGCTCGGCTTGGATGGCGATGTCCGACGCCTGTCCCTGCATTCCGCCCATGGAGGGCTGGTGCATCAGGATCCGGCTGTGGGGCAGCGAGAAGCGCTTGCCGTGCGCGCCCGCGCAGAGCAGGACCTGGCCCATCGAGGCGGCCATTCCCACGCAGATAGTGCGGATGTCGCAGTTGACGTACTGCATGGTGTCGTAGATGGCCAGGCCGTCGATGACGGATCCTCCGGGCGAGTTGATGTACAGGCTGATGTCGCGCTCACGGTCCTCGGCTTCGAGCAGCAGCAACTCGGCGCAGATGCGATTGGCGGACTCCTGGTCCACGACGGAGCCAAGGAAGATGATGCGCTCGCGCAGCAGTCGCTGGTTGAGGTCTGGGTTGCCGAGTCCGTCGGCCACGGAGGAGGTAATCATGCGCCCAATCTACTTGGCGCTACCTTGCTCCTCGGCCTTCGACGCGTAGACTGCGATGTCCGGCGGGCGTGGCGGAATGGTAGACGCGCTGGTTTTAGGTACCAGTTCTTCGGAGTGTGGGTTCGAATCCCGCCGCCCGCACGAAGGGGTCGCTTGGGCACTTCGTTCAATCTGCTAGCGTGGGAAACGCTGTTTCGTCGCGATTCGTGACGGAGACCGATTCGAGCGCTCTGCTCCGGGTTGGGCTCAGCTCAACTTGTAGGAGTCTCAATGTCCGTATCCTTTGCCGACCTCGGCGTGCCCGCACGCCTGGTGGACCGCCTCGCCGCGCGCGGGATTCACGAAGCGTTCCCCATTCAAGAGGCCGCTCTGCCTGACGCCCTGGCCGGTCGCGACGTCGTCGGTAAGGCCGCAACGGGCTCGGGCAAGACCCTGGCCTTCGGCCTGCCCCTCATCGCCCGCCTGCAGCCGGCGCGCCCCCGCAAACCCCACGCCCTGGTCCTGGTGCCCACGCGCGAACTCGCGGCTCAGGTCCAGAAGGAGCTCGCCCAGCTGACCAGCGACCACGGTCGCCGCGTCATCTGCATCTACGGCGGCACGTCCTACAGCGTCGCGCGCAAGGCGCTCAACCACGGCGTCGACGTCGTCGTGGCCTGCCCCGGCCGACTCGAGGACATGCTCGAGCAGGGCGCGCTGGATCTCGGCTCGGTGACCACGGTCGTCGTCGACGAGGCCGACCGCATGGCCGACATGGGCTTTCTGCCCGCCGTTCGCCGGCTGATCGGCGCCACGAACAGCGATCGCCACGTGATGCTGTTCTCGGCGACCATGGGTCCGGACGTCGCATCGTTGGTGCGTTCCTTCACCACGAACGCCGCGGTCCATGACGTCGTCGACGAGGAGTCTCCGAGCGACGTGGATCACTTCTTCTGGCGCGTGGCCCGCGAGGAGCGTCCTCAGATGGTCGCCGACATCGTCGGTGAGCACGGACGCGCCCTTGTCTTTTCGCGAACCAAGCACGGCGCGGACCGACTGGTCCGCCAGCTGCACGACCGCGGCGTGAGCGCGGTGGCCCTGCACGGTGACCGTTCTCAGGCTCAGCGCGAGCGTGCGCTCGGCGCCGTCAAGGACGGTCGCACCAGCGTGCTCGTGGCAACGGACGTCGCGGCCCGCGGGATACACATGGAGGGACTGCCCGTCGTCGTTCACTTCGACCCGCCGGCCCAGGCCATTGACTACCTGCACCGTTCCGGGCGTACCGGTCGCGCCGGAGCCTCCGGTGTGGTCATCTCCCTGGTGACCGAGGACACCCTGGGTGCGGTCAAGCGCCTCCAAAGAACGTTGGGACTACCTTCATCGATCGAGCCGCGAGAGTCGGCGACCGCGCAGCGCTTGGGCGCCGTCGACGACGCCGAGGCCTCAACCCCGTTGGTCGATGCCCCGGCGCGGCGTAGCGCTACCCCGGCGCGGCGTAACGCGCCCGCCGAGCGCAGCCGATTCACGCGTGAGCGCCGCCCACCGGTCGCGCGCGAGCAGCGCCGTGCGCCGCACAGTCGCGTCAACGCCGTTGATCAGACACGTCCGTCGAGTCGCCCCGGCGAAGCGGTCGTGAGCTTCTTCAATGACTCCAAGGGTTACGGTTTCGCCGTGGACGCCAAGGGTGACGACCTGTTCATTCACTTCTCGAGCATCCAGGGTGACGGCTTTAAGTCGCTCGCCCAGGGCCAGACCATCGCGTTCGAGGAGGCCAGCGGTCCCAAGGGACGCGAGGCTCGCAACGTGCGCGTCGTGGGCAGCGGCGCGCGCCGTCGATAGAGTCGCCCGGTGACTGACAAGCCTCTCGTCGAGCCGCACGTCGGCCCCGCGCCGGACAACCTCGTCATCGAAGAGATTGTCGTCGGCACCGGCGACGAAGCCACGAAGGGTCAGACCGCGGTCGTGCACTACGTCGGCGTCGCCGCGTCCAGCGGCGAGGAGTTCGATGCCTCGTGGAATCGCGGCGACACCTTCAGTTTTCCCCTCGGGGCTGGTTACGTGATCGCTGGCTGGGATCAGGGTGTCGTCGGGATGCGCGTCGGCGGACGGCGGCGCCTCGTGATTCCGGCACACCTCGGCTACGGCGACGCCGGCGCCGGTGGCGTCATCGCGCCGGGCGAGACACTCATCTTCGTCGTGGATCTCGTCGAGCTGGTTTGATCAGCCCAGCGCCAAGATGCGCTGGTAGTCGCCGTACCGCTCGCAGCAGATCTCGGCGATCAATCGGAGTCGTTCATTCGTGCGCGGCAGGCTCAACACGGCGAACTGGTCGAATACCGGCATGGGGGCCATCGAGCAGAGCTGCCAGGTACGCACCAAAGGGTCTTCGTCCATCTCGCAGTTGCTCTTGAGACACTGGTCGGCCACCATTTCGCTCTGTATCGCGCGCAGCGCGCGCACGGCGGATTCGGTGGAGCGCAGGAGCTGCGGATCGACCGCGTCACCCTCCAGCGGCGCGTCGTCGACCCGCGCCCGCGGGTAGGGCGCGTCATCGAGCCACTCGGAGATCTCGACGCGCTGCGTCCCTTCCACCATCATGAGCGTCTTGTCGTCATCCAGGCGCTGCGAGGCGATGACGTGCACCACAGTGGCGACGCTGGTGCGCTGATCTGCGCCCCCGACCTCGGAGCCGCGCGCGATGAGGCAGGTGCCGAACACGGGTTCAGATTCGATGTCGGCCAGCATCTGCTGATAGCGCGACTCGAAGACGCACAGTCCCACAACTTGATGGGGAAAAACAACCATGCCCAAGGGGAACATCGGTAACTCTCGGACTCCCACGCCCCCACCCTAAAGGTGAACGGCGCGTGAACGACTACTTCTCGGCGACGATTCGCGCGAGCGCGGCGAGGGCCCGACCCCGGTGCGAGCGGCGATTCTTTTCCTCGGCGGAAAGTTCGGCCAATGTTCGACCGGGCGTCTCATCAGGTTCGAACACCGGGTCGTAGCCGAATCCTTCGCCGCCGCGCGGTGCGTCGATGATCTGTCCGACCAGCTCTCCGTCGGCGGTCACACTCGTGCCGTCGGGGTACGCCACAACAATCACCGTGCGAAAGTGCGCTCGTCGAGGCGCCGCTACGTCGGCCAGCTCACCAAGCAGTCGAGCCACGTTGTCGGCGTCCGACGCCGTGTCGCCGGCGTACCGGGCGCTGTTCACGCCCGGGCGCCCGCCGAGCGCATCCACGAAGAGGCCCGTGTCGTCAGCGACCGACGCCATGCCCGTCGCCTCGCTCACGGCGCGAGCCTTGAGGAAGGCGTTTCCCTCCAGGGTGTCCGCCGTCTCGTGGACGTCAGGCACGTCGACGGGTCGCGGGAGAACGCTAAATCCCGCCGCGTGCAGGACCGCGGAGATCTCCGCGGCCTTGTGCGGATTGGCCGTCGCCAGGACGACGTCGCTCACCGCGAACGTGCGCTGGGCGGCGTCGCGATGAGCTCGCGCTGGGCGTCGTGAATTCTCCGCAGGCCCGTCGCGGCGAGGTCGAGCAGGGCGTCGAGCTCGGCGCGCGAGAATGCTTCGCGTTCGGCCGTGCCCTGGACCTCGACGAAGCGCCCGTCTCCGGTCATGACCACGTTCATGTCGGTCTCAGCTCGCACGTCCTCTTCGTACGGGAGGTCCAACAGCGCTCGTCCGTCCACGACGCCGACCGAGACACCCGCGACCACGTCGCTGAGTGCGTGCTCGCTCAGTGTGCCGTCGCCGACGAGGCGGGTGATGGCGTCGTTCAGCGCAATGAACCCGCCGCAGATCGACGCCGTGCGCGTTCCCCCATCGGCCTGCAGGACGTCACAGTCCACCGTGATCTGCAGGTCGGCGATCATCTCGAGACGCGTCACCGCACGCAGGGACCGACCGATGAGGCGCTGGATCTCGTGGGTACGCCCGGACTGGCGACCGCGGGCCGCTTCGCGACCCACTCGCTCGGGCGACGATCCCGGCAGCATCGAGTACTCAGCCGTCACCCACCCACGACCCGATCCGCGCAGCCAACGTGGGACGTCGCGCTCGACCGACGCGGTGCACAGCACCCTGGTACGACCGACGCTCACCAGCACCGACCCGTCGGCCATCTCGGTGAAGTCACGCTCGAAGGCGAGAGTTCGCTCCTCGTCCGGTCGACGTCCGTCGGCGCGCGCTGCAGTCATGAGTTATCTCCTCGGTCCGACCACGGTAGTGGCTCGACAGCTCAAGGGGCTAGAAGTAGATGGTTCTCTTGGCGCGCTCGACAACCTCGTCGACGTCGTCGGTCCACGCCCCGGTCGACAGGTACTTCCAGCCCTCGTCGGCCAGCACGGTCACGATCGTCGCGCTTCTGCCTTCCGGCAGGCTGAGCGCGCACTTGGCCGCTCCCGCCATGACGGCCCCGGATGAGATGCCGGTAAACAGGCCGACCTCCATCAAGCGACGCGTCCACTCGATGGACTCGCGCGGTCGAACGACGACCTTGCGGTCGAGAAGTTCGGCACCGTTGTTGTCGGTGAAGATCGGCGGCACGTAGCCGTCGTCGAGGTTGCGCAGTCCGTCGACCGACTCGCCGGCCGGCGGCTCGATGGCCCAGATCTGCACGTCGGGTCGGTGCTCGCGCAGGTAACGACCAACGCCCATGAGGGTGCCCGAGGTACCCAGCCCCGCGACGAAGTGGGTGATCTCGGGCACGTCGCGAACGATCTCGGGTGCGGTAGTGGTGTAGTGAGCCAACGGGTTGGCGGGATTCGCGTACTGGTAGAGAAAGACCCACTCGGGGTTCTCCTTGGCCAATTTTTGCGCCAAGCGCACCGCGCCATTGGACCCCTCACCGCCCGGTGAGTCGATGATCTCGGCCCCCCAGGCCAGGAGCAGCTGGCGCCGCTCCGGGGACACGTTGACCGGCAACACCACCTTCAGTTGGTACCCGCGCAGACGACACACCATGGCCAGCGCGATGCCGGTGTTTCCCGAGGTCGGTTCAATGAGGGTCTGTCCCGGTCGTCCGGGCACCAAGCGCCCGTCGCGTTCGGCGGTCTGCACGAGCGCGAGCGCCACGCGGTCCTTCACCGAACCCGCAGGGTTGCGACCTTCCAGCTTGGCGAAGATGGCGACGTCGGGACGGGGCGACAGCGCGCTGACATCGACGACTGGGGTGTGCCCGACGAGGTCGAGCACGGACGCGTATCGCGTCACCGCGCTCCCCCGGCGACGGCGGGCAGCAGGGTCACCTCGTCACCGTCAGCCACGGGTGCGCCGAGTCCACCGATGTAGCGCACGTCGTCGTCGTTCAAATAGACATTGAGGAACCGGTGCAAGACGCCGTCGTCGTCGAGCAGTTGGCTCGACACGGCGGGGAACGTCGCCGTCAGCGAGCCCAAGACGTCTCCGACCGTCTCTCCGGTGGCCGAGACCGTCGGCTGGCCGCCCATGGCCGGCCGCAGCACGGTGGGGATTCGCACCAGTACGGACATGACGCCTCTCCTGACTCCGTGGCCAATTCATGACCAACTTAGTCAAGTTTAGCGCGCGACGGGTCCGAACTGTCCCCAGAGCCGGCTCTCGGGGCAAAAATAATGCGAACTAACAAACGATGACGGGCTCCTCGTCGATCTGACCGTCAACGATGGTGAAGCTGCGCACGACCGTCGGCACGTCGCGCAGTGAGACCAACACGTAGTGCCAGGTCGGATCGGGAGCTTTGTTGACGTCGGTGGGGCTCGGGTACGCCTCGGACCGAGTGTGGGAATGAAAGACGCCAATCACACTGATCCCCTCGTCGTCGGCGCGGCGAAAGGTGTGCAGCAACACTTTCGAATCGATCTCGTAGATCTTGGCGGAGTCGGCGACGTTGGGACTCGCGACGACGTCGCTGACGACACCAGCGCTGTCGCCAAGGAGCAGTCCGCAGCCTTCGTTCGGCAGTGCCCTCACGCAGGTCGCCACAACGGCGTCGCGTTGCGCAGCGCTCAGTGTCAACACCCCGCCACCCTACTGAGCCCTCCGAGGGTTTTAAGACCCCTCACTACGCTGGACGACGTGGCTCGAGCCAAGAAGATGCAGGCGCGGCGAGCAGCGCAGCGCGACGGTGTCATCGGTGACCGGGTGGTCGCCACCAATCGGCGCGCCCGTCACGACTACGAGATCCTCGAGACCCTCGAATGCGGCCTGGTACTCACCGGTTCAGAAGTGAAGTCCCTTCGGGGAGGAACCGCACAGATCGGCGACGGGTACGTACGCGTCGAGGACGACGAGTTATGGCTATTCGGCTCCCACATTCCGCCGTGGTCGCACGCGGTGGGGTTCGGCAGCCACGACCCAGACCGCAAACGAAAGCTGCTCGCCCACCGGCACCAGGTCGAACGCTTTCGTGGCCAGACCACAACCCAGCCCCTGACGCTCATCCCCTTGAAGCTCTACTTCAAGGAGGGACGGGCCAAGATCGAGATCGGGCTGGCCCGAGGTCGCAAACAGCATGACCGCCGTCAGGAGTTGGCCAAGCGAGACGCCGATCGAGAGATGGCGCGCGCGTCGCGGGAGCGAGAGAAGTACGCCTGACCTTCGTGCGCAACGGCGGTCGAGGGCCTGGTTTGAACTCGTCCTGGGCACGGTGGGGCGCGTCGCGCCGACAAGGGTCCCAATCGATTATTTAGGACTGCGTTAGTAAGACTGGACGCAGCCTCCGGCACCACCGACCGCGGCGTTGCTCCACAGCGGCTGTACGGGGTACGAGACGAAGTTAAACGGCTCAACGGCGGTGGCGCTGTTCCACGCGCACTTGTCACCGATCTCCGCACCTGATCCGTCCAGCCATCCACCGTTCGGGAACTGATCGGTCTCAGTCTCGGCGAACTCGTGACCTCCGACGATAGTGATACCGGCGGTCGGTCCCAAGGTCACGCCATCCCCGTTGACGAAGTTGGCTCCACAGTTCACGCCCGCATCGGTCATGTAGGGCAGGTTCGTGTAGGCAATGTCGCCGTAGGACGACGTCGTAGAACTGTGCCACGCGCACCAAGACGTGCCAAAGCCCGTCATGCTGTTGCCGGTCGAGGTGGCCACCACGTACTGAACGGTCGCATTCGACGCCGCGGTCGTGTTGCCGAAGTGGCTCGCCGCCTTCACGGCCTCGGCCGCGAGCTGGCTCTGTGTCGGGTGGCTCGGTGCGGCCGTGGTGGAGTCAGACCAGACTCCTCCAAAGAGATTGCTGGGGTTACCCGCAGGCTGACCACTGGTGCACGAGAACGAACCAATGGCGACGTTCTGGCAATACTGGGTTACGGTGTTGTTCCACGCCGACTTTCCCACGTTGGAATAGAAGTTCTGAAGTATCGCTGCCTCACCTGAGGGGTCATTGTTGGTCCACTGTGATCCCCAGAGAACCAAATACACCTTGGGCGTGGTCTCCACGCCAATAGCGACTGAGCCGCCGTCGGAAATACCTCCGTGGTAGTAGAGGTTGCTCGACTTTGGCCCGTGATGTCCTCCACCACCACCGTTACCATTCCCGTTGCCCGACCCCTTCAAGGTGGGCATATAGTGAATCGTTCCATTTGGTGAGGTCGCACTGGCGGGAGAGGATGCCAGTGTCGCTAGCGGAAGCGCCCCCAACGCCAATGACGCACCGACAACCAACAGTTGACGACGAACCTTCATCGTGACCCCCTTATTTGTGCAAAAACTCTTTGAGATGGTAACAGGCAGTTAATGCAATTTTCGAGCAACTTTGCAGGTTTGGGAGTAGTTGATACGCGGCAGACCACGTGGCGAGTGTGCGGTCGAGAGGTTGTTGGCGCCCACCAGGGAACTCGCAGGCCAACTTCGATCTCCAGCGTTTCCCGGCTGAGCTCTCACCTCCGGTGTCGAACGAGCGACATCGTCCACGAGCTCCACCTTTCGTTCCAACGACGTCAATCGTGAGGCTGGACCTCTCCGTTTCCAGCGAGACCCGAAGGGTCGATCGCGGAGGTCGAAGATGAGAGGTGGACAGCCGCTACGGTCAGCCTTTTGGCTTCAGTAGAATGGATCTGCGGCCCTGAGAGTCTGAGCCGTAACGAGGGGGTGAATGGTTTCGACGTTGATTGTTGAGGTGAAAGAAGCGAGCCGTGGTCTCCGGAACCACGTTAAAGAGCCGGAAAACTAAATAAACGCCAAGCCTTCGCTTGCGCTTGCTGCTTAGGTAGCAACGTCCTCCTGGACCCGGTCCTGCGGTTCAGATCTAGGGCGTCATAATGCGGGACTTACCGACCTGATCCGTTAACGGTCTCGGCGGGAAAACTTAGTTAACTACGGGTGTCCAAAGGTGCTGACAGCAGTGGCCACCCCGACAATCTTCTGACAGCTGCGCTCGGAGAATGTTCACCAAGGAATCATCGGACCGGGCTTCGATGCCCGCACCTCCACTCATTGAGATTTACCTTGAACGGCGGACTGCGCAAATGTGCGTGCAGTCCGCCGTTCGTGTCCGCAATTCGATGTTACGAAGTGCACACGGGTGGCTGACGTCGACGAAATTAGGCTTCGACGGTGACTGAACTGCAGCGACTCCGCGCGGATCACGATGCTGCGATCCTCGACTTCGAAGTGGCGAACCGGGCATACTTCGCCAAATCGATCAACGATCGCGGCGACGCATTCTTCACGAAGTACGCCGAACAGCATCAGACGCTATTGGACGACCAAGCGTCCGGAAAATTCGCATTCCACGTCCTCGTCGATGACGATGGGACCATCGTCGGCCGCTTCAATCTTTATGACATCTCCGAATCGACGGCGGTCGTCGGCTACCGCGTTGCCCAAAGCGTGGCTGGTCAAGGCGTGGCGACGTCCGCGCTCCGAGACCTCTCTCACGTTGCCCGACGGGACTACGGACTGCGCACCTTGAGGGCAGCCACCAGCGATGAGAACATCGCGTCGCAGAGAGTGCTGGAAAAGGTTGGATTCATCGCCGACGGTCCAACCCAAGTCGGTGGACGACCGGGACAGTGGTACGAACTGGATCTGACTGCTGACTAGAGCCAATGCGACGTTCCACCGCACTTGCTACGCGCTCATCTGATTGCCCACACACTTAGGATTCGCGCGGTGGAACTCGACCTGGACGACGCCCGAAAGCGCTACGGCTGGGCGCTCACGCCCGAGGACCAAGAACGACTCCCGTTTTACGCGGGTGTGATCCGCGCACTTAGCGACGACGACGTGGCGCTGCACCTACTCGCCGAGGTGCGCACTGAACAGCGCAACCCCATGTTGATCCTGGCGGCGCTGCACTACCTGGCCCTCGAGGGTCACCCGGTTCTCGGTCCCCTGTATGACGCCGTGCGCCACGGACGTACCGACTCGGTGGACGAGATGGTGACCACAGTGATCTTCGTCCTGAACACCGATCCGGACCTGGTGCGCGCACAACTGCACCGGTCCACCCAAACGAACGAACCGGGCCGGTCCGCCGTGCTCCGTGCGGTCCTTCCCTACGTCGCCGCGGGAACCGAACGCGTCAACCTCCTCGACGTGGGGACGTCCGCCGGACTGAACCTGTACCTCGACATGTATCGCGTCTCGTCAGTCGACGACGCCGACCCGATGACCCTCGTGTGCCGCGACGAGGGACCCGTCGATCGATCAATACCGCTGCCCGAGATCGCGACTCGCACGGGTATCGACCGCGATCCGCTCGATCTGACGAGCCCCCACGATCAGCGGTGGCTTGAGGCGTGTGTGTGGCCCGAGGAGCGTCGACGCTTCGAACGCATGGACGCCATCATCCACGCCCGCGAGTCGTGGCCGGACCTCACGATCCTGCGCGGCGACGCCTTGGAACGTCTGGACGATGCCCTCGCCGCGGGGGAGGCCGGAGTCCCAACGGTGATGACGAACACTTGGTTCGCCGCCTACCTCTCGCGCGACGCGCAGGCTACCTACTTCGACCGCATCACCCAGCTGTGCGCGAACGGCGACGTCGCGTGGATCTCTCTGGAACTCCCCGCCGCCGTGGAGTGGCCAGCTCCTCGAGGTTCCACCGCGCCGCCCCAGAGCGGGGCAACGCAGGTCATGGTCACGCGATCCGGTGACGAACCTGAGCACTTCGGGTGGTGTCACCACCATGGGCGGTGGCTGATTCGTGACGCCGCGTCGGCCGAGACCGGTATTCCTGCACCGCCGGTTCACTAGGTAGTCTCTCCCTCTGTGAGCACCGACGCGTGGCGAGGCGACGCGTGCGCACTCGTCGATGCCTTTCGCGCGCGAGCGTTGAGCCCCCGCGAGGCGCTGGACGCGTCGCTCGACGCGATCGCCGCGTCCGACCTCAACGCCTTCAGCCTGGTTGACACGGACCGGGCGCGCGCCACGGCCGGCGACGCCGACGTCTCTTTGCCGTTCGGAGGCGTGCCCATGGCGATCAAGGAGCTCGACGCCGTCGCGGGATGGCCTGCGACATTCGCCTCGCTCGTCTTCAAGGACCGCGTCGCGCACGCCGACTCGACCCAGGTGTCGCGTTTGCGTGACGCGGGGGCCGTGTTAGTTGGCCAGACCACCGCCTCGGAGTTCGGGTTCATCAACTGCACCAACACCCGGCTCCACGGAACGACGCGTAATCCCTGGAATCTCGAGCGCACTCCCGGCGGGTCCTCAGGCGGCACCGCCGCGGCAGTCGCGGGCGGTCTGGTGCCGATCGGGTCCGGCGGCGACGGCGGCGGATCCCTGCGCATTCCCGCCGGTTTCACCGGGCTATTCGCCCTCAAGTCAACCTTCGGGCGCATCCCCAAGGGCCCGTTCGCCCACCAGCCTCCACTGACGGTCGTCGTGGGTTGCCTCTCGCGCTCGGTCCGCGACACGGCACGGTGGTTCGACGTGTGCAACGGGTTCGACCCTCGCGACACATTGAGCCTCCCGCGTGTGGAGGGTTGGGAGGCCGGGCTGGACAGCTTCGACCTACGTGGTCGTCGCGCCGTCGTCGCGATGGATCTCGGCGGCGCAATCATCGATGAACGTCAGTCACAGCTCCTCACGCAGCGCGCAGAAGAGTTAATAGGCGCCGCTGGGCTCGAACGCGTCGATGTGCTCGTTGACTTCCCGGTCGGCGGGACTGAGTGGGCCCTCTCCAACCTGAGCGGCCTAGCCGGTCTGCTCGGGGACCTCTACCCCGACTGTCACGACGACCTGACTCCGGAGGTGCAGCTGGCTATGAGCTTCGCGATGGAGCGCTTCTCTATTGACGCCGTCGGTGCGTCCGAGATGTTTCGCATCATCTTCAACGAGAAGATGGCCGAGATCTTTGAGCAGACCGACTTCATCATCTGCGCGACGAATCCCGACGTCGCCTTCAACGCGACCGGTCCCATGGCCACCACCGTCGGCGGCGTCGACCTGATCGCCGCCTACGGACTGGACCGCGCCCTGTCCAACAACGGGGCACTGACCTTTCCCGCCAACCTGGCGGGTAATCCCGCTGTGAGCATCCCTTCGGGACAGATGGACGAACTGCCCGTCGGACTGCAGGTCATCGGCCGCCACCACGAAGAACAACTCCTGCTAGATCTGTCGCGAGTGGCGGAGCGCGAGTTCCCCTGGCCCCTCACCGCACCCATCGCGCGGTGACGTCGAGCGACTTCGCGGGCCCCACGGTCAACGACCGGGTGCGTCGACGCCTGGTGGCGTCTGTGCTGACGAGTCGTGCTGAGCCGCCAGCCCGCTCGGACATCCCGACCCCGGCCCTGGTCCTCGCCGTTGACCTGTTGGACGAGAACGTTGAGCGGATGATGAAGCTCGCGCGGGCGGGCTCGGTCGCTCTGCGCCCACACGTCAAGTCGCACAAGTCGGCGTTCGTCGCGCGTCGCCAGTTGGAGGCGGGGGCAGTGGGCCTGGCCTGCGCGAAGTTGGCGGAGGCCGAGGCGGTGGTCGCGGGCCTGATCGACGACGGCTACCACCTGCGCGCGTCGATCTTGATCACGTCGCCGCTCGTCGGTCCGGTGCTGGCCGCGCGCGCCGCGGAACTGGCGCGCTCCTGTGACCTCACGGTCGTGGTGGATCACCCCGACGGAGTTGGCGAATTCGCGCACGCCCTCGTCCGTGTGGGCACGCGAGCCAGTGCGCTGTGCGACGTCGACGTTGGGCTCGAGCGCACGGGTGTGGTCGACGTGCCCCATGCGTTGCTCGTCGTCGAGCGCATCGCCGACGCCGACGGCCTCGACTTCGGCGGCGTCCAGGGGTACGCGGGCCATCTCCAGCACATCCGCGGGCGAGCGGAGCGCCGCGAGGCGAATCTGCTCGCCATGGCGCGACTGGGTGAGGTCGTCGACGCGCTGGACGCCGCGGGACTCGCGGTCTCCGTCGTGACCGGCGGCGGCACCGGCACCACCGGGCTCGACCTCGAGGCGGGCCGGCTCAACGAACTGCAACCCGGCAGCTACGTCTTCATGGACCGCGAATACTCAGACACGCTGGGCGAGGACCCCGAGGGACGGTTCCACCAGAGCCTCAACATCGACACCACGGTCGTCTCGGCGAACCACGAGGGATTCGTCACCGTTGACGCGGGGATCAAGTCAATGGCGACCGACGCCGGAGCGCCTCGGGTACTGGGCCCCGATGGTGGTACGTACCGGTTCTTCGGCGACGAGCACGGGCTCGTGACCTGCGACCCGCGCCACCCACTGCGCCGGGGCCAGCGACTGTCGCTGGTGCCGCCGCACTGTGACCCGACCGTCGACCGCTACGACCACATATGGCTTGTGCGCGGCGACGACGTGATCGGCGTGGCCGAGGTCACGGCCCGCGGCGCGTCGCAGTAGCGACTACTGGGTCGAGGGACCAACCCCGCCCCCGCGCTCGACGCGCCGGCGAATCGGGTGCCCGGGCGGCGCCCCAAAGTCGGCGAACGCGACGCCCGGTCCCAGGGAGACCTCGGTAAGGCACAGGAGGGGTTCGCGGGCGCCGCCCTCGTCCAGTGAGGCGTGGGCGTAGACGACCAAGCAGTGGCCGAGCCATCCTCGTTCGTCCCGCCTTCCTGGTGACGCGCCGTCTGGCGCTCGAGGAGTGGGCCAACGCCATCGACACCCTGCGCCGGGCTCCGGCGGACGGCCGCGCGGCAAGGTGCTGACCGCACTCGACGCGATGCTGCAGTAGAGACCGCCTAGGCGGCGCTCAGCGAGCCGGGCGACAGGCCGACGGAACGAAGAAAGCCGCGAACCTTGACCACTTGATCCTCGGTGAGGTCGCGAGTGCGAGTGGAGCCGAAGGAAACCGTGCTGTTGTCGATGGTCACGGCCCAGTTACCTCGGTGCGTCTCGTGCACCTCACCGAATCGGGCGAGGAGCGAGCACACGTCGTGCCACTGGATGTTGTGGTTCATCGGGTGTCCGAAGATCTTCTGGACGGTCAGGCGGTGGGTGTGGTCCAACTTGACGGTCATCGTCATCTCCCTCGAGGACTGGGGGGCGCGTCCTCATCGTCACTTTCCACCCTGATCGGATCAATGTCAAGCAGTGCGACGAGTTCCACGTGCTCCGTCATCGGAAACAGGTCAAAGACGCGCAGGTCACGCAGGTTGTACCCGCCATGTAAGAAGACCTTAAGGTCTCGCGCGAAAGTCGCCGCGTCGCACGAGACGTAGACCAGCCGTCGAGGCGCACGACGAACGAGTGCGGGTGCGACCCCTCGTGACAGCCCCTGTCGTGGTGGGTCGAGCACGACGACGTCGCGCGAGCCGACGGTGTCATTCACGGCGCGCGCCGTGACTGACCACTCGCGCACCGTAACGTTCTTCGCGTCGCGCGCATTCTCGCGCGCGTTGTGCGCGGTGCTCGGCGACGATTCGACGGCGCTAACTCGACCGTTCGGTCCCACCACGGCGCCCAAGGGGACCGCGAATAACCCGACGCCGCTGAAGAGGTCCACGACGGAATCGCCCGACTCCAGTCCGGCGAAGGCGATCACCGTCTCCAGGAGCAGCGACGGTGCGCTGCGGTGCGACTGCCAGAACGCGGTCGGGGACACGACGAAGCGATGTCCGGCCACGGAGACCTCGGAGCGAGTTCGGCCGTCGAGTGACGCGCCCTGGAGAGAACGAAGGTCGATCGATATCCCCGCGGGCGTCTCGTGTCGCACAACGGCAAACGCATCCCCGTCGCCGATTGCGCGCAGCTCCACCTCTTCGGCCTGGGACCACTGCGTCGCGAACGCTCTTTGGAGGCGCGCGTCAGCGATCCAGCACGCGTCGAGGGCCACGAGGTCGTGGGAACGTGACTCGTGCAGCGCCAGTAATCCCTGGTCGGTGACGGCGCACCGCAGGCGCGACCGCGAACCTTGGGCGACACCGGTACCGAGCACCTCGACGTCTCGCTCCACCTTGGCGATGCGACGCAGGTGTTCGGCCACAATCGAGGCCTTCCACTCAAGTTGCGCAATGTCGGACGCGTGCTGTAGGTCGCACCCGCCGCACCCGCGGGGTTTCGCGTAGGGGCACGGCGCCGTGACCCGTTCGGGGCTCGCCTCGAGAACTTCAACGGCGTCGCCCCGAGCGAAGGATCGTGACACCTCGGTCACCTCGACGCGAACGAGTTCACCGGGCAGGGCGTGGCGCACGAAGATGACCCGACCATCGTCCAAGCGCCCGACCGCCCCGCCGGTCGCGGCCCGCTTGACTCGGACCACCGACGCAGAGTTCAGTGGCTCAGGTGCAACCATCTTCAAAGCCTAGGACTGCAGATGCGCGCTGGATCGCGACCATCGGCGTGTATCTCCCAATGGGCGGCGCGCGACGACCGCAAATGAACTGCCCGACTCGACGTGTTCGATCAGCCGCGATCCGACGTGGCGACGCCCGTGTGCCGCAAGACGAGTTCGACCAGGTCGTCGACACGCGCCCGGGCCGCCGGCGTCTCGCGAGCCGTTTGAGCAACGAGCTCGACCGGGTCGATGCCCAGTTGGCGGGTGTCCTCTTCTCCGCCGGCCTTCATCCACTCCCCCAACTGGTGCTCGTCGATCTCCGGATGAAACTGGACACCGACGTTGCGCCCGATGGCGAAGGCCTGGACCGCACGTGGATTGGTCGCCCACACCTGCGCCGACGCGGGTAATGAACAGGCGTCGAAGTGATACTCAAACCACGGTCCGGCACCCACGCCAGAGTCGCCGACCTCGTCAACGTCGAACCACCCAACCTCAGGGTTTTCGGAGAGCTCGACGACGCCGCCGAAGTAGCGACACAGCGCCTGGGCGCCAAAACAGATCCCAAAGACCGGCACTCCTCGCTGCTCGGCGTCGGCCAGCACGTCGAGCTCGCGCCCGAACCACGCCTCTTCAATGACCGGGTCGTAGACGGAGTGCTTGGAACCCAGGATGATCAGCAGGTCGTAGCCCTCCACCGAGGGGGTCGCACTGTCCTCGTCCATCATGCGGACATCCAGCGTGAGTCCTCGCGACTCGAGAGCGTCACCCACCAGCCCCGGGCGATCCTCCAGGTGATGGCGCAGCACCAAGACTCGACTCATGGCCGGCCCCGCTGTGGTGAAACGCGGAAGGCGACCGACCTCGGTTTCGTTGGTGTACCGCGCTGAGCAACGTGCATTGGACGTCAGCCTACGGCCGACACCCGTCCTGGTCTAACCCGCCGGAACGGACCAGCCCAGCGCCGTAGCGATCTCGCGGCAGGTGGGACAGATCGGGTAGCGCTGGGGGTCGCGACCCGGAACCCAGACCTTGCCGCACAGCGCGCGCACCGGCGTGGTGTTGAGCATGCCCTCGACGACCGAGTTCTCGAGTGCGACGAACTCGCCGTCCTCGGGGGTGTAGCCCTCTAAGACAATGTGAGTGAAGCGGTCGTGGTCGCCCTCGTCAATCTGCGTCGTGGTCTCGACGAGAACCTCGGTCTGCTGCTGGGTCGACACGCAGAGAACGCTACCCATCTGGCTAGCCTCGAGGTGCCATGAATCGCCGCCGTCGCACCCACCCGCTCACGCGACCCATCGGACGCGTGGCGTCGCACTTCACCCGTGAAGGAACGCCCAAGGCCGCCTACCGCACGCGCGAGGAAGCGGCGAGCGCCGCCCAACTCGCCTGGACGCTCAACGGAGCCGAGCTCGACACGTACCGCTGCGAGTACTGCCACCAGTGGCACATCGGTCGGCGTTCGCGCGAGGAGTAGCGCCACGGCGTGCCAACGGGCACAATGGTGGGACCTCAAGCGAAAGGCGTCCTCGTGACGGTCCAGGCCTACATCCTGATTCAGTCGGAGATCGGTTCGAGCGAGAGCGTGGTCCTGGCCACCCGCGCGGTGCCCGGCGTTCTCGAGTCCTACGAGGTCACCGGACCCTACGACGTGATCGTGCGCTGCACCGCCGAAAGCGTCGACGACCTGGGCAAGTTCATCGTGGGAGCGATCCAGAAGGTGCCGGGTATCACCCGCACGCTGACCTGCCCTGTGGTCAACATCTAGGCCAGCCGATCACCGCTTCGATCAGGCGTGGCGACGATGCCATACCAGCGATCGAACGCCGGTAGGACCCAAGTAGCCGTTTCGATCTGATCGGGCGAACTCAGTCCCACCACAGGTCGTGGTTCAACACGCCGCGGGCGATCAAGCCGAGCTGGACCTGACTTGTGCCTTCGACGATGGTCAGCTGGCGTGCGTCGCGGTAGTACTGCTCGGTCGGGTGCTCCTCCATGTATCCAGCCGCACCCAGCAACTGGACGGCCAGTCCCGACGCGCGCACGGCCACCTCCGAGGCGTAGTACTTGCACATCGACAGCATCGGCACCCACTCCTTGGTGAAGTGGCCCTGGTCGGCCAGAGTCGCCCCGCGATAGGTGAGCAGCCGCGCGGCTTCGATCTCCACGGCGCACTTGGCGATCTCCCACTGGATGCCCTGGAAGTCTGCGACGGTCTGGCCAAACGCCGGCCGGGCCTTCACGTACTCGGTCGCGTACATCAGCGCGCCTTCGGCCAGACCGATCCCACGCGCTGCGACGATCGGACGCATGGCGTTGAGCGACTGCATCACCAGTGAGAACCCTCCGCCGATGACCTGTTCGGGCCCCACCCTCACGCCGTTGAAGACGACCTCAGCCGTGTCAATTCCTTTTACCCCCATCTTGTGGTCGACGCGCGGGCGCGTCACGCCGGGTGTTGACGTGTCGACGAGAAAACACCCGATCTCGGAGTGTCGGCGCGACGAGGGGTCACCGGTCTTGGCGAACACCGTCAGCCAGTCGGCCTGCATCGCACCGGAGATCCAGCACTTGGTGCCGTTGAGCACGTAGCCGCCCGGGACCTGCGGGTCCGGCGTCGCGCGGGTCTGCATCCCGGCGACGTCGGAACCGGCGCCCGGTTCCGAGAGACAGAATGCCGCGCGGGTCTCTCCGCGTGCGATGCCCGGTAGGTACCGCTGCTTTTGCTCCTCGGTGCCGGCAATCATCACCGGTCCGGTCGGCAGTCGCGTCAACAGCAACATGAGACCCAGCACGTTGGAGTACTTGGTGACCTCCTCGATCACGAGCGCCAACCCCAGGATTCCCGCGCCCGACCCGCCGTAGGCCTCGGGGATGCATAGACCGAGCAGATCGGCCCGGCGGAACTCGTCGAAGAGGTCCTCGGGATACTCTCCGCTCAGATCGATCTCGCGCGCGCGCGACTTGACCTTGTCTTGAGCGAGGCGGCGCACCATCTCTTGCAACGAGCGGTGTTCGGACGAGAGTTCGAAGTCCATGGGCCAAAAGTTACTTCGGCCGCTATGTCACTATGGTCGGATGTCCTCCTTCCGCCGTGATGACGCCCTGGCGCGCTTGGCGACCTCGCCCTATGACGTGGTCGTCATTGGCGCGGGCATGACCGGCGCCGGGGTGGCCCTGGATGCGGCGTCTCGGGGACTGCGAGTCGCCCTGATCGAGGCCGGCGATGTGGCCTCAGGCACCAGCTCGAAGTCCTCGAAGATGGTCCACGGGGGCCTGCGCTACCTCCAACAGCGAGAGTTTGCGCTCGTGCGAGAAAACCTACGCGAGCGCCGTCGCCTGCTGGAGAACGCCCCCTTCCTGGTTCGGCCCCTCCCCTTCCTCATCCCCCTTTTCGGTCGCGACGGCGTGGTTGCCAAGACCGTCGCGCGAGGCTATTCCGTCGCGCTGCGCCTCTACGACCTCTCGGGCGGGTGGCGCATCGGGCACCGATTCAAACGGGTGCGCCGTGACGAGGCACTAGCCCACCTGCCAACGCTGTCAACCGACCGGCTCGTAGCGGGTTTCTTGTACTACGACGCGCGCGCCGACGACGCGCGCGTGGCCCTCACCCTCGCGCGCACGGCGGCCCTCGACTTCGACGCCGACGTGGCCACGTACTCACGCGCCACCGGCGTGACGCGTGACGACGCCCAACGGGTCACCGGCGTCGCCGTGCAGGATCTTCTCGGCGAGCGCACCTTCACGATCGAGACCCGCTGCGTCGTCAACGCCACGGGGGTCTGGACTGACGAGGTGATCAAGTTCACCGAGCGCGACGCGTCGTCGCATCTGGTAACGCCGGCCAAGGGCGTGCACGTGACAGTGCCCTCGTCGCGTCTGCCCGCCGATATCGCCGCAGTCTTCAGCGTGCCGGGTGATCGGCGCTCGGTGTTCGTGGTGCCCTTCGAGGAGGCTCCCTTCACCTTCATCGGCACGACGGACACGGCCTATGACGGATCCCTGGACAGTCCCACGTGCACGCCCGAGGATCTCACCTACCTGCTGGGCGCCGTGAACGCGTGGACGAGTTCGGCGCTGACGCCCGACGACGTCACCGGACTCTGGGCAGGACTGAGACCACTGCTGGCGCCACGCCACGGCGAGCAGCTCACCGAGCGAACCGCCGACCTCTCGAGGCGCCATCGCGTCACCGACGAACACGACGGGGTGGTCAACGTGACCGGCGGCAAGTGGACGACCTACCGCCAGATGGCCGAGGACACGGTGAACGCGCTCACGCCGTACCTCGGCACCCTGCCGTCGGTGCGGACCCGGCGCCTCGCGTTGCACGGCGTGGGAGAGTGGCGCCCGACCAACGAGCTCGAGGTGCACCTCTACCGTCGCTACGGACAGGACGCGTTGACACTCTTGGCGATGATCTCGGAGCGTGCGTCGCTCGGCGAGCCGATGATTGAGGGTCTGCCCTTCGTGGGAGCGGAGTTCATCTACGCCGCGCGCCACGAGATGGTGACGTCCCTGCTCGACCTGCTCACTCGACGCACCCGCGCCCACCTGCAGGACGCGCGCGCCACGCTCCGCGCCGCGCCCGCCGTGGCCGAACTGGTGGCCGACGAGTTCTGGTGGACGCGCCAGGAGTGCACGCGTCAGGTCGACGCCTATCGCGACCTGGTCGAACGCGAGTTCCGCGCGGCCGGACTGACGCCGTAGGTTCGCGTGACCCGTCCCGTCATGCCCAACGAGTATCCGGCGGTCACGCTCAACCGAGCGCCCGAACCCGACGACGACTTGGCGCGAGAACTTCGCGCGGCGGGCGTCACCATCGACACCGCGGCGTCAGCGCGAGCGGACCACGGCCGCGACTGGTGGCCCCTCTCCATCGCCCAGGTTCACGCCGGGCGCGTCCCACACTGGCCCGGACTGGTGGCGCGACCCACTACCTCGGGTCAGGTCGCCGAGGTGCTGCGCCGAGCTGGCGCGCGCGGCGTCGCGGTGACCGCCCAGGGAGGTCGCTCCGGCGTCGTCGGTGGCGCGGTGGCTCCCGACGGCGGTGTCGCGCTGGACATGACCGGTTTGAACCGGGTGCTCGAGATTGACGACGTGTCCGGTCTGGTACGCGTCGAGGCGGGATGCTTCGGCCCCGAACTCGAGGCCGCCACGCGGGCACGCGGCTGGACAGTGGGTCACCACCCCCAGTCCTTTGAGCTGTCCACCGTCGGGGGATGGATCGCCTGTCGCGGAGCGGGCCAGTACTCGAATCGCTACGGCAAGGTCGAAGACATCGTGCGCGCGCTCAGCGTGGTGCTGGCGAGCGGCGAGATGATCCACCTTGGTGGGCGCGCGCCGCGACGCGCGACGGGCCCAGACCTCCTCCAGCTCTTCGTTGGTTCCGAGGGCGCGCTCGGTGTCATCACGGAGGCGACGCTGGTGATGCGGCCCGCTCCCGCACACGAAGCGCGCGCCGCCTACGGCTTCGCCACCTTCGAGGCCGGACTCGAGACCTGCCGACGCATCGTCCAGCGTGGGGCGGCGCCCGCGGTGCTGCGCCTGTACGACGAGACCGAGTCGCGCCGCCACTTCCAGGTCCAAGGGTGCGCCCTCATCGTGCTCGACGAAGGTGACGAATCGCTCTGTGACGCGGCCATGAGCGTGGTCGCAGTCGAGTGCGCGCTCGCCACCGAACTCGAAACCGAACTCGTCACCACGTGGATCGCTCACCGCAATGACGTGGACGCTCTGGCTCCCCTGTGGGAGGCCGGCGTCGTCGTCGACACCGTGGAAGTGTCCGGAGCCTGGTCGGACCTCGCCGCGATGAGCCAACGCGTGCTGACCACATTGCGCGCACTGCCCGACACCCGGGCGGCGTCGGTGCACCAGTCCCACGCCTACCTCGACGGGGCGTGCCTCTACTTCACGTTCGCCGGGCGGCCCGAGGGCGATCCCACGGGCTACTACCGCTCCGCGTGGGACGCGGTCTCGCGTGAGGTCCTGTCGGCGGGTGGGGCCCTGAGTCATCACCACGGCGTCGGACGCAACCGGGCGCGCTTCATGTCCGCCGCCCTCGGCGACACCTTCGCGCTGTTGAGCTCGCTCAAGGCGTTGCTCGACCCGGGCAACATCCTCAATCCCGGCGTCCTCGGGCTAGGTGGACCGTCGTGGTGAGGGCGCTGGCCATCGACGTCGGCACCACCTCAGTGCGCACCGCACTGGTCGACGAGTCTGGCACCGTCTCGCACGCGCACCAACAGGGCCTCACGATCGCCACACCCCAACCCGGTGAGGTCGAGCTCGACGCCAACGAGATCGGCCGGGTGGTGCTCGAGCTCGCCGCACGCACGCTGGGCGACGGCGGAGAGTGCGACGTCGTGGGCGTCACCACTCAGCGCGCGACGACCATCCTCTTCGACGCCGCCACCGGCGCTCCGGTCGGTCCGGCCCTGGGCTGGCAGGACCTACGAACGGTGATCGACTGCCTCGTCTTGCAGGGCGTGGGCCTGCACCTGGCGCCGAACCAGTCGGCGACCAAGGCTCGCTGGCTCGTCGAACGAGCCGGTCGACCCCAGAGCGAGCTGCGCATGGCCACGGTGGAGACCTGGGTCACGTACCTGCTCACCGAGGGCCGCTCCTTCGTCACCGACCGCTCCAACGCCGCGGTGACTGGATTGGTCGGTGTCGACGCGCGTCAGTGGGACCCCGCGACGCTGGAGCTCCTCGATCTGGACGCCGGCTTGCTGGCGAACATCGTCGACACCATGGGCGACCACGGGCGCGCGACCGCCCTGGCTGGTTCCCCGCCGATCACGGCCCTGATTGGCGACCAGCCGGCCTCGCTGTTCGGCCAGTCGTGCGTACACGCCGGCGCCAAGATCACCTTCGGCACGGGCGCCATGTTGGATCTGGTGCGCGGAGGCGAGGGTCCCGCGGCGATGACGCGTTTCGCGTCAGGGTGCTTTCCGGTCGTGGTCGCCAGTCGCGGCGGTGTCCCGACCTGGGGCGTCGAGGCCATCATGCTGTCGGCCGGCGCGTGCATCGAGTGGCTGAAAGACCTCGGACTCATTGACGAGCCGTCCGAGTGTGAGGCGCTGGCCGAGTCGGTCAGTGATGACGGCGTGACCTTCGTCCCCGCACTGTGGGGACTCGGGACCCCCTGGTGGGACTTTGGCGCGCGCGGAGGATTCTTCGGTCTGACCCGCGGCACCACTCGTGCCCACCTTGTACGGGCCGTCCTCGTCGGGATCGCGGAACGCGGCGCGGACCTCGTCGACGCCGCCCGAGCCGAGACCGGCGACGCCCTCGAGGAAATCCGCGTCGACGGTGGCATGACGGCGAACGGCTTTCTCCTCCAGTGCCTCGCCGACGCCTCCGGCGCTCGTGTGGCGGTCTCCTCGGAGCGTGAGGCCACGACCCGAGGCGCCGGACTCATGGCGCTGGTGAGCTCCGGACACCTGACGCTGGACGACGTCGAGGGTCTCTGGCAACCGGCGCGGGTCTTCCACCCGCGCACCACAGACCCGGAGCGCACGACGCAACGCGCGCGGTGGCGCTCGGTTGTGGCCCGCGTCGAGCGAACGATCCCCGACCTGAGCTCGATCGCGTTCTAGACGTTCCAGGGCGCGCGCTCGAGCGCACCGGCCAGAGTCGTCGGCTCTTCGAGCAGCACCCTGGAGAGCATCAGCGCACGCGGCTGGCTGAGTGTGACCACGCCGGTGATGAGTTCGTCGCGGCTGTAGAGCGCGGTGAAGCGGCCGGCGTCGTCGTCGCGCAGCACCCGGGTCACGTCGTCGCTGGCGTGCGGGTGACCCAGCAGCTGGATCTTCTTGCCGTACTGGTCACTCCAGAAATACGGGATGGTGAACGCCGCGGGTGCTTCACCGGTCACCCATTCACGCGCCAATGCGTGGGCGTGGTCGTTGGCGCTCTGCCAGTGTTCGACGCGGATCGCTTCGGTGCCGGTGACGTTGGGCCAGGCAAAGCGCGCCACGTCGCCGATGGCCGCCACGTTTGGTGATGCGGCAAAGTGCTCGTCGACCACCACGCCGTCGTCGAGGGTGAGGCTGGAGCCTTCGAGCCACTCCACGTTGGGCGTGGCGCCCGCGGCGACCACGACGACGGGGGCGCGCACAGTCGCGTCGGACAGCTCCACGCGCAGCTCACCGTCGTCATCCACCACGTCGGCGACCACCTGCTCACTGCGCAACTCCACGCCGAACTCCGCGGCCAGACCGGCCAGCCACAGCGACACGTGCTCACCCAACGCGGCGACGAGCGGCCGCGACGCCACTTCCAGGACGAGCGGCGCGAGGCCCCGTGAGTACAGCGCGGTCGCCACCTCAGCGCCCACGAAGCCGCCGCCGATGATGACCACCGGCGTGCCCGGTGACAGCGGCGCCACCGAGTCGATCAATCGCTGCGCGTCGGCCCGACGTCGCAGGGTGTGAAGCCGTTCCTCGGCGCTGAAGGCGAGCGTGCGAGCGCGCGCACCGGTGGCCACCACCACGCGCGTGCCCGTGATGACTCGGCCGTCGGCCAGGTAGACCGAGGCCGCCTCGGCGTCCAGCGCCGACGCCGCGACACCGAAGTGAGTGCTGACGCGCGCTTCGGTGAGTCGCTCCGGGGTCGCCAACGTCGTATGGTCCAGCCCCCACTTGCCCACCAACACCTGCTTGGACAGGGGCGGCCGGTCATAGGGGGCGTCGTGCTCCTCACCGATCAGTGAGATCTCCCCGGTATAGCCCTCGCGGCGCAGCGCCTCGCAGAAGCGCCACCCGCTCAGTCCCGCGCCCACCACGACGACGTGGTCCGACCCCGTCAGGTTCGTCACGGACCGAAGAGGTTGAGCCACTGCGCCGCCGACGTCGGCGCCAAGACCGGATTGGTCGCGCGCACGTGGCCGAGCGGGGCGAAGGGCTCGGGCGCGTAGAGGTGTCCCGGGTAGAGCACGACGCCGTCGTCGACCACGGCCAGGCGCTCGTGCAGCGACCGGTACATCTCGAGCGGGTCCGAGCCAGGTAGGTCGGTGCGACCGCAGCCGGAGATGAACAGCGTGTCGCCGCTCACCAGGCGACCGTCGACCAACAGGCACTGGCTGCCCGGTGTGTGGCCCGGGGTGTGCACGAGCGTGATCAACACGTCACCCACCGTCACCACGTCGCCGGGCTCGTGGGCGCGCAGTGCGTCCGGCGACAGTCCGGTCACGCGCGACACCCAGGGCACCTCGTCGCGCTGCACGTGGATCGCGAGGTCGCGCGCGGCCAGTTCGGCGACCCCGGCCAACTGATGGCCCATCATGTCGCCACCGACGTGATCCGGGTGATAGTGAGTCGCCACCGCGCCCACCACCTCGAGGCCGTCGGCGGCGACCACGTCGACCAGTTCGTCCGGCGCGTACGCCGGGTCCACCAGCACCGCGACGCCGGCGTCGCGGTCGCCAATGGCGTAGGCGAAGTTGAGCATCTGGCGCGCCAGCACGTCGCTAGCCGCGAAGTCGCGCCCGGCGAGGAACTGGCGAAAGTAGAACGCCCCGCTCACTGATCGTCGACGGCGGCCAGACGCGGGGCCAGCTCGTCGACCCGGGCGCGCGTGGCGCTGAGACGAGCTTCGAGAGCCTCGATGATCGTGGTCGCGCGCTCTAGCTTGGCGAAGAGGTCGTCGACCGACACCTCGCCTTCGTCGAATGAGGCGACGATCGCGTCGAGCTCCTCGGCCGCGGCGTTCCACTCCGGCATCGTGCTCACGTCTCTCTCCTCACCTCAGTGACCGTAGCGTCGAACGACCCGTCACTCACCCGAACCGATACGAGGTCGTCGCGCGCGACTCCCTCCAGGGACCGCACGACGACGCCACCGGCCGAGACGATCGACCACCCCTGGGCCAGCCGGCGAGCCGGGTCGTAGGCCGTGAGCAGTCGACGCCGGCCCGAGAGCCAGGCGGCAGCGTTGTCGATCACGTGGCGCGCCTGGAGGTTGAGGCGCGAGCGGGTCGCGACCAACTGGCGCTGCTCGGAACGAAGTCGGTCGCGCACGGCGAAGATCATCGTGCGGCGCCGCTCGGCCACGTACGTGCCGGCCTCGTCCAGGACGGCCTCGGTGCCGTCGAGCAGGGTCCGTGCGACGTTCAGCACGTGACGTTCGCGCCACTGGGTGACTCGGGTCACGATCTGCTCTCCCAACTTGGTGGGCGTGATGGCGGCCGTGTGCGCCACGAGGTCGGCGACCGACTCGTCGCCGGTGTGGCCGATGCCGGTGAAGACCGGTGTGGTCGCACCCGCGACGGCCCGAGCGACGCGTTCGTCGTCGAAGGTGGCGAGGTCACCCTTCGACCCTCCCCCGCGCACCAGGCAGATCACGTCGAGCCCGAGTGTGTCGAGTTCGGCCAGCGCCGCCACGATCTGGGGCGGTGCGCTCTCGCCCTGGACCGTGGTCGCCGCGAGCGTGATCTCAAACCCGAAGCGCGACCCCATCAGCTGGCCGGTGAAGTCGCTGTAGCCCTCGGTCTGGGGGCTCGCGATCAGTCCCACGCGCAGTGGCACCGGCGACAGCGCGCGCGCCTTGTTGGTTTCCAGCAGGCCCTCGGCCCCCAGGCGCGCGACGAGCTCCTGGCGGCGTCGCGCGACGTCGCCGAGCAGCCCGGCCACGTCGACCTCGGTGACCGTGAAGCCGATCCGACCCTGGGGGGCGTAGAGGTCAACGTACCCGAACAGGTTGACTACGGCGCCCGGCGTCAGGGTGACTCCCTCGGCGGCCAGTCGGCGCTTGAGCGGCACCCACTGAGAGGCCCAGCAGTGCGCGTTGAGCACGGGGCGGCGCGCGTCGGAGGCCAATGAGCCGGCGTCAACCAGGTCGAGGTAGAGGTGGGTCTTTTCGTAGACCTTGGAGACCTCGCCGCGCACCCAACGCGGATGGCGGCGGCCGTAGGCCGACTCCAGATGCGCCGTGAGCAGTTCGTAGAAGGCGCCGACGTCCAGGACGGCGTCGTCACCCGACGGGACCTGCGCCTCCACGGGTCGAGGATACCTGCGGATCGTTACCTTTTCGTCATTGCTGGTGCGCACGTCGTGTGTCAGACTGGTCGCGGATGGTGAGCCGGCTGGACGGCCGCGCCACCCGGCAACGGGTGGTGAGGAAAGTCGGGGCTCCACAGGGCAGGGTGCTCGCGAAGCGAGTCGCGGTGACGTGCAGGACAGTGCCACAGAGAACAGACCGCCGATGGCCCGGGCAACCGGGAACAGGTGAGGGTGAAACGGTGCGGTAAGAGCGCACCAGCGTCACGGGAGACCGTGGCGGCTCGGTAAACCCCACCCGGAGCAAGATCGAACAGGGGAGACGCGGCCCGCGGGTCCGGAAACGGACACTCCCTAGGTGGATCGCTGAGATGGATGGCCGCCCAGCCCTCTTCGGAGGGTGGACAGAACCCCGCTTACAGGTCGACTCACCATCCGCCGACCTCGGAGAACATTGTGTTGCACCTTCCCTATCGAGAACTGCCCACCGAGGACCCCGGCACGCCCGACCGGCGCTCGCCGTGGCGCTACCTCGCGTGGCTGGCCCGGCGCCAGAAGGGACTGTTGGCGCTCAACGCCATCTTCGGCATCGGGTGGATGGTGGCCCAGGCGCTGCTCTGGGCGGCGGTCGGCGCCGCGATCGACCACGGCGTCGCGCGTCACAACGCGATCGAGTTGTGGAAGTGGGTCGGGGTGGTCGTGGCGCTCGGTCTCATCCAGGCGGTGTGCGGCGCCTTTCGCCACCAGCTCGCGGTGACCAACTGGATGAACGCCGCCTACCGGACCGTCCAGTTGATTGGTCGCCACGTCGCGCTGACCGGCACCGCGCTCACCGACGAGATCCCCGCCGGCGACGTGGTCAACACCGTCGCCGCCGACGCTATGCGAGTCGGGGGAGCCTTCGACGCCTTCGCGAGGTTCATGGGCGCGATCCTGGCCTGGGTCGTCGTCTCGTTCATCTTGCTGTCCACCTCGGTGCAGCTCGGACTCATCGTGCTCGTCGGTGTGCCGGTGCTGGCGTCGCTGACCACGCCCCTGATGTCGCCGCTGCACGAGACCCAGGCGGCTCAGCGCGAGGCCGCCGGTCGCCTGGCGTCACTAGGCTCGGACACCGTCGCGGGCCTGCGGATCCTGCGTGGTATCGGCGGCGAGGAGGTGTTCCTCAACAACTACCGGCGCCAGAGCACCCTGGTGCGCCGCGCCGGCTACCGCATCGCCACCCCCCAGGCGGGACTGGAGTCCGGCCAAATCCTGCTGCCGGCACTGTTGACGGGCATCGTGACGTGGCTGGGCGCGCGCGACGTGATGAACGGCTCCCTGCAGGTCGGCCAGCTCGTCGCCTTCTTTGGCTACGCGACGTTCCTGACCACGCCGCTGCGCACCGCGATCGAGTACGTCATTACCTCTACGCGCGCCTACGTGGGAGCCGGACGTGTACTGCGCATCCTGAACATCTCACCGCTCATCACCGACGCGGAGCAGACGCGCCCGTGGCCCGAGCGGGTCGACTCCTTCGTCGACACCCGCAGCGGCGTTGCGCTGGCGCGCGGCCAACTGGTCGCGGTGGTGACCGAGACGCCCGCCGAGGCCACCGAGCTCGCGGACCGCCTGGGTCGCTTCGTGCCCGACGTCGATGAGGTGCAAGTCAACGGCGAGCCGCTCGACGCCTTTTCGGTCGCCGACGTGCGCTCGAATGTCGTCGTGAGCGAGATCGAGCCCCGACTCTTCTCCGGCCAGCTGCGCTACGAACTGGTCCCGCACGGCGTGGTCGCCGACGCCGTGATCATGGACGCGCTGGAGGCGGTCAGCGCACTCGACATCTTGGACGCGCTGGACGATGGACTGGACAGCTGGATCGAAGAACGTGGGCGCTCGCTATCGGGTGGCCAGCGTCAGCGGCTCAGCCTGGCCCGGGCGTTGCTCACCGGCGCCGAGGTGCTGGTCCTCGTGGAGCCGACGTCGGCCGTTGACACGCACACCGAGGGGCGCATCGCCACTCGGCTGCGCGCCGTGCGCGGCGAGGGTCTCACGTTGGTCGCCTCGACCAGCCCACTGCTGCTCGAGCGCGCCGACCTGGTCTACCTGGTTCTGGACGGCCACGTCGTGGACCAGGGAACGCACGTCGACCTGGTCGAGCGATCGGCGACCTATCGCCAGATCGTGCTGCGCGAGGAGACGCCGTGAGCCAGTTGCCCATCGCCGAGCCCGCCGTCGTGCGCAGTTACGCGCGCGAGATGATCCGCCATCACCGGTCCGCCCTCACCCGGATGTTGATCCTCTACGCGCTGGCGGCGGTGGCGGCGCTCGTCCCGGCGTGGATCATCGGCCACATCATCAACCTGGCCACCGCGCACCACCTGACATCGTCGTCGATCACGGTCAACGTGGCCGTGCTGTTCGGGTCCTCGCTGGCGTACGCCGGATTCTCCTTCCTCGCGCGACGGCGCAGTTACATCCTGGGCGAGCAGGTATTCGCGGATCTGCGCGAGGGCTTTTTGGAGAGCGTCCTGGCGCTGCCCCTGACGGTCGTCGAGCGCGCCGGGACGGGCGACCTCTTGAGCCGCACCACCAACGACATCGAGGCGCTATCGCGGACCGTGCGCTTCGCGGTGCCCGAGTGGCTGGTCGCGCTCGTCCAGACCGTGCTCACCTTCGCCGCCATGCTGGTCGTGAGCCCGCTGGCGTCGGTGGCCGCACTGGTGTCGGTGCCGATCCTGTACCTATCGACGCGCCACTACCTACGCCTGGCGCGACCGGGCTACATGAGAGAGCGCGTGAGCTACGCCACGCTCTCGGGCACGGTCGCCGAGACGGCCGAGGGAGCGCGCACGGTCGACGCCCACCGGCTCGCCGCGCGTCAGCGCGGGCGTGTGGATGCGAACCTGCGCGAGTCGTTCTACTCCGAGATGTACACGCTGCTGATGCGCCTGGTCTGGTTCCCCACGGTCGAGACCGCATTCGCGTTGGCGGTCGCCGCGATGCTCGGCTGGAGCGGATGGCTGGCCCTGCACCACGTCCTCACCGTGGGCACGGCGACCACGGTCACGCTGTACATGGTCCAGATAAATGACCCGATCGACCGCATCATCTCCTGGCTCGACGAGCTGCAGATCGGCCAGACCTCGCTCGCGCGACTGGTCGGCGTGTCGGTCGTGCGCGACGAGCGTCCGACCACGGGGCCCGAGCCCGACGACGAGACGGTCGCGGTTGATCACGTCTCCTACGCCTACCGGACCGGCCACGACGTGCTGCGCGACGTCTCCCTCACGGTGCGCCCGGGCGAGCGCCTGGCCATCGTCGGCCCGACCGGCGCGGGCAAGTCGACGTTGGGTCGCCTGCTCGCTGGCGTCGACGCGCCGCGCGAGGGATCGGTGACGGTCGGGGGCGTGGCGCTGTCGACCATGCCGCTCGCCTCGCTGCGCCGCCACGTCGCGCTGGTGACCCAGGAGCACCACGTGTTCATCGGCTCGGTGCGCGAGAACCTGGCGCTGGCCAAGCCCGAGGCGAGCGACGAAGAGGTCTGGCGCGCCCTGGACGCGGTGGACGCGCTGGAGTGGGTGCGCGACCTCCCCGGGGAGTTGGCCACCGAACTGGGCACGACCGGCCACCCGCTGACCCCGGCGCAGGCCCAGCAGCTGGCGCTGGCGCGCCTGGTGTTGGCCGATCCGCACACGTTGGTGCTGGACGAGGCCACCGCGCTACTCGACCCGCGCGCCGCCCGCCATCTCGAGAGGTCCCTGGCCGCGGTGCTGCGCGGGCGCACGGTCATCGCCATCGCCCACCGCCTGCACACCGCGCACGATGCCGACCGGGTGTGCGTCATGATCGACGGGCGCATCGACGAGCTCGGCACGCACGACGAGCTCATCGCCCTGCGGGGCCAGTACGCGTCGCTGTGGCGCAGCTGGCGAAGCGAGCCGCGCGAGGTCTCGTAGGCTCACAACCGTGGTACGACCCCTGCGCGGTGACGAGATACTCGCCTGCGTGCACCGGGTGGCGCTGAGCCGTGGCGCGCCCTTCGAGGTGACGCCCGCGACCCCCAGCGTCGAGTCCGAGCGCCGCCGACGCGACGCCGGCGAACATCGACGGGCCACGCTGGCCGCGCTGCGGGCACTGCACCCGGGCGCGCCGACGCCCGCCAGTGTCGCCGAGACCAACGCCCTGCTGGCCGAGGGGGCACCCCTGGTGCTGAGCCCGCGACTGGACCTGGACCGAAGCGGCGTGCGCGCCGCCGTGGCGCACGCCCTGGTGCGCGTCGGGCGCCTCGACGCCGCCTTCACCTACTCACCGATCATCGTCAAGAACTGCGAAGTGGTCGAATCGGCCACCACTCGGCGCACCTTGGAGGGATCCCTGGCCCGGATCGCCCCGAGTGAGGCACGATTCAGCGAAGGGATTGGCGTGCGCACGACCGCCCCAGTGGTGCGTGGGGGGATCCTGCTCTCGCACGCCATCCGCGTCCTCGAAGCCCTCGGCGTCGCCGATCCCGCCGCGCGCGGTGCACTGATCGACCGCAACCGCCAGGTCTGGTGGATGGACCTGCGCGGAACCGACTACCCGCGCTTCAACCTTGCCTCCTACGACGAGCACTATCGCCAGCGCCTCGGCGTGCTCAGCGCGCACGACCGGTGGCGCCGCGGGGAGGCGGAGTTTCCGACCGCTCCCTACTGGCACCGCGAATGCCCCGAGTGTCCCTACGCCCAATCGTGCGAGCAGTTCCTCGAGGAGCGCGACGACGTGTCACTGACGCGCTTCACTACCTTCGACCAGCAGTTGGTGCTGCGCGAGCACGCCGTCACGACGCGCGCGCAACTGGCGCGATTGGATCCGGTACGCGCGCGTCGGGCCCGCGTGCGCGCGGTGTCGCCGATGGCCGAGCTCACCCGAGAGGACCACCTAGGGCGCGGCATCGACAAGCTCGACGACCTCATCTACCGCGCGCGCGTCCACGAACGCGGGACCGTCCTGCGCACGATGGACGCCAAGCTCATGGGCTGTCCCACCGCTGACGTCGAGGTGGACGTGGACATGGAGTGCTACGACGACGTCACCTATCTCTGGGGGGCGAACGTGACGCTCAACGCCGAGCTTCCCGGGGTGTCGGGCGGTTACCGAGCCTTCGTCAACTGGGACGGACTCGACGCCGAGGGCGAGGCCCGTCTCTTCGCCACCTTCTGGACGTGGTTCGACGCGCTGCGTCATACCTGCGACGCGGCGGGGCTGACTTTTCGCGCCTACTGTTTCTGGGCCCAAGCCGAGGACGGGGCCATGAACCGGGCGGTCAGCACGGGACAACCGGGTGCGCCGACGCGCGACGACCTGGACGAGTTCCGCGACCGGCGCGCCGGTCGCTGGATCGACCTGCACGAGTTGGCCAAGCGCCAGTTGCAGACCGAGGGACCGCTCGGGCTCAAGATCCTGGCCCAGGCGGCCGGGTTCGCCTGGCGCGACGCGAGTCCCAGCGGTGAGGCGTCCATGCTCTGGTACGAGGTGGCCGTCGCCGACGGGGAGGACGCCGCCGCGTCGCGCACGCGGATCCTCGAGTACAACGAGGACGACTGTCGCGCGACGAAGGCCCTGCGCGACTGGCTGAACGGCCCGGCCACCGAGCTCGCCCACCGCGACGACCTCTTGTAGCGACGGGCGCCCTCATTAGCATTGCCGGGTGCTCCCGCGCGTCCTGAAAGAACCGACCAGGGCCGCGCACACGTGGCCGGCCCGCGCGCTCGGCGTCATCCAGAGCTCGGCGTACCTGGTCCTCGCCGCGGTCAGCGCGGCGGGCTTGACGCGCCTCGCGCACCGCGACGTCGGCGCCGGCTTGGCCACGCTGGCCGGTGCCCTGGCTGCTCGATGGCTCGTGGCCACCGTGGTCGAGGCCTGGGGTGACGGTGCGGCACGCCAGATTCGCGAAGCGTGGCGGACACGGTTGGGCGCCCACATGCGCCGACCGCGCCGCGAGGGCGAGCGCAGTCGTGGCGACTTGGCGTTGGCCATCGAGCACGCGGCCGCCGCACCCTCACTCGAGACCCTGCGCAGCGCGGCCGCGACGAGCCTCGCCGGCGTCGTCGTCGTGTTCGTGGCCGCCGGCACGTTGAGCGCGGCGATCGTTGTTGTCCTCGTAGCAATAGCCGCACCGCTCTACCAGCGTGCCGGCCAACGAAGCGCGACACTCGAAGACGACTACCAGCGCCGCCGAGCCCAGCTGGAGGCGCGCCAGCTCGAACTGCTGCACCACTCCCCCGAGTTGCGCGCGCTCGGCGCGGTTCGTTACGGCGCCGACGTCATCGGTGCCCTCAGTGACTCGGAGCACGCGCTGGCGATGCGCGCCGTGCGCGTCGCCCTGGGTTCCTCGCTCGTGACCGAGTTCCTAAGCGGCGTGAGTGTCGGACTGGTCGCGATGAACGTGGGCTTCGCCCTCCTCGGCGGGCGCATCGATCTCTTCCGCGCTCTGCTGGCGGTGCTGGTCACCGCCGAGCTGTTCACCCAGGTGCGCCGCTACGGATCAGAGTTCCACCGACGCGAACGCACCGCGCGCTCCGAGGAGCTCCTCGGCACCCGATCGGATTCGATGACATCAGAGGACCCTACGACACTCGTCGTCGCGGAGAACCTCGTCACTGACGCGGGGGCCGTACCCGTCACGCTGCGTGTCGCACCGGGTTCGCGCACGCTGATCACCGGCGCGTCGGGCACCGGCAAGACCACGCTGCTGCACACCCTGGTCGGGTGGCGCGCGCCTACCTCGGGCACGCTCACGCGTGGCGCGGGTCTCGTCGGGTTCGTCAGTGCCGAGAGCTCGCTGCTTTCGGGGACCCTCTGGGAGAATCTGACGCTCGGCGCCACCCTCGATCCGATTGATGTGCGCCGCCAGCTCGACGACCTCGGACTCAGCGGTCGACGATTCTCCGACTTCAACGCCACGGTGCTCGCCGATGGTCGAGGACTCAGCGGCGGCGAGGTCGTGCGCCTCGCGCTGGCGCGCAGTCTTCTGGCGCGACCGAACCTGCTCGTGATCGACGACGTCGCGGGCGTCTTGGACGGCGAGTCACGCACTCGCGTCGCCGCCGCGATCTCCTCGCTGGGCGACGTCGCAGTGATCGAAGCCACCGTGGACAGCCCCCTGCTCGAACAACCAACCACACGCGTCGTGGTGTCGTGAGCGACGAGTCAACCCGGCTGCGGCGTTGGCTCGCGCGGTCACGACCGCCGCGCGCCGACCTGGCGCGTGCCTTCGCCGCCGGACTCGTGGCCACCATCACGAACGTCGCGCTCTTCGTCGGGGCTGTCGCGCTGTTGGTCGTCTCGTCGGACCGGCCCGGTCTGCGCGCCGTCGCCGGGGTCCTCATCGTGATCGAGCTGTTCGCCTTCCTGCGTTCGCCCATCCGCTTCGCCGAACGGCTCAGCGGTCACCGATTGGGTCTCGCCGCGGTGACCCAGTGGCGCCGGTGGGTCGTGACCTCGGTGGGAGGATGGAGCTACTCGCGGTGGCGTCGCTACGCGTCCGGCGACCTGCTCGAGCGCGCGCTCCACGACACGGACGAACTGCTGGACCTCTGGCTGCGCGGGCTGTTGCCGCTCGTGACCGCGGTGGTCGCGATGGCAGCGGGCGACGTCGTGCTCGGGTCACTGCCCGCCGCCGGATCGTTCTGGTGGGACGCGGCGCTCGTGGCCGTGCTGCAGGGTCTGGGTGTCGCAGTTCTGGTGGCGCGCGTGGGCGCGCTCACCTCGGTCGACCGCGCGGTGCGTCGTGCACGGGCCGACTACCAGTCCACGCTCGTCGAACTGAGCGCCGCCGCCCCCGAGCTGTTCCTGCTCGGCGCGGCCGACCTCGTCGACGCGCGCAGCTACGCGCCGGTGGCCGCGATGCGCCACGCCGAGCGCGACCGGCGTCGACGCCGGGTCGGGTCCGGGCTAGTGCCCGTCGTCGTCGCCCTCACCTCGCTCGGGGTGCTCGCGCTGCACCACCCGCCCACATCGCCGGTGTGGACGATCGTCGCGACACTGCTCGCCCTCGCCGCCTTCGAGCTGTTGGGTGTGGTGCGCGAGGCCCTGGACACCTTCGTCGCGGTGAGCGCCGCAGCCGAGAGGCTCGAAGAGTTGGAGGGACCCACGCCGGGCGGCGCAGTGCCATGGCCCGAGGACGCGACGATCAGCGCGCTCGCCCTCACCCTCAGGGAGGGCGAGTTGACGCTGGCGCACGACGTGAGCCTGTCCGTCACCCCGGGTCGCCGTGTCGCGGTCACGGGGGTGTCTGGAACCGGCAAGTCGGCCTTGCTGCGTGCACTCGCCGCTTTGGACGAGCCCCAAGACGGCGCCGTCCTCGTCGGTGGTGTCTCCATCGCTGAACTGGACGAGGACGACCTTCGCCGACACCTGGCCTACGTCGCGAGTGAACCGGGACTTCTCAGTGGGCTGGTGGGTGACGTCATGAGCGCCGGTCGACGCGTTTCTCGTGACGCCGTGGCCGACCTGGCGCGCGTGGGCATCCGGGCCGAAGCGACCACGCGCTGGGAAGAGTTGTCGCGGGGGGAACGACAGCGCGCGGCGGTGGTGCGCGCCTTGTGCGTCTCGCCGGCGATCGCGCTGCTCGACGAGCCGACCAGCGGTCTGGGCCGCGACGAGACGACGACGGTGCTGGAACTGCTCAACGACGTCGGGCCCAGCGTCATCGTCGCCACTCACGACCCCGTGGTCACGGCGTGGTGTGACGAGGTCGTCGAACTGCGCGACGGCGCGTTGATCAACCTCAGCCGTTGAGAGTGCCCATCGACGCCTCGTGGTAGCGATCGCCGACCACGCCGTCACGCGGCACCGCGGCCTCGATGTCAGCGAGGTCCTCATCGCTGAGGACGATTCCACTTGCGGCGATGTTCTCGCGGAGCCACTTGCGACGCTTGGTGCCGGGGATGGGCACCACGTCGGGTCCGCGCGACAGCACCCAGGCCAGCGCCAGTTGCGCGGACGTCACGCCCTTGCGCGCGGCCACCTGTTCGAGTCCCTGAACCAGCTTCATGTTCTGCTCGAGGGCCTCGCCGCTGAAGCGTGGCAGGTGCTTGCGATAGTCGCGCGGCGAGCTCCCGTCGCGGTTGGCTGACTCGCCCGTCAGGAATCCCCGGCCCAGCGGGCTGTAGGCCACGAAGCCCACCCCCAGGCGACGACAGGTCTCCAGGACCCCGTCTTCGGGATCGCGCGACCACAGCGAGTACTCGCTCTGGAGCGCCGTGACCGGGTGCACCGCGTGGGCGCGTTCGATCGTGGCCGAGGAGGCCTCGGAGATCCCCAGGTGGCGCACCTTGCCCGCGGCCACCAGTTCGGCCATCGCGCCCCAGGTCTCCTCGATCGGCGTGGTGCGGTCCACGCGGTGCTGGTAGTAGAGGTCAATGGTGTCCACGCCGAGGCGCGCGAGCGACGCGTCGCACGCGGACCGCACGTAGTCCGGCCGACCGTTGACGCCCAGGAAACTCCCGTCGGCGCCACGCTCGTTGCCGAACTTGGTGGCCAGGACCACCTCATCGCGGCGTGCGGCAATGGCCCGTCCGACGAGCTCCTCGTTGATGAACGGCCCGTACATGTCGGCGGTGTCGAGAAAGTTCACGCCAGTATCGAGCGCCTCGTGAATGGTGGCGACCGACTCGTCGTCGTCACCCACGCCGTAGAACTCGCTCATGCCCATGCACCCCAAACCCTGGGCCGAGACCTCCAAACCCTGTCCCAGAACTCGACGTTCCATCGCACTCTCCTTCATGTGAATATGCTCACAACCCAGTCGTTTCAGGCTTCCGTGGCCACTGTATCGCCGCGACGATTGATAACTTCTAGACCATTGGCTGGGGGGGCCAAACTTCGAGAGCCCGCTCGCACTGTCACGGTGCGGGCGGGCTTCGATGTCTCTCACGGTCCCGCGCGCACGCCGATTTATTGTGGTCGCGTGAGCGACGCCCCCGCGACGCCGGCACCGTCCCACGCCCGGCCGACGTTGCGAGGCTGGCCGCACCTGGTGGGCGTGGTCGCCCTCGTCGCCTGCTCGCCCATCCTCTTCGCGCGAACCCACGACGCCGCCCAGGTCGGCTGGGTCTTGTGCTACCTGTTCGGCGTGGGGGCCATGATGCTGACCAGCGCGCTCTACCACCTCGTGACCTGGTCGCGACGAGCCCGGCGGGTCTGGCGTCAGGCCGACCTCACGGGAATCTTCCTGGCGTGCGCCGGAACGGGCCTGGCGTTGGCGGGTCTGACCCTGCACGGGCACGTGCGGCTCGCGCTCATTGGTTCGGTGGCCCTGGCCGGACTGGTCGGGGTGACCGTCTCGCGCCTCGCGCGTCACGTGGCCGGCTGGTCCAGCGCCGTCCCCTATCTGGTGGTCGGCTGGACGGCCGCGCTCTTTACGCCCCAGATCGAGCGCGGGGGCGGGCTGACGTGCCTGGTGTTGGTGATCGCGGGGGGTGTGGCCTACTCACTCGGCGCCGTTGCCTACGGGACCCGGCGACCGCGCCTCATCCCGCACGTCTTCGGCTATCACGAACTCTTCCACGTCGGCACCTTGGTCGGTGCCGGACTGCATTTCGCCGCTCTGGCGATCGCGCTGCGCTAAGCCTTCGAGCACCGGCACCACGTTGAAGTTGACCAGCATGGGCGCGTCACGACGCGTGGCAATCGTGGTGATCGAGCCGTTGTCGAGGCGCGTGCGCCACGCCACCGATCCGGGCGCCCCCAGCGCCCAGGCCATCGCCGACTTGATCGGTGACAGGTGGGTGGTGATCACCAGGTGGCGACGCGGATCGTGCAGGAGGCTCTGCGAATCGGCCATGAGAAGATCCAGCTCGGCGTGGACCCGCGCGTCCACCGACTCGAGCGATTCTCCGTCGCCGATACGCGTCGAGTGGTCGGTCTCGAAGGTGCGCCACTGCGCCACCGTGACGTTGCTCAGGGACTGGCCCTCCAGGTTCCCGTAGTCGACCTCGATGAACGCGTCGTTCACCGTGGCCCCCAGGTGCGGCAGTGCGAGGGCCGCCGTGACCCGGGCCCGGCGTAGCGGCGACGTCCACACCTCGACCGCTCCGTCGAGGAAGGGGGTGAGGGCGCGAGCCTGGCGCTCGCCCAGCTCCGTCAGCTCCGGATCGCTGCGTCCGACGAGGAGCCGGCTGGCGTTGGACGTTGTCTGGCCGTGACGAACGAGGATGATCACGGCAGCAACAGCCGCCCGCACGACGGGCAGTTCATCAGAGTCCCGGCGGCCAGTCCCTTCCACCGGTCCAGGTCGAGCGGCGACAGCCGTATGCGGCACCCGTCACATCGTCCCTCGATCACCTGCGCCGCGCCCGAGGTGCCCGAGCGCGCCATGGCCTCGCCGTAGCGCGCGCGCGCGGCGGGCTCGACGTTGCTCGCCAGCGCCACTCGGTCGCGTTCGAGCGCCGCCGCCTCCTCGTCGAGCGTCGCCTGCAGCTCGACGAGCGCGTGACGTAACGCTTCGCGTCGTTCGATTGCCGGCTGGGCACGCTCCTTCACCTCGTTGACCGCGTCGTCAAGGGGCTCGAGCGCTACGAGAAGTTCAAGCTCACGATCCTCGGCCTCGTTGAGTCGCTCTCGCACGTGGCTCACCTCGGTCTGCAGCGCCGCCAGGTCTCGCGCGTGCGCGGTCGACGACTCGAGTGCCACGGCCAGTTCGGATTCGCGACGTCGCAGCCGCTCCGACTCGGACTGGGCCGACTCGTAGGCCTCGCGTACCGGGGCCAGGACGGCCCGCGCGTCCGCGAGCGCCACGATCAGCTCGCGCATCTGGCTTTCGACACCCGCCAACTCGGCGGCCTCGGGCAGTCGCTCGCGTTGGTGACGCACCCGGTCAATCCACCGGTCCGCCTCCATCAGCGCGCGCAGCGCCTCTACGTCGCTCACGACCCACTCTCCCATGCGCCGTTCGCTGCGTGACGAGCCAACCGGCGCAGCACCGCGGCCAACGCCGGCTCGGCGCGCACGGTGGCGGCATCGAAGTCGAACCAGTAGACCTCGGCGCTCTCGCCGGGCGCCGGCGCCGGGTCCCGCGGCGGGGCCACGAGCAGGTAACGCAGGTCGTAGTGGGTATGCCCGCGCGGACCCGGATGCACGTCGACGTGATACGGGCGCGTGGCGTCGACGTGGCGCGCATCCAGACCCGTCTCCTCTCGCGTCTCGCGCAAGGCGGCGTCAGCGGCGTCCTCACCGGGGTCGACGTGACCGCCCGGCTGAACCCAAATGTCCAGGGTCTTGTGACGGTGCAGGATCACCCCGCGAGGCGAGACCACGAACGACGAGGCCGTGACGTGGTGGTCGCTGGCCGACTCGTCAAAGGGGTCACCAGCCCAGCTCAAACGCTCGAGTGTCGCGACAATGGACGCCGCCTCGCGCTCATCGACCGGCTCGAGACCCGCGATGGCCCCGGCGAGTTCCTCGGCCGCGCTCACGAGCCCTCATCGAGTAGGCGGCGTACCGACGCCGGCAGCTCCACCCCGTCGCCGGCCATGGCGCCGTCCGTGTCGGGGATGGGATCACTGAAGACCACGCGCGCCGGGATCGTGCCCGACCAGATCGGCAGGCTCTGGTCCTCGGGTGGGTCCTCGGTCGGCCCGGCGGACAGCTTGGCGGAGGCCTCGTCGATCTGGACGCGCACCACCTGGGTCAGGCGAACCTCTGCGTCGGTCATCGCGCGCACTTCGCGGCCCCGTCCCGCCAACACCGCGTCGACGAAGAGGTCGAGCACGCGCCCACGCTCCGCGACGTCCGTCACCGCGCTGGCGCGTCCGAAGAGAACGACAGACCGGTAGGCGATCGACGACTCGAACCCGCTGCGCGCCAGTCGTAGGCCGTCGTAGAGGGTCGCGGTCACGCACGCCTCACCCGAGGACACGACCGCGCGCAGCACCTCGTTCGCGGGGCTGCCGTGCAGGTAGAGCACTCGGCCCTCGCGCGCCAGCAGCGTCGGCAGGGCCACGGCCCGGCCCGCGACCACCGCCGCCACGTGACAGAGCCGCGCCTCGTCGAGCACCTGGAAGATGAACGCCTCGTCGTAGCGAGCCTTCTTTGGGAGGCGCCGGACCCGCGAGCGCGGTCCGGGACCGAGTTGGTCCGTCATGCGCGAAGGTCACCACCGAAGAAGGTGCGCGCCGCTCCCGCCACCTCCACGCGGTCCTCGAAGAGCCGCGCGTACATCAGTCCCCCGCGTGCCGAGGCCTGGAAGACCGAGACGGTGGGCGACCCCACCTGCTCGACCCACCACGGCGACACCGCGCACATCGCTCGTCCGGTGACGTGGTCCTCGGCCAAGCCCAGGCGCGGCGCGAAGACCCGAATCGACACGTCGACGTCCGGCCCGCCGTTACACGCCGCGATCACCAGATCACCCGGCACCAGGAACATGCTCACCGGGTCCGCGGCCAAACCGCACAGGGTGTCGTAGTCCTTCACGACGGCGAACACCGTCGAGGGACCGGCTCGGAAGACCTCGCTCACCGGACCCAGGACCTCATTGAGCACCGCGGGGTCGAGGGGCGCCAAATCCGCTCGGGGCAGGTCCACCCCCAACAGACCATCACGCAGGCGGCGGCCCGCGATGGCCCCGGCGCGCGTCTCAAAGACCAGCTCGGCGCCCGGCACGCCCAGTTCGGTGAGCAGCACGTGCAGGGCAGCCACCGTGGCGTGTCCACCCAGGTCGATCTCGGCGGTCGGGGTGAACCACCGCAGAGTCCACGCGTCGCCCACGCGCCGCACGAACACCGTCTCGGAGACCGCGAGCTCAAAAGCAATGCGTTGGAGCTCATCGTCACTGAGTGAACGCTCCAGCAGGACCACGACCGCCGGGTTGCCCCGCTCGGTCTCGCCGATGAACGCGTCGACCCACCAGATGCGGTGACCGAAACTCACGCTGACCAACTCCACCGTTAGAGACTGCCACAGGCATCAGGGCCCGACCTAGTGTTTGACGGTGCGTGTCGCGACGTTCAACCTTCACGCCGGCGTCGACGGGTGGGGACGTCGCACCCACGCGATGGAGGTGGCGACGGGCCTGGGCGCCGACGTCTTGATCGCCCCCGAGACCTGGCGCGGCGACGACGGCGACGACATGTACGCGACCCTGACCTCACTGCCTAAGACGAAGGGCACCTTCGTTCCCCTAGCGCGCGCCGAGCGCGTCACGACGGGCAGCGCGCGCCGCACCTGGCAGCCGCGTCTCGCCCACGTCACCGGTGAGCACGGGCTCTACTTCACCGAGCACCGGGACCTCACGACCAGCCAGCATCAGCGCCGGCCCGGCGACGCCGAGACCGGAACGTGGGGGCTCAGCGTGGTGACGCGTCTGCCGATCGAACAGGTCCAGATCGTGCCCCTCGAGCGCCAGCCGCGCGAGCGCGTGCGTCGCGCGGTCATCATCATGACTCTGCGTGACGGCGACAGACCCTTTAACGTAGTTGCGCTGCACGCGGCGCACCTCAGTCACGGCTCGTACCGCCAGTACCGGCGCCTGCGCGAAATCGTGGGCGGACTGGACGCCGCGACGCCGGTGATCCTCGGTGGCGACTTCAACTGCTGGCGGCCGCTGCTGCGACTGTTCCTACCGGGCTGGGCCACGCTGGCCCGGGCGCGCACCTGGCCCGGGCGACACCCCCATTCACAGATCGATCACCTCTTGGGCCGCGGCGGATGGCGGGTGCGGGGTGGCGGGTCCCGCGACGGCGGCAGCGACCATCGCGCGCTCTACGCCGACGTCGAACTCGGCTGAGTCGCTCAGCGCAGTTGCACCGACGGGTCGAGGACCACCAGGGTCTTGCCGCGGTTGGCGCCCGAGAAGAGCAGGTTGAGCGCGCGCGGGGCGTTCTCCAGTCCCTCGACCACGAACTCGTCGTGGACGAGCTCGCCGCGTTGGAGCATCCCCGCCAGTTCCCTCTGCGCCTCGGCGTAGCGCGCGGCGTAGTCGAGGATCAAAAAACCCTTCATCGATCCGCGGCGCACGATCAACATGGACGTGTTCTTCACACCCGTTGTTCGCTCTGCCTCGTTGTAGTGGGCGATCGCCCCGCACACCACGATGCGCCCGCGCATCGCTAGGTTGGCCAGCGCCGCGTCCAACACCTCACCCCCGACGTTGTCGAAGTAGAGGTTGACCCCGTCGGGACACGCCTGGTGCAGTCGTTTGGACAGACCAGGTTCGCGATAGTCGAGACACTCATCGAAGCCCAGGCGCTCGACGACGTAGGCGCACTTGTCCGCGCCCCCAGCTATGCCGACTACCTTCTTCGCGTCGCGGGCCCTAGCGATCTGGCCGACCACCGACCCGGTGGCGCCCGCCGCCCCGGAAACCACGACAACGTCGCCGGCGCTCATGTGACCGACGTCGAGCAGTCCGAAGTACGCCGTCATTCCCGTGGAGCCGAGCACGTTCATCATTGTCGCGAGGTCCACGCCGAGCCCTTCGGGAACGACGTTGAAACGGTCGTCGGCCACCACCCACTCCTGCCACCCGGTCATCCCCACGACAACGTCGCCGACGTTGAAGCGCGGTGACGACGATTCGACGACGACGCCCGCGCCGTAGGAACGGATGACGTCGCCGATGCCGATGGGCGGGAGGTAGCCGGGCGCATCGTTCATCCACGTGCGAATGGTCGGGTCGACTGAGAGGAGCCCTACCTTGACCAGCGCCTGATCGGGACCGCACGCGGGTCGCTCTCCTTCTCGCACCGAAGTCGTTGTCTCGTCAATGGGTCCCATTGGACGTCGCTCCAGCACCACCTGTCGATTGATCACGGCCACTCCCTCGTCGTCGCCACCCTAGGTCGGCGGTTCGCGCCCTCTGGTAGAACGGCAACGAAGAAGGAGGATCGACGTGGCCCGCCGACGCAGCCTGCGCTCATCGCTCTATCGAAGCGCGCGCCTCATGGGCAACATCGAGGCGGCCGAGCGTGGGCCGCTCTCCTACGCCCAGCGAATCGCGCGGCGAAAGGTCTACGCCACCACGAACGGGATGACGCGACGGTGGCTACGCCAAGTGGGACTTGGCCGCTGACCCTCGCGGCGCGTCGCGCGCGTCGCGCGGTTGTCACGTCACACCGACAGGCGGACGCCGCGGCGAGCGCGCGCCAGGGTCACTCCGACGATCGCCGAAGCGATCGAGTGGGTAGGCACGCGTACGCACGCGGGGTCGTCTCCGAGCGCACGACCCCGACGCGCGAATGCCCGCGCGCGTGAACCACCGCAGAGCCGCGAGAACTCGCACGCTCCGCACGCGCCCTCGAGCGCACCGGCGCGCAGATGCGCCAGGAATTGGTGGTCGGTGTAGATGGTGCCGAGACTCTCGTGCGTGACGTTGCCCAGAGAACGTGGGAGGAAGCCCGACGCGTGCACGGCGCCGTCGTGGCCAACAAAGATCACGCCGCGCCCGTCGCCGGTCGCCAACGTGCCACTGGACGCGGGGCGTACAGTAGGCGTCGGCTCCTGGTCGAGTCGCGCGCGCAGCGCGGTGTAGAGCTCACCCAGCCCGAACGCGGAGCGCGGGTCGGCCGCGCCGAGGAGTGCCCGCTCGGCCTGGACCCGGCGAAAGAACGGACCCTCCACCGTCCGCACAGTGACGCCGAGGGCCGACGCGTCGACCAGGAAGTGACAGACGTCCTCCGCGTCGCGCGCACTCACCTCCGCCACCGCCGAACCCCGACCCACGCCCACCAGGAAGAAGACCTCCCAGATCGTGACACCGATTTTGCGAAGCAGCGACAGGACGTCGGCAAGCTCGTGCACGTTGGTGTCCATCACCGTCGTGTTGACCTGGACGCGAAAGCCCAGGGCCACCGCCGTCTCGAGGGCGGCGACCGTCTGATTGAAATGCCCGGCAATCCCGCGCAGGCCATCGTGGGTCGACGGCCGCGCGCCGTCCAGGCTGATGGACAGCGCGCGCACGCCGAGTCCGTGCAGCCTGGTCAGAGAGTCGAGGTTCAATCGTTCGGTCACCGAGGGTGCGACACCGAGGCGAAGGCCCAGGTCGTGGGCGTAGCCGATCAGCTCGAAGATGTCCACTCGGGCAAGGCAGTCCCCGCCGGTGAAGACGACGATCGGCTTCGCACCGTCCAGGCCAGCGATCTGGTCCAGCAGTGCGTGACCCTCGGCGGTAGACAGCTCATCGGGTGATGGTTCGGGCTGGGCCGTCGCCCGGCAATGGCGGCACGCGAGCGAGCACGCCTTGGTGGTCTCCCAAAAGACCAAGTGCGGGGCGGCGTCGTAGCGACGAAGCGCCCGGTCCAGCGTCTCTGACCTCACGTCGTCCCCCTTGAGAGTGCTTGCGGTGCGCAGCGTCCGCGAGAACGTCGCGAACCGTCCCCTTATTCTCCCAAGGGCGTGAAACGCCCTCGTAGGGTACAAAGTCCGGTTTCGCTCGGTCGGTTAGGCCTGGGCCTCCACGACGACCGCGGTGCCGTAGGCCAGGATCTCTTGGAAGGTGTTGGCGAGTTCATTCGAGTCGTAGCGCATCGCCACCACGGCGTTGGCGCCGGCGGCGGTCGCGGCCCCGGACAGGCGTTCGAGGGCTTCGGCGCGCGACTCCTGCAGTTGCCGCGTGAGACCCTTCAGTTCACCTCCGGCCAACGCCTTCAGTCCGGCACCCAGTTGGGCGCCTACATTGCGAGTCCGCACCGTCAGTCCGTTCACCTCACCAATGACCTTGGTGATGCGATATCCCGGCACGTCATTCATCGTCACGATCAGCACGACCGCTCCTCTCTCCCTGTCACGACCCTACGACGGACCGACGCCGCCGTCACCGCGTCACTCGCCCGATCCGCGTTCACTCGACGCGTGGCGTCGCCGCACCTCGTCTCGCCACGCCAGCACCTCGGCGTCGCTGGTCTGATCGAAGTCGTCGTACCACTCGCCCACCGCGAAGGAGCCCCCCGCCGTCACCAGCACCACGACCTCGTCGGCCTCACCGCGTACCTCGCCCACCGCGCTCCTCGCGCCAACCGGCGCGGCGAGCACGACCCGAGCGGCGCGGGCCGCGCGCGCAACTCGGCACGCCGCGCGAGCGGTCGCCCCCGTGGCGATGCCGTCGTCAACGATCAGCGCCACGGCGTCCGCGATTGAGACATCGGGTGCGCCAGCCCGATAGAGCTTGACCCGGCGGGCGAGTTCGACCTCCTCGCGAGAACGCACCTCGGCAAAACGCTCGGGGGTGACTCCGGCGGAACTGACGGTGCGCTCGTCCATCACCATCACACCGCCTTCGCCGATCGCGCCCATGGCGACCTCAGGATGGCCGGGCAGACCCAACTTGCGAACCACCATCACGGTGAACTTCGCGTCGAGCGCGAGGGCGACCTGAGCGGCCACGACGACGCCACCACGGGCCAGACCCAGGACCAGAGCGCGCGGATCAGCGCGCCACGAGTCGAGCGCGCCCGCGAGTTGTCGTCCAGCATCGGCGCGGTCAACGAACCGACTCACGGCGTCGTCACCTCACCCTCGCCGACGTCTCGACCACTACTCGCGATGCGGCGTGGCCACTTCCGGAGGAGGCGCTCGAAGCTCTCTGATGACCGCGTGGATGGTCGCGGCGGCGGGTATGGCCAGTAGCACCCCCAGGAAACCTCCGAAGAGACCTCCCACCCAGGCACCCACTTCCGCGCCCACCAGCACCGCAATGAAGACCCACAGGGGGTTGAGGCGCACAGTACGGCTCATGACGACTGGGTTGAGCACGTGATTTTCGAGCTGGGTGTAGGCGAGAAAGACAATGGCTGTGACGATCCCCGACGTCAGCGAGTGGCCGAAGGCGAACAGGACCGTGGGGATCCCCGCGAGCGCCCCGCCGATGGTGGGCAAGAAGTCGACCAGGCCGACCCAGAGTGCCCAGAGGAAGGCGAACGGAACACCCAGTAACCACAGGGTGACCCCCACCGTCACCCCCGCGGCGATCGATGTGAGCAGGTTGCCCAACGCGTAGCCGGTGGCCGAGCGGCTGACCTCGGAACCCAAGCGCACCAGACGCGCGGAGCGCTCCGGTGAGATTGACGAGATCACCCAGACGCGCGCCTTGGGCGCTTCCAGAAGTAAGAGGACCACGAACGTGAACACGGTCAGCAGCGCGAGCACGACCGTGACCGCACCTTTACCGAGCTGCAGCGCCGGGCGGCTCAGTCCGCGCGCCAGCGAGATCAGTTTGGTGGAGTTCTTGCGGATCCATTTCTCCACGTGATAGTGACGCAGCAGGTGGCCGATCCAGCCTTTGCCGTGTTCGGCTCTATGGACGTAGGCCGGCAGCGAGTGCGACAGGTTGGTAATCGCGTTGATCAGTGGGTACCCGAAGGCGACGGCGAGCCCAACGAAGACAACGACGGCTACGAACGTCACCGCGCTGACCGCCCAGCCCCGGCGCAGACCCCAGCGTTGCAGCCGATTGACCCCCGGGTTGAGGATCAGAGCCACGAAGGAGCCGACTAGCACCAGCATCACCAGCACCCGCAAGCGGTAGACGATCAGGGCGGCCAAATAGACGCCGGCCACCGTGAAGACGCTCACCAGAATCGTGCGCAGCGGCACGTTGCTGGCGTCGGCGCGCCGCAAAATGCGCGCACCGTGCCCGTCCGTCGAGCGACGCTGCGGTATTTCGGACGACACGCACCCCCTTTCGAACGATCGGACTCGAGGCTAGCCCCACCGTCGCGGCGGACCTGGCTCCCAAGGGTCTGTCACGACGCGGCATTTACATCGACGTGCACCACTCCGTAGCGCCGACGAAAGATGAGGTACGAGATCGCGCCCGCGATGAGCGGCAGCCAGTAGGAGCCGAGGCGGTAGACCAACGTGGCGACGATGGCTTTGGAACTCGGTATGCCCGCCAATACCAAGAGTCCAACGAGGCTCGCTTCGACAATCCCGAGACCTCCGGGCGTTATTGGGACTACCGAGATGATCGCGGTCGCGGAGTAGGCGACGAGCACGATCGCTGGGTGGGGCTGGGCGCCCGTCGCGCGCAGCGCTGCCAGCAAGCTCGCAAAGTCGAAGCCGACGCGTCCCGCGATGGCCAGGACGGCCTGCCACCATTGGCGGCCCAAGTCCGCGCGGACCTCGTCGCGCAGGCTCACCAGTCGAAGCGCGAGGTCTCCACGATTCGTGCGGCGCGGGAGCATGTGGCGCACGAACCACGCGAGAGTACGCCCGAGGACCCTCAGGAACCCGTCCGTGGTAAGCAGCAGCGCCCCGAAACCCAGGATGAGAACGCAACCGCCCAATCCCAACTCAGCCGCGTACACCAGGTTCTTGTTGACCAAACCGCCCGCGATGGCGGGGAGAGCGAAGACGGGTAGCGCGAGCAGACCTGCGAAGTTGAGGACCGACGAAGCGGCCAACCCGCCCGCGACCTGATCGCGTTCGACTCCAGCCGCCGCCAGCATCTTGAACGTCACGCCGGCGCCGACGGCGCCTCCACCGGGCATGATGCTGGAGATCGCGTTTCCCGAGAGCAACGCCGTCGTCACGGCGAACCAGCTCGCTCCGCGGGTCACCAACCGCTGTAGGGCAATCGCGCAGAAGAAACTGAACACCTCTGCGAGGGCCACGAACGCGAGCCACCACCACCGAAGAGCGCCCAGTCGCGGGAACGACCCCAACACCCTGACCAGGGTTGGCAACACGATATAGATGGCGACTCCCGCGACCACGACGGCCGCCCCACGACGCAGTACGGGAGACATCCAGCGGCGCGATCTCACTCCCCCAGTCTGACCTCCGACGACGTTTTGGCGCAGCGATGCCCAGTCTTAAAGGTCATGCCCGACCGAGACGATGTTCTGCACAGGGCACCCCCCGCGATCACTCCTGAATGATGTCGAAGGCGCGCAGGGCCCGGATCCGGTCGTGACGTCGGCTCCGGAGCCGCTTTTCCGACAGTGGCGCCAACTCAACGTACGCGCGCAGAATTGAGCGGTGAATCCTCTCCACCGTGAGAAAGGGGCTCGGGTCTTCAGGTATGACCTCGTCGATGAGTCCGAGGTCCAACTGGTCACTCGCCGTCGAACGCATGGTGGCAAGGGTCGTGCGGATCTGGTCGCGCGTGGGCGTTGGCGTTTTATAGAGGATCGACGCCGCCGAGCGCGGCTCGGCCACGTACGCCATGGCCTTCTGCATCATCATGACGTGATCGGCCATCGGGGTCGTCGCGAGTCCCCCGCCGCTGCCCAGGGCCCCGGCCACCAGCGAGATCACCGGTCTTGGGTAGTCGATCCCAGTGAGCAGGGCGCTGGCGATCGCGCGCGACTGTCCGCGGCGCTCGCTCTCGAGCGTCGGCTTGGCGCCCAACGTGTCAGTGACGAACAGTGCGGGCAGTCCCAGGCGCCCCCCGACCTTGAGGAGGCGCTCCATGAAGTTGAAATCCTCGGGCCCGGGGTTCGCCGGGCGCTTGATGACGGTGTCGCCGAGGCGGTAGTAGGACGGCTGGGTGCCCACCACCACGAACGGCTGGGCGCCGATCCTGGCGAACGCGCCCACGATCGCGGGATACCGCTTGACCTCGCTCTCCTGGACGTAGTTGTAGACCGCGACGGCGTCGGTGAAGCCGAAGCGCACGATGAACTCCAAGTCGACCCGGTTGGCGTCGCTGATGAGGTCCTGGTACTGCTCAATCAGGACATCGGGCTGCTCGCCCTCGTTGGCCTCACGCGGCGCTGCCGCCAGGACCTCGACGGAGCCGGGCGCGTCCTCGAGTCGCGGACCGTGGATGCCCACCGGTCCAAAGGAGACCACCCGGCGCTGGTCCGACACGCTGACGTTGCGGATGAGCGACGGCGTCTCGGCCGTCAGCACGTGATGCTTGTCCGGAGGCGTGGTCGCGGCGTAGATCGCGCCGAGGTACCAGACCACCTCTTGCACGTCGGCGAGCACCACGTCGATATTGCGGTCCAGGAGGTTCGCCTCGGCGCTCTGGGAGTCAAGAGGCACGGAGGCGCCCTCGTAGGCCTCAATGACCTTTGGCCCGGCGAAGCCGAAGTTGGTTCCGGAGGTGGCGAGGATGAGATCGGCGTTCGGTACCGCGCTGGCCGACACCCCGCCCCACACGTTGCCCAGCAGGACCGCGACGTGCGGCAGTGCGACCTTCTCCTTGTAGAAGCGAATCGCCTCGACCATTCGCGTCATCTGGGTTAGGCCGGCGAAGTTCTCGTGTTGGCGCACTCCGCTCGACGCGTAGACGCTGACGAGCGGCAACTGCTTGGACACCGCCAAATCGGCCGCGGCCTGGAACGCTTCGCCGGACACGACGCCCAGCGAGCCCGCGAAGAAATCCCAGTTCATCGCGTAGAGCACGACCGCGTGACCGTCAACGGTCGCCGTGCCGTAGGTCGACGACTCGGACTTGCCTCGCTTGGTCTCGCGGCGCAACTTGTCCGAGTACGACTCGTCGCTTTCGCCTCCGTGACCTCGGCGAATCAGTCCGACGAGATCCTTGGCGATCCGCCAGCGCCCGTGGCTGGACTTAAAGTGCACGAGCTCCTGAAGCTCCAGGAGTTGAGAGGGGCTGTTGACCTTGCGACGGTTGCGCAGGTGGGCGCCCACGGGCGCCGCGTAGGTGGGCAGGCCCATCGGGTGGCCCTCGCCCAGGAACCTCGAATCGAGGTCGTCGATGGAGTGGTCGTCCTGCTCGGGGAAGTCCGACATGAGTGCTCATTATGCCACGCGGTTCCGAAAGTCCTCCGGGGCGCATCGTTGACAACGCGCGACCAATAGACGCCCGCACCGTGGGCTGCGTGCGCTCATTGCGACTGATTCGCGATTGCGACGTGTGCGAAGGCTCCCACTTCATCCGTGGCGCCAGGGTGGTGTCCCCGGGAAGGTGCCGACCCTTAAGGTAACTAGGGGAAGACACCGATCCGCGGGTCGGGTCGTCCCTCTGTACGTGGGACGGAACCAACGGTGAAGAGGTAAGACGGTGTCGCTGAAGCCAGCGCAGCAAGCGAACGAAGACGAGCCGCGACTGCGGCCCGCGGCGCCGCCCGCTTGGACACTGCCGTTCGAGCGACTCGGCGACGAGCAGTTACTCGGTCCGCTGAATCAGATCCCGTTCGAGTCGATCTTTCCGCCGATCGCGGACTACGCATTCCTCTCGGACTGCGAGAACACCTGTTTGGTTGCGCCGACCGGGTCGATTGAATGGATGTGCCTGCCGCGTCCGCACGACCCGAGCGTTTTCGGAACCCTCCTGGACCGCGCCGCGGGTTCCTTTCGACTGGCTCCGGTGGACAGTGCCGTTCCGGCGCACCGCCAGTACGTGCCGGGCACCATGGTCATGGCCACGACCTGGCAGACCCGTGGTGGCTGGTTGGTCATCGCCGACTTCATGGCAGTCGCGCCGTGGTACCGCACCGGAGTGCGCTCAGACCTGCACCGGCGAACGCCCGGCGACTACGACGCCCGCCACGTCCTGGTGCGCACGGCGACGTGCCTTCACGGCAATGTCGACGTGGCCCTCAACTGCGAGCCGTCGTTCGACTACGGTCGCGAGGACGCCGAGTGGCGGTACGCGGGCGACACTTACGACACGGTCATCACCACGAACCCCGACTACCCGCGCCTGACATTGACCGGTGACATGCGCTTCGGCATTGAGGGACGTTCGGTTCGAGCCCGTCACCGTCTCGCAGAGGGTGAGATGTCCTTCGTGGTTCTGAGCTGGGGCGACGAGCCGCCACCCACGACAGTCGAGCAGGTTGACGCTTGTCGGGCTGAGACCAGTCGGTTCTGGCGCGACTGGATCGACGGTGGACACTTTCCCGACCACCCGTGGCGAGAGCTACTCCAACGCAGCGCGTTAACGCTCAAGGGGCTGACCTACGCGCCCACGGGAGCACTCCTCGCCGCTCCTACGACGTCGTTGCCCGAGAACCCGGGCGGGTCGCGCAACTGGGACTACCGCTACACCTGGATCCGCGACGCGGCCTTCACGTTGCGCTCCCTGCACGCGCTCGGCTTCGACACCGAGGCCGACGACTTCTTGGCATTCCTCGGTGATGTATTGGAGCCGGCCACGGGAGCCAGTCGGCGCGACCCGAAGGCCCGCAGCCACTTGCAGGTTCTCTACCCGGTCGACGGCCTCTCCATTCAGCCCGAGACCGAACTCGACCACCTCTCGGGGTACGTCGGCAGCAAACCGGTGCGTATCGGCAACGCCGCCTACAACCAGCATCAGAACGACATCTTGGGTGCGATCGTCAACTGCGTGTTCGAGCACACGCGTTCGCGCGACACCCTCAGCGAGCGCGCGTGGCGCATCGTGCTACAGGCGGTCGAGAAAGTGGTCCTCTCCTGGCGCGAACCCGACCGTGGGATCTGGGAGGTCCGTGGAGAGCCCCAGCACTTCACCTTCTCCAAGGTCATGTGTTGGGTGGCCGCCGACCGCGGCTCGCGGCTCGCCGCCTTGCGCGGCGAACGCGACCGAGCCGAAGCGTGGTGGAACGTCGCTCAGGAGATCCGCGCCGACATCTGCGAGCACGCGGTCGACGAGCGGGGCTGCTTCACCCAGACTTACGGTTCCGACGAACTGGACGCGTCCCTGCTGATCCTGCCGATCGTCGGATTCCTGCCGCCCGATGACGAACGCATCCGCACGACCGTGCTGTCGATCGCCGACGAACTCAACGAAGGCGCCTTCGTCTACCGGTACTGGCCCGACACGACCGACGACGGGTGCGACGGACAGCCTGAGGGCAGCTTTACCGTCTGTTCCTTCTGGTTGGTCTCGGCCTTGGTCGAGATCGGAGAGTTGGACCGCGCGCGCACACACTGTGAGAAGTTGATCGGCGCGGCCAGCACGCTGGGACTGTACGGCGAGGAACTCGACCCGACCACGGCGCGCCACCTCGGGAACTTTCCCCAAGCCCTGACCCACCTGTCGCTGATCAACGCGGTGCTCCACGTGATCGAGGCCGAGCAGCAGGGCACCGACTCGCTGATCGGACCAGCCGCGACCAGCAGTTGGTGGAACGCAGTGGGACAGGAGGGCCACCCGTCGACCCGGCCCCAGGGTCGAACGTAGACGGCGTGGTGGCCCTCGTAGGGCGTCGGTAAACGCGAAACTGGCCGTCGGATAGCGGTCGCTTTTTCGCGTTGTGAAATAGAGCGCAAGGCCTCGACCAAGACAGAGCCCGGACGAACAGATTCACAGCGGTTTCTTAGATTTGGTGTGTTAAGACTCGTTCGAGCGCGGAGTGCTTATGCTCCGCTTCAAGTACAAATCATGCTGCGGGTAACTGGCAACCATGTTGAGCCCGACTTGATGGACAGTCGGGAATCAATTCCTGACGACACCCCGGCCGATCTCGTGGTTGTGGCAAATCGACTCCCCCTGCACCTGTCGGTGCGCAACGGCACGGGGTGGCGGCCCAGCCCGGGCGGCCTGGTATCAGCCCTGACGTCGGTACTCCAGAGTCGTAACGGACTGTGGATCGGCTGGCCCGGAACCTCGAAGGACCTCAAGGTCCCGACACAGTTCGAGGGAATCCGCCTTCGTCCGATCGCGATCAGTTCACGCGAGTACGAGGACTTCTACCTCGGCTTTTCGAATGCGACGTTATGGCCTCTCTACCACGACGCGATTCGTCCGCCGACGTTCCACCGCACGTGGTGGCACACGTACCGCGAGGTCAACATGCGATACGCCATGGCGGCGGCCGAGACGGCGGCTCCCAACGGGTTGGTGTGGATCCACGACTACCAACTGCAACTCGTGCCGCAGATGCTGCGCGAGATGCGACCCGACGTACGAATCGGATTCTTCCTGCATATCCCGTTCCCGCCCGCGGAACTCTTCATGCAACTTCCGTGGCGACGCGAGATCCTTGACGGTCTGCTCGGTGCGGACCTCATCGGATTCCAGGTTCCCCAAGCCGCGTCGAACTTCTCGCGGCTCACGCGCCGCATGATGGGCGTCACCGGCACCGACTCGGTTCTCGAGCGCGATGGCCGAACGATTCGCGTGGGCGCTTTTCCGATCTCGGTGGACTGTGAGCAGATCAACACGCTCAGCAGCGATCCCAACATCTTGGCCAGGGCCAAAGAGATCCGTCGGGACCTGGGCGATCCCGAGACGATCCTGCTCGGCGTGGACCGCCTCGACTACACCAAGGGAATCCAACAGCGGATCAAGGCCGTGGCGGAGCTCTTCGCCGACAACTCGCTGACACCGGGAAAGCACGTGATGGTCCAGGTCGCGGTGCCCAGCCGAGAGACCGACGCGCACTACGAGCGTGAACGCCACCAACTCGAACAGATCGTGAGCGAGATGAACGGAGAGCACGGGATGCTGGGGTCGCCCGTGGTCCACTACCTGCACCAGAACCTCGACTTCGAGGAGCTGCTGGCCCTCTACGTGGCCGCTGACATCATGCTCGTCACGCCCTTTCGCGACGGCATGAACCTGGTCGCCAAGGAGTACGTCATGACCCGCACCGACCTCACCGGGCGACTCATCTTGAGCGAATTCGCCGGGGCCGCGACGCAGCTGCGCGGGGCCTACATCGTGAATCCGCACGACCTCGACGGCGTCAAGGAAGCGATTCGCGCGGCGCTGGTCGCTACGCCGAAGGAGGTCCGGTCCCGAATGTCACGGATGCGCCGTAAGACCCTGCGCCGCAATGTCTACGACTGGGCCGAGTCCTTCCTCACCGCGCTGCGCTAGTGCTCTTCGTCACAACGATGACGTCCATCGCGCGGGCACCGGCGCCGCGCGTCACTGGGCAGCGTCGATGATGTCGACGACCGAGTTGACGACCCTGGTAGGACCGTAGGGGAATCGGTCGACGTCCTCGCGACGCGTGACGCCCGACAGGACCAGGACGGTCGCCAGGCCCGCCTCGATGCCCGATCGGATGTCGGTCTCCATGCGGTCCCCGATGAGGACGGTATTGGACGAGTGACCGCCCAGGTGCCGCAGTGCGTCGCGGATCATCATCGGATTCGGCTTTCCGACGAAGTACGGTGGGACGCCCGACGCGCTCTCGATCATCGCCGCCATCGCGCCGACGGCGGGCAAAGGGCCATTCAACGACGGTCCGGTGGGCTCGGGATTCGTCGCGACAAATCGACTACCGCGGTGGATGAGCTGGACCGCTGTGGCGACCTCGTCAAACGAAATCATCTGGGTCTCGCCCAGGACGACGTAGTCAGGGTTCTCGGCGTCCTCTCGATACCCGACGTCGCGCAGAGCCTGGTGGAGGCTCAACTCACCGATGACGAAGGCGGTGCCGTCGGGTCGCTGCGTCTGGACGAACTCCGCGGTGGCCACCGCCGATGTCCAGAGCTTCTCCTCCGGCACCTCGAGTCCCATCGCCGACATGTTCTTGGAGAGCTGCTCAGGTGTCAGCGTCGAATTGTTGGTCAGGACGAGGAACGATCGATTCGTCGCGACCAGCCACTCCAGGAATCGGTCAGCACCCTCAATCATCGCGTCGTCGCGAACGAGAACTCCATCCATGTCGCAGAGCCAATTTGTGGCTGCGAGGATGGTTTCCACTACTCCATTATGGAGGCGATCGGCGGTTGTTCGATCCATGCGGTCTTCACCTGCAGAATGCAGTCGCCACCAGCCAACCCGGAATCCTCGAACAAGGGGTCCCGAGACCCAAAAGGGGATCCACGCGCCGTTGCGGCGGCGTCGATCCCCTTTTGAGGTAGAACTCGCGTCCGTCCGCCCACTTTGAGGCGGGACGCGAAGGACTAGTTGCTGGTTACCTCCAGGCACGCCACGTCGTACTCAGACACCGAGGCCGTCGAGTTGGAATGTGCCGATGACGCGGTGTTCGCATTGCCCGCGTAGTTCATGCCCGCGACGCCATCAGGATTGAACGCCGATCCTCTGGCCGAACTCGCGTTGCCGGGTGTCATGGCCGCGACACCGGACCCGCACCCGATACCCGTTGGCGCTCCACGTTGTCCCGTCGTGGGGTTCTGAAGCGCTCCCGCTCCCGAGGCCATTGCCAAGCTCATTGCCGTCACCGCGATAGCTGATACCGCAAAGATTCGAATCCTGCTCATTGTTCCGCTCCTCTCGCTGGGGTCGTGAGTGGCCGACCAGAAGGCCCACCAACTTCACACGCCGATATCGGACCCACCGGTGTATTTCGGGTGGCCACCTCGATTCCACGCACAGAGGAATACGTTCGAGAGGGTCAAAGAGTTCGCCCGTACGAGGTGCGCCCATCAGGGGTTCGAAGGGTGGACGAATGAGTTGGGCCGAGGTTGTCGCCGGAGGCAGCACCTTATCCAGAGCCATCGTCACCCGACGAGGTGACCCGACGACGAGGGGCGAGCGAACGTAACGTGGACGGTGCCGCTCTCCGCGGCCTCGGACCTCACCTGGAATCCAACCTCGAATTGGCGCAGCTCGCTCCACAGGTTGACACCGCGCCCGAGCAGGATGGGTGCGATCGCAACATGCAACTGGTCAACCAGCCCGGCTTTGAGGAACTCTCGCACTGTCTTCACGCCACCGCCAACCCGCACGTCCTTGCCGGCGGCGGCCGAAGTTGCCCGCTCGAGGACATCCTGCGACGTCGCATCGACGAAATGGAACGTGGTACCACCCGTCATATCGATCGAGTCACGATTTCGGTGGGTGAGCACAAACACCGGCACCTTAAACGGCGGCTCGTCACCCCACCACCCTTTCCAGGCGTCGTCATCGGGAAACGCGTGGAAGCCAAACATCCCCGCGCCCATTATCTCGGCGCCGACCCCTTCGAAGTACGAGGCGGCGTACCGGTCATCAACACCGGTCGTGCCCTCGCCCGACGTGTCGTGAAGTACCCGCTCGCGAAACGTGCGGGTGGCAACGTAGGCGGCGGTGAGCTTGTTCCAGTCCTCCCCCATGGGATTGTCCGGTGTGCCGCCCTCGCTCGATGCGTACCCATCGAGCGAGATGTTGAGGTCGACTCGTACCTTCATTGCCGTATCCCCCTCGGCGGTTGTGAATCGCCAGCACTTTAATGCGGTGACCGTACGAGATCGTCAATAGTGGCAACGGTGCGGCCAGATTCGTCACTTCTGTTTCACGCGGGGTACAGGCCGCTTAATGGCGGTAACGGGACTATGTTCGAACCCCGTTGCGTCCCTGTTGATCAGGTGACATGTGGTGGCATCGCAGCGGAGTCGACTTGCCCCGAGGTACCGTGATGCTTTTACGGAGGTCCAACTCGAACCCTTCGGTTGTGACCTCTCGAAGCCGGTCGATCACTCGAGTGCCCTGGCAAGATCCTTGAAGCCAGCGCAGACACTGTCCCATATGAGTTGCACCAAGTAGGGGTTCCGATCAGGACCCAACTTCAGATATTTAGAGTACCGACTCGTCCCCGCATCAGCGACCAGCGACCAGCGACCAGCGACCAGCGACCAGCGAGGATGTAACGCGCAGCATTAGTTGGAGACGGGAAACCAACAGCTTCTACGGACGCCACACATGCACCACGGGCAGTGCAACCCGCTCAGGTTCGTTGGGAAGCTGGTCACCGAAGATCTCGCTGAGGAGACGGTGGACCACGGGGTGCAGTCGATCCTCCGCAAATCGTTCCCAGTCCTCCTCCGTCTCCCATAGGTCGATGTAGCGCAGTCCGCCCTCTGGTCGCTCGGTGGCGACATGCACGATGAGACCTTTCGGTGCATCCTCACCTAAACCGGCAACAATCCGCTGGTAGAACTCGGCGTTTATGGGGACGTCTTGAGTGAACGCATACGTCATGGTTACAACTCCTCATAGTTAATCCGAAGTAGGATCGGATTAATTATGAACGACAGAGGCCCAAAAGTCAAGACTCACTCATATGACGTCCAACTTCGACGTGAAAGGTCCGCCGAGACGAAGCAACGGATCGTAGAGGCTGCCCGTGAATTGATCCTCGAATTCGGATATCGATCGACGACGATGGCGGGGATTGCAAGGCGAGCGAGAGTAAACGTGGACACCGTCTACGAGTTGGTCGGACGAAAGCCTGTCCTCTTGCGTGAGTTGATCGAACAAGCGATTTCTGGCGTCGATCACGCGGTGATCGCTGAGGAACGCGGTCACATCATTGCGATGCGTCAGTCCAAAGATCCGGTAGAGAAATTGACGATCTACGCGCACGCCATGAAGGAAACGCATTCGCGACTTGCACCACTCTTCCTGGCATTACGAGATGCCTCGTCCACCGACGCGGAAGCCAGGGACGTTTGGCGAGAGATCAACGACCGTCGAGCAGCGAATATGCGTAAGTTCATTCGGGATTTGCACCACGTTGGAGGTCTCCGTTCAGACCTATCGATCGGATTGGCCGCCGATATCGTCTGGGTTCTCAACAGTTCGGAGTTGTACTCGCTCTATACGAAGGAGCGAGGTTGGTCATCGAAGCGCTACGAGCGCTGGCTGGCCGACGCAATGTGCCGTCTTCTAATCCCTTGGTCCGGCCTCAATACCCGAATCGAGGGCAATAATTTTCCGGCGATCTAGCTCATAGTTCCTCGCCAAGCGCCAACGGCTGGCATCAAGACTGTCAAGTCGGACCCTCGACGCGAACGATCTCGGGCTGCGAGCCGCCATCGTGTAGATCTGGAACAGCGTCGTAGATGTGACAACCAGTGGAGGTAACGGGACTCCGTTCGAACCACTTTGCGTCATCGCTGATCAGGTGAATCCATAGCCCTAGCTTGTGGCCGGTTGGACATGCTTAGTCCGAATCCAGCCTGGGAGCCTGGTGCCTGCCCCCAGTTCCCTGAGCTCGTTTGTGAGCGTCCTCGCCAATCGAAGGGTGTGGCGGGAGCGTTCAGTTGGCGCTGACAGATGTCCACCATGTCCGCCTCGCCCACGGGATTGGTGCGTGCCCAACATGTTCCGCGCAATGCAGAATATGAGGCGATGGCCCACCCCAAGTACACAATCGGTCAACTCGACGCTGAGACGTGGGACACCTTCGTAAATCTTGTCGAGCGCAACAACGGCATTTATGGAGGATGTTGGTGCGCCCCGAACCACGTCGAGTACCAGCGCGGCGTCAGCGATCCAAGAGCACTCAAGGAGCGGTTGGTCCGAAGCGGTCGAGCCCATGCGGCGCTGGTCTTTGATGAGGAGGGAATCGCGCAGGGCTGGTGCCAGTACGGCGTCTCGGACTCCCTGGATCTGAAACATGCTCGCGTACCGCAAGGACCCGCCGCCGCCTGCGAATTGGCGCATCGCGTGCATCTTCGTGGACAAGCGCCATCGCGGGAGAGGGGTCGCCCAAGCGGCGCTCGAGGGAGCCAACTCCCAGATCGCCATCGCGGGCGGAGGACGCATCGAGGCGATCTCCGAAACCACTCAGGGTCGTGAGGCGCAGGATCGCTTCCTCTTCAGCGGGACGGTCGAACTGTTCGAGGACCTCGGATTCACGTGCGTGCGCCAAGTCGGCAAGCACGCCTGGATTGTGAGTCGAACGATCCAATCTTGAGCGACGTCAACGATCCGCACGCAAGAAGATCGCTGAGAGTGTGACGATTGGTATTGAAAGGGCAACGCTGTCAGTCGCTGGCGCCACCTTCGAAACCGATGAGCCAGTGCAGACCGTATCGATCGACAACCTGACCGTCGAAGTCTCCCCACGGCCGCTTCTGCAGTGCATCGACGACTCGACCGCCCTCCGAGAGTCTCGTAAACCACTCCGTCAAGACGGAGGGTGCGGCGGTGCCAAGCAGGGACAGCATCATTCCCTCGCAATGAACCGGCGCCTCGTCGCCGGTCACGTCGGAGCCAAAGAGACTCACCGGTCCATTCATTAGAGAGCCGTGCGCGATTGCGTCGGCCGGCCCGTCGGTTCGCTTGAATTCCTCGAGGGTGTGCAATTGAACGGTGCAACCGAAAACATCACCGTAGAAAGTCAGCGCCTCGCGAGCCGTTCCCGGAAAATGGATGTACGGCGTCAGAGAGGCCACGGCGACCACATTAGTCATAGAACGGGCGAGAGTTCAACGGCCCTGGAGGTCGTGAACGCTCGTCAATGGCGAACCGGACTCGGTCCGCATCACCTGAATCCGATGGTGTCGTTGTAAATGTGAAAGTTGCCACTGTGACAGCTGTAACTGTGACAACGAAGCGTAGGTCACGCGACTTGGTTCGAACTCTCTTGCACGAGCCACTCAACGCGTCACTCGGCGTAAGCGACTCCTCGTCCGGGTGACGGGCTGAGGATCCTGTGTGGGGTCACAATCAGCGCGACTGAAAAGATTCCCGAAAACCTCTCTGGAGATTCGAACAAGGCGCAGATCCTTTCTAGGTACTTGGCGAGGTACGCCTCATTGTTCGCAGCACTGAGCTCTCCTTCAGAAACGGCGGCGACGCCGTTCATTCGAATGTTGTCGCGCCCGAGGTCCGAGACGTCAAGGGCCATCGCGACTTTGGAATTGACCTGGATTTTTCTTAGCTTTTGAGCGGTCGGCTGACTGTATATGAGTATGGTGTCGTCGTCTCGCCACATGAACCAAACGGGTACGCACTCTGGTTGGCCATCAGCACGCACTGACGTGAACCACATCATCAGGTTCCTACGAAGTCGACCGGAAACGTGTTCGCGGCGGTCGGCATCAATCCCATCAAGAAGCCCGACCATCACATCGTAACCGTGGGTATTTTTCTCTCCGAGCTGGGCCGGAACGACGGCGGCGGTGAACTCGAAGCGATCTTCTGCGGCTCGCGCGCGAAACTCTGTTGAAGTTAGAGGGGCTGCTGACGAGATGCTTGGCACCCCACGTGTGGAGGTAACGGGACTATGTTCGAACCCCCTCGCGCCCCCATTTATCAGGTAGAACGTAGCGACTACGCGACCAAGTCGAACCACACCGAGCCTGAATCGCGTCCCATCCCCAGCCCACCCGAACCCCGGGAAGCCCGCGCGTTGCGGAGGTTATCGACGAGAGTTGTCATTACCACCCTGCCGGTGAGATGCGCGCATTGGCATGTGCTCGTGCACAATTCGCGGCTCAAAGCGTTGGCACGAGGCGCCGCCATCGCTCCACCACGCTGAAGCCGAGACGTTCATAGACACCTTGGACCTCGGGACTCGCAGTGAGTACCCCGAATCTCGCCCCGGCAGCGAAACCGTGGGTTAAGGCTCGCGCCGTCGCCGCCGAGCCGTATCCCTTCCCGCGTGCCTCAGGAACAGTTCCTACCGCAAGGATGCCCACGGCGTCGCCGACCACCACCGACAACGCGCACGTAACGGGCACCTCATCCACTTTGCCGAGATGCCACTGGATCCCCTCGCACTTGAGGTGCGCGGGGCCCAAGAGGATTGCGGCGCTCGAGGGCGGCGTGTCGAAAGCAGCACCGAGCACCTCGGTGATGGCGAGATCGTCCTCCGTGCGGCGCACACCCAAAGTGAGCTCGGGCAGGTCCGGACTCTCGACCTCGTAGGCAACAAGTGACGCAGCCATCAACAGCGTCTCGTCCTCAGCGAACAGCCCAACATCTCGAAGCGATTCATCGACTTGGTCGGGCACACTTGGCCGGAGCCGTGCACACCACGACACTCCGCTGGCGGAGAGCCTTGCTGCAAGCGCAGTTGCGTTCTCGGGGGAAGCGGTCGCGTCGAGGCCATATATCCCGTTGTAAGGACGCCCGGGTACCGTGGTCATCAGTGCGAGCAAGCCCGGCCGTGAGTCGCGCCAAGCGCCAGTTCGACCGCGTGACATGCCCTCGCACGCCGCAAGCATTCCCGTCGCCGCGTCATCTTCATTTGGCACCCAGTTTCGCATGGGTTGGACGCTAACTGATGCGAGCAGAATGACCCAGCAAACCACCCCCATGAATTCCAGAGATGATTCGGGGTTCTAACAAAGCGCACAGCAATCTCGAGCGATCGGAAGTGAGCAGGCGGAACTCGTCAGGAATGGCGTCGCATTGTTGACAACACTCCGTGGAGGTAACGGGACTATGTTCGAACCCCCCCCTACACCCCTGATCAGCAGGTGAGACGCCGTGACGTCGCAGCTGAGTTTGTTCGCTCCGCAGCCTCAGCGGCGTATCAGTGACGCTTCACTCGAACCCCAGCAAGTTGAAATTCCGCGCGCTTCACCAGCGGACTGATTAGTCACAGCACTCCAACGATCATCATTCGCCTACCCGAAGATGAGGGGTCAGAATCCCCAAATCAGGATGTAGCCGTCGATGGTGTTTTTCATTTCATGAAGCCGATTCTCCCAGCCGCCATGCCGGAGGGACCGCACTGGCTGCTGCTGGTGGTAACAAGAAGACTCGGCCTATGGCGAAAATGCCTCGCAGTGGGAAGTAAAAGTCCGCCATGTGAGCCTGGGCACCAAGCGGCCCAATCGGACCGAGGTCCTCGCCCTCCACCACGGCATGTGAAGCAGCCACGTACCACACCCGAAGCGGGTTGGCATCGAAGTGCTGACCATTCGACGTGATCCCCGTGAGGTTCACCTTGCCTGCGCGAAGCGCCCAACCCGCCACGCGACCCATCACTCGCAGGACCGGTTCGGACCGCCACGCGGCCAGCGGGAGCGAGGAGCCGATCGCGCTCATCGCCCGCGTGATGAGGGTGGACTGGATCTCGATGTTCCACTCGACGGCTGAGTCCTCACTGAACGCTCGCAGCCGATAAGGCCCCTCCCATTCGAGGCCGATAGGCACAGTGTTGACGCGGTCTACGTCGGCGCCGAAGTAGCGCGAACACGCAACTTCGCTCGGCGCGGACTCGTAAAACGTCCATCGCCCCTCAGGGTCGCGATGCCAGATCGAGGTGAACCCTTCGCCGACCGACGATGCCGTCCAGCGCCGCAGGCCGAGTACGTGACCGGACCGGAAAGGCAGACCCATCACGCCATAGCCCGACACTCGTTCGCACTGTCCTGGCGGGAGCTGGGGGTGCTCCTCAACCCGTCGGGCGAGCTCCGCGGGTTCAACCATCCGATTGTCTCCTTGTTCCCCTTACCGAGATCTTCACCTCAGTAGCTAAAGGTGACGGGGCTATCGTTCCCGATCCATTCCCATAGGGGCACGGTGCCACCCATTTCGGCTCCAACGATGAGGTCGGTCCTATCAAGTCCCTTGGCGTCGAAGCAGATCGGGCAGACGAGGCATCGTCCACCGGCGGCCACATAGCGCTCGACGAGGGAGGGAAGAGGGGGGCAACCCTCGCACGCTACGCCCATGGCCACACCGACTACCGCCAAGCGGACGGCCTCCTTCGTCAGGAACATAAGGGTCTCGCGCCCTCCCTCCGCCGCACCCACCGACACCAAGAAGGCCACCGTGACCTTCTCGGGGTCCTCGAGCCCTGTCGTCAAGCTAATTACAGCCTTGCCAGTCATCGTGAAACCTCCTTGCTTCGCCAGATCGAGAGGACAGTAAACCTCGACAGTCCCAAGCGCGTCGGGTATTCACCCTACGAATCGATCGGCTCGAGACAGTCGAGCAATCCGTGTTGCACGGCGAAGAGCGTGACCGTAGACCGCGTGGAGGAACCGGTCTTCGCGTAGATGCGCTCGATGTGAGTGCCTGCCGTCTTGACGCTCATACCAAGGGCGCGGGCAACCTGCTTGTTGGACGCTCCCCGGGCGATGAGGACGAGCACTTCGACCTCGCGGGCGGTGAGCCCGGCTGGCCCGGAGCGCCGTTTCGACCGCCGCTGTCCCGCCGCGGCCAGCACGGCTTCAACGGCTTCTGCGCTCAGCCGGCCGGCTCGGGTCTCGGCTCGGAGGGCTTCGGTCGCGGCTTTGACCGTCAAGGCCGGCCGGTACGACCGAGGTTCAATCATCGCCTGATAGGCGTCAGCGGCGGCGAGGATTCGACCGGACGCCGGGATCGCTGCCCCGGCAATTCCGCGGTGGTAACCCGAACCGTCGAGCCGCTCATGGGCCAGCGAGGCGATGGCACCGATGCGGGCCAGGGCCGGCGGTCGGGAAAGCACACGATCGGTGTAGTAGGCGTGCATCCTGAGGCGCTCGGCGTCAGCGATTGTCAGCGGGCCCTGCTTTTCGATAATCGTCCCGGGCACGCCATGGAGACCGATGTCGTGTAACAGCGCGGCGCGCCGGAGAGTCACGACTTCACTTTCGGGCAGGCCGTAGAGTTCAGCCGCCCTGGCGGCGAGGGCGGCAACAGCCCGCGAATGGCCGGCGCGAACGGGGGATCGCAGATCGGTGAAATCGGCGATCGCCTCCAAAGCGGCGTCGAGGTCATCACCGGTCAGGCGACGCTGCTGCCACGGCTCGTGTTCGATCATCGTGACCCAGTCGTTTACGCCCTCCATGTCAGCGAGTACGTCGTGCGCCGTCTTGCAGAAGACGTCGACGATGGCAGGATCGAATTGGCTACCCCGCCGCGATCGAGCAAGCTCTACGGCAGCGTCGATTCCCCCGTTCCTGTAAGAGATCTCGACCGTATCCGCAAGTTGAAACAGACGAACCGTCGGCGAGATCTCTTCCCCGGACAACGTGGAAGGCACGCCCTTTCCGTCCCAGCGTGCAAAAACCTGTTGCAAGGAGTCGCAAACGTCGTCGCCCAGGCCAAAGCGCTCTGCCATTCGCGCCGTCGTCAGGCAATGAGACATTAAGCCGCGCTCAATGGCCGCCCCGCCGGTGGCCATGAGCCTCGCACCGAGGCGCAGGCGGCGATAGGGCGAGGTCCCGGCGCCCACGTGGCGCAGGGAGAAACCGAGCATTGGCAGTCCCGCCAGATCAACTTCGAAGCTGTCGCGGCGAAAGGCGATGTCGTCGCCGAACCAGGCCGTTATCTCTGGAGTTTCGGCGACGCAGCCGACCCATGCCAGGGTCACCACGTAATAGAGGGCTTGGCGCTCGGCAGGCACGTGGCCAAAGTGCTCCCCTAACCGAGTGGCGATGTGCCAGGACCGCAGGACGTGCTCCATAGGTTGTCCCAGGCCAAGGTCGGTGGCCAGGGAGAGTGCTGCCACCAGCTCGGCCAGTCGAATGCCCGGGTCCCGGTCCGCTCCCCCCACACCTCAAGCGTAGGCAGTAACGCGTTTTCAATCTTCAATGGCTTGATCTGATCCGCCACTGCTGCCCTCGTACCTTTGGCTGAGTCGCAGTCACCGCACATCCTGGTGATTACCCTCCACCAATCAAAGTGGCTCGGTTTCCCTGCCATCCTTCCCCAGGGAAATTGAATGGAAGTTACGTGGTTAGGGGCGGGCTCGGGATTGTCAATACAATTCATGGCGCCACAGGCTCTACGGGTTTCACAAATGGTTTGTATTGTGGGCTCAGAACGCTCCTACCTCAGAATTGCAGTCAAAGCGAGGAGCTTTAGTTGAAGGCGCTCTTCAGTTCTACACCCGGGGACGGACACATCAATCCGCTTCTGCCTCTCTCCCGGACCTTCGCTGCCCTCGGACACCAAGTCGCGTTCGCGACGTCCGCAGAGCACGCGGCGAAGATAGGTGCTCTTGGTTTCACGTGGTTCGCGTGCGGCCCCGACGGCGACACGCTGAAGTCCAGGTTCCGGTCCCACCTGAGCGATCGACCAGCATTGGCTTCAATCGACTTCCTCCCATTCGTCATCTCACGCCGATACGCGATTGGTGATGCCCCGGAGCGAGTGGCCGATCTGCGGGCCATCGTCGACGCCTACCGTCCCGATCTTCTCGTTTTCGAATCCTGCGACCTCGCGACTCCGATCGTTTCGGCCGCCACAGGCATTCCCGGCGTACATCATTCTTTCGGTCGCGCGATTGCGTCGGCGTGCTACGCCGAGTCCGCACCCTACGTCGAACCCCTTTGGGGGAAACTCGGTGCCAATCCTCCGCCTCTGTGCGGTATGTATGAAAACAATACGTTCGTCGATATCTGCCCGACGAGCATTCAGGGCTCTGGGGTACCTGCTTCCGCCGTTGTTCGCGCAATGAGCCCCGCTTCCCCTCCCCCACCGGAGACCCCACCGGCGTGGCTGACTCAATTACCGGATCGGCCCAGCGCCTACGTGACTCTCGGGACGGTGTTCAACCGCATAGATCACTTCCGTGTTCTGATCGAAGCCTTTGCTGATACGGACTGCAACCTCATTTTGACGATTGGCAACAACAACGATCCATCCGAGTTGGGGCCGCAACCGCCCAACGTCTTCATTGAGCGGTTCGTGGCTCAGGCATTGCTCTTACCTCACATGAGCGCCATGGTGAACCACGCAGGATCAGGCTCAATGCTGGCCGCTCTTTCCCACGCAGTGCCAATGCTCATGCTTCCCCAGGGCTCCGACCAATACGAGAACTCTCTGGCGTGTACTTCCGCGGGCGTCGCCCGAATGCTGACACCGGACGTGGTCACCCCCGACCTATTGGCTGTGGAATTGCGGACGATCCTTTCCGAGTCGTCCTACACGAGATGCGCTCGAGCCATCCGCGACGAGATAGATGCCATGCCAACGCCCGCCGACGTCGCCGCCGCCATCGACGGAGCGCAAGCGTAAATTCGCACGTCCACATACTTGTAGGGCCGATACCGGCGGGACGACGAGTGAAGTCGTAGAAAACTGGCACGCGATACGGCCGTATCCTGCGAAGAAGGTCCGAAAGCGATCGGACCTTGAAAAGAGTTGTTCATCTAGGAGAACGTTGTGATTCTTGCTTGGAGTGGAGGTAACGAATGTCATGAAACGGGGTCCCATCCGGTGAGAACTTGGGTCCTCGCTGGAACCAAACCGAAAGGAGACCCCGATGACAATGTTGCACGCCGGGCTGGACCTCAGTCGTCGCCGGCTGGATGTGTGTTCTGGACGAGGCGGGCAGCCGCCTCGTCGTGACTCAGTGCCCGCCTGACGCAGACGGACTGCGCAGCCTGGTGGCCGAGGTGGGCCGCTTCGACCTCCCGGTCCAGGCGGTGATCGAGTTCATGACCGGTGCCCGTTACGTTCATGACACCCTGGAGCGACACGGCTGGGACGTGGAGATCGCCGACGCCCAGAAGGCCAAGGGACTAGCTCCCCTCACCGTGAAGACCGACAAGATCGACGCCTGGGTTCTGGCCGAACTCTCCCGGCGTGACCTCGTCCCGTCGATCTGGCTACCAACTCCCGGGGTGAGGGCCGAGCGTGAGCGGGCCCGGTTCCGTCTGCATCTGGTGCGCCACCGCGTGATGCTGAAGAACCGGATCCACGCCACGTTGCTCGCCTTCGGCAAGGGGTGCGGCGTGTCGGACCTTTTCGGCATCGAAGGCCGGCAACTACTTGCGCGCCTCGACGTTCCCGATCCCTGGGCGACCGACGGGACGACCGCACTGTCGCTCATCGACACCCTCAACGTCGAGATTGACGCGGTCGAGAAGGAGTTGAAGGCTGCCGGCACCGACCACCCCTACGTCCAGCTCCTCACGACGGCTCCGGGAATCGGCTGGACCCTCGGCTACACCATCGCCAGCGAGATCGGCGACATTCACCGCTTCGCCTCGCCCAAGAAGCTCGTCGGGTACTCCGGGCTCGCCCCCCGGGTCATCCAGTCCGGCAACAAGGACTACCGCGGGCCGCTCGCCAAGCACGGACCGAAGTACTTGCGCTGGGCACTCGTCGAGGCGGCCATGCACGCCGCTCGCCACCCCTACTACCGAGATCACTACGAAGCTACCGCACAGCGTCTCGGTCGCCAGCGGGGCAGAAAGGTCGCGCGCGTTGAGGTCGCGCGCAAACTCGCGGAGGCCATCTGGCACATGTGCCAGACCGGCGCCGCGTTTGGACCGGGAAGGTCCCAAATAGTCCCTGGCCGCTAGACGGTCCCTTTTACGAATTGGACCACCCAGTGCTCCCACCAGACCAAGTCCTCGCACGACGAGGCCACAGAGAGATGAGCACTCACCTCACGCAGCACCACAACTCAAGATGTGAAGACGGTCCTTGACACTGATCCCTCTTTCATAGAGGGACTATGTTCGAACCCCCTTTCGTCGCTCTTCATCAGGTGAAACATTGTGCCGCGGGAGTCGCCGTGCGACGAGCTGACGTCTCGCGAGTGGTCAATCATTGTTCAGTTCGAATCCCACAAAGTCTGGCATCGCTTCGAGAACTAGAGCCTCGAGTGGCACTTCATGCCATCATATTCTGATAGCATCTGATTATGGCCTCACCACGTTCCACGTTTACTCTGGACGAGAAGTTGGCATCGCGCGCGCACCAGCTCGGCATCAATATTTCGGCGGCAGCGCGCCAGGGTGTTGCTGATGCGGTACGCGCCGCGCTGTTGCGATCGGATCGGGACGCTTACGTGAGACACCCAGAACACATCGATGAATTCTGGACGGAAGTGGAAACATGGGGCGAACCGTGAGACGTGGTGAGCTGTGGTTGGCC
>DATLSF010000024.1:0-134577 GCA_035534335.1 Acidimicrobiales bacterium | reverse complement strand
GCTCTCGATGTTGCGAAATTGACTTACGGGTTCTTATAGATCTCGTGGAGCCCGATACGGCGCCATAGGACAGCGGGATAACTCTGCCCGTCGATTGAAACGTCAGACCATTGCCAGGTTGCCCGTCCGTCCGGCCCCGAGAACGACCAGGTCATTTCGAGTACGCCTGGTGCTCCTTGCACATCGTCGACACTGAATCTGGAGGGGAACGGTGTTCGATCGTTCACCCAACTGTCGCATGCATCCGAAAACGCTGGGAACGACTCCAAAAACAAGCTCTTGTTCAGTTTGGAAAGTCTCCGTAAATCGCGGTCGAATGACTCTGTCCACTGAAACCTCATCGAAGGCGAAGGCTATTTCGCCGTGAAGTGATCGCGAAATGCCTCCGCGCTTTCGGCACCTCGGACGCGGCCGGCCGCAATGTCTGCGTCGGCTTCGCGCTCCATTTCCTGCCAGCGGTCGGACCAGAACCACTGCTGCTCAGCGGGGACCGGAACTACCGCACGCACTGAGAAGCCATCGCTTGTCTCGGTGAACTCAATCTGGACTCCAGGACGCCCAACACCGAGTCGTTCTCTGACTCGCGCCGGAAGACTTATGACTCCTGACCTCTGCGGTGTTACAAACTCATGTATCCGGCTCATTGGCATTCCTCCTGTTCGCCAGTATAACAGGAATACTGTATTCCTTCGCGAGTTTGCCGCCGGGGCATTCACGCTCACGGGCGACTTCAGGGCCCCAGCTTGACCTAGTCGGTCCCGAGAAGGGGAAGGATGGAACGTGCAACCACACGAAGGGCCCGAAAGTCAGAAGGTCCGGTCCGAGGGGAACTCGAACCGGACCTTCGTCACTATTCGCAGCAACTTACGTCGCTGCATCCTGGTGGCGGGGGCAGGATTTGAACCTGCGACCTTCGGGTTATGAGCCCGACGAGCTACCAAACTGCTCCACCCCGCGATGGAGCCCCCACTCTACACGGAGGTTCGCCGACGAGCATTCCGAGCTCTTGCGGCACCCTCGGATTTAGCCGGCCTTCAGCGCGTTCTGGGCCGACTGGAGGTCCTTGTTCATCGCGTTGACGTCGCTCTGATAGGCGCCGAGCTGGCCCGCCTTCAGCGCGGTCTGCGCCGCTTGATACTCCGCGGCCGCCTGGTTCAAGTAGTAGGTCGCGGTGTGACCCTTGCCCGTTCCCCCGGTCGGCGGCGGTTTGGTGACGCCGACGATGTTGGCACCGAGCACCTTGCTCAACGCTTGGGCCACGGAGGGTTCAATGGCCACGTCCTGGTTGAACACCGCGATGACGTAGCGCAGCTGCGGCAGCGGGTTCGACGAGCTGGTCACGTACAGGGGCCGCACGTAGAGGATGCTCTGGTCGAGCGGGATCATGAGGTTGTTGCCCAACAACACGTTCGAGCCGTGCTGGTCGAGCAGAGTGATCTTGGAGCTCACGGCGGTGGTCTGTTGGATTTCGCTATCGGCCTGGACCGGTCCGATCACCTGGGTGCCGCGGGGCGTCTCGTAGACGTGGATCTGCCCGTAGTCGTTCGGGTCGCTGGTCGCGATGAGGAAGGCGGTCAGGTTCTGTACGGTCGCGGAACTGCCGGCCGGGACGTAGGCGAGCTCCTCGAGCAGCTGCTGGTGGTTCGCCAGCGGCAGTGAGCCCACCTGGTAGAGCGGACTCATCGGCGCGAGCGCGGTCGAGACAACGTTGCCCGCGGCGTCGGTCACGGTGGTCTGGGCCAGCGACTGGTTCGGCGTGCCGGCGCCGGTCGAGGGCGAGATGTGCCAGCTGTCCGAAGCCGTGTAGAAGGCTGACGCCGAGGTGATGTGGTAGCGACCGAGCACGGCCGCCTGGACCGAGAACAGGTCCGACGGGTAGCGCAGGTGGTCGAGGATCGCCGTGGGCATCGAGCTCATGGGCAAGAACATCGCCGGGAAGGCCGCGCGGTACGCCTCGATCATCGGGTCGGTCGGGTTGATGACGTAGAACTTCATCGAGCCGGTGTAGGCGTTGATGACCACCTTGACCGCGTTGCGCGCGTAGTTGAAGCTCCCGGGCAGGCCGCCGGAGTTCACGTTGAGGTTGCTCGCGTTCTGGCTGTACGGGTACTGGTCGGTCGTGGTGTAGCCGTCCAGGACGTAGTTGACCGAGCCGTTGGCGATGACGGCGTAGGGCTGGGAGTCAAAGGAGAGGAACGGCGCCGCCTTCTTGGCCATGGCCATGACGTCGCGCACGAAGAGCACCCGGCTCTTGGAGTCGATCTGGTTGGAGATGAGGAAGTTGAAGTCCCCGAGCCGCAGCGCCAGCGCCGCGCGGCTGAAGAAGCCCCCGACCGGCACTCCCCCGCCACCGCCGTAGTGGTTCTCGACCGGCTGGCCAGCCTTGGATCCACTGATGACCTGGTAGTCGAGCTCGGGCTGCTTGGTGTTGCCAACGACCCACCCGGGGTCGTTGATCCCGAAGTAGATGTCGGGTTGAGTGAGCACCGGCATACCGCTGGACGACGCCGGTGGGATGTTGGACACCACGAACACCGGGTTGCCGGTCGCCGGGTCGACGGTGTTGGCGGCGATGACGGCCGCGCCGATGCCGTGGGTGAACTGTAGGTGCGTGTTCACCCAGCTGGGCGAGGGCAGGTTGGGCGTGTTGAGCTGGCGCGTCCCGATCAGCACGGGGGTCAGCTTGCCGTTGATGTAGTAGCGATCGACCGAGACGCTGGCGAAGGTGTAGTACGAACGGATCGACTGGCGCCGGATCGTGGTGGCCAGAGAGATGTTGTTCGCCGGGTCCCACAGGCGGATATTGGCCAGGGTCGGGGCGTCGGCCGTGGCTTGCGCCGGCGTGATGGTTTGGAGTCCGGCGAAGCTGTGGTAGTTCACCTTGTCCAGGTTGAACGCCGCGCGCGTGGCCACGATATTTCGACTGATGTAGGGACGCTCGAGGGACGCCTGGGCTGGGCTCACTTTGAGCGCCTGGAGAATCGTGGGATAGAGGACGCCGATGACGAGGGCCACGAAGAGCCACAGCCCTACCGCGACCGCCGGCAGCGACCAGCCCCGCGAACGCACGTTGGCCAGCAGGATTCCCGCCGCGGCCAGTGAGAGCCAGAACAGGATCGTCTGAGCGGGCAGGCGGGCGTGGACGTCGGTGTAGCCCGCCCCCTGGACGTAGCCGTTGGTCGAGTTGACGAGTTCCCACTTGGCGATCAGGTAGCCCGCGGCCTTCATCACGGCAATGCCCGCGCCGATGACCGACAGGTGGGCCTTGACCCGTGGTGAGACCCGCGGTCGCGACTTCGTCGCGCGGATGCCGCCATTCAAGTAATGGAAGATCGTCGTCACGATGAGCACGATGATCAAGGTCACGATCATGTAAGTGACGACGAAGGAGATGAAGGGCAGCGTCATGACGTAGAAGCTGACGTCGCGATGGAAGAGCGGGTCCTTGATGTGGAAGGACTGGCTGTGGGCGAACAGGATGTAGCGCTGCCACTCACCAGTCGCGTTCAGGCCGGCGATCAGCCCGAACAGGAACGCGATGACCGCGTAGATGCGGCCCGCGTACGGCCGCACCACGTTCTGGAATCGGCGCACGATCTCGTCCTCGGGTTCAAAGGAGAGGTCGCGCGCGCCAAAACGGTCGGTCAGCAGGAGGTTGAACCACAAGAGCAGGAAGAAGATGGCGCCGAAGGTGAGGCCCAGACCCACCTTGACCAGGAAGAGCGTGGTGAAGACGCTACCCAGACCCACCGAGTGGAACCACATCTGGTCCGTCCACAGCACGGCCAGGCTGCGTAGTGACAAGAACCCGACCAGGATGACGACGACGACGACACCGATCCAGAATCGCCGCGAGAGTCGACCCAACCGGGCCGGGCGACGCGGGACGTCGGTGGGGCTACGCACGCGACGAGCCTAGGCCGTCCGTCAAACGGGAACGACCGCGCACGCGCAACCGGCGTGCAGCGGTGGTTGAGCCGAACCGCTCGGGAAGCTCTGGCCCGCCGGGCGCTCTCCGGCGCGCGCGTCCAGCGCGCACGCGTCACAGGGCGGGTCGCCGGGCGCCACCACGAAGCGCACGTTGTGTCCCTGCGACGCGGCGAGCACGCCGAGATGAAACGCGCGGCGCGCGGCGTCGGTGCACAGACGCTCCACGCGTGCTCCGCGCCACTCCTTGTACGCGGTGTTGGCGCGCTCGACGGCGGTTCCGCTCCCGTCCGTCAAGATCCGCTTGCGCAGCGCCAGCACGATCGTCACGGCGAGGTCCGCGGCGCAGTCGCTCAGCGCCGCCGGACTTGCGGGTGAACCCGACACCCCGGCTTCGTCGAACGCGAAGCGACCACCGGCGGCGGCCGCGTCGGCCAGGGCGTCGTGGGCGGCCTCGGCGTAGCGGGCGCGCTGGTCGAGCTCGTCCTCCAACTCAGTGGTGATCATCCCCTTGACGTCGCGAAGTCGCTCGAGCAATACGTTCTGGTCGTCCTGGAGGACGCGCTTGACCCGGCGGGTGAGCACGTTGAGTGACTCCTCCAGGGCGGCGTCGTCCCGCGCGAACAGCTCCCCCACGGGCGTCTCGTGCTTGGTCGGCGCCTTCTTGGGCGCTACGGCGCTGGCTCCGCGCTCGTCCTGGGACGCCTTGCGCAGTCGGGCGAAGATCTCGTTGACCACGTCGGTGCCCGAGCCGTCGTCATCGTGGGCGGCCAGGTCCGGCCCCGGGGCGGCCGGTGGCGCCTCGGATTTAGGGGCACGTCGGCGGGGCTTGGCCGCCTCGGGCTCGAGCGGTGTCACGACCACGACGTCGGGCACCTCGCGCAGTGGCGTCCCCGCCAGCAGCTCTTCCTCGGTGGGCTCGGGCGACGCCGGTCGCAGGCGTAGCGCTTCGAGCGCCGCGGCGCGCGCGGCCTCGTCGGAGGTGCCCAGACCGTCGATGACTCCTTCGACTTGATCGCGCACGGAGGCAACGAACGCCGAGAGCGAGTCACGCGCCGCGCGCAACTGGTCGATCTGCAGGTGCAGCGCCTTGCGCTTCACCGCCAAGTCGTTCAAGACACTTCGCCGTGCCTCGTTGGCCTGGTCGACGATGGCGCGGCCCTGCTCGCGGCCGCGCTCCACGAGCGCCTCACCGTTGACCTTGCCCGAGTCAATGAGGCGCTCGGCGGCCAGTCGCGCGTCGTGGTCAATCTGCACCGCGGCGCCCTCGGCCTCAGAGATGATGCCGGCCGCGCGTTCCTGCGCCTCAATCAGGTGGGCCGCGCTGCGCTGCTGGCTGTCGGTGAAGAGCTGGGCGCTGCGCTCCTGGGCCTCGGAGGTCACGCGTCCCGCCTCTTCGTGGGCCGAGCGCAGGATGGCGGCGCTCTGGGTGCCCAGAGCGCTGGCCAAGGTGGCCTCGTCGAGCGTCGGGTGTGCCGCGCGCTCGAGCGCCTCGGCCAGTTGGGTCTGCAGTTCGCGGACCCGCGACTCCAGGTGGGCCATCTCGCGGGCCACCGACTCGAGGTGGAACCTCACCTCTTGGGGGTCCAAACCTCCCTTGCGGACAGTCGAGAAACTCGTTCGGGTCACCTCCGGCGACGCGGGGCGCGTCGAGGAGCTAATCCGGCGTTCGTCCATCTACCCAGACTACGGCGTGGCCTACCAGGGACTTGGGTTACCGGGGTGGGGTCAGGGGCACCGGCGCGGCGCCCCCGAGGGATCGCAGCGCGCGCAGGGCGCCACGAAGCGTGGTCACGCCGATGATGCGAAGTCCCGGTTGAGCCACCGCGCGAGCGGTGGCGACTTCAACCGACGGCACGATGAAGACGCTCGCGCCAGCGCGCTGGACGGCGACCGTCTTCTCGGCCACACCGCCGACATCGCCCACCGCCCCGTTGGTTGCGATGGTGCCGGTCGCCGCGACAGTCGTGTGTCCGGTGAGAGAACCGGCACTGAGCTGATCGATCAGTGTGAGCGTCATGGCCAAGCCCGCCGACGGACCGCCGATGTTGGCGGTGTTGATCGAGATCGTCGCGGGTAGGTGGTAACGCTGTCCGTCTTCGAGCGACACCCCCAACCACGAGCGTTCTCGACCGGTCACGCCCGCGCAGTAGCTGGTCCCCAAGGAGCGAGGCGTCGCCACCGCCGTCACCGGCATCGCCCGCGCGCCCGACCACGAGATCACGCCCGTGCGGCTGATGTGCGCCGGTTCGACGCCAAGGCGCACGACCGTGCCGGGCGCGATGTCGTGGACGGCGCTGACCATCGAGCACGCCGAGGTGACGCTAGCTCCGTTGACGCTGACGATGCGGTCCGCGACCTTGATGCCGGCGCGACGCGCCGGCGAGGGCGCGACCACGCCGGTCACGACGGCGCCGGCCGGCGACGCGGGCAGACGCCACCCGAGTGCGCGCAGTGCGGCCACCTCGGCTGCCTGCTGCGAGTCGCTCATCTCCAAGAAGCCCTGCGCACCGAGTTCGTCGGCCGGAATGCCGGGCTCGACCAACTGCGCCTCGGTGACGTACTCGACATGGGACTGGAAGTGCGTCACGATCCACTGCCACGCCGTCAGGGACGAGAGGTAGACGTCGGTGAGGAGTATCCGGTCGGGGTGCGAATCGGTGGCCAGTCCGTGGATCCTCACCAGTGGCGCTACCGACGTCGCGTCGCCAGGGGTCAAGGCGTACTCCGACGTGTTCCAGTGCTGGAGCACCGTGATGACGATGAGGACGGCGGCGACGGACGCCGTGACCCGCAGGAACCAACGTCGCGCGGGACGAGGTGATGGAATGTCGTCGTGTCCGGTGATCAGTCCACGCTACCGGAGTCGTTACGTAGCGCCCTCGTGCGCGCGGGCTTCGACAGCGACGAGGCGTCGGCGACGTTGATCGACGCACAGCTGACGGCGGCGCAACCACGCGCTCGCGTCCTCGCGCTGCGCGCGGGGGCTCAACGCCACCTGCTCAGCCCAGCGGCGTGGCGTCGTGCGATGACCGACGCGAGCGCCGAGGTGCGTCGCGACGCCCTCACGCTCTACGCGCACGACGGATCCGACGACGACGCGGTGCGCGCGGCCATGGTCGAGGCGCTCGACGACGCCGATGCACTCGTCGTGGACGCGGCCGCCTTCGCCCTGGGTGAGCGATTGGTCGTCGCGGCAGTGGACGATCTGGTGCGAGTGGCGGGCCACCACGCGGACGCCCGGTGTCGTGAGGCGGCCGTCGCCGCCCTCGGGACACTCGGCGACGACCGGGGCCGCGAGGCCATCATCGCGGCACTGGACGACAAGCCGCCGGTTCGGCGTCGCGCGGTCGTGGCACTGGCCAACTTTGAGGGGCCCGACGTCGAGGCGGCGCTGGCGCGAGCGCGCGAGGACCGTGATTGGCAGGTGCGTGCAGCCGCCGACCAACTCGGTGACGACGAGCTTTAGAGGTCGGCGTCGCGGAACAACGGGTGCAGCGAGGACATCTCCTCCAGGCACAGTTGCAGTCCTCGGATCACGACGAGCTCCGGGTCGTCGGCCACGCGGATCTCGACACCGGTGTTCGTCGAGATCAGGTCGGCCAGGTCACCGAGACGCGACAGACCGCCCACCAGCGTGAGTCCTCGTGCGCTGACGTCCTGGGAGAGGTCCGGCGGCGCGTCGGCCAAGGAGTCCTGGACCATCCGCACCGTGGAAGCCACGACGTCGTGCAGCGCGACGTTGACGAGGTCGGCGCCCACGGTCAGTCGCACCGGCTCGCCGCGGCTCACCGTGCGCGCGACCACCTCCTCGGTGAGGCCGCGCGTGAGTCCGCGCGCCGATCCCAGGTTCACCTTCAACGCCTCGGTCACGGCGGGTGAGACGACGACACCGTGACGTTGCCGAAGCAGCGACGCGATGGCCGCATCAAGGTCGACACCACCGTGTCGTCGAGTCGCCGACGTCACAATCCCACCCAACGAGAGCAACGCCGCTTCTGACGCACCTGCGCCGAGCACGGTGACGGCCGAACCAACGGGGTCCTGGACCGGCAGACCCAAACCGATCGCCGCGGCCAGGGGCGCCTCGAGCAGGCTGACCTCACGCGCGCCGGCCTGAATCGCCGCCTGGCGCAAGGCCCGACGCTCGATGGGCGTAGCCAGGGACGGGACGCTCATCAGGGCGCGCACGCGACTGATCTTGGAGATGCCCGCCCGGTCGAAGAGCCCCGACAGAAGTCGTGCCGTCACGTCGAAGTCGACGGTGGCACCTTGGGAGAGCGGACGAAATGCGATGACGTGACGCGAGGTTCTCGCGACGAGGTCCAACGCACCGAAGCCGAGCTCGACAACTTCGCCCGAGCGCGTGTCGATGGCCACGATCGTCGGCTCGTTGAACAGCAGCCCCTCGTCGGCGCTCGCCAATCGGGTCCAGCCCGTGCCCACGTCGAGTGCAACGTCGGTGGCCATAGCCAACGATGCTAGAGCGACCTGTTTGCAAGGCCTTTCGCTAACTAGCCTTGAAAATCATGGGTTGGGTCTCTCGAACGTCTGCGTGGCTGCCGTGGCGGCGCCACGGCGCGCCGCCGCCGGCGGGCGAGCGGGCGTGGATGCACCCCAGTGAACTGCCCAGTTTTGACTCCCTGGCGGCCACCCGTAAGCGCCTTCGATCACGCGTCGCGGCGGTGTTGGCGTCGGTCACGGTCGTCGCCCTGTTGGCGGGCGGGGCGGGCCTCGCCTCGACGCGCGGCGTCACACCCAGCAACATCGACATGCTCACGCAGACGGCGGTGACCTGGTCCCACCTTCCGGCCGTGGCGCAACAGGCCGCCGCGAGGACGGTGGATCTGACCATCACCGACCCCGGCCCCGGTCACATCTACACCGTGGCCGCGATGGTGTTGGCCAACAATCTCGCGGTCACCACCTCGCCGATCCCCCACGGCGCCCTCCTCTTCGCCTCGACGGCAACCAGGGCCCGCGTCCCGGTGACCTGGGTGGGATACGACGACACCATGGGCTTTTCCATCGTGCGCCTTGGCGTCGGCGTGCCGGCGTTGAAGTTGGGTCCGCTTCCCGCCGCGGCGTCGGTCACCGCGGTCGCTCCGATCGTCACCTCGGCCAGCGCACCGCTGCGATTCGTGTCCGCGGCCACCACCCTCGGCGACCCCACGCTCACCGCCAACGGCGTCGTGAGCTACCTGGCCACGCAGCCGCACTGGAACCTGAACGCGTTGACCGACGCCGTGGCGGTCGACGCCAACGGAACGGTCGTCGCCGTGCTCTCGGCCAATCACCTGTGGTACTCGGCGCAGTTCGTCGCGCGCGTCGCCGACATCGTGGCGACCGGCAACGGCTGCCACTCGAGCCTGGGCATCACGGGCACCAGCGCTCAGGGCGGCGGCGTGATGGTCACGTCGGTGGCCCGACACGGCAGCGCCACCGGCTTCTTGCGTGCGGGCGACGTGGTCCTCAAGGTTGCCGGGCACAGCATCGAGAATTGGAACTCCCTCCTCACCGCGCTCTACCTGACGCCCGCCGGCGCACTGACCAACATCGCCTTCCTGCGCGGCTCGGTGACACACCACGCCGTGGTCATACTCGCCTGTGCCCTCTAGGTTGTTTTGGTGACCGACAACCCCTTTGGCGGCTTCTTTGGGGACATCTTCAACCTCCTGGGCCAACAGGGGCCGAACGCGTGGTTCGACACCGCCACCCAGCTGGCGCTGTCGATCGCGCGCGGCGAGGACGGTGACCCCAATCCCCAGCCGGTGGAGCGTCAGCGTCTCGAGGAGTGGGCGCCCCTGGTGGGCCGCCACGTCGACGCAATCTTCTCAGTGGCACGCGAGCCGAAGGTCACCGCGATCAACCGCTCCGCGCTGGCGGTCGCGGCCCTGGCGCAGTGGCGACCACTGATCGAGCCCATCGTCACGCGCACCCTGGCGCTTCCCGAAGACCTCGACGACGACCAGGGTCCCGTGCTGGCCCAGATGGTGGCGGCCCTGGGTCCACTCTTCACCGGGTTCCAGATGGGCTCGGTCGCCGGCCACTTCACCGAGCGCGCGTGGTCCCTGGCCGCACTGGCGCTGCCGCGAGAGAACGACGAGCGTCTCGTGGTGGTCAACAACCTCGCGACCTTCTGCGAGTCGTGGTCGCTGGAGCGTGATGAGGTCTACGTCTTCGCGATGGCCCAGGAGTTCGTGGCGTCGCTGGTACTGTCCCAGCCGGGCACCGGTGACGCGTTGCGCGCGTTGCTGCTCGACGGCGTGCGCGAGGCCGCGGCGGCTCAGGGCGACCTGTTGGACCGGCTCTCCTCACTCGTCAACCCCGACGACCTGTCGTCACTGATGCAGAACCCCGAAGCACTGTTGGAGGGCATCACCGTGCCGGAGGACTCAGCGGCGACGCGCGCGCTCAACGCCGCGACGAGCGTGCTGCTGGCCTTCTTCGACGCGGCCGCCCACCAGATCACCGAGACGCTGCTGGGTCCGCGACCGGCCCTCGTCGAGGCGTACCGTCGCCACCGGCGCAGCGACGCGCGCGGCGAGGACGCCGCGGCGGCGCTCTTTGGGATCTCCACGCAGGGCGCCCACCACGACGCGGCGCAGTCCTTCGTGGCCACGCTCACTGCGGCCCATTCGCTGTCGGTGTTCGACGCGCTGCTGCGCGTGGACGGACTGCCGAGCTACGACGAACTGACCAAGCCCGAACTCTGGTACGAACGGGTCACGACGTCGCCGCTGGCCTAGTCGGGCTGTTTAGGACTCTTCCTCGTAGCCGAGGTTCCACTCCACCAACAGGTTCTCACGCTCGGCGTCGCGGTTGACCCGCTCACGGTTGCGCCGGAACTGCGGGTCGTGGGGCGGCAGGAAGCGCAGGCGCGCGTCGATGCGGTCCACGAAGGATTGGATCTGCTCTTCGTCGCCGAAGACCATTCGGCACTCCCAGTGCGGGGCGACTGGACCGAGATAGACGACCTGGACGTGGCCCACCGGGTCGATGACCTCGATTGCTTCACTGATTGGGACCTGGCTCACGGCACTCCTTCGCTGATCGCGAGGGCCAGCCTACTGGCGCGCACCGAAAGGCCCCTTGGGGCCTACATCGGGCGTCGAGAACTGTAACGGAACTGCAATCGACTGCACAGTCCTCTCTCAGGGGCGGTGGCTACGCTGACCGTTATGAGCACCCGGAGTTCCGTGTGAACACCGAATGGATGGCCGACGGCAAGTGCCGTGAGTACCCGGCGGGGGTCTTCTTCCCACGCGACGGTCTCGGCGTCATCAAGGCCCAAAAGATCTGCGCCACCTGCCCGGTGGCCGAGCAGTGTCTGGAGTACGCGCTGGCCAACCACGTCGACCACGGCGTCTGGGGTGGCAAGAGCGAGCGCGAGCGCCGTCGCATCGCGCGACTGCGCCGTCACGCCCCCCTCTACACCGACCCGTCGTAACCACCCTCGACGCCGGCAACTCCGGTAGTCTCGCCGCGTGTTCGAGTGCGTGGTCAATATCTCTGAGGGCCGTGACCTGCCCGTCCTCGAGCAGCTCTCGCGCGCGGCCGGCCAATCGCTGCGCGACCGGCATCGTGACCGCCACCACCACCGCAGCGTCTTCACGCTGATCAACGAGCCCGAGCAGCTGCTCAGCGACCTGCACACCTTGGCCAGCACCGCGTACCAAAAGATCGATCTGCGCCGCCATCAGGGCGTGCACCCACGCTTCGGGGTCGTCGACGTGGTGCCCTTCGTGGCCCTCGGCGGCGAGGATCCCGACCAGGCGTGTGCGCTGCGAGACGAGACCGCCGCGTGGTTCGCCGACACGTTCTTCGTTCCCGTCTTCCTCTACGGCGCGCTCAGCGACGGCACGGCGCGCACGCTGCCCGACGTGCGTCGGGGCGCCTTTGAGACAGTGGCCCCCGACCTCGGACCGAACGACGCGTCGTCCTCCAAGGGCGCAGTGGCGGTCGGGTGCCGACCGATCTTGGTGGCGTGGAATCTTTGGTTGCGCGACGTCAGCCTGGAACGGGCCCAGTCGATGGCGGCGGCGGTTCGCGGGCCGCACGTGCGGGCGCTGGCCCTCGAGGTCGGTGATGACGTTCAGGTGAGTTGCAACCTGATTGACGTACCTAACGCCCGGCCGTCTCTCGTGTACGACGCCGTGGCGGAGAAACTCGAGGGCAGTGGACAGATCGATCACGCCGAACTCGTAGGACTCGTGCCTCAAGCATTACTCGATGCTGAAGATCCGTCGCGCTGGGTGGAGTTGGACCTGAGCCCCGACGCCACAATTGAGGCGAGACTTGCCCTCTAGGTCTCCCTCGATGTCACCGAAACAATAAATATATTTCTGGGCCGTCACCGTTCTAGCGAAGTAGATCGCCCGGCCTCGCTCAAGGCGCCGCTACGGCTCAGCTCGCCTGGGTGCGACGTTCCAGCGCACGAGCCCGACGCAGTCGACGCCGCTCGCGCTCGCTCATGCCCCCCCAAATGCCGAACTTCTCCCCATTGTCGAGGGCAAACTCCAGGCAGTCCTCACGCACCACGCAGCCCCGGCAGACCTCTTTGGCCTCGCGGGTGGAGGCGCCTCGCTCGGGGAAAAAGAGGTCGGGGTCCACACCCATGCAGTTGGACCGGGCCTGCCAGCCTCGATCTTCCATGCCACTCAGCAATTCGGTGATGTCCATTGTGCAACCCTCCCTAGCGGCCCCCGCCACTGATGTAATTACAACGGTGTCATTGTGGCTGGATTCGGCCCAAATTGCAAATGGAATTGGGATTTCCCTTCGCCGGGCGGGTCTTTGGCGAAGGCGTCCGGGTGGAGGGGCGCGAGGAGAACGCCGCTGATCAGGGGCTCCACGCGGGGAGGTCAGTCCCCGCAACGTTCGATATGGCCGTCAATCGAGAGGATTGCGCCCCGTCACAACTAGAAAGACCAGTGGCGCCCGCAGCACTCCGTCAGGCCCGGTCAGCGGCGCGAGATGCGCGTCGAGTGCACGTCGCACGGCGTCGAGGTCGTCGTCGACGAGACCCATATGGCGCAGATTGTCGTCGTCAACAAGAACGCTGCGCTCGATCTGCGCGACGGTGGCGTGCTGCGTGCACTGGACGTCGCACCACCCCGCCGAGGTCAACATTGCAACCGTCTGGGCGACGTCGGACAGTGCGAATGGCCCAGTCGGGCTCTTGTCCGGTGACGGGGGCGGCGGCGGCTCCAGGAACGGCGCGATCACCGATCCGAGGAACCACGGGTTGAGCTCGACCGGTCCCCAGCACACGAAGACCAGCCGGCCCTGCGCGGCCGTCTGGGCGCGGAGGTTGGCGAACGCTTGCACCCGGTCATCAAAGAACATCACCCCGAACTGACTGACCACCGCGTCAAAAGGTCCGCCTACGACGACGTCGACCTGCGCGTCGGCGACGACGAAGGTCACGTTGGTGACCCCGCGCTCAGCGACCCGGGATCGGGCCAGTTCGACCAGATTCTCAGAGATGTCCGCTCCCACGACGGAACCCGCGGCCAGGCGTTGGGCGATCGCCAACGTCGCGGTGCCGCCGCCGGAGCCGACCTCGAGGACCCGCTCGCCACTGACCGGGGCGAGCGCGTCGATGAGGTAGTCGGTGACGATCGACGTCATCGATTCGCGGCGGGGCCACACCGACGTCCAATACTCGTCGTTCCAGCGCTGTCGTTCAGCCTCGTTACTCGCCACGCGCGGAACCTAGCACCGCGCACGCCGCGTGCTGGAGCGTCGTTACCCCGCCCGGCGGTGGCGCACGAAATCATCGAGTGCGTAGCGGCCCAACTCGTCCACCGAGGTGTAGAAGGTCCGACCGCCGTTGACCTTGGCGATCTGCTCAACGAAGGGGAACTGGCTGCGCTCGATGTCCAACGCGAAGGTGTTGATCTGAATCTCCGCCTTGGTGCAGCGCAGCACCTCGGCCATCGTGCGCTCAAGGGTCTCGCGAACCGGGGGCCACGCGAAGAACGGCTCACCATTGTCGGTCAGGTGCGCGGTCGGTTCGCCGTCGGTCACCACGACGATCTGTCGGTCGCCGCGCTCGAAACGCATGAGATGGCGCGACAGCGCCAGCGCGTGTTGCAGATTGGTTCCGTAGTTGTAGTCGATGACGAGAGCAGGAACGTCCTCGATGCGCAGTTCACGCGCCGTCTCGCCGAAGCCCACCACGGCCACGTAGTCGCGCGGGAACTTCGACGTAATCAGCTGCGTCAGGGCCAGGACCATCTTCTTGGCCGGCACGAGGTTCGAGCGCATGGCCATTGACAGCGACAGGTCAATCGCGAACACGGTCGCCGAGCGCCGGGTTGCCTCGTACTCCTCGACCTCGAAGTCGTCGGGGTGCAGGCGAACCGGCGTTCCGGGACCTTGACGCAAGACGGCGTTGCGCAGCGTGCGTGACAGATGCAAGCTGAACGGCTCGCCCGGAGCCCACGGCCGCGAGGTCTCTTCACGGTCGCCCCCGCGCGCCACGCTGGCTTCGCGATGCGCGCCCAGCGTCGGTGAGTTGCGCAGCTGGGCGAAGAGGTCGCGCAGCGCCGACCGGCCGATCTGACGAACCCCCTTGGCGGTCAGCGTCAGGCGACGTCCCTCGCGATCGACGAAGCCCTGGTCGCGCAGTCCCTTGACGGCACGCTGCAGCCGCACGACGTGACGCGCCGCGTCGTCGCCCAAGTTCCGTCGCACCGCTTCCACGTCGACCTCGGGAAGCTGCTGGGCCGCGTGCGAGCTGCCCAGAAAGTCTTCGAGTCCGCGAAGTTCACCGAGCTGTTCAGCCACCGACGTCGCGTCGGCGAAGGACGACGGAGTCGTTCCGCGCATCCGGTGCGCCCGACTCCAGTCAATATCGGGCGTCGCCTGACGCAGGTTCGACACCAGCCTCGACAGCGACAGGTCCAACGCCATGTCGCCCATCATCTGATCGAAGAGACCGCGCAACTCTCGCTGCTGGTCGCCAGAGAGCGAGTTGAACATCGCTTCGGCCGCCGCCGCGCGTTCGGCCATCATCCGCACGACGTCCTCGAGACTCTCGGCCCCGGGGAAGTAGTCCCCGAAGCGCTCCATGAAGGAGTCGAAGGTCGGGTCCAGGGGCTCGCCGCGTCGGTCCTGTTCGATCATCGTCGACAAGGCGTCCATCATGTCGCGTAGCCTCGCCAACTCCTCGGGGTCGGGGCTACCCAGGAACTCCTTGCTCTGCTCGAAGTACGTATTGAGTGTGTCGCGACGCAACTCGTCCATCATCTCCTCGAAGCGCTCACGGGCCTCGGACGACACAAACTCGTAGTCCTGGTAGTCACGCAAACGTTCGGCCAGGCGGTCACTCATCATCTCGCGCTGCAGGCGCTTTTGATCCACGACGTCTTGGGTGACCTCGAGGCGTCGCTCGTCGCCGGAGGTCTGCGCGTCGTTGAGCAGTTGGTCCAGCTCCGCCGACTCCAGGGCCTCTATCTCGTCGAGTAGCTCTCGGTAGCGCGACAGTTCGCCGTCGGGGTCGGCCCGGGACTCGAGCTCGCGGCGTCGCGACCGCGCGCGCTCGAGCAACTCGCGCAACCCCTCGACTTTCTGACCGTCGCGCGTGAGGTACCCCTCGCGCAGCAGCCGGTCCATCGCCTCGTCCAGGTCACCGGTGTCCATGTAGTCGTCGGCCAGCAGGCTGAGCAGCTCGTCGACGTCGAGGTCCTCGAAGTCGTCACCCTCGCCGAAGCGACGGAACCCGTAACGGACCGGCACTACCGGGTACGGGCGCGATAGAGGGCACGCGCGCCCGACGCGTCCTTGGCCAGGCGCTTGGTCAGATAGAGACCCTCGAGCACGAACTCGGTGGCGGCGGCCATCTCACCGGGTCCGGCGCTGGGTCCCGCGACACGACGCACCGGTGCCTCCAGCGCGGGCAAGGCCGCGAGGACGTCGAGGTACTCACGGTCGGCCAGGTCGTCTCCGGTGTGCACCAACACCTCGCCCTGGAACGCCTCGACGATCTCGGCGGCCTCTTCGAGCACGACGCGCTCGGCGAAGCACTGACGAAGCGCCAGGCCGGCCAGGGCCGCGATGACTTGGTCGAGGTCGTCGTCTTCCATCGTGTCGAGCTCGAGCTTGCCCTGGGTCGATTGGGTGATCGCCGCCAGGTCGCTGACGCGCGGCACCACGGCGTCGTCACCGGTGCGCAGCGTGCGGCGCAGCGCGCTGGCCACCACGGTCTCGTAGTTGGCGATGGACAGGCGCACCGACACCCCCGAGCGCTGGGAGATGACGTGGCTGCGCCGCGCGACGTGCGTGATGCGCGAGACCACGTCATCGATGAACCACGGCACGATAATCGGCTTGGGCGAGGCGGGCAGGCGCACCTCCTGGTGCACGATCGCCATCTCGGTGTCGACGTCGTCGGGGTAGTGGGTGCGGATCTGGGACCCGAAGCGGTCCTTCAGCGGGGTGATGAGTCGCCCGCGGTTGGTGTAGTCCTCGGGGTTCGCCGTGGCCACGACCATGACGTCCAGGTTGAGGCGCACCAGGTGCCCGCGGATCTGCACGTCACGCTCTTCGAGCACGTTGAGCAGGCCCACCTGGATACGTTCAGCCAGGTCGGGCAGCTCGTTCATCGCGAAGATGCCGCGGTTGGACTTGGGGACCAACCCGTAGGAGAGCGCCCGGGGGTCGTCCAGATACAGGCCACCGGCCACTTTGATCGGGTCGACCTCGCCGATGAGGTCGGCCATTGACGTGTCCGGGGAGGCCAGCTTCTCGGCGAAGCGCTGGCTGCGGTGAACCCAGGCGATCGGCGCGTCGTCGCCGCGCTGGGCCACGAGGTCGATCGCGTAGGCCGAGATGGGTGCGAAGGGGTCGTCGCGGACCTCCGAACCCTCGATAATGGGCAGCCACTCGTCGAGCAGCTCGACCAAGCAACGGATCAGCCGGGTCTTGGCCTGGCCGCGCTCGCCCAGCAGGATCACGTCGTGACCGGCCAGCAATGCGGTCTCCAGCTGGGGCAGCACGGAGTCGTCATAGCCGAACAGTCCGGTCACCAGGGGCCGACCCTCGATCAGGCGCTGCTCCAAATTGGCGCGCATCTCGTCGCGCACGGGCACCGATCGGTAGCCGGCGGCGCGCAGCGCCCCCAGGGTCGTGGCGAGGTCAGCGGGCGCGAGGGGGGTTGTCATGGTCCAACTTTATGGGTCGGGTCATGACGAGTGGGCTCGTGCGACGCGAACGCTCGCTACGACCTGGTCACCGGGCCGGTACGCGAGGTGGGCGGCGCGTGGCGCGTCCAGGATCACCAGGTCGGCGCGCGCGCCGACGCCCAGGTGGCCCACGTCGGTGCGCCGTAGCGCGGCGGCCCCGCCGGCGGTCGCGGCCCGCAGGGCCTCGTCACAGGTCATGCCCATCTCGCGGACGCCCAGCGCGATCACGAACGGCATCGAGGTCACGTAACTGGTGCCGGGATTGCAGTCGGTGGCCAGCGCCACCGTGACGCCGGCGTCCAGCAGGCGCCGAGCCGACGAGTAAATCGAACGGGTCGAGAACTCCGCGCCCGGAAGGAGCGTCGCCACGGTCGACGACCCCGCGAGGGCCGCCACGTCACCGTCGCTCACGTGGGTGCAGTGGTCGACGCTGGCCGCGCCCCGTTCGACCGCCAGCGCGACGCCGCCGGACTCACCGAGTTGGTTTCCGTGTACCCGTAGCCCGAGCCCGTGGCGCGATCCGGCGTCCAAGACGAGGCGCGCCTCGTCCACGCTGAAGGCGCCGCGTTCGCAGAAGACGTCGACCCAGCGAGCCAACGGCGCGCACGCGTCCATCATCGCGCCCGCGACCAGGCTCACGTAGTCGTCACGGTCGCGGGCGAACTCGTCGGGCACCACGTGCGCGCCGAGGAACGTCGTCTCGTCGGTGATGACCCCCGCGATCTCCAGGAGCCGAACCTCGCCGTCGAGGGTCAACTCGTACCCGGACTTCACCTCCAGGGTGGTGGTGCCGGCGTCGCGCATCGCCCGGGCGCGCGCGGCGGCGTCGCGCCGGAGGCGCTCGTCACTGGCCGCGCGGGTGGCGGTGACGGTGCGCGTGATGCCGCCGCCGTCGTAGGTCGCCCCGGCCATGCGGGCCTCGAACTCGTCGGATCGCTCCCCCGCGAAGACGAGGTGAGTGTGCGAGTCGACGAAGCCCGGCACCACCGCCGCGCCGTCGAGGTCGACGTACGTGTCGGCCTCGGGCGCCTCGTTGTTCGAGCCGACCCACGCCACGGCGCCATTGACGACCACGAGGGCCGCGTCACGCACTCGACCCATGGGCGTCTCGTCGCCGAGCGTCGGGTCGTTCGTCGTCAGCTCGCCGATACGCGCGTAGAGCGTCGCGGTCACTGACCCTCGCGCATGGGGATCCGCACGCCGCGCTCGGCGGCGACCTCGTCGGCGCGCTCGTAGCCGGCGTCGACGTGGCGCATGACGCCGGTGCCCGGGTCGTTGGTCAGCACCCGGCGCAGCTTCTGCTCGGCCAGCGCCGTGCCGTCGGCCACGCAGACCTGGCCCGCGTGAATGGAGCGGCCGATGCCGACTCCCCCGCCGTGATGGATCGAGACCCACGTGGCCCCGGAGGCCGTGTTGAGCAGGGCGTTGAGCAGCGGCCAGTCGGCGATGGCGTCGGAGCCGTCGAGCATGGACTCGGTCTCTCGATACGGCGAGGCCACCGATCCGCTGTCGAGGTGGTCGCGCCCGATGACGATCGGCGCCGAGACCACGCCCTTTGCCACCAGGTCGTTGAAGGCCACGCCGGCTTGGTCGCGCTCGCCGTAGCCGAGCCAGCAGATGCGCGCGGGCAGTCCCTGGAACGCGACGCGGTCCTGGGCCTTGGTGATCCAGCGCGCCAGCGCCTCGTTCTCGGGAAAGATCGCCAACACCGCGGCGTCGGTGGCGGCGATGTCGGCGGGGTCGCCCGACAGGGCGGCCCACCGGAACGGGCCCTTGCCCTCGCAGAAGAGCGGGCGGATGTAGGCGGGCACGAAGCCGGGGTAGGCGAACGCGCGCGGATACCCGGCCAGCGCGGCCTCGCCGCGCAGTGAGTTGCCGTAGTCGAAGACCTCGGCGCCGGCGTCCATGAAGCCGACCATGGCCTCGACCTGGCGGGCCATCGAGACCCGCGCGCGCTCGGTGAACTCCTCGGGCTTCTTCTCGGCGTAGTCGGACCAGTCGCCCAGGTCGATTCCTTCGGGTAGGTAACTGAGCGGGTCGTGCGCCGACGTCTGGTCGGTGACGATGTCGACCTCGACGCCACGCGCGAGCAGCTCGGGAAAGATCGTCGCCGCGTTGCCCACCACACCGACCGACAGCGCGCGCCGCTGCGCCTTAGCCGCGAGCACCTTGGCGAGAGCCTCGTCCAGGTCAGCCGTCCACCCGTCGAGGTAACGCTGCTCGACGCGCCGGGCCAGACGCGACGGATCGACGTCGACCACCAGGCACACCCCGTCGTTCATCGTGACCGCGAGCGGCTGGGCTCCGCCCATGCCGCCCGCGCCGCCGGTCAAGGTGAGCGTTCCGGCCAACGTGCCCGAGAAGCGCTGCGCGGCCACCGCGGCGAAGGTCTCGTAGGTGCCCTGGAGGATCCCCTGGGTGCCGATGTAGATCCACGACCCCGCGGTCATCTGGCCGTACATGGTGAGCCCCAGCGCCTCGAGCCGACGAAACTCCGGCCACGTCGCCCAGTCGGGCACCAGGTTGGAGTTGGCGATCAGGACGCGCGGCGCCCACTCGTGGGTCGTGAAGACGCCGACCGGTCGGCCCGACTGCACCAGCAGCGTCTCGTCGCCCTTGAGCGTGCGCAACGTCGCCACCAGCGCGTCGAAGCTGCGCCAGTCGCGCGCGGCGCGCCCGGTCCCGCCGTAGACGACCAGGTCGTCGGGCCGCTCGGCCACCTCCGGATCGAGGTTGTTCTGGAGCATGCGCAGGGCGGCCTCTTGGGGCCAGCCGAGGGCGCTGAGCGTCGTGCCGCGCGCGGCGCGCACCGGACGGGCTCCCTCCATGCTCCCCCTCAGGCCAAGGTGACGAAACGGCTGGCCGCGTCGGCCAGCGCGCCGGTACGCACGAGCTCGCTGACCGCGGCGATCTCCGGGGCCAGCCACCGGTCGTGACCCGGGCCGCCGGAGACGCCGTTGACCAACTCGACCACCGCCGTGGTGACGGGCGAACCCACCAGCGGCTCGCGCAGCGACAGCGCACGCGCGCTGGCCATGAACTCGATCGCCAGCACGTCGGCGAAGGCGTCGAGCACCCGGCGCAACTTGCGCGCCGCGTGCCAGCCCATCGAGACGTGGTCCTCTTGCATGCCCGACGAGGGGATCGAGTCCACGCTCGCCGGTGCGGCCCAGCGCTTCATCTCGGTCACCATCGCCGCCTGGGAGTACTGGGCGATCATCAGGCCCGAGTCGACGCCGGCGTCGTGGGCGAGGAACGGCGACAGGCCGTGACTGCGGTCGACGTCGAGCAGTCGGTCGGTTCGCCGCTCGGACATCGACGCGACGTCGGTCACCGCGATGGCCAGAAAGTCGAGCACGTACCCGATGGGCGCACCGTGGAAGTTGCCGTTGGTGACCAGGTTGCCGTTAGACAACACGGACGGGTTGTCGATGGCCGAGATGAGCTCGATGTCCGCCACGCGCGTCGCGTGAGCCAGCGTGTCGCGGGCCGCCCCGTGGACCTGGGGTGCGCAGCGGAGTGAGTAGGCGTCCTGGACCTGGGTCAGGTCCTCCAAGTGCGAGCTGACGATAGGTGAGTCGGCCAGCAGCGCCGCCAGGTTGGCCGCGCTGTCGCGCTGGCCCGGGTGCGGGCGTAGCGCGTGGATCTCGGCGGCGAAGACACTGTCGGTCCCGCGCAGCGCCTGGATCGACAACGCGGCGACGAGGTCGCTGAGCGTGAGCAGTCGGCCGAGGTCCTCGATGGCCATGACCAATTGGCCCAGCATCCCGTCGGTGCCGTTGATGAGCGCCAGTCCCTCTTTTTCGGCCAGGACCACGGGCGTCAGTCCCGCGTCGGCCAGCACCTGGGCCGCGGGACGACGCCGTCCACCCGCGTCGCGCGCGTCGCCCTCACCCATCAAGACCAGCGCCACGTGGGCGAGCGGGGCCAGGTCCCCCGAACAGCCGAGCGACCCGAACTCGTGCACCACCGGCGTCACGTGCGCGTTGATGAGCGCCGCGTAGGCCTGAGCCGTCGAGGGCCGTACCCCCGAGACACCCGAGCACAGGGTGGACAGGCGCGAGACCATCATGGCGCGCACCACCTCGGTCTCCACCTCGGCGCCCACGCCGGCCGCGTGACTGCGGATCAGTGATCGCTGCAGTTCTTGGCGCTGCTCGGGCGAGATGAAGGTGGTGGCCAACGCGCCAAAGCCCGTCGAGAGTCCGTAGATGGCCGTGCCACTGGCCACCAGCGCGTCGATCGCCACGCGCTGATGCTCCAGGCGCGTCAACACGTCCTCGCTCAACTGAATCTCTTCGTTGCCGCGCGCCACGGCGAGGAGCTGCGCGCGCGTGAGCGGCTCGAGGCCCTTGACGACGGTCACGAGGCGCGCGCCGTGACGCCCACCAGGGCCTCGAGGACGCACAGCGCCACCAGGCGCACCGTGCGCTGGTCCTCGCTGTCGCGTCCGACGTCCACTTCGGTCAGGTCGAGCGCGCGAACGCGCGGGTCGCTGGCCACGGCGCGCACGAACCGGCGGACCTCGTCGGCGCTCAGTCCCCCCGGCAGGGCCGCGGGGCACCCCGGCACCACGGCGCGGTCCGCGGCGTCCAGGTCGACGTCCACGTAGACCGAGCGGCCCCCGGCGCCAGCCACCGCGAGCGCCGCCGCGGCGACCTCTTCGACCTCGCGTCGGCGCAGTTCGGAACGCGCGATCACCGTGACGCCGGCGTCACGCGCGGCGGCCGCGTACTGGGCCGAGTTGGCGAAGTCGGCGATGCCGACCTGGACCACCTGGGAGCCGGGCAGCCCCGCCTCGAGCAACTGGCGTACCGGCGAGCCGTTGGAGACCCCGTCGCGCAGGTCGTGGTGCGCGTCCAGGGTGACCAGGCCGAACGACGCGAGGTCCTCGCCGGCGAGACCCACGAACGCGTGGTAGGTGGCCGCGTTGTCCCCGCCGAGCACGAGGAGCAGGTCCAGGCCCTCGTCGCGCTGGGCCAGGTGAGCGGCCACCCTGGCGGTGCCGCTCTCGCCATCGGGGTCAAAGACGTCGCCGTAGTCGACGAGGCCGACGTGCTCGGCCAGGTCGACGCCCGCCTCCTCGGACCAGGTGGAGTACTTGGTGAGTGCTTCGCGCACGGCCTCCGGCGTCGACTTCCACGAGCGCGTGGTCACCGACGTCAGGTAGGTCGAGACACCCACCAGACCCACGTTGCGGCGCGCGGGCCAGGGTGACTCTGCGACCAGGGTGGCGGCCGAGGGCCAACGAGGATCGGTCGCCGTGCTCACCTGACCCACGCTAGCCACGGGCATGGTCGTCACCGCGACGAGAAGGAGCCCGCAGACGAGGCGACGTACGGCGCCCGAGGCGAGCAGACGCCGACGCGGCGCAGCCGTTGGGGCTGGGGCACCGCGCCCGCGTGCAGTCCCGGGCCGGTCCACTGGCAGGTCCAGCGCGTCGGCTCGGCGAGCGCGACGAAGAAGTCGCGGAACCACCCGGTGTCGTAGACGGTGGCCGCGTGCTCGCTCCCGGCCAGGCCGATCGCGTAGGGCATCCCGGGGTGGTGGCGTTCGGCGGTGGGTACCCCGAGGATCGGCCAGTAGGGATTGATGTCGAGTTCCATGGCCGTCACCGCGCCGGCGCGCACCAGCGCCGTCGCCAACTGGATGGGTAGGACGGCGCTCATGGTCGCGACGTAGAGCAGGTTGCCGGACCGGTCGACGCCGATACCGGTGCGCGGCTCGGAGGGCACCTGGCCGAGCGGCGAGCCCCAGGCGCCCACCGGTCCGGACGCCGCGGCGGTGGGCGCGCCGTTGAGCACCAACGGACCCAGGTTCTGGCGCCAGCTCACCGCGTGGAAGCCGATCGGGGGAAAGTTGCGTCCCCACTCGCCCATCGCCCAGTGCCCGGCGGCGTCCAGGGCGATCGTCATGAGCCCGGGCGTCGGCGCCACGAGGACCAGCCCGTCGGCCATCGCCCCGCCGGCGTGGGCCGCCTGCTTGAAGCCGCCGTTAAAGACCGCCACCACGCCGGCGGGGCCCTCGTCGGGCCAGTCAATCGAAGGCCCGGCGTCGAGGGGCACCAGCGCGTAGTTGGCCGGGTCCCCCAGTCCGACGTGCCAACGCAGAAACGTCGTACGCGCGCGCAGGCGCACCACGCGAAAGCGCGCGCCGTGGACCCGGATCGTGGTGACGTCGACCATGACCCCGCGCCCCGAGGCCGAGGCCACGGCCCACCCGGCCTGGGGTCGCTCGCGTACCACCGTGGTCGTGGTCACGGGCGGTGACGTCGACGTCGTGGGGGTCGCCCCACGTCCAACGGCGAGTGTGGTCAGGGCCACGACCGCGGCCAGCGCGAGCACGACCACGCCGAGCGAGGTGGCGAAGCCCTCGCGCGGGCTCGACACGCGACTTAGCGTTCGACCGTGCGAACGCCCGACTCAACGACGTCGGGCTCCGGGGCGCTGATGAAGTCGGGCACGGGGATGGGCTCGAGCTTGTCGTGACGGTCGTCGGGGTACACGGGCGACGGGGTCGCGGTGTACTCGCCCTCGTGCGAGCGCGACACGATGTTCGCGGTCTTGCGCCGGCCGGCCCCGCGCACCGCCTGCATCTCCTTGCAGATCACGTAGGTGACCACGTAGGCGATGACCGGCGTGACGAGCACGATCACGCGCATGGCGATGAGCACCGTGTTGAGCGAGACGTGGAAGAAGTTGGCCAGGACGTCGGTGGAGCTGGCCACGAAGAGCGCGAAGAGGAACGTGAGCAGCGCGACACCGATTGCGGTGCGCTTGGGTCGGTTGCTCGGACGGTCCAGCAGGTTGTGGAACTCGTCGTCGTGCGTGAAGCGCCGCTCGATCGCCGGCCACGCGAAGGCCAGGTTGAAGATGAGCCCCGGCAAGACGACCGCGGGGATCGTGACCTCGAGCGGAATCGTATGGCCGAAGCTGTGGAAGCTCCAACTGGGCCAGATGCGCAGCGCCCCGTCGAGGAACCCCATGTACCAGTCGGGCTGGACGGCGTAGGAGATGCGCGCGGCCTCGTAGGGACCGAACTGCCAGATCGGATTGACCTGGGCGAAGGCGGCCAACAGCGCGATCACCCCGGCGATGATCAGCAGGTAGCCCGTGGTCTTGGCCATGAACACCGGGAAGAACGGTTTACCCACCACGTTGTCCTCGGTGCGGCCCCCGCCGTCGAACTGCGTGTGCTTCTGGCGGAACATCAAGAACATGTGCACGCTGACCAACGCAATCATGATGCCCGGCACCAGCAGCACGTGGGCGATGTAGAAGCGCTCGAAGACCCCGTTGCCCGGGAAGTTGCCGCCGAAGATCCAGAACGCCAAGTAGGAACCGACCAGCGGAATCGACAGGATGATCGAGTAGGCGATGCGGATGCCGGTGCCCGAGACGAGGTCGTCGGGCAGCGAGTAGCCCAAGAAGCCGTTGACGATGGCCAGGATCAGCAGCGTCAGGCCGATAATCCAGTTGAGCTCGCGCGGCTTGCGGAAGGCGCCGGTGAAGAAGATCCGCGCCATGTGCACGACGATGGCGCCCACGAAGATGTCGCAGGCCCAGTGGTGCATCTGGCGCATCAGTAGTCCGCCGCGCACCGCGAAGGAGAGGTTGACGCTCGAGAAGTACGCCTCGGTCATCTTCTGGCCGTCGAGGGGCAGGAAGCTGCCGTGGTAGGTGACCAGGGCCTGGCTGGGCGTGTAATAGAAGGTCAAGAAGACGCCCGTCGCCAGCAGGACGACGAAGGAGTAGAGGGCGATCTCGCCGAGCAGGAACGACCAGTGGTCGGGGTAGATCTTGTCGAGGAAGCTCCGACCGCCCTTGGCGATCCCCAAGCGGTCGTCGAGGTCGTCGATGACCTTGCCGACCTGGCCGAACTGGCCGAGGGCCTTGCGCTGGGAGCGCCGGGTGACGACGACGTCGCTCACGCGCGCTCCCAGAATCCGGGGCCCACGGGCTGGTTGTAGCCGTCCTGGCTGCGCAGGAAACCCGCCGCGTCGATGTAGAGCGGCAGCTGGGGCAGGGGCCGCGGGGCCGGACCGAAGTTGGGGATCGCGCCGTTGGTCACGTCGAACATCGACTGGTGGCACGGGCACACCAACAGCTGGAGCTGCTGCTCGTAGAGGCCGACCGGACAGCCCAGGTGCGTGCAGAGCTTGGAATACGCGACGTAGCCCATCGGCGCCCAGCTCTCACGGCCCTTCTGGGTGGTGAAGCTCTCGTTAGAGACGCGGATCAACACCGTCTGGTCGACGGCCTGTCCGCGGTCGGTGTCCTCGGTGCCCTCGGGAAAGACCGTCATGATCGAACCGACCGCGAGGTCGCCCACCGAGACGCGTCGCCCGCCCTGGTCCACCACGTAGGAGTCCTTGCGCCAGTCGGTGTGAAACAGCGTCCCCTTCGGCAGCGGACCAAGACTGCGCAACAGCGGGAAGATCGCGACCACCGAGAAGATGCCGAGCCCGCCGCCCAGCAGGCCGCCCAACAGCTTGCGGCGCTTCATCAGGCTGCCGCCGCGCTGGACGATCGAGCCCACGAAGGCCTCGCGCTCGTCCTGTGACGCGGCGAGCGGGTGGCGCTGCTCGACGAAGGGGCCGCGCGGCATCAGGTACTTGCCCCACGCGGCCATCCCAATTCCCAGGAAGCTCAGTCCACCCCCGAGGGTTGCCCCCAACGTCCATGGCGCGGCGTTGACCCAGTAGCACGCGCCGAAGGCGGCGCACAGAACGAGCCCGAGGAACATTGTCACCGCGATGATCGCCTCGGCGCGCTTCGGATGCGCCGAGGCCGGCTGCAGGTGCGGATCGTCCTCGGACAGTCCGCCGAGGGTCACGGGAGTGCGCTGTTCGTCGCTCACTGGCGCTCCCCCACCCAGAATCCCGCGAGCGCGAGCACACCGACGCCGAGGGCCAGTCCGACGAATCCCTCGGCGACCGGACCGAGCCCGCCGAGTCCGAAACCTCCGGGGTTGCGGGGGTGTTCTATCTCGGTGGTGACGTACTTGACGATGTCGCGCACCTGGTAGTCACTGAGGTTGCCGGTGAAGCGCGGCATGTTCGCGGGACCGGTGCGAATCGCTTCGGCGACCTGCGTCGCCGGAATGTGGCGTAGCGACGGCGAGAAGGTGCTCTTGGCCAACGCGTCACCAATGCCCTCAATGGTGTGGCACGACGCGCAGTTCTCCGCGAAGAGCGCGGCTCCGTCGGACACGTTGGCGTTGGCCAGGTGAACGGTCGGGATCGCCGGGTAGGCCGGTGACAGCGAGTTGATCCACGCGGCGATCGCCAGGGCCTGGTCGTGGGTCAGCCGCGGGGTGCGACGCACGGCCTCGACCACGCGCGGATTCGTGGCGGGCATCCGGCCGGACTCGATCCAGAAGTCGATCGTGGCGCTGCCCAGTCCGACCAGGTTCGGGAACGCGCCCGTGGTGCCCGCGGCCGGCACGCCGTTGGCCTCGACCCCGTGACAGGTGGCGCAGTTCTCCTGGAAGAGGGCCTCGCCCAGTTGGGTCAGCCCCGGCGACGGATTGGTATAGGTGATGGCGCCGTTGCCGTAACGGATGACTTGGCCGTTGGCACCCGTCACGACCTGAGAGGAGTTGGGCGTGCCCGCGTTCTTGCGCGTCGTCTGATACGGGGGTTTGCCCGCCGCGTGCGCGCCGGTCGCCAGCAGCAGCACCGGGGCGCAGCCGAGCACGGCGATGAACGCCGTGGCCCCAAGTCGAGTGAGCGCGGATCGAGTCATCGTTACTTGAGCAGGAAGAGGGACGAGTAGAGGCCGATCCACACGACGTCGACGAAGTGCCAGTAGTAGCTCACGCCCTGGAACGTCGACAGCTCTCCCGGGTCGCCCTCACTGCCGCGCATGCGAAAGAGGAGGAAGGCCATGGCGACGAGGCCGAGGAAGACGTGCAGTCCGTGCAGTCCCGTCGTGATGAAGAAGATCGAGCCGTAGGAGTTCGTGTACCAGCGCGTCACGATGTGGGTCCACTCGTAGGCCTGGTTGCCGATGAAGAGCGCGCCCAGGACGATCGTGATGTAGACCCAGCGTCGGGCCTCGGCGCGGCGCCGATGCTCAATCAGCCACACGGCCCACTGCATCGTGAACGACGACGAAACCAGGACCAGCGTGAAGATGCCCGCCTGCAGCACGTCCAGGTGCGTGCCCTTGGGGGGCCACGCCGCCAGATGCGCGCGGATGGTGAACAGGGCGGCGAAGAGCCCGGAGAAGAACATCAACTCGCTGCCGAGCCAGATCATCACGCCGATGGCGAGCATCGGCGGCCGATCGTGAACTATCTTCTCCGACTTCGCCAGGCTATTGAGGGGAATCGCCTGACTCACGCCTACATTTCTAGTAGATGGCGCGGGGTCCGAGTTACGACTGGCGGTCCCGCGCGACCTCAATTGTCGCGGGCAGCGGCTCGCTGGAGAGGATCGACAGGCGTCGAGTCGGTCGGGTCATCGCGACGTAGAGGGTGCGAAGTCCGCGCGGTGTCGGCTCGGTGTCGCGCGACTCGCGACGCGCGATGCGGCCCGGATTGACCACCACGACGGCGTCAAATTCCAACCCGTTCGCGCCCTCGGCGGCCAGGACCACGAGGTCGGCGCTGAGGCCCCGGGACTCGGGGCCCAGGGGATCGACGGCGTCGACGCCCTCGCGACGCAACTGGGCCACGGTATCGGCAACGCACGACTCGCTCACGAGGACGGCGACGCGACCCGGGGCCACCGCCGCGGTCTCTCGGTTCACGGCCGCGACCAGACTCGCCAGCAGGTCGTCGGCGGCCACCTCCTCGACGATCGGATTCACCCCGGCGCGGCGCACTGGTCGCGGCGAGGTCAGGTCCGCCGACGCGGCCTCCAGCGTCGGCGCGGCGAAGGCGAGGACCTCTTCAGGGGTGCGGTAACTGACCGTGAGGTCGACGCGCGTCGGGGGACGCCGAGGCGAGAGGACCTCCAACACGGTGCCCCACGAGGCCGACGACGACGCGGTCGTCGCCTGACCCATGTCGCCCACCACGGTCATGGAGCCGTTCAGGTCGCGCCGGCGCAGGACGCGCAGCTCCATCGGCGACAGGTCCTGGGCCTCGTCGACGACGATGTGGCCGTAGGTGACGAACTCGGCTTCATCCAGCTCGAAGACCGGTGTCGGCGCCTGACGCTGCGCCTCACGCAGGGCCGCCGCGCGCTGGTCTCCCTGGTACGCGTCCAGGTCGATTCCCTCCAGAACGTCACCCGGTCGAATCACGGGTCGGGGTCGACGCTGGGGGCCGAGCAGGATTCGCGCCTCGTCGATGAGCGCGGCGTCGGCCTTGGTCCAGGCGATGTTCTCGAACCCGTCGGAGCGTTCGCGGTAGAGAAGTGATTGCTCCTCCTCGCTGAGCAGACCCTCACCGGCCGCGCGAATGAGGGCTTTGGCACCGAAGAGGTCATGGAGAAGCTCCGGACCGCTCAGTCGCGGCCAGATCCGCTGGAGGGCCGCACGGAATTCGGCGCTCGTGCGAATGGTTTCCGACAGCTCACTCAATGCGTCGTCGACGTCGGCCTGGTCGTGGGCGAACCGGCTGCGGTACTGCACAGCCAGTCGCTGGGCCAACTCACGTCCGACCGCGGATCGGCGTTGGTTGTGGTTGCCGGGGCGCCGACGCGCGCGCTCGACCACCTCCTTGGTGTCACGCGCGCGCAGCACCACGATGGCCCGGCCGATCGGGATCTCGACGTCCTCGCGCAGCGGGCGTTGGCGCGTCGCCAGGGCCCGCGTCAGGAACTGCACCATCCGCAGGTCACCCTTGAGCCGGTCGACGCGGTCGTCATCGCGACCACGCACCGCAATGTTGGTCACCAGGCCCGAGATGGTCGAGAGCGTCACGCCGGACTCGCCGAGGGATGGCAACACGTTCTCGATGTAGTTGAGGAAGAGCGGATTCGGTCCGACGACGAGAACGCCCTGGCGCTCGAGGGTCGCGCGGTGCGTGTAGAGCAGGTACGCCGCACGGTGCAAGGCGACAGCGGTCTTGCCGGTGCCCGGCCCGCCCTGCACCAGCAGGACGCCGGCGAGCGGCGTGCGAATGATGCGGTCCTGCTCACCTTGGATCGTCGCAATGATGTCGCCCATGTGGCCGGTGCGCGCCTGACCCAACGCCGCGAGCAGCGCGCCGGGACCGCCGAGGGCGAGGCCGCCCTCGACCAGACCATCGGGTGTCGCGTCGCGCACCGCGTCCTCGGGGAGCGTGAGGTTGCCATCGGCGTCGGCGAAGTACTCGTCCTCAACGCCGATGACCTCGTGTCCGCGCACGGCGACGTGGCGGCGGCGCGACAAACCGAGCGACTCGACGCCGGTGGCGCGGTAGAACGGCTCGGCTACCGGGGCTCGCCAGTCGACGACCAAAGGGTTCTGGTGCTCGTCGGTCACCGCGAGGCGACCGACGCGGAAGCGGTCGACGCGACCGACCTCGTCCGGCTGGTAGTCGAGTCGCCCGAAGAAGAGTGGCTGGTCACCAATGGCCAGTTGGTCGAGACGCTGCAGCGCGGTGCCCATCACGACGTCTCGCTCGACCAGGTCCCCGGCGCCACGCATCGTCGCCACCGCGGCGCCGTCACGCATCGAACGCGCCTCATCTCGCATGTGGTCCAGGGCGTTGAGAGCTACGTCAAGGAACTTCTGTTCCTCGGCGATTTCGCGCTCGTGGGCCACGTCGACCTCTCTTCAGAATCTGCGATTGGGGTCTGACAAGTCTAGGCGAACCGCACCACCCCAGCGGTCGCAAGTACTCCCCTAGATTGAGATGCGGCGAAGGAGCAAAGTGGAGTCAGTCTTCCTGCGGGCCTGCCGCGGCGAACGCGTCGATCACGTCCCGGTTTGGTTCATGCGCCAGGCGGGACGCTCACTTCCCGAGTACCGCGCCCTTCGCGGCACCGGGTCGATCCTCGACGTGGTGGCCGACCCCGACCTCGCCTGCGAGGTCACCCTGCAGCCCGTGCGCCGCTACGGCGTCGACGCGGCGATCCTCTTCTCGGACATTGTCGTGCCCTATCACGCACTGGGTTTCGGCGTCGATGTCGAGGCGGGCCGCGGTCCGGTGGTGGCCCGGCCCTTCGCGAGCGCGTCGGACCTGGAACGCTTGCGCGACCTGGAAGATTCCGACGTGGCCCACGTCGCCACGACCGTCGACCTCGTGGTGGCCGCGCTGGCCCCAGGCGCCACGCCGCTCATCGGCTTCGCCGGCGCACCCTTCACCGTGGCCAGCTACCTCGTCGAGGGTGCGCCGACGAGAGACTTCGGCGTCATCAAGAGTTTCATGCACGCCGAGCCGGACCTCTTCGATCGACTGATGGACCGCTTGGTCGCCATCACGATCTCCTTCCTGCGCCTCCAGGTGGCTCACGGCGCCTCGGCGTTGCAGCTGTTCGACTCGTGGGCCGGAGCGCTCACGCGCGACGAGTACCGCCGGTTTGCCCAGCCGGCGACGACGCGAGTCCTCGACGCACTCGCCGATCTCGACGTGCCGACCATTCTGTTTGGGGTGGGCACGGGAGAGTTGCTAGACCTCATGGCCGCGTGCGGACCCAATGTGGTCGGCGTCGACTGGCACGTCGACCTCGACGAGGGGCGGCGTCGCGTCGGCGCCCGGGCGGTCCAGGGCAACCTCGATCCCGCGCGGTGCCTGGGCAGTGTGGACCAGGGGATCGCGGGCGCGCGCGAGGTTCTGGCCCGCGCCGGCCGCGAGCCGGGACACGTCTTCAACCTGGGTCACGGGGTCCTGCCCTCGACGGACCCCGCGGTGCTCGAGGCCGTCGTGCGCGTCGTGCACGACGAAGGCCTCGCGGGGGTCGCGTGAGTACCGGCGTCCTCGTCATGGCCTACGGGACGCCGGCGTCGCGAGACGGCGTCGAGGCGTACTACACCCGGATCCGCCACGGGCGGCCACCTACCGAAGAGCAACTGGCCGACCTCACTCGCCGTTACGACGCCATCGGCGGCATCTCTCCACTAACACGTCGCACGCTCGACCAAGTGTCGGCACTGGCGGCCGCGCTCGAGCACAGCCACCCGGGCGAGTTCGACGTGCGCTTCGGGTCCAAGTACGAGTCGCCGATGATCGAAGAGACGGCGGCTTCCTTCGTCGACGACGACGTCGCACGGGTCATCGGACTCGCGCTGGCGCCGCACTCGTCGACCATGTCGACCGACCAGTACATGGCGCGAGCGAGAGAGGCGTTGGGCGCCGGCGTCGACTTCTCGCCGATCGGCGAGTGGTGGGACGCGCCGGGATTCCTCGAACTCGTCGCCGCCAGGGTCACCGAGGCCCTCTCCCGCGTCCCAGAGGAGCGGCGAGCCGCGGCGGTCGTCCTCTTCTCGGCTCACTCCTTGCCCGAGGGGATCTTGAGTGCCGGCGACACGTACCCGGCGCAACTCCACGAAAGCGCGTCGCGGGCCGCCCACCTCGCCGGCGTGGTGAACGTCGACGTCGCCTGGCAATCGGCGGGACGCACCTCGGACACCTGGCTCGGACCGGACATCCTCGACGAGCTGCGCGCCATGGCCGCGAGTGGCGTCACCGACGTCGTGTCGTGTCCAATCGGGTTCGTCTCCGACCACCTCGAGGTCCTCTACGACATCGACATCGACGCTCAACGTGTCGCCAGTGAGGCGGGAATCACTCTCGTGCGCACGGCGTCGCTCAACGACGACCCGGCTTTCATCGAGGTCCTCGCCAACGTCGTGCGCCGCGAGGCCTAGGTGACGCGCTCGTCGGTGGTGGTCGTAGGTGGAGGAATCGCCGGCTTGGCCGCGGCGTGGGAACTGAGTCGCGCCACGGAGCCACCGCGCATTGAGGTCATCGAGGCGTCGTCGCGCGTGGGCGGATTGCTCGCGACCACTAGCTTCGCCGGCCGCGAGATCGACCTTGGCGCGGATGGGTACCTGGCGCGCCGCCACGAGGCGACCGCGCTGGTCACCGAGTTGGGTCTCGCCGATCAATTGGAGGCCGTTGACGCCAGTGGCGCCAGCATCTGGCTGCGCGGCGCCCTCTACGAGATTCCCGCCGGAGTCGTTCTCGGCGTACCGACGTCGTTCGACACTGTGCGAGCCGTCGCGGGACTGAGTCGACATGCGCGGTGGGCGGCCTGGCGCGACGAGCACTTTCCTCGGGCCCTCGACGTCGGTGACGACATCACGATCGGTGAGATAGTGCGCACCAAGCTCGGCGCCGAACTCGCGTACCGCTTCGTCGAGCCGATGGTGGGCGGCATACAGGCGGGTCGCATCGACGACCTCTCGGCGAAGTCGATCTTTCCGGACCTATATGAAGCGGCGCGTCGGGGCGGGTCGTTGATGAAGGGCTTGCGACCGGCGCGTTCTGGCCCGGGCCACTCCCCGACAGCCGCGAGCCCCGGGCCACTCTTCTACTCCCTAGCCGAGGGCGTCGGGTCTCTGCCGATGCAGCTGGCGCGTCAGCTGCGCGAACGAGGCGTCTTCATCAGGGAGAGCGTCGCCGTCACGGCGCTTCGACGCAGCGGCTCCGGCGACTATCCATGGGAGGTCGACACGGCCAGTACGACGACCCCGGCCGACGCGGTGGTTCTCGCCGCGCCCGCACCGGTCGCCGCTCGACTGCTCGGCGAGATGGACCCGGCGCTGGCGGCGCTGGGAGCGGTCACGTACGCCGGGGCGGCGATGGTCACGCTCTCCTATTCGCGCGACGAGCTCACGTTGCCTGCGCACGGCACCGGCGTCCTGATACCCCTCGGCACGCCGTGGCGCGGCGAGGGGACCCTCATGGTGACCGCCATTACCTTCCTCGATCGCAAGTGGCCGCACCTGCGACGCGACGACGACGTCCTAGTTCGCGCGCACGTGGGGCGCAGCGACGACGACCGCTGGGCGTCACTCAGCGATGACGAGCTGTCCGCACGAGTAGCCACCGAGCTCGCGGTCGTGCTGGCGCGCGCCGGGGCGCCGCGAGACGCGATAGTTCAACGCTGGCCCAAGGGCCTGCCCCAATACCGAGTGGACCACGAAGCAATGGTGGGCGGCGCCCGCGGCGCCGCCGCCGCCCTCGGCGTGGCTCTCGCGGGCGGCGCCTACGACGGTGTTGGTGTGCCCGCCTCGATCGGGTCGGGTCGGCGCGCCGCAGGCGAGGTCCTGAAGCTTTTGGGCCCAACCTGATCGTCGTCACAGGTCGGATGCTGGAAACGTACAGCGGGTTGACGCCCGCTACGACCACCGCTAGTGTCCGCGACGACGACCCAAAATAGGTGGCCGACGCGACGGGTTCCAAGACCCGGCGAAGTGCGGCGACCCCGGGGAGGTGGGTATGGCCGACGAGCGTCCGAAGTGGATGTCCGACCTGCTGGGTTGGTACGCCATCACCACGTGCGCACTCGGCGCGAGCACCGGGATGCTGGATGCGTTGCGCGCCCAGCCCGGTGCTGCGCGCGAGATTGCCGAGCGATCGGGGACAGACGAGCGCAACACACTCGAGTGGCTGCGCGCCATGGCCGCCGCGGGCTACGCGACGTACGACGGGCAACAATTCACGATCGAACCGATGACGTCTTTCGTCCTCGGATCGAAGTTTCCGGTTGACGCGCGGGCCATCGTCGATTTCGTCGAACGGTCGGGCGCCCTCACGGGCGACGTCGTCGCGGCCATCCGCACCGGAACCGGAATCGCCCCGCAGCGGTTCCACGACGTCTACGGCGATGCCGTGGGGCGTATCAACGCGCCGATCTATCGTTCCGCGCTCGTCGACGAGTGGATCGGCGGGTGCGACGGCGTAACCGACGAGCTGTTGCGCGGCGGGCGTATCGCCGATCTCGCCAGCGGCACCGGAGAGGCCGTCTTGTTGATGGCGCGAGCCTTCCCCGCCGCTGAGGTGACTGCCTACGACCTCGACGAGGATCTGGTCGAGTCCACGGTGACTCGAGCCCGGACCGAAGGACTCGCCAATGTGCGCGGAGTGGCCGCAGGTACGAACGCCATGCCGCGCGACACATACCAGCTGGTGACGTGCCTCGACTCATTCCACCATCTCGGAGATCCGGCGTCGGTCGCGAGCGAGGTCAAGTCATCCTTGGCCCCCGGAGGGGTGTTCATGGTCGCCGAAACGGCTTCGAGCGGCGATCTCGTGACCGACCTCCAGAGCCCGATGTCAGCCATTGTCTTCAGCACCGGTTTGATGTACTGCCTCCAGGAGAATCTGCGCAACGGCGGTGCCGGTCAATCGGGTGGCGACGGTCCGGCGTGGGCGATGCGCGCGTTCGAGGCTGCGGGCTTTTCTTCGGTGTCGACTCGCGAGTCGCCCACGGGTTTTCGCGTCTTCGCCGCGCGGCGCTGAACGGCGCCGGGACATCCGAGGTCAGAGGTAGTAACCGGAGTGGATGTAAATGCACGGGACGCCATCGCTGATGTACATCGCGTGGTTCTTCGGATCGTCGTCGAGGGCGAGTCGCAGGTCGAAACCTTGGGATTTCAGGTCGCGGACTGCACCTCGCTTGAACACGTCGACGCCGGCGTAGTCGCCGTACTCGCGCATGATGAGCAGGTCCCAGCGAAGGCCGTAGCGCTCCAACCACGCCAGGGTGTGGGGCTGGACCCGCCGCGGCCGACCGGTGAGTAAGACGATCGCCAGTGACGCGTCGAGCAGTTCGAGCAGACGCTCAATCTCCTCGATGACCGGGTCGTCACCGCACGCTTCGAAGAACTGCTTCCAGTCTCCCCAGTCGAGGTAGTGCTGACGGCCGGCGGCGTCGGCGAGAACCCCGTCAATATCGAAGACGACCGTCGGGCCAGGGTCGCGCGGCTCGTCGCGCCAGCGCCAGTTGTCTCTGCGGTAGTCCTCGTCCATGGGTCTGGCGCCTCGGACAACTCCGCAGGCGACTCTGCGAGACTAGACCCGTGGCACCCAGTGAGCGGTTGACGTTACCGATCCCGTACGGCCACCACGTCTACGTCGTCAGCGATCTCGGGCTCTCGGTTTCCAGTGATCCCGCCGGGCGCGCAGTGATTGAGCTCACGGAACTGCTAGGCGACATCGACGACCCCGCAACGGTCGTCATCGCGGGCAATCTCTTGGCGCCGACGGACCGCGACGCGGTTGTCGCGCTAACCAGCACACTCGCCGCGCTGGAGCCGCTGGTCGAGGCGATTCGAGCGTTCACCACCAACCGCGATCACCAGCTCATCGTCCTGCCGGGTCGCGATGACGCCAGTCTCGACTCCGTGGGCGCGCGAAGGATCCTGGGCGCGCTCGGCGTTCGGGTCACCGGCGAGCTCATGCTCCGGGTCGCGACTGCCAACGGCGTGCGCGATCTCGCGATCGCGGCCGGACGCACCAGCATCGACGCCGAGCGCGCGGACATCGCCGAGCGTGACGACGCGCGACGACTCGAAGATCCCACCGCGATGGAACGTTTCGTCGCGTCGCGCGTCCTCTACCGCCGTTTTGCGCCGTGGGTGTGGTTCCCGGTCATCGCGATGGCCATCTTCGATCTGCTCAATACCGGCTTCGAGGTCGTGAGTCACTTCACCCATCACGACATCACGGTGAAGACTCCCCATACGACCAGTTTCTGGGGCGACCTCACCGCAAATCTCCTCATCATCGTGCTCGTGGAGGCGCTCGTAGTCGCGGTAGCCGGACTCATCGTGCGACGTCGCTTCGTGCGCGGCACGCGCTCGAGCGAGCCACCCGGCCCGTTCGAGCCGCTCGCGCTCACGTACGTTGACGACGTCGACGCCCTGGAGTTCGCACGGCGTGTCGCCGAACGTGGCGGCGCGGGCGCCGTCGTCGGGGGTTGCCCTCGACCGGCCCTGGCATTCCTCGATCGCGGGATGTGCGCGGCCCCGGGTCCGTCGGGAACAGTCGTTGTCGAGAGGAGAGGCCGACTGGGTCTGCCTCCGGTCTTCGCCACGGCCGAGCGCCTTGGCGTTGTCGAGATCGAGGCTGCCTCGACGGTTCAGGTGCGCCTCTACGCAGGCCAGTCGCCGCGCTGGCGCGCCCGGTTGCTCGAGCGCCTGCTCGGGGGTGCCGCCGCGCAGCCAGAACCGGGCGCGGCCACGCTCACGATTGGCTCGTGGCCCAACGGGAATCCCTTCCCGGTATCCCACGACCGCCTCAGCGCGCAACGCCGGCGCCGTTCGGTGCGCCGTTGGGCGTCGGGCCTCATCTTCGTTGACGGTCTGGTCAACGTCGCCGTGACCGTGTCGGCGCCGTTGCGCAGCCGACTACATACGGTGCTCAACGTTCTCCCGCTCAGCGTCGCCCAGTCAGCCGCGGCCCTCACGGCGGTGGCCGGTGTGGCCATGATCATGATGGCCCGCGGGATTCGGCGCGGCCAGCGCCGAGCATGGTTTCTCACCTCGTTGGCTCTGGCGGTCACGGTGGTCGCCCACCTGGCGCGCGGCGGCAGCGTCACCGCGTCATTGGTCGCAGTGTCAATCCTTGCGCTGTTGGTTATCGAGCGCGACCACTTCCAGGCGACCAGCGACCGCGCGAATCTCACCGTCGCAATGGCGCGCATCGGCCTCGTGGCCGCGGTCGCAGTGTTGGCGGGCGCGAGTGGGATCGAGGCGTCGGGCGTTCATCGCCACCTGCCGGCATTCGGAGTCGTCCTCGCCGCTTGCGCTGAGCGGATGGTCGGCATTACCGCGATCAGCCTGGCGACGCTGCCGGATCGGGTGGGTGACTTCATCAATCCCTCGTTGCTGGCGGTCGGCATCTCGTTGGTCGTCACGACCATCTACCTGATCACTCGACCGGTGGTCGATCGCCGGCTCTCCGAGAAAGGCACGAGCGCCGAACGCCGCGTGGCGGAGTTCCGCGCGCGCGAGATTGTGCGCCGCCACGGACGTGGCACTCTGGATTACTTCGCGCTGCGCGACGACAAACAGTTCTTCTTCTTCCGTGACTCACTCGTGGCCTACGCCGTCTACGGCGGGGTGGCGCTGATCTCACCGGATCCCATTGGACCCGGGGCCGAACGCGCCGAGTCGTTCAGCGCGTTTCGCAGCTTCGCGGAGTCGCGCGGATGGACCATCGGGATCATGGGCGCGGGGGCCGAGTGGCTGCCGATCTACCACGGCGCGGGACTGCATTCGATCTATCTGGGCGACGAGGCCATCGTCGATTGCCCCACGTTCTCCCTGTCCGGCCACAAGATGAAGAGCCTGCGCCAGGCGTGCACGCGCCTCGCGCGTCACGGGTACACCGTGGAGTTCCTCGACCCCAGCACCATCGAGCCTTCTCGGGTGCCCGAGATCGTCAATGTGATCTCGATGTTGCGCCGCGGCGAAGGCGAACGCGGCTTCTCGATGATGTTGGGACGCCTGTTCGACCCCAAGGACAAGGGTTTGCTCTTAACGGTGGTCCACGGGCCCGATGGGTGTCCCGTCGCGGTCTGTCAGTTCGTGCCGACGCCCGCGCTCAACGGTTACTCGCTGGACCTGATGCGCCGCGACCCCGGCGAACACCCCAACGGACTCATCGACTACGCGCTGTGCTCGACCATCGAGCACGTTCGCGCGAGTGGCGGGCGCGGCCTCAGCCTCAACTTCGCCGCCTTTCGATCGGTGCTCGACGGCGAGCGCGGCGAGGGCACATTCACCCGCGTGGAGCGCTGGGCACTCAAGCGACTCTCGGGAATCCTGCCAATCGAGTCGCTGTGGGCCTTCAACGCCAAGTACGACCCGGCGTGGCTACCGCGCTACCTGGTGTACCCCGCGGCCGAGAGTTTCGTTCCGGTGGTCGCGGCGACGCTGCGCGCCGAATCGATCACCGAGATTCCCGTGCTGGGACGATTCTTCGCCAACGACCCCGCAAACCGACCCGGCACCGTCATCCCGCCCGAGATCCTCGAGGCTGCACAGCGCCCCACTGAAGAGGCGGACGCCCACCGCGCGAGTCGCCTGAGCTAGATGGACGTCCTCGATCGAACACGTCTAGAGATGATGGCGCAGTCATCGAAGTGGCGAGTCCGTTAGACGGTCCACCAGTTAGCCTTCGATCGGTCGTACGTCAGTATCTTCCATCCTCTTCACCAACAAGGAGACGAAGCCGTGCGCAAGGTAGTCGCGTCATCGTTCTTGTCCCTCGACGGTGTAGCCGAGCAGCCCGACGAGTTCGTCACCGACGGGGACGAAGTGTTGGACGAGTACGGCGCTCGCACCATCGCCACCCTGGACACCGTGCTCCTGGGCCGGCGTACCTGCGATGAGTGGGCGAGGTTCTGGCCGACCAGCGATATCGAGCCGTTCGCCAGCTTCACTAACGACGTCGAGAAATTCGTCGTGACCTCAACGACACCCGACGTGGCGTGGGCGAACACCACCGTCATCGGCGGCGACCTTCGCACGTTCATTGCCGAGTTGAAGCGTCGACCGGGCGCCGATATCGGCGTGTAAGGGAGCATCGCACTGACACAGTCGCTACTCAAAGAAGGGCGGATCGATGAGGTGCGGCTCGCCGTCGCGCCGGACCTGCAGATGCACGGCCGCAAGCTCTTCGCGGGGGGACCGTCGAGACGGCTAACTCTGACTCGGCCCGGCGTATCCCCGGCCGGCTACCTCTTGCTGGACTTCCAAGTCGGCGATGAGGCGCAGGCCGATGAGACGCCCGCCTGAGCCGACGCGAGCGACTCAACGGAGGACGCCATCGAGGGGTTACGGGTCCGCCACGAGGCCGCCCAGGCGCCCGTCAATCGCCCGCGCCAGCGCGACGGCCGCCGGCGGATAGTAAGTGAGGAAGAGAGACGGCTCGATTAGTTCGAGTTCCATCACCACCCATGCGCCCGCCCAGCGGACCAGGTCGACCCTCGCGTACAGCAGGTCGCCGGGTTGGTCGGCCAATACCCGTGTCGCGAGCGCGAGCGCCTCCGGCTCGCCCGCGGCTGGCGACATCTGCGCCAGCCGAAACTCCCACGAGCGCTCGAGCTCGGCCACGTTGAGCATCGCACCCTTGGTCATGGCGTGGGAGTACTGGCCGTCGATGAAGACCAGGGCGCGCTCACCCTGCGAATCGACCGAGTCCACGTAGGGCTGGATCATGACGTCGCGTCCGGACTGGTGGAGGCGCATCACGTGGGCCCACGCCTCGTCACGTTGGGCCGGCGAATATCGCGCCGTATCCCGCGATCCGGCCCCCACCCGCGGCTTGATGACGACATCGCCGTCGTAGAAGCTCGGCGCGTCGCCCACGTCGACGAACGTCGTCGGCACCACGGCGTGTCCGCGTGCGGCGAGGTCGCCGAGGTAGATCTTGTCGCTGGAGTAGGCCACGACCTCATAGGGATTGGCGAGGCGTGCCACGCCACGGGCCCAGGCGAGGAACTCGTCACGACGCGTCGTGTAGTCCCACGTGGAGCGGATGACCACCAGGTCGTCGTCGAAGGGGTCGTTGGCGTCCCACGGCACGGCGCGCGCTGAGATCCCCTCATCCGCCAACGCGGCGAGGAGCAGTGGCTCGTCGGGGTCATCCGAGACATGCGCGGTGGCCAGCGCCACGCGTTTCACGGCGTGAAGAGGACGGTGGCGTGCTGGCTGAGGGCGGCCAAGGGTCCGGGCCAGATCCCGAAGAACACGGTGAACGCAACACCAAGCGCGATGACCAAGCCGGTCGCGCTCGGAACCGCGACGCGCGTCGCGTCACGGTCCTCGTCGGCGTAGAGGGCGAGCACCCAGCGCAGGTAGAAGTAGGCGGCGATGGCCGCGCCCAGCAACGCGACCAGGGCCAGCGCGGCGCCGCCGGCGTCGACCGTGGCGGCCAGCACGGCAAACTTGGCGTAGAAGCCGGTCGTGAGGGGGACGCCGAGTTGACTCAGCAGCAGCACGGCCAGCGCGCCACCCAGCCACGGCTGGCGGCGCGCCAACCCGCGGTAGGCGTTGATGTCGTGGTCCTCGTCGCCGCGGCCGCCCACCAGGGTGACGATCGCGAAGGTGGCCACGACCACCGGCGCGTAGGTCGCGAGGTAGAAGAGCGTGGCGGCGCTGCCGCGCGCGTCGGCCGCGTAGAGGCCGAGCAGGATGAAGCCCGCATGGTTGATCGACGAGTAGGCGAGCATGCGCTTCACGTTGCGCTGCACCGTGGCCAGGCCGGCGCCAACCAGCGTGGTCAGCACCACCAGCACGAAGAGAATCGGGCGCCACGTGGCCATCTGGGTGCCCAGGGCCGAGACCGTCACGCGCAGGAAGGCGGCGAAGGCGCCGACCTTGACGATCGAGGCCATGAAGCCGGTCACCGGCGTGGGTGCGCCCTGATAGACGTCGGGCGACCAGAGGTGGAAGGGCACGGCGGCCACTTTGAAGGCGAAGCCGACCAGGAGCAGTCCCCCGCCGGCGTAGAGCAGGCCCGGTCGCAGCAGCGTGTTGGTGCCCAGGTAGTACGACAGCGAGGTCAGGTTGGTGCTGCCCGTTGCCCCGTAGACCAGCGCCGCGCCGTAGATGAAGATCGCCGAGGCGAACCCGCCCAGTAGGAAGTACTTCAGTGCCGCCTCCGAGGACGTCGCGCGCTCGCGGTCGAAGGCCACCAGCACGTAGAGGCCGATGGAGAGGATCTCGAGGCCGAGGAAGATCACGATGAGGTCGTTGGCCTGACACATGAGGATCGCGCCCGACGCCGCGGCCAGGCTCAGCACCTGGTACTCGGCGCCGGCAACGTGCTCACGCGCCGACCAGTCGTGGGCGACGAGCGTGGCCAACGCCAGGCCGATCGCGACGATCCCCGAGGTGACCACCGAGAAGCCGTCGAGCACGACCGCGTGGGCGATCGTCGTGGTGGCGCCGTGGTCGGCCACGTAGGACCACTGCCACCACGCGACGGCCCCCGCGCCGAGGGCCGCGATGAGCGTGACCGAGGTCGAGACCACGCGCGGCAGCGCCCCGCGCACCAGTGCCGTCGCGCAGACGAGTACCAGCGCCGCGACGAAGAGGATGATGACCGGCGCGATGGCCAGGTAGTGGATCGACGGCGTGGTGACGGCGCTCACTTCGTCAACCCCGCGGGCGCGACGTGGCTAATGAGCTGCTGAACCGACGGCGAGATCCGATCGAGCACCGGCTTGGGGAAGACGCCGAGCACCACGATCAGCACCACGATGGGCACCATGACCCAGCGCTCGGGCGAGTTGACGTCGGCCGTCTCGGCGTTGTCGGCGCTGGCGCGCCCCTGGAAGACCCGCTGGTAGGCCCAGAGCAGGTAGAGCGCGGCCAACAGGACCCCGAAGGTCGCCGCGACGCCCCACCAGGCGTGGGTCGCGAAAGTGCCGATGAGGATGAGGTACTCGCTCACGAATCCCGACAGCCCGGGTAGCCCGATCGACGCCAGCATCACGACGGTGAACAGCGCGGCCAGCACCGGGGCCGGTCCCTGCAGACCGCGCAGGTCCGCGATGGTGGCCGTGCCGCGGCGGCGCTCGACGAAGCCGATGAGGAGGAAGAAGCCGGCGGTGATCACGCCGTGGTTGAACATCAACAGCACCGCGCCGACCATCGCGATCTTGGACCCCGTGACCACGCCCAGCGTGATGAAGCCCATCTGGGCCAGCGAGGAGTACGCCACCAACCGCTTGAGGTCCGGCGTCACGCAGGCCAGCGCCGAGCCGTAGACGATGCCGATGACCGCCAGCGTCAGCAGCACCGGGCGCATCGTCGGCAGCGCCAGCGGCGCCAGCCCGACCGCGAAGCGCAGCAGTCCGTAGGAGCCCAGCTTGGCCAGTAGCGCGGACAGCTCGACGGCCCCGGCCGTGGGCGCCTCGGCGTAGGCCAGCGGCGACCAGGTGTGCAACGGCCAGATGGGCGACTTGACCGCGAAGGCAATGGCGAACGCGCCGAAGATCCACACGGCGCTCGAGTGGCTCATCGTCGTCGCGCTGAGAGCGGCGTAGGAGAAGGTCAGCGCCCCGCCGGCCTGGTGCTGGTGCAGGACGGCCAGGTACAGCGCGCCGACGAACAGGAACGCCGACCCGGTGAAGGTGTACATGAAGAACTTGAGCGCGGCGCGCGACCTCTCCTTGGCGCCCCACCCGGCGATGATGAAGTAGCTGGGCACCAGGGTGAGCTCGAAGAAGATGAAGAACTCCAGCAGGTCGTGGGAGACGAAGCTGCCCATGACGAACGACGTCAGCATCAGCAGCCAGGCGACGAAGGCCGGCTCGCGTCGCTTGTCGCGCGCGCCCAAGAGGGCGACCAGCAGCACGAACGAGGTGAGCACGATCATCAGCAGCGAGATGCCGTCGAGGGCGACGTCCCAGGCCAGACCGAAGGGGGCGGAGAGCACGTGGCGACTCGCGAAGTCGAAGGTCTGCGCCCCGGCGACGCGCCAGTTGTAGATCGCGGCGACGATCATCGTCAGCACCATCAGTGCGCTCGCGGTCACCACCGCGCACACGTAGGCCGCGCCCTCACGTCGACGCAGAGAGCCCGCGACCAGCGAGCCGACGAAGGGCAGAGCAACTAAGACATCCAGCCACGCGGAGCAGTGCACGCTAACCCGCCCGCGCCAACAAGAAGATCACGATGACAGCCATCCCCAGCACCGTGGCCAGCGCGTAGTGGCGCACGAAGCCCGATTGGACCTTGCGCACGCCCTCGGCGCTGCGGCGAACCCCGACCGCCACCGCGCCGACGGCTCCGTCGATCACCCGCGGCTCGATGACGTCGTCGCCGTACTGGCTGGCCGCCGTCAACGGTCGGCCAATCGCCGCGTCGTAGGCGTCGTCCCAGCGCCACACGTGCTCCAAGAAGCTCGGCTCGAAGCGGTCCGAGCTCACCCGGTCGCGCCAGATGGCGAAGGCGGCCATCACCCCGGCCACGGCCACCACCACGTCGACCGCGGCCAGCGTGACCTGGGCGAGCGTCGAGGCGTGCGCGTGCGCGGGGATGAACCCGAAGGTGGGATCAAGGAAGCCGGCCAGTGACGCCCCGTGGATCCAGGGCAGGTCGAGCACGCCACCTAATACCGAAAGCCCGGCCAGAACGACGAGGGGCAGGGTCATCACCCACGGCGCCTCGTGCGGGTCCTCGCCGTGCGTGTCCTCGCGGAAGCGCTCGGTGCCGCGGAAGGTGAGCACGAAGAGGCGGCTCATGTAGTAGCCGGTGAGCATCGCGGTGACGACCCCCAACACCCACAGCGGTTTGGAGAACTCGAAGACGTTGGTCAGCACCTCGCCCTTGCTCCAGAACCCCGCGAAGGGCGGGATGCCCGAGATGGTGAGCCAGCCCACCAGGAAGGTCGGGAACGTGAGCGGCAGGTACTTGGCCAACCCGCCCATCTTTCGCATGTCCTGCTCGCCGTGCAGCGAGTGGATCACCGAGCCCGAGCCGAGGAAGAGCAGGGCCTTGAAGAAGGCGTGGCTGATCATGAGGAAGATGGCGGCCGAATACGCCCCGGCCCCGACGGCCAGCACCATGTAGCCGATCTGGCTGACCGTGGAGAACGCCAACACCTTCTTGATGTCGCGTTGGGAGGTGGCGATGGTGGCCGCCACGAACGCCGTGAGACCACCGACCACGGCGATGGTCATGCGTCCAGAGGAGGAGAGCGCGAGCACCGGCGACATGCGCACCAACAGATAGACGCCCGCGGTCACCATGGTGGCCGCGTGGATCAGCGCCGACACGGGTGTCGGGCCCTCCATGGCGTCGGGCAACCAGTTGAAGAGCGGAATCTGGGCCGACTTGCCCGTCGCCGCGAGGAGCAGCGCCAGGACCACCAGCGTGGCCACGGTCGGACTCAATGCGCCGGCGTGGGCGAAGACGGTCCGGTAGGTCAGCGTGTGCAGGTGCGAGAAGATCAGGAACATCGCGATCAGCAGACCCACGTCACCCACGCGGTTGTAGATGAAGGCCTTCTTGCCCGCGCTGGCCGCGGCGTCGCGGTCGAAGTAGTAGCTCACCAGCCAGTAGGAGCACACCCCCACGCCCTCCCAGCCGACGAAGGTGAGCACGAGGTTGTTGGCCAGCACCAGCAGGAGCATCGAGAACACGAAGAGGTTCATGTAGAGGAAGAACTTGCGGTAGTCGCGCTCGCCCTTCATGTAGCCCATCGAGTACAGGTGGATGAGCGCCGAGATGCCGGTGACGAAGAGGCACATGGTGATCGAGAGCGGGTCGACGAGCAGCGCCGCCGGCACGTGCAGGGTCCCCACGGTGATCCAGGTGAAGAGCTGGACCGTCACCTCGCGCTTGGCGCCACCCAGGAGCAGCACGAAGGCGATCACCGACGTGACGAAGCTGGTCGCGACGACCCCGGTGGCGATGGCGCCGACAGCGCGCTCGCTGAACCACTTGCCGTTGATCACGACGATGAGGAAACCCATCAGCGGGAACAGGATGATGAGCGTGGCGACGTGGGCCATCTCAGCCCTTCATCTCGGACAGCTCGTCGACGCTGGTCGAGGACCGTCGCCGAAAGACCGCCACCACGATGCCGAGGCCGACCGTCACCTCGGCGGCGGCCACCACCATCACGAAGAAGACGCTGGCCTGTCCCCCGATGTCGCCCAGCGTCCGCGAGAAGGTCACGAAGGTGAGCGTCACGGCGTTGAGCATCAGTTCAATGCACATGAACATGATGAGCGCGCTGCGGCGCGTGAGGAGTCCGAACGCCCCAATACCGAAGAGGATCGCGGCGAGGATCAGGTACCAGGCGGCGGGCACGTTCACGAGGGCTCCTCGTCGAGGCGCCGCTCACGACGCGCCAGCAGGACCGCGCCCACGACTGCGATGACCAGCAACGCGGCCGTGGCCTCAAAGGCGAAGAGGTAGGTGGTGAAGACCGCCGTGCCCAGCTCCTTGACGTTGCCGGCACCGTTGGTCGTGGGCACCCCGTTGGTCGACACCGCCGTCGCGCCGGTCACCCAATGCGAGCGGGCCATCAAGGCGATCAGTCCCGCGACGGTGATGGCCACGCCGACACCGGCGAAGGCCCGCTGCCCGACCAGGGGCTCGACACCCACCGGGTCGTGACGATCGACGCCCAGGAACATGATGACGAAGAGGAAGAGGACAACAATCGCCCCGGCGTAGACGATCACCTGCACCGCCGCCAGGAAGTCGGCCGACTGGGCCACGAAGGCCACGGCGACGCCGAAGAGCGTCATGATGAGGCACAGCGCGGAGTGAACCGGGTTGCGCGAGGCCAGCACCCCGACCGCGCCGACCAGGATCAGCACGGCCGCGGTGGCGAAGACCAGCACGCCGGCGCCCGAGTAGGTGACGGCGATCACGCAGCCCCCTTCTTGCGGGCCTGCTTCAGACGGTCGCGCAGGCGATCGGCCATCGCGGCGGGCCCGCGCTGGTCCAGCGGCACGTCCTCGGGCTGCAGGTGGCGTGAGAACGCCCGGCGAATCGACTTGGTGCCAGTGGCCTCGTCGTCGCGCGCGTCGGACTGTCCTCCCTCGGGTGCGCGCACGCCGAAGCCCAGGTCGGCCGACCACTGCACCACGCCCTCGAAGTCGGCGTCGCCGCTGGGCGAGGTCGCACGCATCCACCCGCCCGTCATCTCGGCCTCACCCTCGCGCCAGTCCTCCCACGGCAGGCGACGCGGATTGCCCTGGTCGTCGACCAGCAGCTCGGCTTTGGTGTAGATGGCGTCGGCTCGGTTGGTGAAGGAGAACTCGAACAGCTTGGACTCGGTGATCGCCTGGGTCGGGCACGCCTCGACGCACAGGTCGCAGTGGATGCACCGCAGGTAGTTGATCTCGTAGACGTAGCCGTAGCGCTCGCCGGGACTGACCGGGTGGTCCGGCGGGTTGTCGAGTCCGCGCACGAAGATGCAGTCCACCGGGCAGACTCCCGCGCACAACTCGCAGCCGATGCACTTCTCCATCCCGTCCTCGTAGCGATTGAGGACGTGGCGACCGTGCTGGCGCGGCTGCTTGGGTCGCTTGGCCTGCGGGTAGCTGGTGGTCACCGTGGGTCGCACGATGTGGCGCAGCGTCAACTTGAAGCCGCCGAAGAAGTCCAGGGCCTTACTCACGACGGATCCTCCTCGTCGGTGTGCGCGCGCAGCACCTCGCCGGGCAGCGGCCGTTCACCCACCGTGGGCAGCACCGCGGCGGCGCCACGTTCACGGACCTGACCGAGCTCGAAGGCGCGCGTGAGCACGGTCCAGGCGAACAGCACCAGCGCCCCCATCCCGAAGCCCCACGCCCGGTTGATCAGGAAGCCGGCCACCACGATCATCCAGCCGAGCGACAGGGGGATGAGGCGCTTCCAGCCCAGGTCCATGAGCTGGTCGTAGCGAAAGCGCGGCAGCGACGCGCGGAACCACACATAGATGAAGGCGAAGGTCACGGTCTTGAGAAGGAACCAGGCGATGGGAAAGACCCAGCGCAGGTGCGACACCGGCGGCACCCAGCCGGCCGGCCCGCCCAGGAAGAGGGTGACGATCACCGCCGACATCGTGATCGTGTTCATGTACTCGGCCAGGAAGAAGATCGCGAAGCGGAACGAGGAGTACTCCGTGTGGAATCCTCCGACCAGCTCGCTCTCGGCCTCCACCACGTCGAAGGGCGGCCGATTGAGCTCCGCGGTGATGGCGATGACGAAGACGACGAACGGGATCAGTCCGAGGCGGATCAGGTTCCAGTGCCAGATGCCCTGGGACTGGGAGGTGACGATGTCGTGCGTGGACAGCGACCCGGTCACCAAAACGACGGTGACGACCGTGAGTCCGAGCGCCGCCTCGTACGAGATCATCTGCGCGCTGGCGCGCACGGAGGAGAGCAGCGGGTACTTGGAGCCCGAGGACCATCCGGCGAGCATCACGCCGTAGACCGAGATGCCCGACATCGCCAGCAGCAACAGGATGCCCATCGGCGGGTTGGCCGCCTGCAGCTCGACCACGTGGCCGGCGATGGTGAGCGTCCCGCCGATCGGGACGATCGCGAAGGTGATGAAGGCGGGGATGACCACCAGGAACGGCGCCAGTTTGAAGACGGTGCGGTCGGCTTCGGTCGGCACGAGGTCCTCTTTGAAGATCAGCTTGATGCCGTCGGCCACGGTCTGCAGGAGCCCGAAGGGACCCCAGCGCTGGGGGCCGATGCGACTCTGCATGTCCGAGATGGCCTTGCGCTCGAACCAGATCATCAAGATGACGGCGTTGAGCAGCAGGGCGAAGGCCGCCACCAGACGCACGATCACGATGACCCAGACCGCGAGGTTCAGTCCGTGCGCGTAGAGCGGGTCGACCGTCGCCCAGCTCATCGTGCCTCCAGCGCGATCTCGGCGGTGAGCGCGTGGGCCACGAGCCAGGACCGCACGACGTCGTGGCCCTCGGCGTCCAGCGTTCCGAAGGCGACCTCGGCGACGCCACGTCCGACGGCGTCATCGAGCGTCACCGACAGGTGCGCCTCGCCGCGCGGTCCGCTGACGAGCACCTCGCCGCCGTCGGTCACACCGAGGCGGTCCAGGTCGAGGTGGTTGAGGTGCAGCGTCGTCACGCCGACGAGCGCGGCCAGCGCCGGTGAACCCTGCATCGCCACCCCACGGTCGTAGAGGCGTCGGCTGACGTAGAGGCGCCACGCGTACGCGTCAGCGTGAGGCACGTCGACGCCGCGGCCCGTGGCGACGTCGTTCAGAACTGCGCGACGCACGCGCTCGGGGGGTGCCGCACGCTCGAGCGTGACGGCCCCGGCCCGCGAGGTGGTGCCCGAGGTCTCGATGGAGCTAATCCCCGGATTGGCCATGGGGTCCAAGGGCCGGGCCGGCGGCGGCGACTCCGCGCGGTCGACGACCACGCCCTCGACACCGTGCGCCGCGACCGACAGCGCCGGGTAGCCCGTGGTCTCCTCGATCGCGCGCGCGGCGTCGACCACCGACGCCAGACCGAGTGTCTGGCCGAACTCCTCGGCCAGTTCCGAGGCGATGGCAACGTCGGGCCACGCCGAGCCGGGCGCGACCAACTTGGCGCTCAGCGCACTGACCCGACCTTCGAAGTTGGTCACGGTGCCCACGCGCTCTTGCGCGACGGCAGCGGGTAACACGACCTCCGCGTGCGCCAGGCTCGCCCCGCCGTGTCCCGTCACGACCACCACGCGCGCCGCGGCCAGAGCGGCACCGGCGTGTTCGGCGTCGGCGACGTTGCCCAGCAGGCATCCGCCCAGCAGGAGGAGCGCGCGTTGTTCGCCCGACGCGAGGGCGTCGAGTTGGGCCAGCGTGTCGCGTCCCCGGCGCTCGCTGATCCCCCGGCCCGGTGCCATTCCCGGGGCCAAACCCATGTCAAGCGCGCCGCGCACGTTGGCGCGTCGTAGCGCTCCGAGGAAAGTGGCCGACGGGTACCGCTCGGCCAGAGTGCGCACCGCGCTCTCGATGACCGCGGCGCCCTCGGCCATGTTGGGCCGTCCCACGACGATCACCACGCCCTCGCCGGACTCGCCGAGCAACGAGCGGGCCTGTTCAAGGTCACCGTCGCTCACCGCCAGGTCGTGCACCGGCGACGTCGACGCCACGGCGGCCGCCACCCGATGAGCCTCACCGGGTCGCGTGACCAGTGAGACCGTCGCCAGCGAACGAAGCGCGCTGGCGCCGAAGGAGAACTCGACCAACTTCGAACGGCCCGCGACCAGCCCCTCGCGCAGGCGCAGGAACAGGATCGGCAGCTCCTCGCGCAGGTCGCCGGTCAGCGTGACCACGACGCGCGCGTTCGCCGCCTCGTTGACCGTCGCGCTGGGCAGCGACTGCAGCAGTGCCGGGTCGAGGCCGTCGCCGTACTGGGCGTCGATGTTCTCGCTGCCGAGCACGTCGCGCACGAAGCGCTGCCAGGCGAACGCCCCCTCGTTGGTCAGGGCCGCTCCCCCGATGGCGCCCACGCCGTCGGCGTCACCCATGCCCTCGCGCAGGACCGCGGCTGCCGCGGCCAGTGCCTCGCCCCAGCTGACGGCTTCGAGGCGTCCGTCGCGGCGCACCATCGGCTCGGTGATGCGCGTCGCCGCGCTCAGCGGGTCGAGCGAGTCGGGGTTGCCGTCGGTGGCGTCGAGCGTGAAGCGACCCTTGTCGCAGAGCCACCCGTGGTTCAACGCGTCCGAGTCGATCCCGAGCACCCGGGTGAGGCGGTTGCCTGAGGACTGGACCGCGACACGGCACTGCACCGCGCAGGTCGTGCAACTGCTCTCGACCTGGTCGAGGTCCCAGGGCCGGGCGCTGAACCGGTACGGCTTGGCGGTGAGGGCCCCGACGGGACAGATCTGGACCGTGTTGCCCGAGAACACCGAGTCGAAGGGCTCGGTGGGTGACGGGGCCACCTCCATCTGCTCGCCGCGCCCGGCGAAGTCGATCTGGGCGTCGCCGGACACCTCGGCGGCGAAGCGTGTGCAGCGCGCGCACTGGATGCACCGCTCGCGGTCCAACAGCACGAGCTCACCGATGCTGACCGGTTTGACGAAGTGGCGCTTCTCCTCGACGAAACGGGTCTCGCCGGCGCCGTGGGTCAGCGTCTGGTCCTGGAGTGGACATTCGCCGCCCTTGTCACAGACGGGACAGTCGAGCGGGTGGTTGGCCAGCAGGAACTCCAAGACGCCGTCTTGGGCCTTCTTCACCTTCTCCGATTCGGTGACGACGGTCATGTTGTCGCTCACGTGTAGGAAACACGCGGGCTGGAGGGTCGCGCCGCGCGGACCCTCGACCTCGACCAGGCACATGCGACAGACCCCTACCGGTGCCATGCGCGGGTGGTAGCAGAACCGCGGAATGTACGTCCCGGCGCGCTCGGCTGCTTCTATGAGCAGCTCGCCGGGACGTGCGGTGACGGTTCGGCCGTCGATGGTGAGCGTGACCTGCGTGACGGTGTCAGTCATAGGTGCACCCACGCGTCACGTGGTCGGCGAAGACGTCGGCGAACATGTCGATCGCCGAGTGGATCGACGACGGGATCGACGGGCCGAGCACGCAGATGGTCGTCTGCTGTGGTGGCCACGCCAACCCCGGCGAGATGTTGTCGCTGAGGTCCAGCAGCAGCGCGACGTCCTCGGCGCGCCCCTCACCGTTCTCCAGTCGATAGAGCACGCGTTCCAGCCAGCCCGAGCCCTCCCGGCACGGCGTGCACTGTCCGCAGGACTCGCGAGCGAAGAACCGCGTGATCCGCCAGGCGGCACGCACCGGGCACGTCGTGTCGTCGAAGACGACGATGGAGCCCGAACCGAGCATGGATCCCTTTTCTGCCACCTCGTCTTGACCGAGGGGCAGGTCCAACAGGTCCGGCCCAAACCAGGGTGCCGACACCCCGCCGGGGATGAAGGCGGTCAACGGGCGGTCGTCGATGGTGCCGCCGCCGAGCCGCGGGTCGTAGATGAGGTCGCGGAAGGTGTTCTTGACCATCTCCACCTCGTAGACGCCCGGGTTGCGCACGCGTCCGGCCAGCGCGAACAGTCGCGTCCCCGTCGAGCGCCCGGAGCCCAGCGCGGCGAAGGCGGCCCCGCCGTTGGTCACGATCCACGGCAGGTTTGACATCGTCTCGACGTTGTTGACCACGGTGGGCTCGCCGTAGAGGCCGTTGACCGCCGGGAAGAACGGCGGCTTGATGCGCGGGAATCCGCGCTTGCCCTCGAGGGCCTCGAGCAGAGCCGTCTCCTCGCCGCAGATGTAGGCCCCGGCGCCCGGGTGCACCACGACGTCAAGTGAGAACTTCGAACCGAAGATGTTGCGCCCCAGCGCCTCGTACTCGTAGGCGTCGTTGACGGCCTGCTGGACCCGCTCCAGACCGAGGGCGAACTCGCCGCGCACGAAGATATATGCACGGGTCACCTGCAGCGCGTAGGCCGCGATCACCACGCCCTCGACGAGCTGGTGGGGGTCACGCTCGACCAGGTAGTGGTCTTTGAAGGTCGCGGGCTCGGACTCGTCACCGTTGACGACCAGATACGAGATCGGCGCACGGCGCAGCATCGACCACTTGCGTCCGGCCGGGAAGCCGGCACCGCCGCGTCCCAGGAGTGAGGCCGCGTCGACCTGGGCGGCAACGTCCTCGGGGAACATGGTGAGCGCCTTGCGCAGGCCGTCGTAGCCGCCCGTGGCCAAGAACCGCGTGAGCGTATACGAGTCGTCGTATTCGCGCCGCGCGGACACGATCATGGGAGCCTCCAGGACCGCCACTACGCGCCCTCCTTCGCGGTGCGCTTCTCGCGCGCGGCCAACGCCTTCACGCGCTCGGCGGCCAGCTGCTCGGACTCCACGTGCAGTGGCCCGCTTCGGCGCACGCGCATCAGCGTCCCGTGCGCCGGGATGTCGGCGTCACGCTTGCCGTCGCGCAACTCGCCGACCAGGGCGTCGAAGGCCTCCGGAGTGGTCGTGCGCACGTAGCGGTGATTCACCTGCACGCACGGTGCGCGGTCGCAGTCGGCGAGGCACTCGGTCTCTTCGAGCGTGAATAGTCCATCGTCGGAGGTGGCGCCGACCTCACAGCCCAGCGTGGCGCCCGCGTGGGTCAGCATCTCCTCGCCGCCGGCGAGCAGGCAGGCAATGTTGGTGCACACCCCCACGACGTAGCGCCCGACCGGGCTCAGGTGGAACATGTCGTAGAAGGAGGCGGTGCCGCGTACCTCGGCCGGGGTGGTGCCGGTGAGCTCGGCCACCTCGGCCATGCCCTCGTCGGTGACGAAACCGTCTTGCTCCTGCACCAGGTGCAGCAGGGGCAGCATCGCCGAACGCTTGCGCGGATAGAGCGCGACCAGCTCCTCGGCGCGCTGGCGCAGGTCGGTGCGTAGGTGGCTCACCGGTCGACCTCGCCCATGACGGGATCGACCGTCGAGATCACGGTGATGGTGTCGGACACCGAGCCCCCGCGCATCAGCAGCGGCACGGCCTGGAGGTTGACGAAGCTCGGCGCGCGGGTGTGCAGGCGGTAGGGCTTGGGTCCGCCGTCGGCCACCAGGTAACAGCCCAGTTCGCCGCGCGGCGACTCGACGGCCGTGTAGACCTCGCCGGGCGGCACATGAAAGCCCTCGGTGAAGAGCTTGAAGTGGTGGATCAGCGCCTCCATCGACTCGTCGATGCGCGCGCGCGGTGGCGGGGTCACCTTCGGGTCCTGGCTGCGGTAGTCGCCCGCGGGCATGCGTTCGAGGCATTGGCGCACGATGCGCAGCGACTCACGGATCTCGTTGAGCCGGATGGCGTACCGGTCGAAGTTGTCACCGAACGTGCCCACGATGACGTCGAACTCCACCTCGTCGTACGCGAGGTACGGCATGTTGCGCCGCAGGTCCCAGGCAACGCCGGTCGAGCGCAGCAGCGGACCAGTGACGCCCAGGGCCAGCGCCTCTTCCGACGTGATTGGCGCGACGCCAACCATGCGTTGGCGGAAGATCGGCTGGCCGGTCAGCAGCTGGTCGTACTCGAAGGTCCGTTCGTAGATCGTGTCGCAGATGACCTCGACGTCGTCCCGCCAACCGTCAGGCAGGTCGGCGGCCACCCCGCCGGGGCGCACGTAGTTGAGGTTCATGCGCAGGCCGGCCGTCTTCTCGAAGAAAGCCAGGATGAGCTCGCGCTCGCGCAGCCCGTAGATCATCATCGACGACGCGCCCAGGTCCATCCCATTGGTCGCCATCCACACCAGGTGCGACGAGACGCGGTTGAGCTCGCTCATGAGCATGCGGATCCACACCGCGCGCGCCGGCACCTCGACGCCCAACAGGGTCTCGACCGCCATGGAGAAGCACAGCTCGTTGATCACCGGGCTGAGGTAGTCCATGCGCGTCACGTTGGTCGCGCCCTGCACGTAGGTCAGCTCCTCGCCGGTCTTTTCCATGCCGGTGTGCAGGTAACCGATCACCGGCTTGGTGCGCAGGACGAACTCACCGTCGAGTTCGAGCATCAGTCGCAGCACGCCGTGGGTCGACGGGTGCGACGGACCCATGTTGATGATCATCGTTTCGTCGTCGCGGCGCTCGTAGTCGACCGAGTCCGGGTCAAAGGCCCGTCCGTCGAGACGCAGGACCGAGCCGACCTCGCGGCCCAGCTCGCCCGACGACGTCCTCGCGCGCCGCTGGAGCTCCTGGGCGCCCTCGGAGGTCTCGGCGGCCAGCAGGTCGACGCGCTCGACGGTGCGGATGGTCGGATCGCTCATCGTGGACCTGGCGCCTCTTTGAACTGCACCGGCACACGCCCGCTGCCGTAGTCCTTGCGCAGCGGATGTCCCTCCCACTCTTCGGGCATGAGGATGCGTGTCATGTCGGGATGACCCGTGAACAGCACGCCGAACATGTCGAAGGCCTCGCGCTCCATGGCCTCGGTCCCCGGGTAGAGCGAGAAGAGCGTGTCGACCTCGGGGCCGTCGTCGCCGGCCTGGACGCGCACCGCCACGCGCTGGGAGCGACTGAGGCTGAGCAGGTTGACCACGATCTCAAAGCGAGTCGGCGTGACACCCTCGGGGAGAGAGCGCTCCGCGAACTCGAGGTAGTCAACGGCGCACAGGTCCGCGCAGAGCTCGAAGCCGCTCTCCTTGAAGGACTTGACCGTCTCGACGTAGCGCTCACGAGTGGGAAAGCACACCAGGTCCGTCGAATGACCGCTGGCGGTCACGACGCCCGGGGGGGCCTCGGGATCGGGGTACGTCACTTGGGCGTACCCAGCCGAACCGCGACCGCCACGTCGGGCGTCCACGGGCTGTCCGAGGCAATGACCTCGGGCTCGGGTCGCGCGGGGCGACGCATCAGTTCGCCGGTGCGAATCTTCTCGTGCAGGGTGAGGATGGAGTGCATCAACGTCTCGGGGCTCGGGGGGCATCCCGGCGCGTACACGTCCACGGGAACGATCTGGTCGACGCCCTGGACGATGGCGTAGTTGTTGAACAGACCGCCGGTCGAGGCGCACACGCCCATCGAGATGACCCACTTGGGTTCCATCATCTGGTCGTAGACCTGGCGCAGGACCGGGGCCATCTTCTGAGAGACACGACCGGCCACGATCATGAGGTCCGCCTGACGCGGCGAGTTACGAAAGACCTCCATGCCGTAGCGCGCGAGGTCGAAGTCCGCTCCGCCCGTCGCCATCATCTCGATCGCGCAGCACGCGAGTCCGAAGGACGCCGGCCACACCGAGGCGCGTCGCGCCCAGCGCACGAGGTCCTCGAGTCGACCGGTCAGGAAGTTGTGGGGAAGGTCCTCGAGTGCCACGTCACGCCGCCCGGTCCGGGTCGGCGCCCACGCGCACGATCGTCGAGGAACTCGTGCGCTCCGGGGTCCCGCGCGTGAGGTGCTTGACCGGCCCCCACGACAGCGCGCCCTCACTCACCAAGAACAGCAACGCCGCGAATACGGTGACCGAGAATGCCAGCACCTCGACCAGTCCAAAGGCGCCGAGTTGGCGGAAGACCACCGCGAACGGGTAGAGGAAGACGATCTCAATATCGAAGATCACGAAGATCATCGCCACGAGGTAGAACCGCACCGGGAAGCGCTGCGGCGGCTCGATTTCGGGGACGATCCCGCACTCGTAGGGCGCTAACTTCGCGTCCGAAGGCCGCTTGCGCGGAGCCAAAAGTGACGACGCGACGAGCGAACCCGCGGCGAACACCACTCCGAGAACGAGGAGTCCCAGTATTGGCAGGTACTGGTCCACGTCCATAATTTCTACCAGACCACGACTCGACCTCTGGCCGGCGCGCGTCGCCTCGCGGACCTACGTCGAGCGACCGAACGCCCCGGACTCACGCAACGCGGCGAGTCGATCCTCGCTGACCCCCCAGCGAAGTAGTCCGGCGCGCGTTCCGGACCCGGCGCGCGTCGGCGGCTGCCGCACGGAGCCCGGAGTGCGTGAGAACCGCGGAGCCGGCCGGGGTTGCACGGCACCGGATGTGTCAAAGACCTCGCGATCAACGTTGTAACGATGGTGCGCCGCCTCGCGCGGCGCCAGCACGGGCGTGACGCACGCGTCGGTGCCTTCGAAGGTGCTCGTCCACTCGTCGCGGGTGCGCTCGGCGAATATCCGCGCGAATCTGGCCTTCATCTCGGGCCAGGCCTTCCGGTCCATCTGCGCGGGCAGCTCGGCGTCACCCAGGCCCAGGCCATCGAGGAGTTGGCGGTAGAACGACTCCTCAATGGCCCCCACGGCCACGTACCCGTGATCGGACGTCTCGTAGACCTCGTAGAAGGGCGCGCCCGAGTCCAAGATGTTGGCCCCACGCTCCTCGTGCCAAACTCCCGCGTCGATCAGGGAGTGCGTCATGGCCAACAGCGAGGCCGACCCGTCGACCATCGCGGCGTCCACCACCTGTCCCTCGCCGCTCTGGCGCGCCCAGAGCACCCCGGCGAGCACGCCCAGTGCGAGGAACATCGCCCCGCCGCCGAAGTCGCCCACGAAGTTGAGCGGCGGCACTGGTCGCTCACCCGAGCGCCCGATCGGCCACAGAGCTCCCGAGATCGCGATGTAGTTGATGTCGTGGCCGGCCGACTGGGCAAGCACGCCCTCCTGACCGAACCCGGTCATGCGGCCGTAGACCAGAGACGGATTACGAGCGAGGACCTGGTCCGGTCCCAGCCCCAGCCGTTCGGTGACCCCCGGACGGAACGCTTCAATGAGCACGTGCGCCTGTTCGCACAGGTCGAGGACCAACTCGCGCCCGGCGTCGCTCTTGAGGTCCAGGGCCACCGAGTCGCGCGAACGGTTCAGCAGGTCGTGGGTCGTGACCGCGTCGGCGTCGGGGTCGCCGCGCTCCAGGCGCAGCACGTCCGCGCCGAGGTCGGCCAGCAGCATGCACGCGTACGGGGCCGGCCCGAGGCCCGCGAGCTCGATGACCTTGAGGCCGTCTAGGGGGCCGGACATGGCCTAAGCGTACGGAGTCTCACGCGAGGTCGTCGGGCCGCGCCGCGACGCCCTCGGCCACCAGTTGGTCGATCTCAACGTCGGTGAATCCCAGCTCGCCGAGTATCTCCTGGGTGTGCTGGGCGACGATCGGCGCGTGGCGCAGCGTCGACTCCGGCGTCGCCGACATCTTGACCGGCGAGTTGATGTGGCGGTACGCGCCGACGATGGGATGGACCTCGTCGCGCAGGACCCCGCGATGTTCGTTCGGATCGTTGACGATGTCATCCAGGGACGCGACGGGACTGGCGGGGATGTTGAGCCGTGCGCACAACTCCAACCACTCGCCCGTCGTGCGCTGAGCAATGAGTTCGGCCAGGTCTCGATAGACGCGGTCCGCTTGGAGCAAACGCTCACGGTGACTGGCGAACCAGGGACGCTGCTTGATGTCGTCTCGTTCCAACGCCGCGAAGAGGGCGTTCCAGTGTTCGTCGGTGTAGGGCATCATCGCGATGTAGCCGTCCGAGGTACGGTGCGGCCCGCGATGCGGCGTCATGATCCGCGTGTACCCCGCCGGTCCGCCCGGGAACGTCGCGCCGCTCAGGTGCTCGACGAGGTTGAAGGCCAGGACGGCGTCGAACATCGGGACCTCGACCTTCTGTCCCTGCCCCGTGCGCTCGCGGTGCACCAGCGCAGCGAGGACCCCGTAGGTGATCGTCAGGCCCGCGATCTTGTCGCCGATGATGGACGGGAAGTACGACGTCTGACCCAGCACCCGTTCGTTCAACCACGGCATGCCCACCATGGCCTGGATGATGTCGTCGTAGGCGGGCCGGTCCGCGTCGTCACCGTCGGAGGCGAAACCCTGGGACTGGCAGTAGACGAGTCCCGGGAACGAGCTCGACAGGTCGTCGTAACTCAGTCCCAGTCGGGCCAGGGCCCCGGGACGCAGGTTCGTGAGCAGGACGTCGCAGTTAACCAGGAGCCGGCGAAAGACCTCGCCTCCCCTGGGGGTCTTGACGTCCAGGAAGAGGGACCGCTTGTTGCGGTGCAGGTTGAGGGCGATACCCGACAGGTCCACTCGGGGCCCGCCGCCCATGACGCGACTGGAATCCATGCCCGCGTGCTCGACCTTGATGACGTCGGCGCCCAGGTCTCCGAGCAACTGGCCGGCGTACGGGGTCATGATGACCGACGCCAGTTCCACGACGCGTACGCCCGCCAGCGGTCCCGTCACGCGCGACCGGTCCGACGCCGAGTTGAGGGCGCCCAACGGGTCGTTCGGTCCCGCGTGCTGCCCGTGGAGGCCGCGGAGCCACCACCGCGACTCCTCGCCGTTCGCTTCACGCCAGCAACTCTACGGAGTTCGTCGCGGAGAACGTAAAGCCCACACCGTAGGCTGGCAGCCGTGCCCGGGCTCGGAAACCCTCTCGTCACCTCGACGACCTTCGACGTCGTGGTGGTGGGCGCGGGACCCAGCGGTTCTGCGTGCGCGCACTGGCTGGCTCGCGCCGGCTGGTCGGTCGCCCTCGTGGAGAAGAAGGTGTTCCCGCGCGTCAAGACCTGTGGCGACGGACTCACACCGCGCTCGGTCTATCAACTCGCGGCCATGGAACTCGAAGAGACCGTGGCCGAGCACGGTCACCGCTACCACGGACTGCGGGCCTTCGGCTACGGCGCGTCGCTCGAGCTGGAGTGGCCCGAACACCCGGTCTTTCCCAACTACGGCTACTGCATCACCCGTTTCGACCTCGACGGGCTCGTGGCCAACGACGCCGCGAAGCGCGGGGCCGTGCTTCTCGCCGGCGTCGAGGCGCTCGGCCTCGTTGACGCCACGCCCGCGCCGGACGGTTCACTTCGGGGCGCGCGGGGCGTGGCGGTCGCCGACAAAGCCTCCGGCGCGCACGCCGAGGTGCTCGGACGCTACGTCGTGGTCGCCGACGGCCAGAACTCGCGAATGGGTCGCGAGCTCGGCACGACGCGCAACCGAGAGTGGCCCCAGGGCATGGCGCTACGCGGCTACTACCGCAGCGAGCGCCACGACGAACCGTGGATCGACTCGCACCTGGACATCCGCGATCCCCTCGGACGTGTCGTGCCCGGCTACGGATGGATCTTCCCCTTGGGCGACGGTCGCGTCAACGTCGGTGTCGGTCTGCTCTCGACCGCAGGCGCCTGGAAGGGCGTCAACACCACGAAGCTCCAGGAGTACTTCGTCAACCAGGTGGGTGCGGACTGGGGACTGAGTGAGGCCTCCTGTGAAGGTCCCGCGACCGGCGGGCGTCTCCCCATGGGCCTGGCCGTCGGTCCGCGTACGGGACCGAACACCCTGGTGATTGGCGACGCCGCCGGAACGGTGAACCCGTTCAACGGCGAAGGCATCGCCTACGGATACGAAACCGGACGCCTGGCGGCCGGCGTCCTCGGTGAGGCCCTGGCCAGCGGCGACCGCGCGGCGCTCGCTCTCTACGACGAACGCGTCGAGGCGGCCTACGGCGACTACTTCAAAGTGGCGCGGGCCTTCGTGCGCGTCATCTCCGAGCCGCGCATCCTGACGGCCTGCATGAGTGTGGGCATGCGCATCGCGCCGGTCATGCGCGAGCTGCTCAAGGTCATGGCGAATCTCATGTCGAGCCAGGACCCCGGGGCCGGCGAGTTCGGCTACCGCGCGCTGGAGCGACTGGCCGACGTGATCCCCGAGCGCGCCTACCAACTGCTGCTCCACAACGTCGAGACAGCGCCCGTGGCGTGAGAGTTCGCGAGACCCCCGAGACGCAGTGTCGCTGACGCGCACGCTGATCCTGGGCTTCGTCGCCGGAGCGACCATCGTGCTCGGCCTGCCGGTCGGGCGCATGAAGACGCCCGCGGCACAGCTGCGCACCCTGCTCAACGCGCTGGCCGTCGGGGTCCTCTTCTTTCTCGTGATCGACGTGTTCTCCCACGCCTACGACCCGATCCAGACCCAGTTGCACGACCTGCACGTGCACCACGGCGGGTCGGTGGGGCGCGCCGTTCTGGACATCGTCCTGCTGGTCGGGGGTGCCGCGGTCGGATTGATGAGCCTCGCCGTCTACCAGAAGTGGGCACGCGGTCGACGCGAGGCGGAACACGACGCCAGTTCGGGGTTGGAGTTCGTGCCCACGCCCACCCACCTGTCGATGATGATCGCCATCGGCATCGGACTGCACAACTTCGGCGAAGGCCTCGCGATCGGATCGTCGGCACGCCTGGGGGCCCTCGGCCTCTCGACGGTGCTGGTGATCGGTTTCGGCCTTCACAACGCGACCGAGGGATTCGGCATCGTGTCGCCGCTGGCGGGGTCCCAGCACCGACCGTCGTGGGGGTTCCTCGGTCTCGTCGCCCTGATCGGCGGAGGCCCGACGACCCTCGGCGCCATCGTGGGATGGACCTGGTCGAGTACGACTCTGTCCATACTCTTCCTGTCACTCGCCGGAGGCTCGATCATCTTCGTGATCTGCCAGCTGCTCTACGTCGCTTCGCGCAGCACGAATCCGACCACCGTCTACGTGGGGGTCTGCACGGGCCTGCTGGTGGGGTTCCTCACCGACGTGATCGTGACCAGCGCCGGCGGTTGATCAGGCCGGCGTCGCGGTCGCTGACGTCTCGCGCCCCAACAAGGTGTTCACCGTCGACGCGATGAACTTCTCGCTCTGAGGCCACTGGACCACCAGAGCGCCGAGCTCGACCTCGAAGTGTCCGGACGCAACCTCGACCACCACCAGGTGAACGGGCGTGGAGATGCCCGGCACGGAGAGTTGGACCACCCCGCCGCGCGCGAAGCCGTGCACGAAGGTAATCGGGTGCCACGCGGTCCCCGGTGCGACCTTCGGCACCTTGCGATTGACCGCCGTGAGGATGAGCGCTTTGTTCACTGCCGCCATGCACGGGCCGAAGCGCGGCTGGGACATCTCGGCGACGTCGCGGCGCACCATCGTCGTCGTGCGGTAGTACTGGGTCGCCGACGCCAGGTCGATGCCCCCGAAGGAGTCGGAACGAAAGATCGACGAGGTCAACTGGTAGTCCGGCGCCTGTCCGGCGGCCCCGAACATGCGGTCGCTCGCGCCCGACACCCCGAGGCAACTCTGAAACACCGAGGAGATCTGGCCCCACTGCGAACTGGGCGCCGCGGTCGTCACGGTTACGGATGACGAATGGACGACCTTGCCCGGCGCAGTGAAGATCGCCGAGAGGTACGACTGTGCGGTGACGCTCCACCCGAGTGGCAGGTCATCGAGGCGCAGATTCACGGCGCGAGCCGCGGTCAACTCGCCCGAGGGACCCGACGAGCTCGTGAAGAAGGCCGCGATGCCACCAGCGAAGGAGGCCAGCAGCACGACGATCACCACGACGAGGGCCCCGACGCGGCGCGGTCGTCGCGCCACCACCCCACCGCGAGCGGTCACGATCTCGCGCCAGGCCTCGTAATCGGAGAGGTTGTTCGTGCGCCAGCAGTAGCGCACGCCGGCCACCGTGGCGAAGAGCGCCATACCGCGTCGCAGCCGCACGAGGTGCATTTGCGTCAACTCCTCCCAGGGCGTCTGCCAGGCAACGTCCGGCACCCCGGTCAGCTGGGTGAGCGCGCGATCATCGGCCACCAGGGTGACGTCGTTGGTCGCGCCGTGGGGCACGAAGCTCGGCCGCACGGTCCAGCCCGGGCTGCGCAACGCGGTCACGAGATCTCTCGCGCGGCTTGGCCCGCCAGCTGCACGGTGCGTTCGAGGTCGGCGTCGCTGTGGGCCAGCGAGACGAACAGGATCTCGTAGGCGCCCGGGGCCAGCGCCACCCCGCGCGCGAGCATCGCGTGGAAGAACCGCGCGTAGAGGCCGTTGTCGGCCAGGCGCTGGGCGGTGCTGAAGTCGGTCGGCACGCTGATTGGTGCCCGGTCGAGAAAGAGACCCATAAGTGGTCCGGCGGTGGGCGTCGCCGCGAAGAATCCGCCCTCTGCGATCGACGCGGCCAGCGACGCGGCGAAGGCAGCGACGCGCGAAGAGAGTTGAGCCAGCTCTGGAGCGGTCACGAGCTCCAGCACGGTGGAGCCGGCGGCGGTCGCCAGCGGATTGCCCGACAGCGTCCCGGCTTGGTAGACCGGCCCGCTCGGCGCGAGTTGTCCCATCACCTCGCGCGAACCCCCGAAGGCCCCGACCGGAAGTCCCCCGCCGATCACCTTGCCGAAGCACCAAAGGTCAGGCGTCACGTCGAAGTACTCCTCGGCTCCCCCAACCGCCAGACGGAACCCCGTGATGACCTCGTCGAAGATGAGCAGCGCGCCGACCTCATCGCAGGCGGTGCGCAGGCCCTCCAAGAACCCCGGCTGCGGCGCGACCAGGTTCATGTTGGCGGCCACGGGCTCGACCACCACCGCGGCGACCGTCTCGTCGAGCCCCGGCACCACGTTGTAGGGCGCGACCACGGTGTCAGCCACCGCACCGGGCGTCACGCCCGCCGAACCGGGCAGACCCAATTGGGCCACGCCACTGCCCCCCGCCACCAAGAGCGCGTCGGAGTGGCCGTGATAGCAGCCGTCGAACTTCACAATTCGTTGTCGCCCGGTCACCCCTCGCGCCAGGCGCACCGCGCTCATCGCCGCCTCGGTGCCGGAGGATACGAAGCGCACCTGCTCGAGGCCCGCGACGCGCTCAGTCATCATCTCGGCGAGTCGCACCTCGCCGGGCGTCGGCGCACCGAAGGTCGTGCCGAGACCAGCGGCGCACTGGAGGGCGTCGACGACCGCGGGGTGGGCGTGACCGAGGATCGACGCGCCGTAGGACTGGACGAAGTCGAGGTAGCGACGGCCCTCGACGTCGGTCACGTACGCGCCCGCGCCGCTCACGACGGTGTAGGGGGTGCCGCCCACCGAACCAAAGGAGCGCACCGGCGAATCGACGCCGCCGGGGATCACTCGCGACGCCGCTGCAAACCATTCGAGGTTGGTCAACGCGAGAGCTCCTCGGCGACCTCGCGCGCGAAGTAGGTGAGGATGAAGTCCGCTCCCGCACGCCGCACCGCGGTGAGCTGCTCGACGGCCACGGCGTTGGCGTCGATCCATCCCTGGGCTCCGGCGGCCTTCACCATCGCGTACTCGCCGCTCACGTGGTAGGCGGCGAGGGGGACGTCCAGTTCGGCGTAGAGATCACCGAGCACGTCGAGGTTGGTCATGGCGGGCTTGACCATGATGACGTCGGCGCCCTCTTCCACGTCGAGGCGCGCCTCGCGCAGCGCCTCGCGACGGTTGCGGTAGTCCTGCTGATAGGCGCGACGATCACCGCCGTCCTTGATCTCGACCTGCACCGCCTCGCGAAACGGCCCGTAGAGCGCGCTCGCGTACTTCACGGCGTAGGCGAGGATCGCGGTGTCGACGTGACCGGCGTCGTCGAGCGCCGAGCGGATCGCCGCGACCTGACCGTCCATCATCCCGCTGGGGGCCACCACCGCGGCACCCGCGTTCGCCTGGACCACGGCGGTGCGCGCGTAGAGCTCGAGGGTGGCGTCGTTGTCCACGGACCCGTCGTCGCGCACCACTCCGCAGTGGCCGTGAGTGGTGTACTCGTCCAGGCAGAGGTCGGCCATCACCACGAGGTCGTCACCGAACTCGTCGCGCAGGCGCGTGAGTGCCACCTGCACCACTCCCGCGGGATCGAACGCCCCGGATCCCAGTTCGTCCTTAGCGGCGGGAACCCCGAAGAGGATGACGCCACCGACCCCGACCGAGGTCAACGCCTTCACCTCGGCGACCAGGGACTCCATCGAGTGCTGCGCCTGGCCGGGCAGCGAGGAGATGGCTCGAGGACCCTCGGCGCCCTCGGCAACGAAGAGCGGCGCGACCAGGTCGTCGGGCGACAGGGTGGTCTCGGCGACCAGGCGACGCAGCGCGGCCGTTCGACGAAGCCGGCGTGGACGTTCGGTGGGGAACACTGCCGACAGCCTATTGCCCGCCCTCTCGGCGTCCTCAGTCGCCGTCAAGCGTGGTGAGCACGTTTCCCAACTCGGGACCCCAGACCTCGATCACGCGCGCGTGGTCACGCTTGACCTCCGCGGCCGTCGTCGCCCCCGGCACGACCACCCATGACGACGAGCTGACATAGGTGCGCGCGACCGACCACGACGAGGGAGCACCTATCACGAGGACGTCCGCGCGCGCGAGCAACCACGCGACGTCATCGCTGACCGACACCGCGACCGTCTCGTAGGCAATGACGGGCACGACGTCCACGCCCTTGGCCGCGAGCGCCGTCGAGAGCTCCGGCCGCGCGTCGCGCGCGCAGACGTGCAAGACAGGCCCCACGTCGATCAGCGTCGCGAGGTCCTGTGCGCGGCTCGTCGCGACGCCGGCCACGGTCACACCCTCCTCTTCGAGCATGTGGGTCGTCGCGAGTCCGACGCTGTAGACCCCCGCACCCTCGGCCAGCGCAGCCACGGCGACCGCGACATACGCGCGGGCGCGAACGCTGGTGACCGCCAGAGCCGCGAACTGTCCCGCCAGGGCGGTGGCGGTGATCTCGCGACGAACGTCCTCGACGTCGTGGAAGATCGTCGTCGTCAGCGGAGCCTCCACGACGTCGCCCACGCCACCGATCCACTGGCGCACCTGATCGTTGAAGCCCGCCTCCCTCGTCAGCACGACGAGCACGTCAGGTCCGCCAACCGGGCAGGTCGCCGCCGCCGAGCTCGTCGCGCAGGCGACTCGCGAGGCGTCGACCGAGCGCGTCGGCGTCGGCGTCGCGCTGGGACTCGCGCACGCTGGCACTCCCGTCGACCGCGACCATGACCGCGCTGAGCGTCACGACGGCGTTGACGACCGTGGCGTGTGCGCCGGCGGGAATCGAGCACCCGAGTCCCAACTCACGCAAAAAGGCCCGCTCGGCCGCCACGGCCAGGGACGCGACCGGATCCAACACGTCGTCGACGATCGCGCGGGTCGCGACGTCGTCGTCACGGACCTCCAGGGCGATTGCCCCCTGACCGACCTGCGGGATGAACCACGAGGGATCCAAGCGTTCGGCCACGCGTTCCATCTCGTCGAGGCGCTCGAGCGCCGCGGCCGCCGCGACGATCGCGTCGACGCCGTCCACGCCCGCCGCCGCGAGGCGCCGCGCCATGTTGCCGCGCAACTCGACCACGCGAAGGTCGGGTCGACGCTCGAGCAAGAGCGCACGTCGTCGCGGCGAACCGGTGGCGACGGTCGCGCCCGGACCCAGACCGGCCAGCGACCGGCCGACCAGCACGTCGGCCGCGTCGCGGCGTTCCGAGACACCGGCGAAGGAGAGGCCCTGGGGTGTCTCGGCGGGAAGGTCCTTCGCACTGTGCACCGCGACGTCGGCGCGCCCGCGCAGAACCGCCTGTTGGACCTCGACGGCGAACACGCCTTGACCGGCGATCGTGGCCAACGCCACGTCCGCGTGTTGGTCCCCTCCGGTCTCGACGAGCACGAGGTCCGCGTCACAGCCCACCGAGGCGAGGCGCGCGAGCACGCTCTCGGCCTGTGTCAACGCCAGCGGCGACCGGCGCGTGGCCAGACGCAGCACGCTCATAGGTCAAACAGGGTGCGGGTGGCCTCGGTGAGTCGCGCTCCCCGGTCGGTTCCGGCGGCCTCCTTCAGCGCGACGGTGGGCTGGTGGGCGATCTTGGCCACGACGGCGCGTACGGTCTCTTCGACCCGGGCTCGCTCCTCGGCGCTCAACGAGTCGAGCTCGGCGTCAAGGATCTGATCGAGGCGGCTGCGCAGGTCCGACACGATGCCCGCGGCACCGCGCGCGCGCTGGTCCGCGAGGAAACGCTCGACGTCGAAGGCGACCAGCCCGCGGGCCTGCTCGACCGCGTCACGCCGATCACCGAGGGCGCGCTCCACCCGCTCGCGCAGGTCCGAGATGTCGACCCGGCGGATCGATTCGACCTCCCCGACACGTGACTCGACCGCGCGCGGCATGGCCAGGTCGATCACCAGCAGCGGCGCCGTGCGATGCGCCACGTGCTCGAAGGTGATGACCGGCGTGGGCGTCTCCAGGGCCGTGACCACGAGTCGCGCCGACTCCAGGGCGTCGCTCACGCTTTCTAGGGGTGCTGACGTAACCCGCGCGTCAGCGAGGTCGACCGCCAGGGACTCGGCGCGCGCGGCGCCGCGATTGAGCACGGTCACGCGCGCGACGCGCGCCGGGGCGTCGAGTAGGCCACGCACGACGCCCGCGGCCAACTGTCCGGCGCCCACGACGACGACGTCGGCGCCTGTCAGTTCGCTGTCCAGTTCTTCGAGCGCCCATCCGACCGCGGCCTGGGCGAAGCTCGTCGAGCCGCGGCTGATCGTGGTGTCGGTTCGAACGCGTCGCCCACTGGCCAGCGCTCGGTGGAAGAGTTCGTCGAGACCGCGTCCCGCGGCCCCTTCTTCCAGGGCCAGGTCGAGCGCGCGACGCAGCTGGCCCAGGACCTCGAACTCGCCCGGCACCACCGACTTGAGTCCCGCGGCGACGGAAAAGAGATGAGCGGCGACCCCGCGGTCGAAGTGGACAGTCAGGTGGTCAGCGAACTCACCTGGGGCCAGCCCCGTGGCCTCGGCGAGCGTCGCGGTGACCTCCTCGAGGGCACCGTGGAAGCGGTCGACGACCGCCACCACCTCGGTGCGCAGGCAGGTCGACACGAAGACGGCCTCTTCCACGTTGGGCTGGGCGACGAGAGTACGCAGGACCTTGGACCACTCGTGCTCGGGCACGGTGGTGCGTTCGAGGAAGTCAAGGGAGGCGTGCTCGTGGTCGACGCCCACCGAAATCAAGGCCACGTTGTACTTTACGACCCGTAGCGACCGGGGTTCGTCCCAAGACCGATGGAGTGCAGCACGCCGCCCAGCGGTCCCGTGCCGTTGTTGAGGTGGTACATCAGGATCTGCAGCTCGATCGAGAAGTCGACGTAGTGGACCGCGGTGCCGATCGGCACGTTGAGCACCTGGGGCGCGAAGTTGAGCAGCGCGTGGATGTCGGCGGCCACCAGACGCTCGGCGACGTGCTGGGCGGCGCTGGCGGGGACGCAGATGACCCCCACCGTGGCTGACTGGATCCCCTGGTCGACGTGGGTGACCATGTGGCCTGCGACCTCGGTGCCCACGACCCGCGGGTCGTTGTCGTAGAGGGCGGCGAGCGTCGCGCCACGGATCAAGAAGTTGGTGGAGTTGACCAGCGCGCGACCGAGGTTGCCGATCCCGACGACCACCACGTCGTAGCTGCGGTCGTGGCCGAGGGCCTCGCCGATGCGGTCGACAAGCACGTCGACGTCGTAGCCGGCGCCGCGAGTGCCGAGCTGGCCCAGCCCCGCGAGGTCGCGGCGCACCGTGGTCGCGGTGACCCCGGCCAGGACGCCGATCTGGCGTGAGTCGATGCGCTTCTCGCCGCGCGCCCGCCACCCCTCAACGATGCGTTGGTAGACGGGCAGACGAGCGATGGTCGGCTCCGAGAGTCTGCGAGGTCGCCGCGGCGTCACCACGGACACAACCTATATCCGGTCTCAGCGACCCATCTGTCGGCCGCGCTCGGCCGCCGCGGCGACGGCGTCCAAGAACGCGGCACGCACCGCTCGGCCCTCGAGCACGCGAAGCCCGGCGGCCGTCGACCCACCCGGCGAGGTCACCTGGGCGCGCAACTCCTCGGGACCGTCGTCACTCGCGGCCAGCAGCGCCGCGGAGCCCTCGAAGGTCCCGACGACCAAGTCGCGCGACACCGAGCGCTCGAGGCCCTGGTGGACCCCCGCCTCGATCAGCGCCTCAATGACCAGGTACAGGTACGCCGGCATCGGGCCCGAAAGGCCGGTGACCGCCTCGAGCTGGCGCTCGGTCACGCGCACGACCGTGCCCACAGCCCCGAGTATCGACTCGGCCCACTCGAGGTCCGCCTTCGTCACGTGCGCGCCGCCGGCGATCGCGCTCACGCCCTTGCGAATGAGGATCGGTGTATTAGGCATCGAGCGGATCACCGCCACCGGGCCCGGGAAGGCGGCCTCCAGGCGCGCCGTCGACAGCCCCGCCACCACCGACAACACCCGCGTGACGCCGTAGCCGCCGAGTTCGCGTGCGACCGATTCGGCGTAGTCGGGCTTGACTGCGAGCACCACTCCGGTGTCGGGACCGACGTGAGCGGCCTCGAAGGTCGCCGCGACGTCGACGCCGGGGAAACGTTGCGCGAGCTGCTCGCGCGTCGCCGAGGTGTGCTGGACGAGCGAGAGGTCGCCCGGCGGGTAGCCGGACGCCAAGAGCCCCTCGGCCAGGGCCGAGCCCAGGCGGCCCGCGCCCACGATGACCAGTCGATACGCCACGGCGTCACGCTACACAGAGCTACTGCGCGCGGCGCCGGTACAGCGCGGGCAGTCCCAACGACATCGCGGTCGGGTAGATCTCATCGACGTACGTGATCGTCGCGCCGACGAGCTCGTCGAGGCGCTCGGCGTTGAGGTCGCCCACCGGCACCGCCGTCACCAGATAGATCCCCGCCTCCGGGCCGATCGCCAGGTGCAGCTCACGCAGGTCGGCGTTTCGCGTGAGCAGATACCGATAGACCTCCTCGAGGTTCTCCTCGGGCGCCGGGGTGAGTTCGGTCTCGACGTGCACCGTGCGTTGGCGAAGGGCGAGCCAGATCGTGACGTGGGGCTTCTCATCGGCACGCACTCGAATCAGCCAGTGGTAGTGACCTCGGTCATCCGGTTCGTTGCGGTGCTCGACCTCGCCCACCTGTCCACCCGCGCACCACTGCTCAACCCACTCGCGCACAACGGTGTCGAGGCGCTCGGGCGCCGCGTCGTCGCGCAGCGGAGCGCGTTCGCTCAACAGCGCACCAGGCTGGTCGCCGAAAGCTCGTCCACCAAATCCGCCAGCGACTCGGCCGCGGCGCGCCACGTGTAGGGACGCGCGAGCAGCACCGCGCCGGTGGACAGCGCGGTCGACCGAGACGGATCGGTGACCCACTCGACCGCGTTCGCCCAGTGCGCGGCGTCGCGCTCGGCCAGCAGCAGTCCGTTGACGCCAGGCTCGACGAGCGTCGAGAGCCCGCCCACGTCGCTGGCCACCACGGGCGTGCCGCAGGCGGACGACTCGAGGGCCACCAGACCGAAGCTCTCCGAGCGCGACGGCACCAACGTGACGTCGGCTGCGCGCATCCACGTCGACAGCAACTGGTGCGCCTGCGGGGCGACGAAGCTCACCTGGTCGATGACGCCGGCCGACGCCACGCGCTCGTGCAGCTCGCCGAGCGTGTCGCGCCCGTTGGGACCCGAGGGTCCCCCGACGATCGCCAGCTGGCTGGCGTGGCCGCGTCGACGCAGTTCGACGAGGGTGTCGAGCGCCAGGTCCGCTCCCTTGAGGTACTGAAGCCGACCGACGAACAGGAGCAAGGTCGACTCGGCAGCGACGCCCAGCGCTCGTCGGGCCTGGGGACGGTGCCCCGGCGCGAAGAAGGCGTGCTCGACGCCCAAGGGCACGACGTGAACGCGAGTGGGGTCGGCGTGATACAGCCGCACGAACTGCTCGGCCTCGACGTCGCAGCTGGCCAGCACGGCGTCCGCGCACGCCAGGATGGCGGCCTCCTGATGGGCTCGCTCGTCCGAGTGCGCGCCCAGGGCTTCGGCCTTCACTCGCTCGAGTGTGTGGAAGGTCATGACGAGCGGCAGATCGAGTTCGTGCTTGAGGCGGTGACCCACGAGACCGCTCAGCCAGTAGTTGGCGTGCAGCGCGTCAGCGCCGTGGACGCGAAGGTGGGCCGCCACGGCGTCGCTGAAGGCGGGCACGAAACGCTCGAACTCGTCGCGCATCAACGCAGCAGCCGGACCTGCCGTCACGTGATGGACCCGGAAACCGGGCTCCACGAGAACGACGTCACGCACCTTCGGGTCGTCGCGACGGGTGAACACGTCGACCTCGTGGCCGAGGCGGGCGAGACCACTGGAAAGCTCGCGGACGTAGACGTTCATCCCCCCACCGTCGCCGGTACCCGGCTGGGCCAGGGGCGACGTGTGGTACGAGAGGACGGCGAGGCGAGCCACGGGCGAAAGCCTACCTGTGCGGTCATGATTCCCGGTTCGCCCAACGGCCCCTGGCAGGATCTCCTACCGCGACATTGGCCGCCGAGGAACTTTCTCTGAACCAAATGCGCCCCGCCGGAGTCTTATTGGGTAACGACGACGACGCGAAGGACAGAGGATCAACGTGAGCCCGAATGACGACGAGGTCGACCTGACGGTCCTCGAGGAGTGGCTTCGCGACTCCTACGCCTCGTCGGTGCGCACGGCGTACCTCATCTTGGGAAATCGGTCCGACGCGGAGGACGCCGTTCAGGACGCGTTCTTGCGCGCCTGGCGATTCCGCGACGCGATCACGACGCGATCCGGCATGAAGCCATGGTTGTACCGCGTCGTGGTGAACTCGTGCTACTCGCGCCTGCGCAAGGAGATTCCACACCGCGACCTGCGGGCCCCCGACGCCGAGCTGGCGACACTGAGCGACTATGACGATCCGGCCAGCCGGGTCGCGTCGACCTTCGATATGACCCGAGCCTTGCGTGACCTGGCGCCCAATCTGCGCGTCGTGGTCGTCCTGCGCTACTACGCCGACCTCAGCGAGCGCGACATCGCAACCGCCATTGGTCGTCCCGCCGGAACCGTGAAGTCGCGTCTTAGTGAAGCCCGCCGCCAACTCGCGCGTCACGCCGCGCTACAGCCCGCACTCTCCGAGTTCGTCCCCTCAACCTCCAAGGAGCAACGGTGAACGTGATCGATGAAGAGACGATTCGACAAGAACTGCTCTCCGCCGCCGACTCCTTCGAGGTCTCTAACGAGGCGACCACGCGCATCCTGAGCGCCGCTCGGACCTCCGTCAGCGAGAGCCCCGCTCTCCCCGTGGTCTCGGCCTTCACCGGTCATCCTCGGCGTCAGCGGTTCCTCGTCGCCGCGGCAATGGTACTGGCCGTCACGGCCATTGCCGTACCCCTCGTCCGCGCCGAGACCGCAACGCGAACCGGCGCGGCGTTCGGCGCGCTCGAGAAAACGGCCCATTCTGCTCCGGGACTCGCCCTCAGCCGCGCCGCGCAGAACTCATCGCGTCAGCCGTATGGCCTATCGAACACCCAGAACCTCTCACTGACCGCATCGGGATTTGCGGCGGGCGTGCACGGGACTGTCACCTCGTCGAGGACCGCCAAATCCTCCGCCAAGATCGAGTCGAGTGGGCAGGTGAATCTGCGGGTCGCCAAGGGGCAGATCTCATCGACTCTCGACCGACTGTCTCGGCTCTCGACGCGTGATGGCGGCACCGTCGTGAGCTCACAGCTCCAGTCAGCCAATCGGTCCAACGGCGGATTCGCCTTCGGGACCATCGTGCTCGAGGTCCCCCAGCCCCGCTTCACCGAGCTGGTGACGCAGGTCCAGGGGGTGGGCCACAGCACCTACGTGAACACCTCGTCGGTCGACGTGACCGGTCAGTACGTGGACCTGAGCGCGCGCATCACGGCGCTCGAGGCCAGCCGGCGTCAGTACTTGGCCATCATGGCCAGGGCATCGTCGATCAACGACATCTTGGCCGTGCAGAGTCAGTTGAACTCACTGCAGAGTCGCATCGAGCAGCTCCAGGGTCAACTGCAACTGCTCAGCCACGAGACGACCTACGGCAACCTCACGGTCAACGTGACCGAGGCTGGACACGCCAACGTGGGCAAGTCGAGCAACGGCGTCTCGCGGGCCTTCCACTCGGCCGTGCACGGCTTCGTCTCGGGCTTCGAGTGGCTGATCCGTGCGTCGGGACCAACTCTCTTCGCGGTCTTGTGCCTGATTGCGCTTTGGTGGTTCGGCCGCATGGCCTGGCGCTCCGTCCGCCGCCACAGCCTCTAGACACAAATCTCAGCTTGTAGCTCGCTGCCCACGGGCGCGCCCACCCAGGACGACCCAGGCCACGCTGCGCGCGGGCATGGGCCCGAACTCGCGCGAGTCGGTGGACGCGTCGGGGTTGTCGCCACGCAGCTCGAGCACGGACCCCGAGCGAGCGGCGACGCGCTTGATCAACCAACGCTCGGCGTCGCGCGGGTCGCGAACCACAACGACGTCGCCTCGCCGTATCCGTCGCCAGTGGCGCACGGCGGTGAGGCGCTCGCGGGGCTGATACGTCGGCGCCATCGAGTTGCCCTCGACCGTCAGGCGCAGGACAACGAGGTTGGCGAGGCGCCCGACGACGGACGCGAGGAGGCGACGCACGGGGATGGACGCTACCCGCGCTCGCTAACCTGCGTTAGGAAACGCCTGCCGTGAGCAGGTCCGTCGAAAGGTGAAGCCATGACGCTTCTCTCCCGTATCAACGCCGTGCTGGACGCCACGACCACGCCGGTCACGGTCTCGGCGCACTGTGACCTGCCGTGCGGTGTCTACGACCCAGCCCAGGCAAAGCTCGAGGCCCAGTCCGTGAAGGCCTGCATGGAGAAGTACGCCGGATCCAACGACCCCGACTTCAAGGTGCGAGCCACGTTCATCAAGGAGGAGCGCTGCGAGCTGGTCAAGCACCACCTGTGGGTGCTGTGGACCGACTACTTCAAGACCGACCACCTCAAGGAGTACCCGAACCTCAACGACCTGTTCTGGATGGCCACCAAGTCCGCGGGCGAGGCAAAGAAGACCAACGACGTCGTGGTCGCCGACCGCCTGCTGAGTGAGATCGACGCGATAGCCGAGATCTTCTGGGCGACGAAGAAGTAGCGAGCCTTAACCCAGTTCGGGGTGGGCTGGGCAGTTTGCCAGCGTCGGACGGTTGACGAGTTCAGCCTCGTCGATCGGCGCCCCGCACACCTGGCACGAGCGATACGTACCCTGACGAAGTCGTTCCAATGCGTGATCGACGGCGTTGAGCTGGGCCTCGATGGCCGTCACTGATTCATTGTCGACGTCGGGCATGTTCGCGACGATACACGGCTACTGGCGACTGGAGTTCGCGCCACTTCCCTTACCAAGAGCGAGAGGTGCGTGAAGGGACAACTCGCGTAGCCTCTCTTTGGGCCGCTAGCTCATCGGGAAGAGCAGGGGACTTTTAATCCCAAGGTGCCGGGATCGAGACCCGGGCGGCCCACCAGGAGTTTTGACTCAATTTTTGGTCTGATTGCAAGACAATGTCCCCTGCCAACCGATTTCAGCGACGTGTACAGGACCTCCTTCGAAAGCCTGGGGGCGCCGAACAGGCCTCAATCTAGGCCTCCAAAATTCGTATCGCTTCCAATCGAGGCAGTAAAGCGAGGAACCGGCCTCGATCTTGCGAGGCCTCTCCTGATCGTGAGGTGTATTCGAACCTCATCGACAGCGAGACCGCCCAGGCTTCTCGACGAAGAAGCTGGGCCCGATGAGATCAATGGGCTTCGACGGGGACCGTTGTTGAGCTGCTACTGGGTTTCGCTTCGGCTCTTGCGAACCTTGCCGACATCGAAGCCGAGGGCGGCGTACCCGGGGAGCCTCTTTCGGTGCATGCTGGCGAGCACCGGGCTCTTCACGTCAACGTAATCGTGGACCTCAACGGATGATTTGCCGTCCAAGGGTCGCAAGATTCGGCCCACGTACTGGACAACCCTTCCTCGAAAAGCGATCGGGAACGCCATGAACACCGTATCGAGCGGTGGACAGTCGAACCCTTCGCCGAGGAAACTGCCCGTCGCCGCGAGCACCAGCCCACCTCGCGTGGATGCATCGTTCAACTCCGCCATGACCTTGGCACGAGCCTTCTTGCCCATCCCACCTTGCAGGACGAGGGGTGTGACACCCCTAGCGTCGAGTGCCGCCACGATCAGCGAGGGGTGCTCCGTCCACTGCGTCAGGACCAAGCAGTTTCTACCATTGGCGGCTGCCGTGGCCACGTCATCACAGATCGCTAAGGTTCGCGCTTCGTCATCCACCAGCGCGCGAAACACATCCTGGATGTGCGTAACGCCCTCACCGACTCCGAACTCTGTCTCGTGCACGATCAACTCTCGGCGGAAGTTGTTCTCCACGCCGACCTTCTCGTCCATTCGGTAGCAAATGGGTCCGCAGTACATGGTGATGAGCCCCTGGAGACCATCACGCCGGTAGGGCGTGGCAGTCAGGCCCAGCCACCGACGAGCACTGATCTGTTTGACGCATCGCTCGAACGTCACCGCCGGTACGTGGTGGCATTCGTCGACCACGACGAGTCCATAGCGGCCCGACATCTCCTCGAGATCTTCTCGCCGAGCGAGGCTCTGCGCCATGGCGACATCGACGATGCCGGTGATCTTGGTCCGGCCACCACCAATCTGGCCGATCTCCTTGGCGGTGAGACCCAGGTGCGTTGCCAGTCGCTCAGTCCACTGCTCCACCAGCGGTTTGCGGTCGACGATGATCAGAGCGGGCCGTTCGTGGTGTGCGATGAGCGCACAGGCGACGACGGTCTTGCCAGCCCCGGGCGCAGCAACGAGGACGCCTAGTTCGTGGTCGCGGAGCGCATGCAGCGCAGATTCTTGATCTTCTCGAAGTTGGAATGTGGGCACGAACTCAAATGGCTCGGGATCAGGGCGATTCTCCTGAATCACCAATCGGCTGCCCGCCTCGGCGACCAGACTGACTGCCTTCTCGGTGAGACCTCGAGGAAGTAGCAATGACTCGAGGTCTTCTCCATAACAACGGATCATCCTCGGGGTGTTCCACGTGGAGAACCTGAGCCGCTCCTTCTCGTAAAACACCGGGTTGTGCAGAGACGCGAGATGCTTGAGTCCGGCGAGCAGCACCGGTGGGAGTCCGGACCGCTCGATCTCCAACATTGCACCAGCGACCGCAGCGACCGTCGCGGGCGGCGCGATTTGTGTGATGACCGAGAGCGCCGGAACACCCTCTCTTCCGGTCCCGCTCCCACCTCCGGTGTGGTCTCAAGGATCAACTCGACTTCGGCCTGGGACATTCGCCTGAGGCTCGAAAGGTGGGCCCACTGGTCTTCCATCGGCTTCATGGTGCCGGGGTCGAGAAATACGGTCGTTCCGCGATCTCGACAATCCTTCTGCAGTGGTAGCGCGATCAAGTTTCCGAATGACCCCTTCGGCATGAAGTCCTGTGCCGGGAACAGTCGGTCGTAGCTCGTGAGATCGAGCTCTCCTCGAAGGTTCATCGCTTCACGGAGGATCAGTGTTCCGAGCCGTCGCGCAATCGTCGCGGGCACCGAGTCACGAAAGAAGATCCACACGTGTGCGCCGTCGCCCGAGCGCGACCGTTCGAGCACCGATGTCACTCCCATCGACTTCGCGGAGTCGAAGTAGGCCAACGCGTCGAGCGCTCAGCCCGGCCCGTCGAAATCGCACACGAGCAGGCGGCAGGTGTCGTCTCCCAGCAGCGGATAGAGCCCGGCGTGAACCTTGCCCGGCAAGTGATCGGCGATGACACTCGGCGTCAGCGGCACATACTCCTTGTCCGTCGATCGTATGTTGGCAAAGCCTCCCACCACTGCAGGTGACCAACCGTGCTTGCCCGTTCTTGCACTCTCCCACCGGAGCGCATGAACATCGTCTCGACCGACAAAGAGCGACCGGAAGAGTGCAACCTTCGCCTCTGGCGACGAGGAGCGATCGACCAGGGAGAGCGGTATCTCCAGTTCGACCGGTCCACTTTGGTTGACCGGCGGAACTTCGAGATTCCTGGAGGGGTTCAAACCGAGGATCTCGGTCAAGCGAGCATTTTCTCGCTTCAATTCCTCGATTTGACGCCGAAGGTCGGCGACATTTTGAAGTTCTTCTTCGTTCATGCCGATCTCGACGCTCCTCCCCACCGCAGATGTTCGACAATGCCCATGCATACGCAGACTTAGAACTCAGCGTCAAGGCAACGCGTAGGCGGGCGGAAGCGCTACTTGGCAAGGACATCGCCCCGGCAGCCGTGAGACTCCGATCTCAAGTCGCAACTTCGGTGGTTAATTCCTGGATGTGGACCAGACTTTCGAGGCAACATCCCCATTGGGACATCTTCTCGCGGAACACCGCGAGCGCGTCTTGGCCATCGCACGCGAACATCGTGCAACAAATCTTCACGTGTTTGGCACCCGACTGACCAAGCTGCGCACAAGCGTTGGGTAAGGCCAACTGCTCAGGTTTCTGGTGACATCGTCACCAAGAGTCGGAGCAGTCCCGCAATCCAGTCGGCTGGAGTGATGTCTTTTCGTCGATCGCCGCGAGGCACCGCGCAAAGACGTCCCCGATTTCAATGCTGTGCGAACGCGGGTGGCTCTCGTAAACCACGCACTTCTCGCGCTAGCCGGGGCCACGCCAATTGGTATCTTCGGGCGGCGACACCAGCCGGCGACTCGCGAGCGCAACGATCGCTTCTACAGATCGAACTCGGGTCCGAAGGGCGGCTCCAGCGCAGGACCGCTGGTGTCCGCTGCGCTGAGGAACCGAGCTGACGGTGGTCGCGAATCAGCTTCGGCCTCGATCTCAATGAGCTCGGGAAGGGCGTCGAGATCCTTTGCGCGGTGCGCAAAGGTCTTGGCGGCGATCACGTCGCTGACGGCGGCGACGCGTACGTGGTAATCGTCGACGTCCACCACCGAACTACGAGTGGCCAGCACCTTGTAGGGAACGGGTCCACCAGTCTCATTCTTCAAGTCACTGAGTACGTCAAATTGGCCGGCATCCGTCGTCCACGTCGAATTGCCCATCCGTTGGAGGGAATGAACGTCTATCTGGACATTCAGGGCGCGCGCTTCTTCGTCGGACATCCCCGCGACACGTAGGCGCGCGTCGAGTTCTCGAAGGGCCGCCGCGACCCGCCCAAGATTCGCGAGTTCGCGACTGATCACGCAGTCCACGTCTTGAGTGAGGCGCTCAGCGCCCAACATGGCCGCGGCGGCTCCACCTACGAGCACGTAGTCAACGCCGTGCCGATCGAGGACCGTTATGAGCCTGCGAAAGTCTAGGGAGGGACCTTCCCTGTCAGGGGCTACCGTGGCGCCTCGGCCTGACGGGCGAGCGCGTCCTCTGCCAACCAGGCCTCGACCGCCTCGCGGGAGTCGAGGCGGCGGCCGTCGACAAGGGTGGTCACTTCGTCATTCGTCGCACGCGGAGCCCTCTCCAAACGAGCGATCCGCTCTTCGATCGTAGTGGCGCGATGTGTCATACCCTCATTGTACGGCCCGCCTGGGCGATGCGTCACCCGCTCCCTGCCCGAGCGGCAGGGCAGAATTTGGGAGTTTCAACGAGCATCGCGGGGATGGGATAACCCGCTAACACGGTGAGAGTGAGCCTGACGCCACTTCCTTCGCGTCTACCGAGACGGCCTCGAGTAAAGCGAGGCACCGAAAAGGCCTCGAAACAGGCCTCATATTTCCGCAACACCACGCGACGAAACCGACATCAGGCAACGCATTTCCCTGAAACTCACGACATGCGCGATCAGACCGACACCACGCAACACATCGATGGTTCCTTTTAACCTGGATCCACCATCAGCATGAGGAATTAGAGGTCTGAGGATACGCGAAAAAGGTGTCCCCATCAGGTAGAATTGGAGTTGCTTAGACCGCTATTCCGCCTGAAATGAAGGACACCTTTTCGATGACAACTCTACACAACCCTTCTCGCCTGTCGGTGTCGCCCGCGGCACGCCCGGCGACTTCCAGCGCGAACAAGTTACAAACTTTGTCGAAAGTGCGACTCGGCACGTCCGCGTGTCAGGCAATCACCGAAAGTGCTGCCGAAGATGTTCCAGTCACGGAATTCTTGGCCGATTCGACGTCTCTCATCACCGCCACGGTGGATCGAGGCTTAACAGTTCATCGCCAAGCCTCGTGCGGAGCGTAGGTGTTTCGGACCCTCGTCAAACCGAACTTGACCGACAGAGTCGCGATCCGGACTCGCGGGCGTCGCCGGCGCCGGCTCGCTTTGCTCCGCGCGATCGCCGGTGCCCGTGGTGAGGTCGAAGGCCGGTTCAGGCGGAGGACGCATGGTCGAAGATCCAGCTCTCGATGGTCAGCCACGTTCCGCAGGTCGTCGTTCCGCTCGACGACGTCGACGTCTCCGGCGTGCAATTCGACTTGCCCGTGGTCGTGTTGGCGTCGCCAATCTGGACGACGACCTGTATCAGCGGATTAGCGACGCATCCCGAGGCCGAGACTGAGCTGAGGCAGCTGTCGATCGTGACCGTTCGTATGAGCGAGTCCGGTGGCAGACCCGCGTCGTGGGTCCAAGTCGTGCTGCACCAGGCGTCGACCACGTGACCGTTGGTCGTCAGCGCCGACGCGGTGGACGTCGGTGACCAGCACGGCGCGGGTGGCGACGCGCCGAGCGACGCCTGGAGGAAGTTGAACCGCACGTACTGGACCGCGACCTCGCTGACGTCGTTGGCTGCCGCCTGGAACTGTTGCGCGTCCTTGAACTTCGCGGAGAGGCGAATGTCGTTGCCGGCCCAGCCAACGGTCGAGATGATGACCAGGCTCACCACGACCAGGAAGATCAGCGCGAGGAGCAGGGTGGCCCCCTCCTCCCCCTTCGCTCGGCCGGGCCGCCAGCGCCACGTGGATCGAGAGGAGATCGCCGCCATCTAGGTGAGCGTGAAGGACGGTGACGTGGCCGACGTCACGCCGGGCGACGAGGCCGTGAGCGTCTTGGCGCCGGAGTTGGACCACGTCAGGTTGGTGAAGGCTGCGACCCCATTGGAGACGGTGAGCGTTCCCCCGCCGAAGCTGCCGGTCCCCGAGGCCCGCGTCAGGGTGATCACGTCGGTACTGTCCGTGGTGACGACGTTCCCAGAACCGTCCTCCACCGTGACCGTCACCGAGAAGCCAGTGCGGGGCCCGCCCGGTGTGGACGTGAACACCAGATGGGTCTGCACAACCGAGAACGTCACGGTGTTCGACGTCAGCGAGTCACCCGTGGCCCGGATCGTGACCGACCCCACCGTCGTCCCCTTCAGGGTCACCGACGCGACGCCATTGGTGAAGCTGGTCACGCTGCCCAGGCCCGTGACGGCGCCCGGCCCCGCGGTCTGCGTGAAGGTAACCGAGCCGTTGTACGTGATCACCGCGTTACCACTGCCGTCCTCGAGGGTCGCCGTCGCCACGCAGGTGCCGTGAAGCGGAAGTGAGCCCGTGCAGCCGGAGAGGACAAGCTGGGCCGCAGTGACCGAGAAGGTGACCGTGGTGGAGGTCAGCCCGTCGCCCGTCGCTTGGACCGACACTGACCCGACGGTGGTCCCCGTCACGGTGACCGAGGCGACGCCGTTGGTGAAGCTCGTCGTGGCGCCGAGGTCAGTGACGGCGCCCGAACCCGCGGCCTGGGTGAAGGAGACCGGACCGTTGTAGGAGGTGACCGTGTTGCCGCTGCCGTCCTGGAGCGTCGCCGTGAGCGTGCAGGTGGATCCGGACTTGATGCTCGACGAGCAGCCCGTCAGCAGGAGTTGGGCGGGCGCCACGTCGAAGGACTCCGAGCCCGGCGTGAGCCCGGACGCCGAGCCTTCGACCGTGACCGGCCCCACCGTCGTACCGGTGAGGGTGACGCTCGCGATGCCGTTAGCGGCACTGGCAGTGCCCAGCCCAGTCACGACACCCGACCCGCCGGTCTGGCTGAAGGTGACGCTGCCGGTGTACGAGTTGACGATGTTCCCGCCGCTGTCCTCCGCGGTCGCCGTCACGACGCAGGTCGATCCCGACTGGACGCTCGGTGTGCACCCCGCCAGGACCAGCTGTGTCGGCGGACCGGTGACGTTGAAGGTGAGGGTGTTCGAGATGGAGTTGGCGACGCTGCTGTCGGCCGTCGCCTGAATCGTCACGGCTCCGGTGGTCGCGCCGGTCAGCGTCAAGGTGGTGACGCCGTGGACCGCCGTGGCGCTCCCGAGTCCGGTCACCGAGCCCGAACCGCCGGTTTGGGCAAAAATGATGTTCCCGTTGTACGTCGGCACGGTGTCCCCGCTCGCGTCCTCGATGGTGGCAGTAACGGTGCACGGGCTTCCGACTTCGATGGAGCCTGAGCAGCCACTGAGGAAAACGTTCTCGGACGCTCCGAAGGTCGCGATCTGGCCCGTACCGCCGATGAGGTAAGCAACCGCCGACGTGCTCCCCCCCGGGTTCGTCACCGTGATGGTGAAGAGCTGCGGCGCCCCCCCGGTGCACACGGTCGGGTCGGGAGTGAAGGGGTACGACGCGCTCACGTCGCCGTTCCAGAACTCGACCTGCGTTATCGAGGCACTGTACTTGAAGGAGACGTTCTGGTATGGCGAGGGGACCATAAGTTCGGAGCTCAGCTCCGCGTTGTATGCGGTGAGGTACTGGCTCTCCGTCGCGCTCGGTCCGAGGCACGTGGTGGTGAACGAGTGGTCCTGCTCGACCTGCGCGAACACGGCCTCCGAGACATCACGCAGGATTGAATCACTGACCGCGAGGTCGCGGTGCTCGGCCGAAGCCGACAGCGACGTGGAGAACGCGAGCATGAGCGACAGCACCACGACGCTCAGCACGAGCAGGGCCATCAGAACTTCGATCAGTGTGTCGCCCGCGTCACGGTGCGAGAGCGCGGTCTCGCGTCGGTCGTTGGCCTCGGTGGTCGCGCGGGCGGAGTCGCTCATGGACCGAGCGTCACACCGTTGTTCTCATTCAGCGAGGCGGTCAGGGCCACCATGAAGGTTGCTGAGATCGAGAAGTTGTTCGACGCTTCGATGGTGCCGTTGGGTACGTAGAACCCACCGCCGGTGTAGGTCGAATTGCTCGAGTTGCTCGAGAGGACGACCGGGTTGGTCAACCCCGTCGCCGCGGCGTCCCAGATGGCGATCCCGTCGTAGCTCACCCCTTGGTACGAGGTGAGTCCGGCGAGGCTGTTGATGTACGAGTTGTTGCCGAAGTTGACCCCGCCGCTCTGGAAGTAGAAGAGTTGCCCGCCCGGGTCGCCATTGATCGTCCCGCCCACGTCGGACAGCGCGGTTCCGCCGGGTCCGTCAAACGTGTAGATGCCTTGGGTGAAGTCGGCGGTCTGGCCCGTTCCCAGGGAGAGCCCCGCGGCGAAGGTGTAGACGCCACCGGTGAAGTCCAGGGTCGTCGCCCCCAATGTCGTACCGGGATCCGTCGCGTAGTAGCCCGGCGAGCAGGTCGCGAGGCCCCCGGCGCCCACGGTGCAGGACGCGGGCTGAGAAGCCAGCGCGGAGGGTGGCGCGCTTGGCAGGTTGCTGAACGTGTCCGTCACGTTGTTCACAGTGGTCGCGGGCGGAGCCGTCCCGTTCATGACGACGACGGTCGAGCCGGGGGTCGGGTCCTTGGTTTCGATGCCCTGGCCGAAGATCGAGGAGTTATTGCCCAGCGTTATCGCACCGGAGCACGACGCCGCCACCGCGACTTCGCCGCTTCCGGTGATGGTGATGTTGGAGTTGTTGGAGTTGCCGGTGGTCAGGACCGGGCACGACGTGCCGAGCAGCGTCAAGGGGGCGTACGGCGGGATGACGGTGATGACGTTGCTGGTGACGGTCGCCGTCGTCCGCGGTGTGCCCGTCAGGACGAACTCGAATGGCGTCGAGGCGCTACCCCTCACCGGGCTGAGGGTCTCGTAGACGGTGAACGTGACGCGCGACACCGTGTACGCCGGCAGCCACACCGGCGACGTGAGGGGGTTGACCTTCGTGCAGCCCGTGTTGGCGATGCACGTGATCGCCGGAGCGGTCGTGGGGGGCACCTTGAGGTCCGAGGCGATCGTCGTCGAGTCCGCGGCCACGCGGCTCGAACCCGTGCACAGTTGTCGAATAAGTGACACGCTCGTCCCGATTTGCTGGGTGACGTACGAGACCGAGTCCTGGTAGCCGACCGGCGCGCTGCCCCGGCCGTTCCACGCGAGCCCGAGCAGCTGAGTCTGGGTCGCGCCGGTCGGCGACTGGCACCACACCGGCTGATTCTCGGTGATCACCGCGGCGCTCTGGACGTCCTTGAGGAACGTCGCCTCGAGAACTTGAGCGCTCCCGGAATCGGCCAGCCTCCCCGACACCGAGTTCTGCAGGGAGAAGACCGTGATCAGCCCGTACGAGAGAGCACCCACGACCAGGGGTACGATCATCATGACCAGCAGGAGCTCGACCAGAGTGAAGCCCCCCTCCGTCCGGAGTGACGAATCTCGGGCGGGTCGTGCCGTACCGAAGGCCGACGAACGGTCGCGCAAAGCGGGGACCCGAAGAGCACGTTGCGTCATCGCTCAACCCCCTAGTTTACGACAGCCAAACTACCGTATGAAGCGAGGTCTGCAATGTCGCGTGGAACGCCAACCTCTCACGCGTCCCTCGCTGGCTTCGTGGCAACATATTTAACCGCGTTTTCCCCGCGACCCTTTCACACAGTTGGCCCTGCTTTTCTTCCCTCTATAAGGCACGGGCGTCGCCGAACGTAACTGTGACAGTGCCGTCGACGCTGGCGACGCCGTCTCTAAACGTGTCGCACCAGAACGCCACCCACAGCGCATACGAATTGGCGTCACTAACGGCAGAACATAAATGCCCCGCGTCGTGGGCCGCCAGTTGTTCGGATAAAGCGGGGACTGTTAATCCCAAGGTGCCGGGATCGAGACCCGGGCGACCTACCAAGATCTGTATTAGTTCGATGGTTGCGCGACAAAATAGCTCCGGGTGATGCCTGACAGAGCGTCACGAGATCCTTGACGCATGGACCGACTCCGGTCTCAACTTCGAGTGACAAAGCACGAGGCGAACGCGTTGTGCGCCTGGATGGCACGGACGGTGTGCCGAGACTTCGTGCCACTTGATGCATGCCAGGATCCGACGTTCGAGTGAAGCGGCGTGGGTCTTCACCTTCGAGCTGAATGCATGACCACTCGGCCATTCCGAAGACTTACGCCCTCGGCGTAGAGGCGCTGAGCGTGTTCGCGTTCACTGCCTGGCACCAATCGCCCTGCGGCCGTGACCACCCTCCACCAAGGGAGCTCGCCGTCGCCACGAGCCAAGAGGTTGCCCACGGCCCGTGCCGCCCCCGGATGACCTGACTCTCGTGCGACTTCGCCATACGTCAGAACGGTCCCCGAGGGAATGTTCTTGACGACGCGACGGATGTCGGCCAAAAACTTCAATGCCGACTCCTCATCACCTTTCACGACAAACCTTGGCTGACGCCGCGGAGGGAGAGGTGAGCGACTTGAAGCCCACACTCTCCAGGGTCGTCCCAATACGCCGACGAGTTCTTCGAACGCCTCAATGATGTGCCTACGTCCACGGCGGTTACGACGCCCCCGCCCCCTCCAGGATTCCCCTGGCCGCGGCGAGACGTTCGGGCACCACGCTCCACCACACCCAACGTCCACGCTTGTCCCCGGTGATCAGTCCGGCCTCGGCGAGGATCTTCGTATGGTGCGAGATAGTGGGCTGACTTCGCCCCAAGGGGCCCTCGAGGTTGCAGCTGCACGCCTCGCCTTCGGCGGCGATGAAGGAGAAGAGGCGCAAGCGAACCGGGTCACCGAGGGCGGCAAAGATGCGCGCGAAGTCCTCAGCGTCAGGGGTCGATAGCGACTCCTGAGTCATCGGCGCACAACAAAGTTCTTCGGACGTGACCTCGGGGCTGGAAACGAATGGGACCACGTTCACCTCATTCCATTGACAGACGTCGATAAATCGACCATACTCGATGCATCGACAGTTACCAATGTACCAGGAGAACCCTATGTCTCGCGCCCAGCTCGCTCTGAATGTCTCCAACATGGAGGAGGCGATCGACTTCTACACGAAACTATTCGGAGCCGAGCCCGCCAAAATCCGCCCCGGCTACGCCAATTTCGCGATCGCCGACCCTCCCCTCAAACTGGTCTTGATCGAGGACTCGACCGAGCGCGGCCGTGGCGTCGCCGGAGCCCTCAACCACCTCGGGGTCGAGGTGGAAACGCCCGCCGAGGTGACAGCTGCGACGACTCGTCTGCGTGACGCCAGTCTGGCGACGACGCTCGAGGAGAACACGACGTGCTGCTACGCGGTCCAGGACAAGGTTTGGGTGCACGACCCCGACGACGCCCCGTGGGAGGTCTACACCGTCGTCACCGACGCACCCGTCGAGTCCGGCGTCAACGGTGACGGAACCTGTTGCGCTGGCGGCGCCGCGCCGGGTCTGGCCGTCACGGGTGGCTCATCGGCCGCCCGTTGCTAAGGGTGCTGTGAGTCGGGCCGAGGGAGAGACGTGAACGACGCCGCGTTGTGGCGTCGGCTGCTCGCCGAATTCTTAGGCAGCGCCTGGTTGGCCGCCGTCGTCGTCGGCTCCGGCATTGCAGCCCAACACCTGTCTCCCGGTGACGTCGGTCTAGAACTCTTCGAGAACGCGGCGGCGACCGCAGCGGGTCTTTTCGTCATCATCTTGATGTTTGGTCCGATCTCCGGAGCACACTTCAACCCAGTGGTCTCGTTCGTCGACGCGGCTTTCGGCGGACTGCGCTGGCGAGACGCCGGGCTCTACACAACCTGTCAGGTGCTCGGTTGCATCGCTGGGGCCGTGCTGGCGAACTTCATGTTCGCGTTGCCGGCGGTCTCCTGGTCGCTCACCCATCGCGCGTCCGGGCCACATTGGGTCTCCGAAGTCGTCGCGACGGTGGGCCTGCTCCTCGTCATCTTCTCCCTGGCGCGCTCTGGGCGGGGCCGCATCGCACCCGCGGCCGTCGGGACCTACATCGGCGCGGCCTACTTCTTCACGAGTTCGGCGAGCTTCGCCAATCCGGCCATCACGGTGGGCCGCATGTTCTCCAACAGCTTCGCCGGGATCGCTCCCTCGTCGGCTCCCAGTTACATCAGCGCCCAGGTGGTGGGCGGCCTCGTCGCCTACCTGCTCATTCGGGCTCTCTATCCCGGTATCACCAAGGCGGAGGCCGCCGACGTCCTGTCGCCGCACCCGGCGCACGACACTGGACTCGAGACGCGATAGCTGATGACGGTGAGGTCGGATCTGTGCACTAGAGGAGAATCATGACCAACGAGCTGCCGATGACACCGGGTGTTCTCTTCTTGTGCGTACACAACGCGGGTCGTTCGCAGATGGCGCTCGGGTGGTTCACACAACTGGCGGGTGACCGCGCCGTCGCGTGGTCCGGCGGTTCGGCGCCCAGGGCCGAGGTCAACCCGGCCGCCGTCGCCGTCATGGCCGAGGCCGGCATCGACATCTCGAGTCAGATTCCCAAACCCTGGACTGACGAACTCTTCCAAGCCGCGGACGTGGTGGTCACCATGGGTTGTGGCGATTCCTGTCCCCTCGTTCCCGGTAAGCGCTACGAGGACTGGGAACTCGACGACCCGAGCGGCAGATCAGTGGAGGAGGTTCGGCGGATCCGCGACGAGATTCGCGAACGCGTCGTTACCCTTCTCGCCGAGCTGGGAGTTTCTACTCCGTAGATCGGCCCTTCTGCTGGGCAATCTGCAGCGTCGCTGCGCCTTATGCAACGAGACATCATCGAAGGTCAACCTGTGTTTCCATGAGGCCAAACGGGGTCATCGGAGAGGTCGACGCCTTTACTGGGAATCACGGTCAAGTTGATTGTCGGGGACGGAGTGAAGTGAGTTGCGTTCATCGAGGCGGTGTGAGTTCCGTTGTCGCTCACCGTCACCTGGTAGGTGGAGCGTCATCTGCGTGCGGGGTGGTCGAGAGTGTCTGGCTCGGACTGAACAGGTTCAAGGTGATCTTCCCGGTCGGGTTGTAGCAGTCCGGGAGCGCTGGCGAGTTGGAGTCTTAGCCCGGCCCGATGACAACGAAGGTCGGCGAAGCGCTCGCAGAGATTCCAGTGTCCTGCGAGCTCACCGCCAACGGCTCGTCGACGCACTTGGCCAATCGAGGGCCGGCTTCGTACGTGCCTAGACTCGCTCGGTGCTGACCGCTGCTATCAACACGCCGTGGCGAGGACTCCTCCTTTTCATCGCGGGGGTCGCGGCGGGCGTGTCCAATGGCGTCGCGGGGGGCGGCACGTTCATCTCCTTCCCCACACTGCTGGCGTTGGGCATTCCCCCTATTCAGGCCAACGTCTCGTCCTCCGTCGGATTGGTCCCCAGCGTGCTCGCGGGGGTCCGCGTCTTTCGGTCCGAACTCACAACGCACAAGTTCACGTTGAGACGATTGGTGCCCGTGTGCGTGGCGGGGTCAGGTGTCGGTACCGCGCTACTCCTAACCGGTTCCGCTCACGACTTTCGATCCGTGGTGCCCTGGCTCATTGGTGCAGCGACGGTTCTCTTCGCACTGGCGCCCCGCGTGACGCGAGTGATCGCGCGACGCTACCCCGCGGGCCACGAAGCGCGCGTCCACCCGCGCGCTCTCTCCGCGGGCGTCTTCGTCGCCTCCGTCTACGGCGGCTACTTCGGTGCCGGGCTGGGCATCGTGTTGCTCGCCGTGCTGGCCCTGACGCTGCCCGCGGACATCTTGACGCTGCAAGGGATGCGCATTGCCCTCGGGCTTCTCACCAACACCGTCGCCGCCCTCGTCTTCGTGATACGCGGACACCTCGCACTCGTCGCGGTGGCCATCCTTCTCGTGAGCACGTTCTTCGGCGGCTGGCTCGGGGCGCATCTACTGCGTCGACTCTCGCCCGCACTCGTACGCTCCGTCGTCATCGTGATCGGCACCGCGACCACGGTGCGCCTTCTAACGAGCTGAGTCAGGCCCGCTCTCGACGGTGGAAGGACGCCCAGCCACCCACCACCACGAACGCCAACGCTCCAGTGGGCACGAGCGGGGCGAAGCGCGCGGCGTGCAGGACGGCCATTCCCCCGAAGGAGGCCCCCGTGATGAGGGCGAGCAGAATCAGTGCGCTTCTGACCTGTAGTGGCTCGTGGCGCTTGGTGAGTCCGGCAATGAACTGGGTCAACGTTCCAGTCAGGTAGGTCGTGGACAACCCACTGATACCGAATCGCAACACGGCCGCACTCTGTATCCCCAGGGCGGCCGCGTTGAGACCTAGTAGCGCGTACGCGACACCGGTGCCCGGCGAGGCGTTGGCGGCCTCCCACCAGACAAAAAAGATCACCATCACCACGAGCTCGGCGACGAGGGCACGCACCACGGGTCGAGGCCAGAGGTGCTCTTCGGCTTCGGCGTGGCCGGCCACCCGAGCCCCGATGAAACTGCCGATGACGTAGGCGAGGAACGCGTCACCCGTGTGCAAGACGATCGACGCGTCGTGGGTGGCCGAGGCCAAGCCGAGCAGCACCATATTGCCGGTCATCACGCTCGTGAAGACGCCCCCCAGGCGCAGCAGACCAATGGCGTCCACGGCGCCGGTCACCAGGGTCAGGACAATCACCAGAGCGTCGCGTCGGCGCGTGGGCGTCCAGAACCCCGCCGCGCGTGTCTGCACTAACTCCCTGACCACCTCGCGCCTCAGCGGCGGGCCGCCCCGCCGAGAAAGGACTCGACGAAGACGGGATCCAGTTCGAGATCCTTGGGCAGACCTGAGAGCACGACGCGCCCGCCGCCGAGCACGCACGTCCAATCCGAGATTCGCAACGCAGCCCGGGCGCGCTGTTCGACCAGGAGAACGGTCGAGCCGTGGTCGGCGAAGCCGCGGATGTACTCCTCGAGCAGCTGGGTCGCCACCAGTGGGGCGAGATTGGCGGTGGGCTCATCGAGCACCAGCACCGAGGGCGAGACCATCAGGACCCGGCCCATCGCCAGCATCTTTCGCTCTCCGCCCGACAGCTTGCCAGCCTTGCGGCCCAACATCCCCTTCAAGCGCGGGAAGAACGCCAAGACCGCCTCGATCCGCGTGGCCACCTCGCCGCGAGCGAGCAGGTATCCCCCGATCTCGAGGTTCTCCTTCACGGTGAGCGGGGGGAAGACGTCGTCGATCTGGGGCACGTACCCGACGCCCAGCTTGGCCACGCGTTGCGGTGCCAGGTTGGTGATGTCGTGCTCACCCACCGTCACGCGCCCGCCGAGCACCGGCACCACCCCGACGATGGCCTTGAGGAGGGTCGACTTGCCCGAGCCGTTGGGACCCACGATGGACACGACCCGACCCGGCGTGGCCTCGATGTCGATGTCCTGGACAATGGGGCGTCCGTCGTAGCCGGCGCTCAGCCCCGTGGCCCGCAGCACCTGTCCCTCTTGGGAGAGCTCAGCCGACAAGGTAGGCCTCCACGACCTCGGCCGTGGCCCGTAGCTCGGCCATGGTTCCCTCGGCCAGGACGCGGCCCTCGGCGAGCACGATCACCGGGTCGCAGTAGGCGTCCATCATGGCGAGCTCGTGCTCAACCATCACGATCGTCATACCCGCTTCGGCCATTCGCGTCAGTTGGTCGCCGATCCGGTGGGCCAAGTTGGGATGAATGCCCGCCATTGGCTCATCGAGCAGGAGCACCTTGGGTTCGGCCAACAGGGCCCGCATGATCTCGACCAGGCGGCGCTGACCACCAGACAGGCCCCCGGCGTACGCGTCGGCGTACTCGGTCAGCCCGAATCCCTCCAGGATCTCCATGGCCCGCTCGATGTTGGCGCGGTCCTCGGCGCCCCAGTACCGTCGACCCCTCATCGCGCCCCAGAAGGTGTCGCCCGACTGGCGCGGGATGGCGCTGACCAGGTTCTCGAGCACGGTCAACTTCTTGAATTCGCTGGCGAGCTGAAAGGTTCGAACCAACCCGGCCCGGGCGCGTCGGTGCGACGCGAGCTTCGTGATGTCGCGGCCCTCGTAGACGATTCTCCCGCTGGTCGACGATAAGGTCCCGGCCAACATCGCCAGCGTTGTCGACTTACCAGCGCCATTCGGTCCGATCAGTCCGGTGACCCGGCCGTGTCGGATCTCAAAGCTGACCTGTGAGACGACCTCGACGCCGTTGAACGCCTTCGTCAGGTTGTCCACGGACAGCACGACGTGCTCGTCGTTGTGCTGCTCTTGTAGGCGCAGCAACTCACGCAGGTCGAGTTGGTCCAGGTTGCCCAATCTGATCACCGCGTCAGCACCCCCCGATGAGTCGACCGGGACCGGCGCCAACTCTCGGGTCCCGCCACTGAGGACACGACGGCGCTCGGGCAGGATTCCATTGGGCCGGAACCAGAGAAACACGATGATGAGAAGTCCGATCGCCACCCATTCGAGCGCCGGCACCAGAGCGGGGTTACCGACCGGGGGCAGGAATCGCGTGATCTCCTCGAAGCCCAGCGGGACGAGGATGGCGCCCAAGATTGCGCCCTTGTGGTTGCCGGCGCCGCCGACGATGATCGCGGCGAAGAGCACGATGGTCTCGGCGTAACCCCACGCCCCGGGGGCCCACAGGTTGATGAAGCCCACCAGGATGGCCCCGCTCAGTCCGGCCACCATTCCGCCCAACACCAGCGTCGACGTGCGCTGGAGGCGCAGGTCCTTGCCCAACGAGTCCGCGACGATGTCGTTGTCGCGCATCGCGCGAAGAGACCGACCGTACGGCGACTCGGTCACGCGACGAAGGAGGAAGTACACACCGAGCGTCAGCAACACCGCCGCGCCGCCGTAGGCGAACTGGTACCCCAGCGCCTGGGGATCCAAGTACTTCTGAAAAGGGGCCGGCACGATGGAGATCCCCGCGTCACCGTTGAAGAGGGGCACGTAGTTCTTCACCAAGAGGTTGAGCAGCACCGCCGAGACCAGCAATCCCACCGCGGCGAAGTCGCCGCGGAGTCGCTTACCAACGAGGAAGACGAACGGCAGTGCCAGAAGGCCGCCGGCGATGGCGGCCCCGATCCAGGGCAGCGGCCAGGCAAGACTCCACCCCAGCACGTAGTGCTGGAAGCCGCTGTTGGTCGACGCCGCTCGCGGCATCGACAGCACCGCGGCGACGTAGGCCCCCACGGATTGAAAGATGATGAACCCGAAGTTGGAGATCCCGGCGAAGCCGAACTCGACGTTGAGCGCCAGGCACGCCATGGCGTCGACCGCACCGTACACAATGATCGTCGCGAGATAGAAGGCGTAGGCGCTCACTAGGCGGTCTTCTCGCTTCCAAAGATCCCGAAGGGCCGGAACGTCAGCATCCCCAGCAGAACCAGAAAGGCGACGACCTCCTTGTACTGCGGGCTGATGTAGGCCGCGCTGACCTCCGTGGCCACTCCGATGGTCACGGCGCCCAACATTGCGCCGTAGGGCTCACCGGGCCCGCCGAGAAACATCGCTGCTAACAGGAGCACGATGTACAGCTGCGCACTCGTTGCTTCGAACACGCCCGTGTTCATGGCGAAGACGGTTCCGGCGAGCCCGCACAGCGCCCCGGAGATCAACCACGTGGTCGAGATGACCCACTGGGTGTTGACGCCGCTGTTGCGCGCCAGGCTGGGGTTCGCCGACGTTGCGCGCATGGCCTTACCCAACCGGGTGTACTTGAGCATCCAGTGGACCAGACCCAGGACGACCACGCAGATGCCCATAATGATCAGTTGCAGGCCGCTCAAGTACATGTCGAGGAAGTGGTACTCGGTCCCGAGAGACTGGTGGAACGAGACGTAGCCGCCGCCGACAATTGCCTGAAGACCGAACGTGCCGATCAGGTCGACACCGAGCGCCACGATGACCACCGTGATCGGCGCCAGGTTACGGCGTTGGAACGGCGTGAAGATGAATCGGTTGAGGGCCCAGGAGGCCACGGCGCCGGTTCCCACTCCGCCCACCAACGTCGCCCATGCGGTGACCCCGTGGATGTTGAGGTAGTACGCGACGAACGCACTGTTGATCATGATTGACCCGTAGGCGAGATTCAAAACGTTGGTCACCGCGAACTGCATGGTGAACCCAACCGTGGCGATGGCGAGGACGGCCGCCGTGATAAGGCCGAAACCGAACGACGACATGAAGACGCTCACGGCTTGTAATCCCCTTTGACGGTTACGTAGGTTGCTGACACTTCACGTTCGGGTCTCCCGAGGCGCCCGCCGCACCGGGGTTGCACCACTGCGGCCACGGTTCAGAACCGTGGCCGCAGTGGTGATGTTCGCTTAGGGCGTGGCCTTACAGGTCGTCAGGTTGCAGTAGCCCAGCGACGCGCCGACTTTGACGGTGGTCCCGTCTGCCTGGAACTTGTCGTCCTCGAACGGACCGAAAGCCGTCTGGAAGGAGTCAAAGCGGTAGAAGCCGCCGACGCCTTCGTAGTGGATCTTCTTGCCCGCCTTAAGGGCCTTGACCCCCGCGGCGTATGAGGAGACCGTGACGGCGCCCTTGACTCCCTGGGCGATCTTCAAAATGTCCGCCCGGTACTTGCGGCCGGTGGTCGAGTGCGACATGTCCATCGCCAGTGCAGCCAGGTTGATCCCGTCGTAGAGGTGGACGGTCCCGTTGGCGGTCAGCAGACCGGGGAAGCTCGGAACGCCCTTGACCTTGCCCGCCTGGGCGAGCACCAACCTCTTGTACAGCGGGTACGCCGGCCCCCCGAAGTTAACCGTCTGGTTGTCCGCATCGAAGTTGTTGATGAAGGTCTGGACGCCAATCGGGCCCGTGGTCACCCCCGAGAAGAAGGTGGGGTCGATCATGGCCGACGTTCCAATCACCGGGATCATCTTGTTGCCGTTGAGTTGATAGATCTCGCTCAGCAACGCCACGCCGGCGGCGCCGAGCGCCTCCATCAGAATGGCGTCCGGGTGCGACTGGACAATCGCCAACGCCTCGGTTTGGAAGGTCGTCGCGTTGATGTCCAACGTCTGATTCGAGACGACATTCATTCCCGCGCGCTTGATCGCGGCCTCGGCCGGGGCCACGAACGTCTGGGAACCCGCGTCATTACCGAAGGCCAGCGCGATGTTCTTGTAGCCCTTCAGCGACGCGATCTTCACCATGGCCACGGAGTCCGCGGCGTCCGGCGGGACGAGTCGGAAGAAATACGGAAAGTGGATGCTGTCGAACTCCGACTCACCCGTCATACAGAAGGACACCGTCTTGTGCGCGTCAAACACCGGTACGACCGTCGACGCTTCGTCCGATGTGCACCCGATGACGAGAGCCAGGTTCGGCGTTGTCGCGTACATCTGTCGCACGGCGGGCACCGCGTCCGCCGGGTCTCCGCGAGTGTCCACCGTCTTGCAGTTCACCTTCTTGCCCAGAACGCCGCCAAACTTGTTAATCTCCTGCGCCGCCGCAAAGCACGCGGTCTGGTACTTGGGACCGAGCACGGCGTCCGCCCCCGTGAAGGGCGCCACAGCGGCGATCGTGATGGAGCCGTGCAGCGAACTCGCGGTGGCGGCAACGCCCGGCAGACCAATCGCTGCCGTCACCAGCGCCGTCGCGGCCGCCACGAATGCGGCTCCCAATCGCATTCGTGCGACTCGGTTTCCGCCGGACCGATTCCCTAATGTCACCCTCATTTGTTCCCCCTTTTTGCTGTTGGTGTCATGCGCTTCTACTGCCTACTTGGTGCAGATCTCTAGACGCTCGTCGTGTCCGCCTTCAAGGGCATCCACGGCCAGTCGGCGGGTGCGTCGGCTTCGGCGACGACGCGGTTGGTAATGGTGCCGACCCCCTCCACGGTCACCTCAATTGTGTCACCGGGCGTCAGCCACACGGGTGGCGTGCGGGCGAACCCGACACCGCCCGGAGTACCCGTAGCGATCACGTCGCCGGGCCGGAGGCGGGTGAAACCGGAGAAGTACTCGACCGCCTTGGCGACACTCACGATCATCATGGAGGTTCGCGCGTCCTGCATGACGGCGCCGTTCAGCGTCGTCTTGATCGCGACGTCGTTGATGTCGACCTCATCCACCGTCACGACTTCAGGACCGATGGGCATGGTTCCTTCGAAGTTCTTGCCCGGCGTCCACTGCGTCGCGATGCGCTGCCACTCTCGAGCCGAGCCGTCGTTCATCACGGAGAAGCCCAAGATGGCGTCAAAGGCGTCCTGCTCGCGAATGTACCGACCGCCCTTTCCGATCACGATGGCGAGTTCGCCTTCAAAATCGAAGCGTTCGCTCAACGCCGGTTTCACCATGTCGTCGTAGGCGCCAATCACGCTGCCCGCGCCGCGAACAAAGGACTCTGGCCATTTGGGAACCACCCGACCTCCCTCGATGGCGTGTTCGGCGTAGTTGACCCCGAGGCAGAGGATACGAGTGGGGTTCGGGGTGGCGGGACCGAAGTCGGTGCCTTCGACCGCGACGCCGGACCCAGCTGAGGCGGCCCGCGCTTGAGCCAGGCCGGCGTCGCCGGCCTCGGCGAGTCCGTTGATGCTGGACAGCGCTTCGTCGTGCGACGCGTCGCCGAGGTCGACATATCCGTTGATTCCCCTCACGTGGAGGCGAAGGCCCCGTGCGGTTCGAACGGTTGCAAATCTCATGGTGCCTCACTCGTAATTGGCGCTTAATGGCTGTATTGGTTTCCAGCTGGCCGCCTGAGTGTAATTCCGTCGAGCTCGGATGTCAACCAATGCTTATATCTATGAGAATAATCCGCCCAAGGTAGCGTCCGATTGGTTGAATAGGTTGTCAGTACGAATCCGTGGATCTCAAAGGACCATTTTCTCCCCTTATTCACCGGGCTCGCCAACCCTCGAACGTCCTTTCGGAAGTGCGCCGGGGAGATTCAGCCAGAATATCGTGCATTGGTTGGCCAATTGGTATGATTGGTGGTGCGAGAAGTCGGTCGTGGAGTGCGGGAGGGTGCGGTGAAGACGCTGTCGGTGATGGGGATACGTGACGTCGCAGAGCAGGTCCTGCGCGACGCCGCCCAACGAAACATGGGGGCGGGGACCCAGTTGCCCACAGAGCGCGAACTCGCCAATCAGCTGCAAATCACCCGCTCTACCGTGCGAAGCGCCATGGCTCTTCTCGAGGCTGACGGCTTAGTCTCGCGCGAGGTTGGGCGCGGGACGTACCTCAAGTGCGACCCCCTGTCGGCCCTGGTGGACCTTGACAGCGACGCCTTTGCGGCCAACGCGATCCTGAACGACATTGGTCCTGGAGATGTGATGACCGCCCGGCAAGCGTTTGAGCCAACGGCGATGTACGTCGCCGTCGTGGAGGCCACTGAAGCGGACTTCGAAACAATCCAGCGTTGCGTCGACGGGTGCGAACGGGCGACGACGTACGACGAATTTGAGAGTTGGGACCTGGCATTTCACCGCAGTCTGGTGGAGGCCACGCACAACCCGTTACTACTTCGTATGTACTCACTGATTGAAGCCGCGCGCCAGGGCGATCTTTGGGGATCGCTCAAGCGACGGGGCGATTCGAGCGACAGGCGCCGCTGTTCGTACGTCCAACACGTGGCTATTGCCGACGCGCTTCGCAATCGCGACGGCCGCGGCGCCCACGACGCAATGATCGCCCACCTCGACTTCGTTTCCAACTTCCTCTTGGAGAACGCACGAAACTAGTCCCGGCCAACGCTGTGTCAACGTGGCGGCCGGGTCGTTCCCTTGGTCAGTGTCGGCCCCGGATTACAAGGATGCAACGCCGCGCGGTGCCCGTGACCTCCTGAGTCAGGCGGCTTCCCAACACCTCCCAGCTCGATTAGTGGCGCGACCGCACTCTCCGACTCCCCGGTCCCCGCGTCGTGCCACCTTGTCGAGGGCACCGCGATGAACCGATTACCTTGCCACAATCAAGGAATTACCGCCTTGGCGGACCTGCGTCGATCGCGGAGCCTCTCGCCAGAAACGACACCCCTTCCCGGGTCACGGCAGCGCCGAGTCCGAAGTTGCGAAAGCTGAAGGTCGTGCTCGAACCCCGCGGTGGCTCGCCGCTTCGTACGGCGCTCACGACACCGCCTCGACCTTCACTCGGCGCGAACCTATAGATCTCGAAGGGTGCGGTAAATTGAACTGGGTTCCGCTCTCGTCGAAAGGATGAGGTCCTTGGCACTTCGACGTACGGCATATCGGTTCTACGAGCGTCGGTTGGCCAACGCCCTGCCCGCTGACAAGTTGCCGCGACACGTCGGCGTCATCTTGGATGGACACCGCCGCTTCGCGCGCCAAGAAACCGACGGAGAGTACCGCGCAAGTTACGAGGCGGGCATGGCCAAGCTCGAGGAGTTGCTCGAGTGGTCCTCGGATCTCGGGATCAAAGCGGTCACCGCGTGGGTGCTGTCGACGGAGAACCTTCGCCGGTCCGTCGACGAACTCGAGCCGTACTTCGAGGTTCTGACCGAACTCTTTAAGCGGTTGCCGCGCCAGGCGAAGCGTCTCAACTTCTCCTTGTCGGTCAGCGGGAGTCTGGATCTCCTGCCCCCCGAACTCGCGTTGGCGGCCAAGCAAGCCGTCGATCGCGTGGGCGTCGTGAGTGATCCGCGCATGGACGTGAACATCGCCCTGTGTTACGGGGGTCGCCAAGAGGTGGTGGACGCCTGTCGATCGTTGGTGACCGACCTCCTGGCTGACGGAGTGCCGCCCGAAGAACTGGCCGAATCCATCAACGCGCAAGGTCTGGCGCGCAATCTGTACGCCGCCGATCTGCCCGACATCGATCTCGTGATCCGCACCAGCGGCGAGAGCCGCCTCTCGGGGTTCCTCCTGTGGCAGTCGGCCTACGCCGAATACGTCTTCGTCGACCCCTTCTGGCCGGCCTTCCGCAAGGTGGACCTGCTACGTGCCCTTCGCGACTTTGCGCGTCGCGACCGACGCCTCGGGGTCTAATCCGTGTGGACTCGCGGAGTCCTCGGCGTGCTGCTGCTCATCACCGGTGCTGTCTGGCTGGCCCAAGGCACGAACCTCCTGCACGGATCGGGGATGAGCGGTCACAGCCTCTACGCCTGGCTCGGGGGTGCGCTCATCGTCATTGGTGCGGCCCTGATCGCGTGGGCCTGGCGCATCAGAAACCACGAAACGCCGTGACGTCACCCCACGCGAACGCGGCGTAGACCCTGCGGTACCGTGGTCGGTCGTGGGCGCCCGAGACCTCACCATCATGTTCATGCCCGAGAGCGCGTACGGGCCGACCAACAACTGCATTGGGATTGCCCACCACCTGACGCAACGCGGCCACCGCGTGATCTTCGCGTCCGACCGTTCCTGGCACGGCCGACTCTCTCCCCTGGGTTTTGAGGAGGACCTCGTCGACCTGGCGCCGCCGGCCGAGGGATCGACGCAGAGCGCCGGACAGTTCTGGAAGGACTACATCAACGCGATCTCCCCCGAGTTCGCCAAGCCCACCGTCGAGCAGCTTGCGCGCGTCATCCGACCGATCTGGGAGGAACTGATCGCCGGCGCCGAGTACGTCGAGGCGCAGTTGCGCGAGATCATTGCGCGAACCCAACCCGACGTGATCGTCGAGGACAACGTCGTGGGCTTTCCCGCCCTCATGACCGGCGGCGTACCGTACGTGCGGATCGTCTCGTGCAATCCGCTGGAGGTACCGGGGCCGCGCGTGGCACCGGTGTTTTCAGGGTTGGCCGCGGACGATGCGGATAGCTACCCGACGTTCCGCGAGGCCTATCGCCGCACCCACTTCGAGCTGTGGTCGAAGTTCGACGAGTGGTTCCGCGCCCAGGGCGCGCCGGGGCTTCCGGAGCTGGAGTTCATCGGCTCGGGCGATCTCAATCTCTACCTCTACCCCGCCGAGCTGGACTACATCGAGCAACGACCACTGCCGGCGACGTGGCACCGCCTCGACTCCTCGGTGCGCGACACCGAAGACCCGGTGGATCTTCCGGCTGGCTTCGCCGATGGCGAGCGCCCGGTCATCTACTTCAGTCTTGGGTCGCTGGGCAGTTCCGACGTCGAACTCATGCGACGGGTCATCGCCGCACTGGCGACCGAGCCCTACGACGTCATCGTGTCGACCGGCCCCCGGCACGACGAGATCGAACTCGCCAGCAACATGTGGGGCGCTGAGTTCGTGCCCCAAACCCGGCTCGTGCCGTTGGCGGACCTCGTGATCACGCACGGCGGCAACAACACCGTGACGGAGACAATGCACTTCGGCAAGCCCATGGTGGTGCTGCCACTCTTCTGGGACCAGTACGACAACGCCCAGCGCGTCCACGAGCGCGGGTACGGGGTGCGACTGGCCACCTACGAGTTCGACGATCGAGAACTGCGCACCGCCATCGCGTCGTTGCTCCAGGACGACAACCTGCGCTCGCGTCTGACCACGGCGTCGCGGCGCATCCAGGCGGCCGACGGCGTGCGGCGCGGCGCCGACCTCATCGAGTCAGCCGCTCGCGGCTAGCTCGGGGTCTCGACCTCTCGACCCCAGTCGCCGGACTTACCGCCACTCTTGCGCTCGATGACGAGTTCGTCGATCCACGCGTTCGGGTCCGTGCGCTTGATCGAACTGACGAGGCTCAACGCGCAGAAGGCACAGGCGGTCAGCGCCTCCATCTCGACGCCCGTGCGGTTGACCGTGACGATCGTCGCCGAGACTGCGTACCCCTCGGCCGTCGCGGTCACGTCGACCAGTACCTGATTGAGGTCCAACGGATGGCACAGGGGAATCAGGTTTGCCGTCTGCTTCGCGGCCTGGATGCCCGCCAGACGCGCCGCGTGGAGAGGGTCGATTCCGTCCGGGTGGACCTGGTCCGCGACCTCGAACGCGGTGGTACGCACCAGGCAGCTGGCGTGGGCCGTCCGCAGGGTCGGACGCTTGCGGCTGACGTCGACCATGCGCATCTTGCCGGATCCGTCGACGTGGGAGAAGCGCTTCTCCGCCACACTTCCCCCTAGCCGAGGACTGAACGTCCGGTCGCTTCCGACGAGAACGTCCCATCATCCTAACGAGGCTGAATGTCACGAGTGCTCGAATGACACTCACGAGCAACGGGTCGTGCGCCCGCGCGCCAGCAGCCGCGGCACCGAAACGTCGCGGATACTCTGGGGCCATGGTGCAGTACCGGATCGGACAGGCGGCCGAGCTCCTCGGCGTGAGCCCCGACACCGTGCGTCGATGGGCGGACTCGGGACGCCTCGCTTCCACGACCGGTACCGGGGGCCGGCGCATGTTCGAGGGCGTCGACCTCGCCCGCTTCGCCGTCGACAACGCGGGCGACCAGGCGCCGGATCAACCTCGCGCCCAGTCCGCGCGCAATCGCTTCGTGGGCATCGTGACCAGGGTGGTCAAGGACAAGGTCGCCGCGCAGGTGGAGATTCAAGCCGGTCCCCACCGATTCGTGGCCCTCATCACCCGCGAGGCGGTCGATGACCTCGGCCTGGCCCCGGGGATGGTCGTTGACGCCGTGGTTAAGGCGACCAGCGTCGGCGTGGAGATCCCCGCGCAGTTCTGATTGAGCGCTCGCCGCTGCGGCGAGCCGGCCGGAGCCGAGTGATCACATCGTCACTCGGACACCGAAGAAACCGAAACCTCGTCGGACGCCCACACGCTGATGGCGTCGACGGGCAGGTGCACGCGACAGCTCGCGCCGACCGTCATCCCGACGTGGTCGGGCGTGCGCGCTTGGAGTTCGAGGCCGTCGGCGAACGAGATGAAGTGGTCGACGGCGGTCCCGACGTCGGCCACGTCGGTGAGTGTCCCAGCCAGAGCGCCGCCGGGTTCGCTGGATCCTGTTTGTTCGTCGTCCGCGCGCGAGACGACCACGCGCTCGGGTCGTACGCTCCACAGCACGGCCGTGCCGGGCGCCAGAAAGGCCGTATGGGCCGCGATCGACGCGCCCAGGGCGTCAAGGCGTCCCGCGCTCGCCACGACACCGTGATGCAGGTTCGCGATTCCCAACAGACGAGCGACCTCGGGCGACGCCGGGCGCGAAAAGACCTGCCGGCTGGGTCCGGACTGCAGCGCTCGACCGTGAGAGAGGATGACGACCTCGTCGGAGAGGAACGCCGCTTCCTCGGGGTCATGCGTCACGAGAACCGTGGCCAGTCCGGTCTCGCGTTGGAGACGGCGCAGCTCTCGTCGCAGCTCCAGCCGCACGGGCACGTCCAGCGCCGAGAATGGCTCGTCGAGCAGCAGGACCCGGGGTGAACGACACAGGACCTGCGCTAGGGCGACGCGTTGGCGCTGTCCCCCCGAGAGTTCCGAGGGAAGCCGCCCTTCGAGACCGTCCAGACGCAAATGTCGCAGCCAGTAGCTCGCGAGCTCCGGTGTGGCCCCGTCGCCGAAGAGGAGGTGACGCCACACCGTGAGGTGGGGAAAGAGGGTGAAGCCCTGAGCGACGTAGCCCACCCGGCGTCTCTCCACCGGCACATCGCGCACGGCGTCGGCGCCGTAGAAGACGTCGCCGGGCCGCGAGCCGTACAGTCCGGCGAGACAACTCAAGAGCACGGACTTACCCGACCCGGACGGTCCGAGCACGGCGAGGTGACTGCCCGCCGGAAGGTGGGTGAGCGCCAGGTGGAACGATCCGACGGAGTGATCGATGTCAAAGCGCACCGGTTCGGTGGTCGCCGCCGTCGGCGCCTGGGGCGCCGGAGGTGCCGCCGCGGGCTTGCGAAACCAGGCGAGGCGCACCCGACTGACGCCCACCACCACGATGGCGACGCCCACCGCGAGCGCGGTGGGCGCCAAAGTCGTCGGCAACCCGAGGCCACTGAACTGGTTGTAGGTGTAGATCGGGAGTGAGGCCGGGTTGTACGCGAGGATCACGACGGCGCCGTACTCGCCGAACGCCCGCAGCCAGGCCAGCAGCATGCCCGCGCGGATGCCCGGCGCGGCCACCGGCACGGCCACGCGCAGGAAGCGCGACACCTCGGAGTGACCCAGGGTCGTGGCGACGTCCAACTGGCCCTGCGGCACCAACGAAAAGGCCGCGCGCGACGCGACGATGAGAAACGGGGCCGACACGAACGTCATGGCGATCACGATCCCGGCGAGCGAGTCCGTGAGGCGACCACCGAAGAGCCGCCCGAGGAACGTGTACGGGCCCACGAGATAGATCAGAACGATCCCGCTCATCAGAGGCGGCAGCGCCAAAGGGATCTGAACAATCAGGCCGACCACGGCCGCGACCCGACCGTGCGATCGCGCCAGCAGGTAGGCCAGCGGCACGCCGAACAGCACCATGACGGCCAACGAAATGGTGGCACCGAGCACGGAAACCTGCAGCGCGGGGAAGAGTCCGGGCACGTGGAAGCCGCGTCGCGACGTGCCCACGAACCGCACGGCGAAGGCCGCGAGAGGTAGGCCCAGATAGAGGACGATCAGGCCGCCGAGCCAGGTCAGCGGACTCTTGACCGCGTGGGGTTGCACTAGGGAAGCGTGGTCGTCGCCGTCGGGGGCGTCGTGGTGGTCGAAGAACCGGAGGGTCCAGAGACGAAGTGCACGCGGTTGACGGGCACGATGCCGTTAGCCGAGAGGATCGCGCGACCACTCTTGCCCAGCAGGAACTTGATGAAGGCGCGCGCCGCGGCCGTGTGGGGAGCCCGGTTGAGGAGCGCGACCGTGTACTGCGCCTTCAGACTGGTGCCGACGAGCGGCACCGTCTTGAGGTGCGCGGCAGCGGCCTCCACAGAGTAGAAAAAGCCGGCGTCGAGCTGGCCGGCCTGCAGCCGACCCACCAGGGTCGTCTCGGGGAACACGTTGGACGACGAACTGGCCAACGCCGCCAGCGCGGGAACGTCATAACTGAGGGCGACTCCGGTCAGCGCGTCGACGGCCAGCACGCCCTTGGGATCGGTGGCGGGGTCGGTGCGGCCCAACAGGAACCCGGAACGGTCCACGACCGTGTACCAGGGCCGAATGTGCAGGGCGTGCGCGAACTGCGACGCGGGGTTGTAGCCGAGCACCAGCGGTGACGTGCCGAACAGACCGTACGTGTTCACCCAGTTGCCGTTGGCAGAACCCTCTAATGACAGATTCACCGCTGGCGACGCACTGATGAAGACGTCGCCGACCTGCGTGCCGCCCTTGATCTCATTGGCCAGCGCAGTGGAACCCGCGGAGAAGCCGCTGATGGTGTATCCCGTCGCCTTGGTAAAGGCCGGTCCGATCTTCATCTGCATGAGATCGAGCAACGAACCAGCGTAGAGAACGTTGACGGAGCCCGTGGCCGCGCCCGACGTCGCCACGTCGATGGGTGCCGCGGCTCCCGCCACGAGCATCACCGCCACGGCGATGCTCCGGCGCAGGGCGACGGACCGGAGCCGATCTCCTCCGCGCCCAAATGTATTTCGGATCGACATTACCCGTACCCCCCAAATCGTGTCTGCGATGACTTTACGTGGAATAGTTGCCTGATACAGCAGTTTATTGCCACTTATGGCCGCACCTGCGAGGACAATCCAAGAAGACGTGACCGTATCGCTCGGTGGCACCCGTCTCTCACACCCGCACCAAGGTCATGTCAGGTCGACATGTTGCGGTCACTACCTGCGTGCTCTGTCCAAATGCGTTGAAGAGACGTCAAATTAGACTTCGCCGCATGGAGTCGACATCCACGACGGATTGGATCCACATCTCGACGTCGGAGATCTCGGCCGAGGAGCTGACGACGTGGGCGACCCGCGCGGAGTCAGGTGCGGTCGTCACCTTTTGCGGAACGGTACGCGACCGTGACGACGATCGCGATGACGTGATCGCACTGGAGTATGAAACCGATCCAACACTCGCCGAGGCCCGTATCAGGGCGATCGTCGCTACCGCCCGCGCTCGATGGCCGGAGCTGGCCGCGGTCGCGGTCCATCATCGCGTCGGGCGGGTCGACCTTCTCCACGCCGCGGTCGTTGTCGCCGTCTCCTCCCCGCACCGACGAGAGGCGTTCGAGGCCGCCGAGTTCTGTATCGATACCTTGAAGGAGAGCGTGCCAATCTACAAGCGCGACGTCTGGTCCACCGGATCGGACTGGAGCAGCGACACTCGCCCGGTCGTCGACGTTCCACCGGCGTAGGGCGATGGAGTCGCGAACGCGATGTACACCGCGTGGAGTCCGATGATCCCCGTCGCTGACGCGCGGTCGTTTGTCCTGCGTGACCTGACGGCCCTACCCGCGGTGCACACGGCGCTCGACGACGCCCTTGATTGCGTGGCGTCCGACGCGGTCCTGGCCCGACACCCCGTTCCCGGGTTCACTAATTCGTCCATGGACGGTTACGCGCTGATTGCGGCCGACACGCTCGCGGCGCCGGCGCACCTGCGCGTCACGGGATCGATCATGGCTGGGGACACGCCGTCGGTATCGTTGCGCGCCGGCGAAGCCGTGCGCATCATGACCGGCGCCGCGCTGCCCGAGGGCGCTGACGCGGTCTGCAAGATCGAAGACGTCGTCGTCGAAGAGGACGGGGCGGTCGTGATCATCAGTGCGGCGATCCGCCAGGGCGACTGCGTTCGCCACCCCGGCGAAGACATCGCGGTGGGTCAGACCCTGGTCGCGCGTGGAGACGTGCTCGGACCAGCCCGGCTGGGCGTTCTCGCCAGCCAGGGATTCACCTCGGTTATGGTCCACCCCCGGCCCCGAGTCGGTGTCCTCTCCACCGGCAACGAGCTTTCGGACGCTCCCGACCCGATGGCGATCGGCAAAATCCGCGACACCAACCGACCTGCGCTGCTCGCGTCTCTTCGCCAATCGGGATTCGACGCCACCGACCTCGGTCGGGCCAGTGACGACGAGACCGAGATCGCCACTCGCCTCAACGAGGGCCTTGCCCACTGCGACGCGATCGTCACGACGGGCGGCGTGAGCGTCGGCGACGTCGACTTCGTCAAGACCGTGCTGTCCCAGCTGTGCGGGGACCGTGCCCAATGGATGCAGGTCGCCGTCCGGCCCGGCAAACCCTTCGCGTTCGGGATCGCCGGTCCGATCGGCACGCCGATCTTCGGCCTCCCCGGTAATCCCGTGTCCACGCTCGCGAGTTTTGAGCTCTTCGTCCGCCCGGCGCTGCGACTGTTGGCGGGGTACCAATTCCTCGAACGGCCGACGGTCAGCGCCGTGCTCGACTGCGCCCTGCCGAGGCACCGCGACGGCAAGCTGCACCTCGTCCACGTTGGAGGGGTCTTTCATGACGACGGTCGCTTGCACATCGAACGTGCGGCACGCGAGGGTTCTCACCTGCTCAGCGCAATCGCGGGAGCCAACGCCATTGCCTTGGTGCCTGACGGCGAAGGATTAGCGCCGGGCGACGAGGTCCGCACGATTCTGCTCGACGTCTCAACGTGGATGGCCGCGCCACTCGAGGAGTCCCAATGATCCGAACCTCTCCCGATGACCGATCCGGAAGGGGACTCTGAGGTGGCTCGACTGCTCCTCCTGGGGCCGGCGCGCGAGGCCGCGGGACGACGCGACGACGTGATCGACGGCGACTCCGTTGACGTCGTTCTGAAGGAGGCCGCGGCGCGGTACGGACCGGATTTCGAACGGGTGCTGGAGGTCAGCCAGGTCTGGGTGAACGGTGACGCGGCGAACGCGAAGACGCGCGTCGGTCCTCACGACGAAGTCGCGGTGGTTCCCCCGGTGTCGGGCGGGTGATCGGTCGACTCGTCGGCCAGCAGCTTCAGCGCGTGGGCCAACACATCAAGCACTGCATCGAGGCACTCGATCGCTCCTTTGGGTGAGCCGGGCGTGTTGATGACAATGCTGCGGCCGAGCGTTCCCGCTCGCGCGCGCGAGAGCCGACCGAGGGGGTTCACCGATCGCATAGCCTCGCTGAGTCCCGGCGCTTCGCGATCGAGCACTTGGACAGTGCCTTCGGGCGTCAGGTCGCGCGGTGAGAATCCCGTCCCTCCGGTCGTGACGATCAGGCCGGAGAATCCGTGCGCCATTTCCCGCAGCGCGTTCGCCACTGACTCGGTACCGTCGGCCACCGTCGAGCGCTCCTCCACTACGTAGCCCGCCTCACTCAATCGATCAGCCAGACGCTCTCCGGCCTCGTCGTGACGACGTCCATCGATCACCGAGTCCGAGACAGTCAAGATCTTGGCGCGCAACTCCACGACCCGATCGTAGAGTGCCGTCGTCCCTTCCCCGTTGCGTGGCGCGCCTAGCCGCCGATCATGGACATGGAACGAACCGGGCGCAGGAAGCCCGGGTCGTTGATGCCGTGACCTGGCAACTTTCCCCACACCGCGCGGCGCAGCAGCAGGGCCACCTCGTCGTCGGTTCCCCCGCCGCGCATCACGTCGCGCGCGGAGAGCTCGTCGTCGGAGAACAGGCAGTTTCGAATGGCGCCGTCGGCGGTGAGGCGCAGGCGGTTGCAGGTGCCGCAGAAGGGCCGCGTGACGCTCGCCACCATGCCGATCTCGCCGCGCCCGTCGGCAAACCGGTAGCGCTCGGCGGGTGCCGAGGAGTTGGCCGAGACCACGGCCTCGAGTGGCCACACGGCGGAGATGCGCGCGAGCAGATCCTCGGCCGCGACCACCTGGGTCCGGTCCCAGTGCCCGTCGGCGTCGAGCGGCATGTACTCGATGAAGCGAACCAGTCGCCCGTGTTCGCGCGCGAAGGCGCTGAAGTCCAGGACCTCGTCGTCGTTCACACCGGCCATAACCACCACGTTCACCTTGACGGGAGTGAGGGCCGCCTCCTCGGCCGCATCCATCGCGTCCAGCACGACCGCTAGGTCGCCGCGACGGCGGATCTGGGCGAAGCGTTCTGGTCGCAATGAGTCGCAGCTGATGTTGACGCGTCTCAGGCCGGCGCTCGCCAGCGCAGGCGCCAGTCGTCGGAAGCCGGTCCCGTTGGTCGTCATCGCCAGGTCGGCAAATCCGATGTCGGCCAGCTGGCGAACCAGTTCAACGGCGTCTTTGCGCACGAGGGGTTCGCCACCGGTGACCCGGATGGCGGTGACCCCCAGTTGGCGAGCCACCCGAGCCACGCGGGTGATCTCTTCGAAGCTGAGGATCTCCGAGCGCGGCAAGAACGTCATTCCTTCTTCGGGCATGCAGTAGACGCAGCGCAGGTTGCACCGATCGGTGATCGAGATCCTCAGGTCGTCGTGGACGCGCCCGAAGGTGTCGATCAAGGGGCCAGTCACCGGCATCGTCGCCGGCTCGCCCGACGCTCCGTCCCAACGAGGCGGTCCCGACGGCTTTGAGCGCAGCGTGACGGGGACGTCCGAACTCATGATGACCTCATTAGGCCCACCGGCTCGAAAGGCCGCGCAAATCGAGGGGTCACGTAGTAAAGGTTAGGGGCGCCGCGGGCGGATTCGGAACGAATGTGCTCTAGCCGCCAGCCATCGCACCTATGACGTAGAACGGCTCGGTCCCCACCACCACGGCGTCGGGCAACGGCGTGTCCGGCGACTCGTGCGAGAGGTCCTCCTCGCAGGCGAAGAAGCGCACGAAGGGGCGACGCTGGCGAGTCGCCGGGTTGCGAATGGTCCCGAGCAGCATGGGGTAGTTCGCCTCGAGGGCGTCCAGCACGGAACTCTGCGTCACCGGAGCATCGACGTCCAACTCGACTTCGCGTCCCACGCGCGCCAGAACCTTCAGGTGCGCCGGGAGGACGACACGGATCATGCCAAGGTCTGAACTTCGACCGACAGCACCGCGGGCAGGTCGTGCACGATCGCGTTCCAGCTGTCACCGGAGTCTGACGACGCGTACACCTGACCGCCGGTGGTGCCGAAGTAGACACCGCACGAATCCATCGAGTCCACCGCCATAGCGTCGCGCAGCACGTCGACGAAGCAGTTCTCCTGGGGCAGGCCCTTGGTCAGCGGCTCCCACTCGTTGCCGCCGGTGCGGCTGCGGTAGACGCGCAGCTTACCCTCGGGCGGGAAGTGCTCGTTGTCGCTCTTGATCGGCAACACGTAGACGGTCTCGGGCTCGTGCGCGTGGACGTCGATGCAGAACCCGAAGTCGGTCGGCAGGTCACCGCTGACCTCCGTCCACGTCGCGGCGGCGTCGTCGCTGCGCATCACGTCCCAGTGCTTTTGCATGAAGAGGGTGTCGGGACGCGACGGGTGCAGCGCGATGCGGTGCACGCAGTGCCCCTCGAACGCGGTCGGGTCGGGAATCTCACCAGAGACCAGTCCCTTGTTCATCGGGGCCCACGTCGTGCCACCGTCGTCAGTGCGAAAGACCCCCGCCGCCGAGATCGCGACCCAGATTCTCTCGGGGTCACTGGGACTCACGATGACCGTGTGCAGGCACATGCCGCCCGCGCCGGGCTGCCACTGCGAGCCCGTCGAGTGCGTACGCAGCCCCGGCAGCTCGGCCCAACTCTCGCCTCCGTCAGTGGTCTTAAAGAGTGCGGCGTCCTCGACGCCAGCCAACACCGTGTCCGGATCGGTGAGCGACGGCTCCAGGTGCCAGACCCGCGCGAACTCCCACGGGTGCGGCGTGCCGTCGTACCACTGGTGCGTTCCGGTGACGCCGTCGTAGACGAACTGATTGTTGACCGGATTCCACGTCTCGCCACCGTCGTCGGAGCGCTGGATCAGCTGGCCGAACCAGCCGGTGGACTGGGACGCGTAGATCCGATTGGGGTCGACCGAGGATCCCTTGACGTGATAGATCTCCCAGCCGCCGAAGAAGGGACCCTTGACGTCCCACTTGTCACGCTTGCCGTCGGCACTCAAAACAAACGCGCCCTTCCGTGTGCCCACCAGGACTCGCACGCCGCTCATCGCAACCCCCTCTTTGTTGGCGCCCTCGCGCGCCATCTGTCCCACAGTAACAATGCCCTGTCGTTTCGTCGAGGGGCGCCGGCGCGATTCCGGGCGGCTTCAGCCAACTGGTGCGATTTCGTCACCAACTGCTCACGTGCCGTCGGCTCCTAGCACTACCCACTCGACGCGTGAAAGGCAACGACGCGATTGGTCGTCGCCACGAGGAGCAGGTTGTCGCCGACACCCGGCGTGGCAAAGTGATCCGCGGCGACACCGACGCTGACCCGACGCCGCTCCGCCCCGGTTGACGGGTCGAGTGCGTACAGCGCGCCATCGGAGCCGATCGTCCACACCAAGCCGGCCGCGACGATCGGCGGCCCGCCGCCCACGCTGGCGCTCCATAGGACGCTGACCGACGGCGGCGACGGCCTCACCCGAACCGCCACCGGGCCGCTCAGGCACGGTAGGTATACCGTCGCGCCCAGCACGGCCCCGCCACCGTCGACGTCGTTGGAACAGATCGACGCGAGGCTCGCCTCCTGGCCCCCGATTCCCCCCAGGTGCGACGCGTTGAGTAAGAAGGCGACGCGCGACTTTCCCGATACCACCACCTGCCCGTTGGCGAGGAGGACGGGCGACATCGACAGGTCGGCGTCGCTGGCGTTGTCCTGTGGCCACGTCGTGGGAGCGAAGTACTGCTTGAGACGCAGCGCGGACGACAGCTCGAGCACGGCGTCGCTGTGGTCGTAGGGCGACGACGCAGAGGTCACCGAGCCGTTCCCGACACTGACCCAGACGTTGCCGTGGGCGTCAACCACGGGAGCGGCGCCGCCCATCCAGATTGCGCCGTCGCGTTGGTCGCTCGCGGCGTCCACGGTGAAGTAGATCGGACGCGAACCTCCCTCGCGCACCGCGACCACCCGACCTCGATACGCTCCGCAGTCGCCGTAGTTCCCTCCGACGCCGAACACGACGCGACCGGCGTCGAGGTTCAACCCCGTGCGCTGCAGCGAGGCCGCTGGGTCCGATCCCGGAGGATCGACCCGGACGTTCATCTCGGTCGCACCGGTTCGGACATTGAGACCGACCAGTCGGTGTTGCGGGCGTCCCGCGACGAACTCGTCGGCGACCACGAACAGCTCGCCACGGGTGGGATCGATAACCGGTGTGCCCGTGATGCCCACGCTCGGAGCGATGTTGCCGCAGGGCAGCGCCGAGGACGGGACGGGAGCGGCGAGGTGGCGCGACCAGACCACCTTGCCATTGACGTCCGAGAGCGCGTAGACGACGTCGCGCTCGGTCGCCACGAGGACCAGGTTCGAGTACGCCAGCGGTTCGCCGTAGAGCTGTCCGACCAGGATGGGAGAGGTCCACGCTCGTCGTGACGTGTTGACCGTGGCGAACGCCGCCACACCCGAACCCGCCGGATCGCCGTGATAGACGCTCCACGAGGACCCGGTCGCTCCCGCCGGATTCCTCAACGTGAGCTGGGCCATCGAGGCCGCCGTCAGGAGGATGACCACGCTCCAGGCCGTCCACCGGCGAGTCTGCGCGACGCGTCTCTCCCGAGACAGCGCCGCGTCGTTGGTCACTTGAACGTAAAGCTCAGCGGTGCCGAGGCGACTTCGTCCGAACACGCCGCGACGCATCTCCTCTGTTTACCCGAGACAGTGGTGCGCCGACGCCTCACGCCACGAATGCCTAGCGAATTGTCGCGAAGTGGGCGGCGTGATGGTCCGAAACTGTGAGAATCCTGAGACCGACTGCGAGTCCACGTGAAGTGATCGACATTCCCGGCCCGCTGCATGAACTCAAGGCGAATTGCATAAGGTTGGAATATCAGCAAATGCCGTTGGGGTCGATGGGCGTCGCGCGCATCGACCCACGCTCCATCATGAGATAGTCGAAAGTGGGTGCTTCATGAAGAATCCCGTCATTGTGCGTCAGCCTCGGCGAAGCGCGCGCCGCTCGCCCCGCACCACCGTCGCGGCGACACTGTCGTTACTCCTGTCACTCGCGGGGCTGGGACTCGGTGCGGCGTCCGCAACCGCCGCCCCTGCCCCCCAGGTGACGTCGGCCGCACCGTGCAACGCCACCGTCGCGGCGGGGTCGGGCGTGATCGTCGGCGACTACATCGTCGGGGTCACCGCGGGCACCACGCAGATCACCTTCGACTGCGACACCGCGTCCGGAGCCGCCATCTCAGCCGAGGCGTCGCTGCTCGCGGGAGTTGGATCAACCGCTGTCATGTTGGCCTCCGAGGCTGACACCGCCGCGCTCGCCACATTCTCGGCCAGCGCGTCGGACACCAACTGTCCAGCGGGCACGGCCGGCTCGTGCTCCACTGCCACCTTCTTGGTCCCCGCCGCATTCGCGGCGGCTGACTCACAGGCCACCTGTCCGCCCACCCAGAGTCAGATCAACGCCGGACTGTTCGGATGCTTTCTGGCCGTCGCCACCGCCACTCAGTCGCCCATCGCTGAGTACCTGATGACGTACGCGAGTGAGACGACACCACCGGCCGCTCCGACGATCGCCGCCACCGTCGCGGCCGGACCGCCGTCGAGCACCATCACCGTCAGCGACGCCGCCGCCAACGCCGGCTTCTGGTGGGGAAACGTCCTCCAGTTCAGCCAGGCGGTCCTGCTCACTCAGCCGCCCCAGGCGGTGCCCGCGTCGTGTGGCGCGAGCGCCGGGTACGGCAACGTCCCCTCGCCGTTCCTGGAGGTGAACTGGTTCGCCGCTGGCGCCACCACGGCCATCGCGGGTGACGCGACGGGAGTGACGATCTCCAATGACTGCTACAGCGGCTCGGCCCTCTTCGCCCCGGTCCTGGGCGGGACGATCCGCGTTCCGTCATCGCTGACGGTCGGGACCGCGTACACGGTCTACCTGTGCGAGCTGAACCTCACGCCGTTCCCGAGCAATGACGCCAGCGCCGCGGCCCACTGCGGTCCGGCCACTCCGGGGACGACTTGGATTGACGCGTCCTTCGCCTTCACCGCGATGGCCGGGACCCCGCAACCCGCGCTGTCCGTCTCCACCCTGAACGGAACGGTCGGCACATCGCTCACCCTGGCCACCAGCGGTGGCGCCGGCACGGGCGCGGTCACCTACGCCGCGGTTGACGGAACCGCGTCGGGCTGCGCGGTTGCCGGGGGCGCCCTCAGCGCCACCTCGGCCGGAACCTGCTTCGTGACCGCGACCAAGGCGTCCGACAGCGCGGACCTGGCGGTCTCATCGATTCCGACCGCCGTCACGTTCGCGGCGATGCCGGCACCGGTCGTCAAGTTGGCGAGCCGTCGCGTCGCCCTCGCGAACACCGCCAAGATCCTGCCCCTCAAGCTCTCGTGCACGAATGCACCGTGTTCGGGCACCCTGAGCGTCTCGGCGCGGGTCACGGTCAAGGTTCGCCGGGGTGCGACGTTCGTAAGGAAGGCCGAGACGATCAAATTCGGTGGCGCGGCCTATCACATCACCGGCGCGTCGGGCAAGGTCAGCGTGCACCTGACGGCGTCGGCCCGAGGCTTCCTCCGGACCAATCCCGCCCGTCCCATTTCGGCGAGTGTGACCGTCACCGACAATCTGGGAAAGAAGCACACCCTCGGAAGAGTCTCGCTCCTCAAATAGTCACCGCGACGGCGTCTCCGACGCCGCGAAGGCGCGCGTCGCGGCGGCGTACCAGTGGGCGGAGGGCTTGAGCGTGCGCGCGAACGTCGTGCGGTCCACCGCGACGATCCCGAACTTGGGACGGTAGCCAAAGGTCCACTCGAAGTTGTCCAGCAGTGACCACTGGAAGTAACCCCGAACGTCGATCCCGTCATCGAGCAGATTGCGCAGTCCCTGCAGGGCCCCGGTCAGGTAGCGCACCCGCTGGGCGTCGTCGTTGGTGCCGATGCCGTTCTCGGTGACGATGATGGGCAGTCCGGTCGCGCGCGCGGCGCGGCGCACCGTGTACTCCACGCTCTGGGGCCAGAAGAGGTAGCCCATCTCGGTGAGCTCGCCCTCGGGGTGCTCGATCAACCCCTCGTGCCCGATCTGGAGCTTGGTGTAGCACTGCACGCCGAGGTAGTCGTCGTCGGCCACCGCGGCGAGGTAGAGGTCCTCCATCTCGGCCACGACCATCGCCACTTGGTCCTCGCCGCCGGGCAGGGCCTCGTACTCCTGCATGGACAGCGGCAGGCCGATCGGGTACTCGCCCTGGCCCTCACGCAGCGCGTCGCGCATCGCGACGTGGCAGTCGCGCATCGTCGCGTTCACCCGAACGAAGCGAGACCAGTCGGTCACCGCCGGCGGGAAGCTACCCAGCAGGTATCCCATGACCGCGACGATGTTGGGCTCGTTGATCGTGCACGCCACGCCGATGAGGTCACCCAGGGTCTCTCCGACCAGTCGCGCGTACTCGCCCAGCCACTCAACGATCCGCGGGCTCTCGAAGCCGCCGGCGTCGGCCACCCACAGGGGCAGCGTGAAGTGATGGAGGGTCACGAAGGGCGTGATCGCGCGCTCGCGGCAACCGCGCAGGACCTCGCGGTAGTGGTCGATCGCCTCCCTCGACACGACGCCCTGGCTCGGCTCGATTCGGGCCCACTCGAGCGAGAGCCGGTAGGAGTTCAACCCGAGCGACGCCAAGATGTCCAGGTCCTCGCCGAACCGGTTCCACGAGTCGCAGGCGTCACCGCAGACCTCGGCGACGCGACTGCCTTCGGCGCGTTCGAAGCGCCACCAGTCCGTGTTGTCGCTACGGCCCTCGATCTGATACGCGGAGGTCGCGGTACCCCAGAAGAACTCACGGGGCCAGTGCAGTATCCGTCGGGTCACCTCACGAAGTTACGTCAGGCCGCGATGGCGGCACCGCCGACGCTGCGGCTGACGCTCGGGGCGACGTACGCGGCGCCTCAGACCGTCGCGACGTCCCACCAGATGGTCGACAGGTCCCGGTCGGGCGTCACCCCCGTCGCCAAGAGGAAGTCGTAGACCTCGCGCTCGCGCGACGCGGGCAAGCACAGGCGTACGCGAAGAAAGTGGGCGGCCCGCTCCGGGCTCGGCGACGACCACCTCGCCCCACGCCACGTGTCGCGATGGGCGTCGAGGCCCATCTCATCGAGGACGTCGAGGAGGTCTTCGGGGGTGGGCCGCTCCGGACGCTCGAGATCCCAGAAGTGGCGCCAGGCGTTGGACATCGCCGACAGGGGGTGACGATCGGGCATCTCGAGGACGACCCGGGTTCGCGCGTGGGCGTCGAGCGCACCCAGGAACGGGACGATGTCACCGACGTTGTAGACGACGTGATGGGCTGTGACGACGTCGGCGTCCGGCGTCTCGGCGGCCACCGACGGCCATGAGCCTTCGACGGTGAGGCACGTGACACCGCGCTGCTGCGCGTTCGACTGGAACATGGCCAGCATGGCCGCTTGTTGGTCGACGCCGACGACGTGCGAGGCCGGCGGTGTCACGGCGAACGCCGCGACGCCACCACCGCATCCAACGTCGAGCACCGACCCGTCAGGCCTGAGGGCCTCACGGGCGCGATCGTGCGAGGGCGATGGCGTGATCTCGTCCGGGACGCCGAAGAGCTCGGGTGGATGGATCCACGGACTTTCCTCGGCCGAGTTCAGAATCTCGTCGGGAATGGCCCACGCAGCGAGGGACTCTCGCCATCGATCCGCCGCCGAGGTCACCGGTCCGTCACCGCTGATGTGCGCACGCGTGTCGCGCAGGACGGCCCCATCTGACAACTTTGGCAGATTCGACCACTGCGGCCATCCTTCAGGCGTCACTGACTGGCCCCCCGGCGTCAGCCACCAGGGCCCGTACGAACACGCCGACGAGGAACCGCAAAATCTGCAATAGTCGGGGCATTCGCCGACGCGACGTGTGACGCCCGGCACAGAGGGAGTGGAGATGATTCGACTGACGCGCGCCGCCGTCGCGGGACTCGGAGATCGAGAGCCGACCGTGGCCAACGTGCGCAAGTCGCTTCAGCTAGCCATCGAACTGGAACACTCGACCATCCCTCCCTACCTCTACGCGCTGTTCTCGCTCACCCCGGGCACCAACGACGAGGTGTCCAGGATCATCCGGTCCGTGGTGGTCGAAGAGATGCTGCACATGGTGCTGGCCGCCAACGTGCTCAACGCGATTGGCGGCAAGCCAGCGATCTCGAGGGCGAACTTCACTCCGCGCTACCCGGGACCGCTGCCGGGCGGCGTCGAGGGGCAACTCGAGGTCCAACTGCGCCCGTTCTCCAAGGACCAGCTCGCGACCTTCATCGAGATCGAGGAGCCGCGACAGACCTTGGACGAGCAGCCGCTCGCCGACCAGGTCGGCGCCTGCACGATCGGCGAGTTCTACACGACCATCTCGAGCGCCCTCGAGCGGGTGGGCTCGCACGCCTTCACCGGGTTCGCGCATCACCAGGTCGGCCCGGACCTCATGTTCGGTTCGGTGCAGGTGACCGACATCGCCAGCGCCCAGTGCGCCATCGAGACGATCATCGAGCAGGGCGAGGGAACCGGCACCTCGCCGATGGAGATTGACGGTCCCGGCGGCAGCAACGACTACGCGCACTACTACCGCTTCATGGAGGTCTGGGAGGGGCGACGACTCGTCCCGGACCCGACCTCACTGCACGGGTTCTCCTACACCGGCGAGGTCGTCACGGTTGACCCGCAGGGCGTCGCACCCCTTCCGGTCAATCCTCGGTCGCACCACTACGGCGAAGGATCCGACCGGCACCGTCGCAACCTCGAGGTCAACGCCACCTACACGCACATCTTGGCCTCACTGCATAAACTGACCAACGGCCACGCCGACATGGACACGTTCATGGCGTCGCTCGGCCTCATGCGCACGTTCGAGCAGCAGGCTCGCGAGCTCGTCACCACCAGCGTCGCCGAGGGTGCACCCGCCGGCCCCACCTTCGAGTACCACGCGGCTACTCTTACACGGCTCTGATCAGGTTCTACACGACGCTACGGCGGGTCAGCCCACGTTGTCGTGGTGGGCGCCGATGAGCGTCACCGCCACCACCGCCGGCACGCTGCCGTGGTTGGACCAGCGATGGCGGGTGCCGTTCTGCACGTAGCTGTCGCCCGCTTTCAACACGACCTTGGCACCGTCGTCGAGTTCGAGTGTGGCTTCACCCGAGAGGACGACACCCACGTCGACGGTGGCCGTGGTGTGCATTCCGGGGTGTTCGGACTCCAGGTGCTCGGCCATACCGGGGAGTCGGTCCCGAAACTCGGCTAGGGCCGCGTCGACGTCGAGGTCGTCGGGGACCGCGTTGGCGCCGCTCGGGGGGATCGTGAAGAAGGCGAATCGAAAACCCTCCGAGGGCGGAAAATAGAGCTCGGCCTCGGGTTTCTCTCCGCCGTCCGGGAACGAGGCCGTGGCGTCATTGCCCCACAGTCGATGAAACTCCCAGCCCGGCACCAGGTTCACGGTGACCGAGGGAACAGTCTCGTCACTGGCGAAGACGGCGCGTCCCTGCTCGTCATGTCCCGTCACCACTCGGCGTACGTCCATTGTTCCTCCCCGGTCCGCGAGGCTCGGGTCACGAGCACTGGCAGCCTCAAAACTAGGGCACCGACCGCCCCGAACCGGACCGGCGCGTGAGCGTCACTCCATCGAGGTCGGCCACCACCGGGCCGCCCACGAGGTCCAGCTAGTGAAGTCAACTGGGGGTGCGTCAAGGTCAGCTCCGGCCAGGTCCGCGGCATCGGGGGGCTCGAATCCCCGTCGGTACTGACCCAGGTCGACGTCGGAGATATGAAAGGTCGTGCTGGGCTCCTCGAGGGCCCGACGATCACGCCACTGTCGTTGTCGCTCTTCGTCAATCTCGAGATAGACCAACTCGCAGGTCGCGCCCACCGAGGCGGCGAGGGCTCGGAGGGCGGTTCGCTCAACCTTGCTCCAGACGCCGAAGTCCAACACGACGTCCACGCCGGAGTGCAGGGCCCGAAGGGCCAACCAGATGAAACGGCCTTCGAGGACGTTGCGCTTCCCGTTCGCGTCGTTGTCGCCGAACAGGGGGATCATCCATTCGTCGGGAGTCAACCGTAGGGCCCGATGTTGCTGCTCGATCTGCTTGGCCCGCGTGGTCTTGCCGGACGCGGGCAGACCGACCATGACGAAGAGCGCGGGAGCGGTCCTCGGTATCCCAGACCCTGGCGTGTTCGTCACGTCCATCATTGTGTCGCAGGAGCCCGCCCACTCGGGCGGTGACACGCACAAACTTCAGCGTAGGAAACTCGTGTCAGCGGTGATGGCCGTCCCCGTTGTCTCGCGGCCTACCGGGCGACCGCAGGTCAGCGGGTGGTTACGACCTCGCCGAACTCTTCGTGGTCATCACCCGGTAGGCCCCGCAGAGAGAGACCAGTGCCGCAAGGGACATCAAACTCACCGCCACGGCCAACTCGAAGTTGAACGCGTAGTAGTTAGAACCGAACGGACTCCACTGGAAGTACCACGGTGCCCGTGCGGACATGGCGTTCCACCAGAGCACCGACGTCACGACCAGTGCCACCATGACGCCGGCCAAGACGATGGCGAGGCGAGACTCGAGCCTGAGGACCTTCGGACTGATGGTCACGCGCCGTGCGCAGGCCACGGCGAGGACCGTCCACCCCGCCAGTGTGGACGCCGCGAGGAGACACCACCCCGTAAACGCTGCCGTGTAGAGGAGGTCGCCACCATTTCTCGCGACGACGCCCAGGCGATGGGACCAGACCGACAGGAGGACAAGCCCGAGCAGTGTGATGATCGACAGCGACGCGGCAATGATCACCCGACGTCGAATGGCCGACCACCCTCCCTCTCGCAGGAATCTCGTAAATGACGGCAGTGCAACTGCGGCACCGATCACGACGAGGAGTGTTCCGGCCGCGCCGAAGGCTACGACGAGGTGGTAGGAAACCTGAGGGAGGAGGCGAGTATTGGGTTGCAGCGCGTTCGAGAAGTGTTCCGACGCCTTGGCGAAGCTGGCGCCGGCCAAGACGGCGGCGCTCCAGGCCACCAAGACGAGGAGAGATCCCGCGCGCTTCCTCTCCGCCGTTGACGTCGCGGCGCCGACGAGACCAGCACCGCGGGCGCGTTGGTGCACCCCCGACGCCGCCACCCGTAGCCGGTAAAAGGCGCCGGGATCGCGTCCCGCGAGGTCGTCGTCCATCATGGCCACGAACTCCTCGCCGTATCGGTCCCGCCACGCCGCCGGATACCAACGCAGTAGACGGACCTTAGGGTCGCGCTCGCGCGTCACGCCCAGGCCCCCAGGCTCAGTCCGAGACGCGCGGCGCCGACGTCGGCGACCTTCCGCATCTCGGTCACGACGGCGGCCAGCGCCTGGCTCCCGGCGGCGGTGATCTTGTAGGGTCGCCGCCGGTCCGACGAGGCCAGAGGTTCGATGAGTCCGCGCTCTTCCAATCGGGTGATCGCCCCGTAGAGGGTTCCCGGACCGAGGTGAACACCGGAGAACTCCTCAATGTCCTTGGCCAGGGCGTGTCCGTGTTTCGCCCCGGCCGCCAGACTGGTCAAAATCAGGGAACCGGGGTCGCTGGGTCGCTTCAGGTCGTCGCGCGCGTGTAGTGCCATCTCGTCACACTACTACGCGGCACGTAGTAGTGTCAATCTTCGAGGCACGATTCAACGTAGGTCGGCGTGACGCCGCGAGCGACGCCCCACAGACTCGCCATGCCCGACTCTCCAGAGCGTCGCAAAGAGTGTCGCGGCTCGAACTAGATGACACTCACGAGCGATCTCGCCGCCCCGCTTCCGTGGTTCGACGGGTGAAGAGTCCGCAACGTCAGGCTCGCCTCCCGACGTACATGGCCACGTGACGGTACTGTGACGTTGATGCGACGTCTGTTCCTGCTGATGGGAGCGTCCGCAACAGTTGCGGGCGGGATCTGGCTCCATCACGCCCGCCAGATGTCAACCAACTGCGTGCCGCACACGGCGGGTAACCCCGGATTCGGGGTGACGGCGAACTGCCTCAACCAGGTCGGGGTCGAGTACGTCTCCTTCGGCATCATGATCGCCGGCCTGTTCATCATCGTGCTCACGTTGGTTCTCATGGACCGAGACCGGGCCGGACGCTACAAGGCCCCCAAGCGCGACGACCGTCACATCGGGACGCCGGGCGAAGACCCCGCGGTGCGACTCCACAAATACGGGCCCTCGACGACGCCATCGGCGTCGCCGACAGAAGGTCCTGCGGGCCGATCAAAATCACCCACGATCGAGACGCCTAGTGGACCGACGCCGGAACCTTAAGCCGTGGCAGTGAGGTAGGGCAGTAACTCAGGCCGTAGCGACAGTGGCTACGAGCCCTTTCGCATCTCAGATCTTCGAGGAATCAGAGGGCCAGACGCTGGGGCCGCGCGACCTCCTCGACCGCCGCCGCGACCGCCGCGACCACCCCCGGATTAAAGACAGTGGGGACGATGTAGTCCGCGGAGAGTTCGGAGTCCTTCACGATGCCCGCGATCGCTCGACCAGCCGCAATCTCAACCTCCTCATTGATATGCGTCGCCTCGACGTCGAGGAGCCCGCGGAAGATCCCAGGAAACGCGAGCACGTTATTGATCTGGTTCGGCTCGTCACTGCGCCCAGTGGCCACGATTGCGGCGTGACGTCGTGCCAGGCCGGGGTCGATCTCGGGGTCCGGGTTGGCCAACGCGAAGACGATGGACTTGGGAGCCATTGACGCCAGGTGCTCTTCGGTGACCAAATCCGGACCGGAGACCCCAACCAGGACATCGGCCCCATCGAGGGCATCGGCGAGAGATCCGGTGAGTCGTCCGCGGTTGGTGTTCTCGGCCAGCCAGCGACGCGGCTCGTCGAGTCGCTCGTCGCTCGGGTCGATGATTCCCCCGCGATTACAGCCCACGATGTCCCCCACGCCTTCGGCCAGCAAGAGCTTGCTGATGGCAACGCCGGCCGCTCCCACGCCGAGCACCACGATCCTGAGGTCCTTCATGTCCTTGCCCACCACCTTCAAGGCGTTGAGGAGGGCGGCGTAGACCACGGTCGCCGTCCCGTGCTGATCGTCGTGGAAGACGGGGATGTCCAGCAGCTCGCGCAGGCGCGACTCCACCTCGAAGCACCGCGGCGCCGAGATGTCCTCGAGATTGACGCCACCGTAGACCGGGGCCAGGCACTCGACGATGCGAACGATCTCGTCGACGTCCTGGGTCGCGAGACACACCGGCCACGCGTCGATCCCGGCGAACCGCTTAAAGAGGAGCGCCTTGCCCTCCATCACGGGCAGCGCGGCGTGTGGACCAATGTTGCCCAGACCGAGCACGGCGGACCCGTCAGTGACGACGGCCACGGTGTTTCGCTTGATGGTCAGCTTGCGTGCCGCCGACGGGTCCTTGGCGATGGCCATCGAGATCCGCGCGACACCCGGGGTATAGGCCATCGACAGGTCGTCGCGCGTCTTGAGGGCGACCTTGGGTTCGACCGCGATGGTTCCCCCGAGGTGCAGCAGGAAGGTCCGGTCGCTCATGACCTGCACCCGGGCCCCCGACAGCTCGTCCACGGCCCGGCGCAGTGAGTCCGCGTGCGCGTCGTCGATGGCGTTGCACGTGAGGTCGACAATCATCTTGCCTTCAGTGGGCTCCCCGATGTCCAGCGCCGTCACCAGACCGCCCGCGTTGGCGACCGCCGAGGAGCACATGGCGATGTCCGCGGCGCTCTCCAACATGATGCGCATGGTGACCGAATAGGACGCGCTGGGCATGCTCATGGTCTGATCGGTCTCTCCACTAGGCGGTGACTCTGACCGCGACACCAACAACCGGCCGCAAGGTGACGGGTCTGATTGGCACGTACGAATGATACTGAGGGTGCACAAACACGGACCAATCGGCCACCGTGCCCGCGACTCGTCAGCTCGGACCGCGAGTCAATGTGACGTGGCCGACGTTTCCGCCCGCGGCGGAGAGTCGCCAGGGACTACTGGCGACCGTCGAGCGTGGAGAGGAACCGATTCAGGGAGTCGAGCGTCGCCTTGACGGCCGAGACCATGTCGTCGTCCGAACGCGCGATGCCGAACCGGTCGGCGTCATTGGAGAGCGAACGAAGGGTGACCACAACCGGCCAGTCCTTACCGTTCGTCACGCTGGTCACCGTCATCAATGAGAACGGGATGTCGTAGCCCAGGTCACGCAAAGCGGCCAAGGTGGCCTCGGCTCCGCCGATCAACGGCCCGCTACCCGCGCGCCCGACGCCCATACGACCGTTGAACGCCAACTGCACCTCGACCGCGCCCTCGGACGTGTCATAGTCCGCCCGAACGAGGGCCACTCGATCGCTGTCGCGAAAGGAGTCCAAGGCATCGCTCACGGCGCGTTCGACTGAGATGGCTGCGTCCGGGTAGTAGAGGCTGGCGATCTGAGTGGCCACGGTGAGCGTTGCCGTCGCGTCACTGCCGCTCACCAGCAACTTGACGTCACCGACGTCACCGCTCTCCCCCCGGGTAATGCCAACGTTGACGACGCCAGGCAGGGTGCGGAGCTCGAGCTCGAAGTCCTCATCGGTGCGCGACATGATCATCGGCGTCTGCCCTTCTTGCTCAGGAGTCGGAAGTCAGCCAGCTTCAACAGTTCGTCGGCGTCCGTAGAGTCCCGCGGTGACGACGCGGTGCCGGTAGAGAAGTCAATCGTCGTGCCCGCCGCCGTCAGGTTCGCGCGAAGTCGATCCGTGAATCCGGCGGACTCCTGACCCTCGGCGTTGTTCAGGATCACCGCGAACTCATCGCCCCCGAAGCGCGAAGCGGTGTCACCTTGGCGAACCGACTGGCGCAGGGCAAAGCCGAACTGGCGCAAGAGGTTGTCGCCGAACGGGTGACCCGAGCGGTCGTTGACGGCCTTGAAGTTGTCCAGGTCCACCAGGACGAGGGTGAAGGCCCACCCGTAGCGCGCGCTGCGCGCGGCGGCAACCGACAGGGCCGTGTCAAAACTCCGACGGTTGTCGATCTTCGTCAACGCGTCGTGGCCGGCGCTGTAGCGCGCCAGGTGCAGCGCCAGCGACAGCTGACACGCGGTGCGCACGGCGTCACACTCGACCGCGGGGACCACGTCGGGCTCGCAGTAGACCCCCGGGTTGGTGCCCAGCTTGGCGACCTGATCGGTCGTCAGGGGCAGCCCGCCGAGACGGAACATCTGCGTCCCGAAGGACTCGTGACTCAGAACGACGACGACGTCTTTGAGGTCGTGGCGATCGGCGAGGAGGTCGAGGAGCGAGTAGACGAATCCGACTCCGAGCTCATCGGCCGAGAGGTGACTCAGCATCGTTTGAAAGAGCCAGGGCTCGTAAAACTGACCGGTCAGGTCCGAGGGGGACACGAACTCGCCACTCGGCGAAGGTCCCTCCGAATTCGAGTCTCCCACTGACTCTGGGTGGGCGTCACGTTCAGCGGACTCCGTGGCCACCCCCTCCGTCGAATTCACAGCTGCAGGTCCGCGAGGTCCCAGAGCTCCGTCTCCACAGGGTGAAGCAAAGCGACCGGAACCGACCCTGCCGTCAGGATGGAGGTTAACTCCTTTGGCGGCACGGGGCGCGAGATCAGGTAGCCCTGACCGCGGTCACATCCCAGTTCCAGCAGTTTGTCGACAATGGAGCTCGACTCGATCCCCTCGGCGATGACGCCCAGGTTGAGCGCCCGGCCCAGCCGAATGATCGACTCGACGATGGCCTGGTCGAAGGGGTCACTCGTGATCCCGGTTACGAAGCTCATATCGAGCTTCAATAGATTGACCGGGAGGTTCTTGAGTTCCGTCATCGAGGCGGATCCGGTGCCGAAGTCGTCAAAGGCAATCTCCAGACCCAGGGCCTGGAAGCGCTTCAGCATCGTCGCGGTCTTCTCCGGCTCGTCCATCATCGCGTACTCGGTGACCTCGATGCACAGGCGGTTTCCCGCGACGGCGTTCTCCAGCAGGCACTGCTTCACGAAGTCGACGAGGTCGCCCATTTTGAAGTCCGCCGGCGACATGTTGACGCGCACGACGAAGTCCATCTTCGGGTACTCCACCTGCCACTCGCCGAGCTGTCGGCACGCCTCAGCGAAGACCCAGCGGCCGATCTCGGTGACGAGGCCCGTCTCCTCGGCGACGTTAATGAACTCGGAGGCCGCCAGGATTCCCCGTGTCGGGTGGTCCCAACGCACCAGGGCCTCGACGGCAATCAGTCGACCGTTGCGGATATCGACCTCGGGCTGGTAGTAGAGACGAAGTCCGTCGCCGTCGATCGCCTCACGCAGCATGAGTTCCGTGCGGGAGCGTTCGTTGACCGCTTCGCGCAGGTCCTTGTCAAACACGACGGCCTGATTGCGACCCCGCGCCTTCGCGGCGTACATGGCGACGTCGGCCCACCCCAGCAGGTCCAGGCCGCTCATGGCCTCGGCGTCGGAGATCGCGATGCCGATGCTCGCAGTGTGGCTCACCTGCTGACCGGAGAGGTCGACGGGCTGGGCGATGATGTCCAGGATCCGGTACGCCGTGGCGAGGACCTCCATCTCGCTCTTGACCTTGTCGACGATGAAGACGAACTCGTCGCCGCCCAATCGGGCCGCAAAGTCGTTGGCCCGGATGCTCGTGCGGATGCGGTCGGCGATGGTGACCAGCAGTCGGTCCCCGCTGCCGTGACCGAGGTAGTCGTTCATCACCTTAAAGCGGTCGAGGTCGATCACCATGACGGCGGTCTTGCGATTGGCGTCCAGGCGCGTCTTGAGTTCGTGCACCAGGGCGCGACGGTTGGGCAGACCGGTCAGGTCGTCATGGTTGGCGTTGTAGCGGGTGCGCTCCTCGGCGTCGATGCGCGCCTGGAGCTGGACCAGCATGGAGGCCACTGCCTGGAGGGCGTTGATCTCGGCCGGCACCCACGCGTGCAGGTTGAAGTGCAGGAAGCCGAGGATCCCCCACGTGGCGTCGCCCAGCAGGAGCGGCACGGCCGCGCCGGTGGCGGGCGTCACTCCCGACGCCTCGCGTGACCGATCCCGATAGTCATCGGTGATGTCGGCCACACCCGTGAGATATGGCGCCTTCATGTCACGCGTCGCCATGAACACCGGGTCGGCGTCGAAGGACACCTCACCCAGCGGATCCGGGTCGGGCTTGTCGCGGTACGGCCACTCGGACTCGAGGATGCTGAGACCCCGTCCCAAGTCGTTACGACGGATGAACGCCACGTCTGCGCCGAGGAATGCCGCCAACACTTCGGTCACCCAATCGAACGTCTCCTGGCGGTTGGTCGCCGAGGCCGACATGAGTCGTTCTGCCACCTGAGCCACAAGCTCGTCGAGGCGCCGCTGATGCAGTAGCCGGCCCTCGCGCGTGGCCAAGGTGGCGACAGTTCCGAGCAGGCTGCCGAAGGCTTTGACCAGCGACTTTTCGCGCGCGGACCACGTGCGACCGTGGCGCGCCACGACCAACGCGCCAACCACATCCCCGCCCTCGACCACCAGGGGCTCGACCAGCACACCCCACTCGATCCCGTGCACGACGCACGAGAACGGTCCGGGCATCACGCCGCCATGCAGTTGGCCACGGACCCGGTCACTGATGCGTTCGAAGGCGACTTGGGCGCCGGGCGCGACCATGGGCGCCAATTCAAATCCGGGCACCGGCTCTTCCAGGTTGGTGGCCACCGCAACGATCTGCGTGCCGGGCACCACCTGAAGAAGGGTCTCGACGACGAGACGGGTCTCCTCGCCGGCCTGTTCGAAATTGGAGTGAATGAGGCTCGTCATTATTTATCTACCCTTGCCGACACCAAGGGACTCCGTCCGAGGAACGCAATGATTCACGTTTCCCCTCTTGACCGAGTCTCCGATAGCCAAGTATTACACAGGGTTTGCCGGGTGTAAACCCCCAGATTGTTCAGTTGTTTTGTGATGGAGTTGTGACAATTGGCATTGTCGTTGGTTGTTCGCGGTTCAACACGTCCGCCAGCGGAAGGCGCACGCTGTGCACTGACGGCGGCGGCGCGTGGAAGACCCGTAGCAACATGACGGCGGTTTCACCGTCGCCGAGACCCCAGAACTCGTCGAAGCGCTGCGAGAGTCCGTGCGCTTCATCCAGGTAACGCTCGCCCGCCAAACTCATCAGGTCGCTCTCGTCGACGGCGTAGATGAAGACTGGTGCTGACGGTTGCACGGCGAGTCCGTATTTTTCTGCACACAGCCAGAACCGCTCCATCGCCGCGCCGCCACGCACGTACCACGTCGGGTCCGCGCGCGGAATCGTGACGATGGCGAGCGCCGAGCTGGTCTGGACGGCTGCCTTGGTGCGTAGTCCCAATACCCCGCCGGCGCGCCAGTCCGCCAGATGCGTCATGACGTCCGGTCGGCCGAGAAGCTCCATCGCCGCGTAGCCGCTGGGATCCAACTCCAAGGTTCGAACGTCCAAACCCTCTTCGAGTGAGTCGCGCCCCGGCCAGCGCAACTCGGACAGCATCTGGTCGTGGACGTCAGGTATCAGGAATCGAAGTCGATCCGACGCCGCCAAAATGTCAGAGCACTCCCCGATCTGTTCGCGTGCCGTGATGAGCCGAAGTCGTGCGCCCTCGCGCTCCACTTCGCGCGACAGCGACTGAATCGTCTCGTGTGCAATCACCGTCGGCGAGCCCATACGTCGGTTCGCCGCGCGTGAGTGTATGTACCGCGCCAGTGGATCGATTGTCACGTCCGATGTGGTTCCCAACTGCATTGTCGCGACGTGGTGGGACGGGTGACCTTCGGGAAACAGTTTGATCGGGCCCAGGCGATTTAGTGACGACGCGACGACGCGCGCGTTGAACAGTGCCGCGCCCAGGCCGACGTACGTTCCACGGTGGGCCACGTCCATCTTTGACGTGCGATCCGACACCATGAAGAAACGGATCTCTTGATCGTTGGCCTCGAAACGCCACGGCTGCACGTTGCCCCCCGAAGGAGCCCGTCGAGCCGCGTCCACGATCAGGTCGATGGGGTCATCGCTGATCAACGGCGGATCGACGGGTGGTGCCGTGAACAGATCAACCTCGGCCTCGAGGTCGACGTCGACGGGGCCTAACCCCGAGATGATCTCTTCGACGTCAAAGCGAACTCGTCCCGATGGCAGGTCCGACGCCAGGCCGATGCGCCGTACCGCGGCCGCCACCGTGGCGGCACCCAACGTGATCTCGCTGCCTAGCTGCGGCCACCCGGTGATGGTCTGTCCGACCTCCAGCAAGGAGGCCGCCCCGCGCGCCGACGCCTCTCGCGGTCCGATGAGCCGAATCACGAAAGGCGCCTTCTCGGCCAGGCTGAGTCCGGCCAGTCTCTCGGAATCCATCTCACCGAGCAGTCCGTGAAAGATGGGTCGATCGGGCTCCAGGTCGAATCGCTCCACGTCCAAGACCCCGCGATCGCTGGTCTCCATCACGACGGGAATCCGGCGGTCGCGGGCGGCCTCTCGAATCAGGAACTTGATGTCCAAGGAGTCGCACTCCTCGACGACGACGTCAAGGCCGTCAAGAAAGTGTGCGAGATTCTCCCGAGTGATTCCCTCGGGGACCACGACGACTTGGAGGTAGGGGTCGATCTCCGCAATCCGGCGGGCCGCCACGACGGCCTTGTTGACGCCCAAGTCCAGGACGCTGGCGGGCACTCGATTGAGGTTCGACAGCTCCAGCGTGTCAAAGTCCGCGAGACGGATCTCGCCGACGAGCCCTTCCATCGCGAGTACGTGCGCGATGGTGTGGCCCGCGCTCAGTCCCACCACGCCCACGCGCAACGTGCGAAGTCGCGACTGCTCGGATTTGGTGAGCTTATTGCGGTTGCGATCGAGTCGTAGAGCAGTGAAGGGTCGTGACGCCAGTAGTCGTACCACCGCACGGCGCCACGGATAGTAGATCCAGCGCGACCCCTCGTCCAACAGGGCGGGGGTTGGAGGAGGAATCATGTGAATGAGTTGATCGCGTTGCTCTTCAAGGCGATCGACCAATTGCAGCGACGAATCCTCACGAAGGACGCGTAAGACTTCGCGGTGCGCTCGCTCGCCGACGTCTAGGACTAGAGGACGGAACGAACGCGTCCGCGTTGAATCGGGCTCAATCGGACTGACTCCGACACGCGACGGCCCACGCGAGAGTTGTTCGGCTTCAAGTCGGAGCAGCTTTTGATGAGTGGGTGAGGACAGCTCGGACGTCTGCGCCCGACGCCACGTCACCGCAATCGTCCGGTAGCGCTCGTCCGGGAATGGAACCCATGACGTACCGATCTGCCGAGCGCCAGTCGTCAGTCCGATGGGCATGAGGACGTCGGAGATGGCGGCGATCGCGAACTCCGCCCCCAACCAGGTCATGGCGTGGGTGGCAGAGCGCGACAAGGCCGCCACCAGTCGTATGCCCGGCGTGGCTGCGCCCTTTGACCACGCGCCCTTGACCTCTAAGGCGCCGAGCCGCACCTCTTGGTCGATCAGTGCGCCGATCTCATCGATGTCGGGCGCGGCGGCCATCTCTTCGATCAAAAACGCCTGGTATCGGCCTTCGAGAGGACCGTGAAATCTGACCCCCGCCACGGCGACGCCTTCGGCATTGAACCCAAGGAAGAAGAGCGAGACCCCGTGTCCGTCCTCGAGTTCTTGGCGTCTCAGGGTGCCTTCAAAACCGCGGCTCCGGTACTTGCCCTCTGCCTCGTTGAGGTAGATCTCCCAGAGATCCGGACGTTCCAAGGGATGGTGACCCTCGAAGCGGACGCCGGACTTCTGATCGACGAAACTCGCGCCGTAGCGGTAGCGCCGACCCACCGAATAGCTCACAGACGTACCGTTCTGTCCCTTGTTGGTCGACCGACCACACATGTGGTCCTCGTGATGACACCCAAAACACTAATGAAGCGACTGAGAGAATTGGTGGAACCTCATCTCAATCACCTTCGCGGCCGAAGACGAAAGTGGCGTGACACCGACAGTGGGTCTGGCAATGAGAAATCTTGCGTGACGGGCCGCCTAACCTGGAGACGGCCGAGCGCGGCCGACTCGAGCATCAGCGGCGAAACGTGAGCTGCGCCAGGAAGGATGTCGTGAAGGCTGCAGCATGCCACATCGGCGCCGCGAGCGCGCGTAGATTCCTGCGTGACTGACGGGGACCACGACTAATGCTCACCGCCTTAATCGTCGGCTGCGCGCTGCTCGGCCTCGTTTTTGGGTCCTTCCTCAATGTCGTCGTCTACCGAGTTCCTCGGGGGCTCTCGATTAACTCGCCGCCCTCGGCCTGCCCGATATGCAGCGCGCCAATCGCCGGTCGGGACAACATCCCCTTGCTTTCATTCGTAATACTTCGCGGTCGTTGCCGCGCGTGCGGTGCCCCGATCTCACCCCGGTACCCACTCGTCGAGCTCACCAGTGCGGCGCTTTTCGCGGGGGCGGCGGCGCGCCTGGGGTACAGCGCGACACTCGTTTCCGTGCTCGCGTTCTTGTCCGGGCTGTTGGCCCTGGCACTTATCGACCTGGAGCACCTAAAACTTCCCAAAGGTATCGTCTATACGACGCTGTACACGGTGGGAACTGCCCTCGTCATTGAGGCCGCCACTACGCGACAGTGGCACCGCCTCCTGGTTGCCGCGATATGCGCCGCCGCTTGGTTCATTGTTTTTCTCGGACTCAACCTGCTGAGCCCGCGCTACCTCGGGTTCGGCGACGTCCGCCTCGCCCCCGTCATGGGCCTGGAGCTCGGCTGGTTCGGAGTCCGCTATGTGATTCTCGGGTTTTTCGCGGCCAACCTCATTGGCTCGGTCGTTGGCGTCGCGCTTATCGCAACCAAGCGGCTACGGCGCGACCAGCCAGTGCCGTACGGCGTGTTCCTCGCATTGGGCGCAGCGCTCGCGATCTACGCGGGGCCAGAACTGCTTTCCCCATTTCACAACCTCTGATCTAGGGCGAGTGATTCAACCCGATGACCAGAGCGATGTCGGGCCGTACTGGTTCGAGCCCAACGGCGTACTGACAATGACGTAGTACGGTCCCGCCGATGGCGCGCACGCATTGACTGACGTGGCGGTTGAGGACACCACGGTCCCCGGGTCCATCGCGGGATGGGTCGGGTCGCTCGCCGAACTCTGTGTCACGAAGTCAACGTTGGTGGCAAGGGACAGGTTTTGTCCATTGACCACGACCGGAATACCCGTCGAACCCAAGACTCCCACCGGGCAACTGAATCCACCCGGGGCGAAGCCGCTCACTGTGGGCGGCGTCGCGCCGAACTGCCAGTCGGAGATAGTGGCAGAGAGACCGCAGGTGTTCTGGGCCGAGGACACACTGGAGACAGGGCTACACGCACCGGAACCGTCGACATAGGTGATGATCGCTTGCAACAGTGGTTGACTCTCGCACGCGCTGCCCGTGGTTACTGAGTTGGTACACGTAGAGATCGTTACGACCCTTTGGGGCGGGTTGAGCCCGTCGTATTCTCGAGTCATGCACCAGGAGTCGACCGTCTGATTGTTGATTTGCGTCTGCGACGGGGTCGAACTAGACGTCCAACATGGCTGGGCAGCCGCGCCGTCCAAACCTGAATTGAGAAAGTTGTACTGATCGAACTGGATAGCGAACTGCGTCGCGCTGTTCGCCGCAGATTGTACCGACTGCGCCGCGACGAACTTTGACGTATTGCTCAGGTTGTTGCCCGCCCAGCGCACAATACCGATGACAACAAGACTCACCGCGACCAGAAAAGCGAGGGCGAGGATCATCGTGGCCCCGGCGTCGTCGCGACGTCGCGGCGAATCTCCACCACGGCTTCGCTGACGATCGACTGGCAACGTCAACCCGAGGTTCCGGACGCTTGGACCGACGGATTCGAAGCAACGTAGCCAGGCGAAGCGTTCGCGGTTACCGTGACGTAAACGGTCTTTCCTGAGGGCCACGATCCCACATTGGTCCCTGGAGAGTACGAGTTGACCGTCGTGCAGTTCGCTTTCATCGAGCTGTTCGTGCAGCCCACCAACGTGTAAGTCTGACCCGGTGCGGCGTTGTTGCTGGACGTGAACGTCACGATGACGTCACCACTTGCACCCGGGTTCACACTCACTTTCGTTGGCGCGGCCAACTGGATCGCCGCCATCGCTGGTCCTGCCACCGCCGACGTAGCGGCCAGGTACCCCGTCGAAGCCACAGCGGTGACAGTGGCGTAATACTTCGTCCCAGCAGTCAGACTCCCAAAGACCGTCCCACTTGGGACCGCAGGCTCTGACTGGCATGACATCGACATGGCCAGATCTGTGCACACCGTGAGCACGTAGGTCTGTCCGCCCGGTGCGTTGGAGGGTGCTGTGAAGGAGACCTCGATGGCGCCCACCTGCGTGCTCGAGCCGGCCGCGCTGACGCCGCTCGGTGCCGCAAGTTGCCTGGTGGCAATGACGGGCGGCGAGTAGATGAGCGACGTGGTCCCCGTGTAGTTCCCATTGGGATCTGCGCTCACGGTGACGTAGTACGCCGTGCCTGGTGTGAGTCCCGTAAATGTCCCTCCCCCCGAGGCAATGGCTTGCGACGAGCAGTTGGCCGTCATCGCGGAGTTGGTGCAACCCGTCACGGTGTACGTCTCGCCGATGGGCACCGAGCCAGACGACGGCGGAGTAAAGGTCACGAACAGTCCACCTGCCGTCGACTTCGACGGCGTGACCGACGTAACGGCGGGGATCGAAAGGGTCCCACTCGACACTCCGGACACCGGCGCGGAAGGCTGGCTTGCCGCGTAACCCGGAGATGCGTTTGCAAACACGGTGACCCAATAGGTCGTTCCTGGCACGATTCCCGTGAGCTCGCCTCCAGACTGGAAGTTGGTCACGAGGGGAGTACAGCCAAATGTCATCGACTTATTCGTACAGGCCTCGACGGAGTAGTACTGCGTGAAGGTGCCAGAGTTAGGAGGCGCGTTCGAGGAACCCGCAAAGGAGATGATGAGTCCTCCCGAGTCGGTGCACGTCGAGCACGTCGCCACCACGTTCGTCGGCGGATTCAGTGGAATTCCGGAGCCCGCCGTGAATATTTGGCCTGTTCCCTCGACGATGAAGGAGATCGACTCGGGGACGACCAGCGGTCCACTCAATTGGATCGTGATCTTTTGCGGCGCCGTGGAATTCGGAGGACAAGAAGCTATGAAACTCGACGTGGTCGCGTCCCAATATGTGACGTTCGTCACGGTCGCCAAGTAGTCGTTATTGGAGTACGGAGCTGGGGCGGAGAGCGATGGCTTGAGCAGTGGTCCGTAATACCCAGTCGTGGCGCATGAGGCGTAGAGACCTCCCTCTTCGAACTGGCCGATTACCTGTTCGGAGACGGAGCGCAGAACAGTGTCACTAACCGCGAGTCCGCGATACTCCGACGATGCTGAGATTGATGTCGAAAATGCGGAGATCAAGGCGACTCCGGCGATGCTCAAAATGAGCAGAGTGATGAGAATCTCAATCAGGGTGTCGCCAACCTCGTTGTCTCGCCAACCGAGTCGTGTCAATCTGCGGCGTTCTGTCTGACGCTGACTCATCACGTGAAGGGATCGTTGATGTTGATAGTCAAGTTTTGCCCAAACGAGATCCAATTGCAGACGAGAAACGAGACCGAAAGTGTGCCACCCTTATCGTTGTTGACCTGCACTCCCTCGTGGGGCACGTAGATGCCCCCGTAGCCAGTAGGCGACGTTCCCCCATTCGAGTTATTGCCAATGACCAGCGGATTTGAGATGTCCGCATCCCAGATCGTCACACCGAGCAGCTGAGAATATCCCGCCATATTGATGGTTATCCCGGGCGAGAACGCCGCTGTTCCGTTCTGGATATAAAAGAGGACCTGCGAACTCCCCGTGCTCGCGGCGTTGATCGTCACACCAGGATTCGCAGTAATCGCGTTCCCGGTCCCACCTTGATATACGTAGACCCCAGCACCAAAAATAATGGTTGACTGACCCGGCAGTGAAAGTCCGGCCTCGAACAAGTAGTCGCACGCGCTCAGTCCGTACTTCGCTTGATAGATCGGGTCCGCCGTGCAGTTCAAGTTCGTGAAATTGATCGTTTGACCAGCACCACCACCAAAGCATGCTGGGCCGCCACATGTTCCCGTTTGACCCGGGTCATACGTGTAGTAACCGGCCGAACAGTTCCACGCGCCATTGGACTTTGCGCAGACGCCAGGCTGAAGGGGCGGACCCGTGGGCGGCACCGCCAACGTGTTCGGGGCCGGAAGATTAGCGAAAGGGTCGACAATCGTTGGCGTGTAGAACTCAGGAACCGGATAGGTCGTACCCGACGGGTAGTTGTACACCGAATTCAAAGAAGCGTTCGTCGTCCATACTGCTCCTGCCGCCAGAGAGCCCCCGTTGTCAACCTGCACCGTGGGGCACTTCTTGGCGTTGAGTCCGAGGGTCCCATTACCAGTTTGGCCGGCGACGTTAATTGACACAGCGACGTTATTGGTGATCTCCAAAGAGGGAGTCGAGCACGAAGTTCCAAGCACGGTGATCGGAAACGGACCCCCCGGCGGCAATGATCCGGGCTCCACGTGAACGCGGGGGCTCGCCGAAAGGGTGAGCACGAATGGCGTCGTCTGGTTTGGCTTTGGCAGCAAGGCGTGCTCTTGTACGGACAACTGCACGAACTGGACATTGCCGGCGCTGATCCACCCCGTCGCGTAGCCGCAACCACCCGTGTAGCACTTCACCGTCGGCGACGTCAACGCGCCCTGCTCCGAGAGATCGCTCGCAACTGTGGTGACCTGAGTCGCCGAACTGGTGGCAGTACCGATGCAGAGCTGGCGAACTAGCGAGTATGTAGAGAGCCCGCCATTCTGATCGGTGATGTACGAGACTGTCTCCGCATATTGCCCATTGTTGGCTCCCCATCTCAAACCGAGAAGTTGCGTTGGATTTGACCCAGACGTCGATGGCGATGCGCAGGCGATAGTCGACTGGTTGGTGGTTATCTGTTGGGCACTTTGCACATCTCTTAGAAATGTCGCTGATGTGACCTGGGCGTCGCCGGAATCTGAGATTCGGTTCGACACCCCATTTTGAAGGGAGAACACAGTGATGAGCCCCAGGGAGAGAGCACCCACAATAACCGGCGTAATAGTGAGAACGATCAGGAGCTCGACAAGAGTGAAACCGCCCGCTCCCGTTCGCCTGTCGGGACGCGCGGAACTCATGTCAACTCGGCCGACCTTTGTTCGCCTGTTAGGTCGACGGCCTGACGCAGATGGAGACACCCTGATCCTCAAGTCGGTCCTCTCTTACCATCCGAAACCAATAAAAAACGAACTCCGAGGATAGACAGCAAATCCCTGTCGTTGCCGACGGCAAACGACGAGTTTTCTCCTTCGCCACACGCCATTGAAGTCTACGCAGCACCGAACTGTAAGGCACCTCAAGGACTGAAATACTCAAACCACGGACAATTCGGAGCGACTATGGAATTCCCCCAATCATCGACCTTGGACCTGACTCTCGAGTTTGGTTCTACAGATTCCCTGGTCAGGGCCGCGTACTGAGGAGCGGGAACGCCGTGAGCGAGCCTCCCTCGGCGAGTCGTCGGTACTTGGAGTCAACCTCTCGAAGTGCACCCGTGCAAAGGACGCTCCTTTATCGCTCCCCCAACGCACGTTGCGCGAAAGCTCCTTCCGACCAGTCGACCGGGCCGTCCAACATTCGTGAGAGTTCTTCCTCTCTCCGAATCACGTATAGGAACTTCACCCGACACCCGCGTCATCACAAAATGTGCGGAGATTGTTGCTTTCTTGACTTTTTGTCGAGACGGCTCTGCTGAACTTAGACGCAGCCTTCGACCAGGTCGGTGCGGGTTCTGGCGCCTTTGTTTCGGGAAGTCAACGTCGCCATGGTCGGCGGACCGTTCGAATCGGCACACGGCTTTACGACAGGGGAGGTTTGGCTCATGCGAAGAGAAGTCCCCTGTACCCGTGCACCGAAAAGCACTCCGCGACTCAGCAAGAGAAACCGAGAAAACGTGGCGCGACGTGCTTCCGATGGATTCACGCTCGTCGAGCTCCTTATCACCGTGACGATTATTCCGCTGGTTATGGGAGCTATCGGTCTTGCACTTATGAGCATTTTTTCTTTGCAGGGAAGCGCGTCAGGAAGATTAACTGATTCCGGCGCCGCCCAGGTCATCTCCTCGACCTTCCTCAAGGACGTACAGAGCGCACAATGGATCACGACCGAAAACACGACGTCATGCGGGACGGGCACCCAACTCCTCGGACTCCGCTGGAACGGAGCCAACGGAACCTACTTGGACGACGTCTCGTACGTTGTGGTTCCCAATACGGGCGGAGCGTCGTACTCAATGTACCGCCAGTTCTGCTCGAACGGCGCGTCGACCACGCCGACCAGTACGGACACCCTGGCGAGCGATATCAGCCCGACTGCCGCGGCAACTCCGCCGACGGTTCAGTGCACAACCAGCTGCTCGTCGAGTCCGTCGTCCGGTTGGGTCCGCGCGACTGAAATATCCAACGTCACCTATAACGCCATCGAGACGCTGAGCCACCTGGCCAACTCGACCCAGAGCTTCCAGTTCACGCTCTCGGCGTCCCCTCGCCAAATACCCGCGTCGGGGAACACATCGCCGATTAACGGCAAGGCACCCTTCACACTTCTCAACAAGACGTCGTGCGACGTCCTTAACATCGGCAATGGCACACTTTCGATCGACGTCGGTGCCACCACCGGAAATGGCGCGCTCGGCATCAATTCCACGTGCCCGCACTCCGTCAATATCGCCAACCAGGGGGTCCTGGCGGCCGGCAGTCTCATCACGGCCGATCCGACACTCGACTCGGTTAACCCCGGGTGCCAGACCTGCACATATCCAACGAGTGAGTTCTACGGCCCGCAACTCGGTGACCCATTCTCGGGCGTCACGCCACCAACGAGTGTGGAAACGGGCATGACGGCCGGCTCCTGCGTCACCACCACTGGTCCGCTCGGCAACGTCTACAACTGTTCTCCGGGTTTTTACGCGACCGACCCGGGTCAAACGGTCTTTGCCAACGGCGGGACGCCTACCGTCAACTTCACACCGGGCGGCAACTTCTGGTTCAAACAGGGCCTCACCTTGCCCAACAATGCCATCGCCAACTTCGCGACGGGCGTGTACGTATTCGACAATCTCGCGAATCCGGTCACCGGCTCGTCGTTCTCCACACCGCCGGGGATAACCATCAACGGCAACAACGTGCTCTTCTACGTCGCATCGGGCTCGGTGACCTTCGGTAACAACATCTCCATCAGCATGACCGGACTCGACGGGACCGCCGGCACCACCGACTACATGGGCGTAACCATCTGGGACGCGTCGGCGACTGACATCAACAACGCGAATGGGACCATGACCCATATCGACCCTCTCACCCTGGGTAACAATGGCACGTCGGGCTACGGCTACGGCGGCATCTACGTTCCCAATGGCGAAGTGGTGGACAGCAATAATGGAACGCTCACCGCGGCGTTCATCGTGTGTGACTCAGCCACTTTCAGCAACGGCCTGAACGTGAACATCAAGGCCCAGTGAGCACGAACCGCCCCCCATCATCTCGCCACCACGAGATGGAACGTCGTCGCGACCGCGACCGCGACGGCGAGGCCGGCGACACGTTGATCGAAGTTCTGATCACCATGTTGGTCGTCGGCACAGCCGCCACGGCGCTCCTGATGGCGTTCTCCACCGCTATTGCCGCCTCCGCCGAGCACCGCAACTTGGCGTCCACCGACACGGTGCTTCGCAGCGTCTCGGAGAAGGTCATCGCCCAATTCAACGGAGTCAACTCCGTCTACGCTTCGTGCGCGTCGCCGGGGACCTACAACACGAATTCTGCCGTCCAGGCGCAACTCGAGACCGCGGCGGCGCCCTTCCAGTACACCGCATCGATCACCCAAATTCAATATTGGAGCGGGGCAGGCTTCATCAATACCTGTACTCCTGGTTCAACCGCCCCTCAAGAGATCACCCTTCAGGTCAACGGCCCACAGGCCGCGTTCAACCACGTCGAGTTCGTGGTCAGCGGAAGCGGCCAGATCATCAGTGTGAACGACACCCAGCTCGCGGCACCGGCTATTACGTCGGCGACCTCATCGACAGTCAACTCCGGGGCCATCACGGTGGCCTTCACCGGGTCGTCCAACGCGCCGGCAGGGCAGACCTACACAGTCAAAGCGTGCGTAATCTCGGATCCGACAAACTGCGTCACGGCCAACAAATTCGTCACGGGCAGTGACGTGACCGGGCTCATCGGTGGAACGCAGTATTCAGTCACCCTCACCGCTGACGCATCCCCCGGATACCTTGCCCAAACCTCGCTGGCGACGACCGCGACCGCCTCGGCTCAGACGCCCCAACCCACCGTGACCAGCGTCAAACCATCGACGAGTTCGAGTGGAGCGCTGACGATCCTGTTCACCCAGCCATCCGGTGCGCCGAACGGACAGCCGTTTACCGCAGCGGCCTGCACCGACAGTGGCATGACCGCCAACTGCGTCGCCGCCTCCGGGTTCACCAGCGGGCAGGACCTGACCGGCCTGACTCCGGGGACCAGCTACTACGTCACCGTCCGTGCGGACGCCTACGACGGCTTCATCGCCTCAACCTCGCTCCCCTTCTCTCCCCCGGTCATGGCCACCATCGGTCTTCACCCCCCCACCAACGTGAGCGCCACAGCATCCGCCACCACGGGAGGCGTCCTCTACGTCACGTACACGGGGTCAACCAACGCCCCCTCGGGCCAGACCTACACCGCTACCGCGTGCACCAACGCCGGCATGACGAGCAACTGCGTCTCGCAGGGCAACTTCGGGTCCGGTGGTCCCCTGACCGGACTCATCGCGGGATCGACCTACTACGCGACCGTGCGGGCCGATGCGTCCCAGGGATACCTGGGCGCCACTTCCGCGGTCACGCCCGGCGTCGCGTTGCCCTACCAGCTTGCCGTCCCGACTGGCGTCACGGTCAGTCCCAGTTCCGGTACCCGGAAGGCGATCAGAGTCACGTTCACGCCGAGTCCGAATGGAACGACCTACACCTGCAATGTGTACTCCAACGCGTCACTCACGACGCTGGTCGCGACGCAGACGTGTACTTCGTCAGGCACGACGATCTCGGGCCTCAAGCCAGGCCAGCAGTACTGGGTGACGGTCACAGCCAACGCATCGCCCGGCTACCTCGGTTCGTTCCCCTCACTCTCCGGGACCGGTGACTCCAGTGGCTGATCAGCGTGAATCCTTGCCGGTTCCGGTGACGCGCCGTTCTCGGCGCGATGACGCAGGCGCCACGCTGATCCTGGCCCTGGTGTTCCTCGTGGTCGTAAGTGCCACGGTCATCGGCCTGAGCAGTTGGGCCCAGGGCGACCTCAACAGCACCCGGTCCTTCGAGGGCGCCCAGAACTTCCAATCGGCGGCCAACAGCGCCACTCAGGTGGCGATTCAGTATGTTCGCTACAACTTCCTCCAGGAGTCCTTGAACGCATCCCCGCCGACCCTCTGCTGGGCGTCCAACGGTCCCGCCTCCCTTCCTTTCAACTCCGTCAACGTCGACTCATGGTGTAGCACCCGACTCGTCCTTGGAACGAACGAGTACCGCATCGTGACGATTTCGACATGCCTTAGTTCTGCCACACGGGCCGCCTGTGAGCAGGCCCCTCTCCTACAGGCCATTGTCAAGGTCTCGGATACCGATCAGTCGGGCAACTGGACCTGTTCGCCGGTTCCGTCCGGCGTCGTTCTGCCCCCATCGAATACGGACACTTGCGGTCAAGGGCTGACCATTTTGTCGTGGGCGTTTGGGGCCAGTCCCCCCGCCGTGTCGGCCGTGACGGTTTCTGGCGGTTGCGCCTCAGGTCCCACCATCTCGGCTTCAGGGACTGGGTTTGGCAACGCCGTTGCCGTCGACGCGGTATCGGCGTCAATCGCCAACCGACAGAACAACGTGGTGTATCCGGCGTCAAGTTTCAACGCTACCGGAACCAGCCAGGTCTCGGCGGTCTTGCCTTCGATGATTGCCGGCTCGTACTACATCCGGGTCTCCACGTCGAGTGGCAGTAGCGCGCTGGTGCCAGCGAGCGCCTTCTCCTGCTAGCCCATAATATGCTCGCGGAAACTTACTATTTCGACAGGGCGAACTTCACACGGGTAGTCCATCGGTTGACCTGATCTCAGCAGAGTCTCTTGAGCAAGATCCAAGATCGAAATGGGCAGCCCGAGGGAGATTCGGCTCAAGCAACATCATCGAATGTGATAATTCAGCTTCGTCCAAACTGGAGCGAAGGCGAAGCAGGTCATCGCGTCCATGGCGTAGGCAACGAGAGCAACCGATTGGATCGTCCCCAAACTGGGTCTTCTGAGACAATGGCGTGTCGTAGCCACGTTGGAACAAAGAGATGAACGTGACTCACGAT
>DATLSF010000023.1:0-229612 GCA_035534335.1 Acidimicrobiales bacterium | reverse complement strand
TTGGTTGACCTTAGGTCGATCTGTCCGAGCACGCCCCGCCGTTTCGTGAAAACCCGTGGCCTAATAAGAGGCTGCCTCGCATCGATGGCTCGTCATTGGTCTGCCCGGGTTCTCACCACTTGACAATCAATAGGAGGATCGAGGCGCGACCAGGCGCGGAGCCTAGACGGACTCTGGGCGGATTGCTGTGCGCATCTTGGCGACGACGCCGTCGTTCACCAGCTCGGCGCCCACGCGCAGGGCGTTCATGATGGCCGTCGCGTTCGAGGAGCCGTGGCTGATCACGCACACCCCTTTCACGCCCAGCAGCGCCGCCCCGCCCTGGTTGTCGGGGCTCAGGCGGCTCGCCACGGGCAGCAGGTGCTCCATCAGGACCCCGCCGGCCGCGCGAGTGGCCTCGTCCGTGTCGATGACCTCGAGCACCGCCGTGACGACGAAGCGCAGGGCGCCCTCGAGCGCCTTGAGGGCCACGTTGCCGCTGAAACCGTCGGTGACGACGACGTCGACCGGCGAGGGGATCAGGTCGCGGCCCTCGACGTTGCCGGCGAAGTTGAGTCCGGAGTCGGCCAGCAGTTGATGCGTCTCCTTGACCAGGGGCGTGCCCTTGGAGGACTCTTCGCCGATCGACAACAGTCCAATTGACGGGCTGGCCACCTGGTAGTGGGCCTGGACGAACGCGGTCGCCATCTGGGCGAACTGGACCAGCATCTCGGGGGTGCACTCGGCGTTGGCCCCGGCGTCGACCAGGATCATTGGCGAGCGCCCGGGTCTCGGGATGGGTGTGGCGATGCACGGCCGCACGACGCCAGGCAGGCGCCCCATGCGCAGGAGGGCCGACGCCATCGTGGCCCCGGTGTTGCCAGCCGAAACCATCGCGCTGGCGCGCTCGTCTCGCACCAGCTCGGCGGCGCGCACCAGTGAGGAGTCCTTCTTCTGGCGCACGCTGGCCGCGGGGTCGTCTCCCATGGCGATGACCTCGGTGCAGGCCACGACGTCCAGGCCCAGCGGGTCGCCCATTAGTTCGGGCACGCCCACCAGGGTGACGCTGAGGCCCAACTCGTCGACGGCGCGGCGCGCGCCCGCGATGATCTCCTTGGGGGCGAGGTCACCGCCCATCGCGTCGAGGGCGATGGGCAGGGTCAACTCAGTTGACCTCGACGGCCACGCGACCCTTGTACCAACCACAGTTCGGGCACACGACGTGCGGCGTCTTGGCGGTGGCGCACTGCGGGCAGACCGAGCGCGAGGGCCGCGCCAGGCGCCAGTTGGCCGCGCGGCGACTGCGCGTCTTGGCTTTGCTGGTCTTGCGCTTGGGAACGGCCATAGATCGTCACTTTCATCTTCCGGGCGGGCCCGTCAGTCTGCGTCAAGCGGGTGTTCACCCGCGAATCGGAGTCCGTCCAGTGTAGCCCAGCGCGGATCGGGCGCCGGCGAGCAGCTGCAGCTCTCCTCGTTACGGTCGATCCCGCAGGTGGGGCAGAGCCCCGCGCAGTCCTCGCGACACAGCGGTGCGAGCGGAAGGTCGAGGAAGATGGCGTCGTGGGCCAACGGCGCCAGGTCCACCACGTCGTGCTCGAGCGGGTAGGCCTCCTCGTCACCGGGGCCGTGGTCGTCGACGAAGCGTTCGCGCACGGCGACGTGGCTGAATCCCAGCACGGGGGTCGAGCAGCGCCGACAGATCCCGTGCCAGGGCGCTTGAACCGTTCCGGTCGCGCTCACTCCTCCGCGATAGCTCTGCAACGTCAGCGCCACGTGCACGGTGGCCTCGGGAAAGACATCTGTCTCGGCTGGGCCGCGCGGGGCGAACTCGTGACCCTCGTCAAAGGGAGCCTCGAACTCCACTGCCAGGACCGACGGCACGTCCCGGCACAGCCGCGCGACCGGCACCAGGTAGGGCGAGCTCACCGCTCGAAGGCGTCCTGGTCAAAGAAGGACGCGTCGTCGGGGGCCAGCGCGGGCCCCGATTCGGGGGTGGCCACGAAGGACTCCTCGGTGGCCGGCTCGATCATCGAGGTGGGCAGGCCCTGGGCGCTCAGGCGTTCGCGGCCCGATCGCGTCGTGCGCAGCAGGCGCTCCAGCACGATCTCGAAGTTGCCCAGCTTGCCGTCGATGAAGTCCTCGGCCTGGTTGACCAGGGCCCGGGCCTTGGTCTGGGCGTCGGCCACGATCTGGTCGGCCGCCAGGCGCGACTGGCGCACGATCTCGGTCTTGTCGACCATCCGTGCGGCCTCGGCGCGCACCTGGTCCATGAGCTGCTGGGCCTTCTGGACCTCGGCGGCCATGAGCTCCTCGCGGTCGCGCAGTGCCCAGCGCGCCTCACGGATCTCATCGGGCAGGTCCCGGATCGCCTGGTCCAGCAGGGCCAGCACATCCTCGCGCGGCACCAGGGCCGAGTTGGACAGGGGCATCTGCTTGGCGTTGGCCACCAGCTCGCGCAGCTCGCGCAGGTCGGTCTCGATGTCGCGGCGCGCGTGCTGGCCCCCGCGCCCGGTGACCTCCTCGTCCTCGTCGTAGCCCTCGAAGGTGGTCACGGCTCGACCCCGGAGAAACGGCCCTTCAGGCGCACGGCCACCGGGGCGGGGACAAAGGCCGACACGTCGCCACCGTAGCGTGCGACCTCGCGCAGGAGGCGCGAGGCAATGAAGGAGTGGTTCGAGCTCGAGGGGATGAAGAGGGTCTCCACGCCCGACAGGGAGCGGTTCATCTGGGCCATCTGCAACTCGCTCTCGAAGTCCGAGACGGCCCGCAGACCCTTGACGATGGCCGTGGCACCCACGTCGCGCGCGACGTTCACCAGCAGCGTCGAGATCGAGACGATCCGCACCGCCGAGATGTGCGCGCACGACTCGGCGATCATCTCGCGACGCTCATCCAGGTCGAAGAGGGGCTCGGATTTCTGCGGGTTGCGGATGGCCGCGACCACGACCTCGTCGAAGATGTGCGCGGCGCGCTCGACCACCTCCAGGTGCCCGTTGTGGAATGGATCGAAGGATCCGGGGATCAATCCGACCGTCACGCGAGACCCCCTTCGTGGCGTTCCACCATCGTCACGAGCGTAGTGCCGTAGCGTTTCAACTTGGCGACTACCCACCCGTCGGGCGCGTCCAACCACTGATTGTTCTCAATCACCGCACGCGTCGCGTGCACGCCGCTCAGCAACTCCGCAAGGTCGACGTCGCCGTACGGCGGGTCCGCCAGCACGAGGTCGAGGTTGGCTGGGGGCTCCCAGCGCGGCAGCGTCGCGCGCACGTAACGGGCTTGGCCGCTCAGACCCAACGGCTCGAGGTTCTCGCGCACCGCGGCCAGGCACGCCGGGTCGGAGTCGACGAACACCACCTCGCTCGCCCCACGCGACAGCGCTTCAATACCCATCGCGCCCGAGCCGCAGTACAGGTCCGCCACCACCAGGTCGACCAGGCCGCCGCGGCTCTCGAGCATCGAGAAGATCGCCTCGCGCGCGTAGTCCATCGTCGGACGAACGCCCGGCGGGAGCCGGGCCTTGAGCTGACGCCCCCGGGCCGTACCGCCAATCACCCTCACGTCAAGAGGGTAGGTCGCCGCAGCTCAGGATTTGAACAGGTACCCGGCCTCCTCCTCGTCGACGAACAGGCGCAGCTCGTCGACCAGGTCGGGCTGACTCACCAGGTCGTCGGCCGCGACCATGGACGCGGCCACGTCGCGTGCCGTGACCAGAAGTTCCTCGTCACGCCGCAGCGACGCCAGGCGCAGGTCGCTGCGACCCTGCTGGCGCACGCCGAGCAGCGTCCCCTCGCCGCGCAGGTCGAGGTCGGCCTCGGCCAGCGCGAAGCCGTCACTCGTCGCGACGAAGGTCTCGAGACGCGACACCGCCTCGGCCGTGGGAGGTTCGCCGAGCACCACGCAGTAGCTGTCCGCGTCGCCGCGACCGACCCGTCCCCGCAGCTGGTGAAGCTGAGCCAGGCCGAAGCGCCAAGCGTCCTCGATCACCATCACGCTGGCTTCGGCGACGTCGACCCCGACCTCGATGACGACCGTCGCGACGAGCACGTCGAGGTCACCGGAGCGAAAGTGGTCCATGACCTCCTCTTTGGCTGCGCTGGTCATCTGACCGTGCAGCAGCCCGACGCGCAGGCCCTTGAGCTCCGCGCCTTCGAGGCGATCGCGCTCCTGGACCGCACTGGCCGCCACGACCCGGTCGGATCCGTCGACCAGAGGGCACACGACGTACGCGCGCCGTCCCGCCGCCACCTCGGCGCGCACGCGCGACCACGCGTTCGCCACCTCGAGCTCTCCGCGAGCCCACGTGGTGGTGACGGGACGCCGTCCCGGGGGCATCTCGTCGAGCACCGAGCGATCCAGGTCTCCGAAGACCACCATGGCGGCGGTGCGCGGGATGGGCGTGGCCGTCATGACGAGCAGGTCCGGGTCCAGCGCCGCCGACGAGTGGGCGCGACCCTTGTCGCGCAACGTGGCGCGCTGCTCCACCCCGAAGCGGTGCTGCTCGTCGATGACCACGACGCCCAACGCCCGGAACGTCACGTCCTCGGTCAGCAGGGCGTGGGTACCCACCACGATGTCGACCTCGCCGCGCGCCAGTCGCTCCAGCACGTCGCGACGCTCACGCGCGCGCAACCGCCCGGTGAGCTCCTCGACGACCAGGCCGCGCTGGGCGCCCAACACCGCGTCGTCGCTGACAGTGAGTCCCGCCACATCGTCACGCAGCGAGGCAACGTGCTGCTCGGCCAATACCTCGGTCGGGGCCATGAACGCACCTTGATATCCGCCGTCGATGGCCACCAGCAGGGTCGCCACCGCGACCAAGGTCTTGCCGGACCCGACGTCGCCCTGCAGCAGCCGGTGCATTGGCACACTCGACGCCAGGTCGTGGTCGATCTCGCCGAGCACGCGGCGCTGGGCGCTGGTGAGCGCGTAGCGGTGTCGGGCAATGAAGCGCGCCACCAATGACTGGTCGTCGTTGGCGGTGCCGGGAGCCACATCTAGGTCGGCGAGGTTGACGCGGTGAGCGATGCCCGACGTGTCCTCTTCCAGGCGACGCCTTCGCAGCGCCAGCAGCAACTGGAGACGTAGGAACTCGTCAAAGACCAGGCGCCGGCGCGCCGGGACCACGTCGCCCATCTCCGCCGGCAGGTGGATGCCCCAGTACGCGGCGGTGCGATCGACCAGGTCGAGCCGCGTGCGCAGGTCGTCGTCGAGTGGGTCCAGCAGTGGGCCGGCGCGCCGCAACGACTCCTCGACGAATCCCCCAATCTCCCAACTGGTCAACCCGGCCTTGCCCGACGCGGGATAGATCGCCGCGACGCGCCCCACTCGCGTCGGGTCGCGCTCCTCGCCGGTGGGACCTACGACGACGTCGACCACTGGATTCGTCATCTGGCTGCGTCCCCGGTACTCGGCGACCTTGGCGAAGAAGAGCGCCTGGACGCCGACCGTCAGTTGGCGCTCACGCCAGGCCTGGTTGAAGAACACAACGTGCAGCGACGCGTCCCCGTCGCTCACCGTGACCTCGACCATGGATCGTCCCTGGCGCGTGCGCCGCGCCGCGACGCGCGTCACCTCACCGAACACCGCGACCTCTTCTCCCACCGTGAGGTCGCTGAGGTCGACGCGTTGGGTGCGGTCCAGGTAGCGGCGCGGGTAGGTGGTCAGCAGGTCGAAGACCGTGTGGATGTCGATCGAGTCCAACGCGGCGGCGCGCTTCTCGCCGACGTGGCGCAGCTCTCCGACCGAAATCGCGTCGAGTTGGCGCAGTCGCCGCGTCGCCGCGTCGCTCACTCGATGCCGAAGTAGTAGGGGTAGAGCGGCTGGCCCCCGTGGTGCACTTCGACATTCAACGTCGGATAGGTGTCCACCAGGTAGTCGGTGATGCGGCGCGTGTTGGCGTGAGTCGCACCATCGCCCTCGATGATCGTGACCAGCTCGTGTTCGGGTGTCACCAGAGCCGCCAACAGCTGGTTGCTGGCTGAGGAGATGGAGTCCGCCACCGACAGCACATCCGAGTCCGACAGGCCGATCCAGTCACCTTCGCGCACCGGTCCCGCATCGGTCGCCGCGTCGCGCACCGCGCGGGTGACCTCACCGGCCACGACGTGGGCCATCGACTCACGCATCGCCTCGCCGTTCTGCTCCGCCGTGGCGTCCGGGTCATACGCGAGCAGCGCGGCGAAGCCTTCAACGATCGACGTGGTGGGCACCACCGTGACGTCTTGGTCCACGAGGTGGGCCACCTGCTCGGCCACCGGGCGGATGTTCTTGTTGTTTGGCAAGATGACCACCTGCTTGGACCCGGACGCGGTGACCGCCGCGACGAGGTCGGCGGTCGACGGGTTCATGGACTGACCGCCCTTGACGAGGGTGCGCACGCCCAGCGAACGAAAGATGCGGCCCACGCCCTCGCCCGCGACGACCGCCACCACCGCAGTGGCCGGAGCGAGGTCCACGGACTCATCGGGTGCTTCCACGCTGGCTTCGCGCACCCAACGCTCCTCGAGTACCTGATCGTTGAGGTCGGTCACCTTGATGTTGCGCGGTCGTCCCGCGTCCACTCCCGCCTCAATGGCGGCGCCCACCTCGTCGGTGTGGATGTGGCAGTTGTAGAGGCCGTCACCGCCCACGATGACGATGGAGTCGCCCAGACCGGTCCAGACCTCTCGAAGCGCTGCCAGCGTCGCGTCCTCGGCCTCGAGAAGGAACATGACCTCGAAGCGCAGCGCGGACAGGTCGGTGTCGCCGGGCGCCTCGGCCGGCACGTTCACGTGAATCGACGAGGCCAGCGGAGCCACCGGCAGCGGGTCGCCGGCCACGACGTGGCACAGCGCGTCCATCAACAACAGCAACCCCGTGCCCCCCGAATCGACCACGCCAGCCTGCTTGAGGATCGGCAACTGCTCCGGCGTGCGCGCGAGGGCCTCACGACCCCGGTCGCGGGCGCGCCGCACCAGGGTGCTGAGGTGCGCCACGCCCTCGCGGGCTCCTTCGGCCGCGGCGCGGGCCACTGACAGGATCGTGCCCTCGACGGGGCGCACCACGGCGTGGCGAGCCAGGTCGTCGGCGTGCTCCATGGAGGTGGCCAACTGGTCCGGAGCGACACCACCCTCGGCCCGCCACCCCTCGACCAGGCCGCGCAGCAGCTGGCTCAAAATGACCCCAGAGTTCCCGCGGGCCCCCATGAGCGAGCCGTGAGCGATGGCCTGGCCCACTTCGGCCAGGGTGGCGGTGGAGCCCAGCGGCTCCAGCGCCTCGACCACGGACTCGACAGTGAGGGTCATGTTGGTTCCAGTGTCCCCGTCGGGCACGGGGTAGACGTTGAGGCGGTTGATGACCTCTTTATGGCTGCGCAGCAGCTTGGCGTAGGTGACGACCACCGCGCGCAGGTCCGACGCCGACAGCGTCTTCAGGGAGGTCATCGGTAGCGATGCTACAATGGTCGTTCGGTTTCAGCCGTTGAGCGTACGCGAGGCTCACGGGCACGAAGGAGCACCAGGACCATGGCATCAGTCTGCGAAATCTGCGGCAAGCAGCCGTCCTTCGGCATGAACGTCTCGCACTCGCACCGGCGCACCAAGCGTCGTTGGAACCCGAACATCCAGCGCGTTCGCGCCCTGGTCGGTGGGTCGCCCCAGCGCCTCAACGTCTGCACCGGGTGCCTGCGCTCCGGCAAGGTCACCAAGCCCGCCCGGCGCCCCGCCGACGCCTGACTCAGAAGCGGTGCTGCCAGCCGCTCTTGGTGAACGCCGCGCCCTGATGGGTACGCGTCAAGGGATTGGCGACGATCCGACCGATGGTGATTGGCGCGCGGAGGTGCCGGTCCAGGAAGATCATTCGTAAGCGGGCCGAGTCCGAGGTCGCGATCACTAACTCGTAGTCCTCGCCCCCGCTGAGCGCTTCGTCGAGGGTGGCCCCGCGCGCCACCGGGATGTCCTCGAGTTCGAAGCCGACGCGCGACGCGTCGGCCAGACGGTGCAGGTCGAGCGCCAGGCCGTCGCTGAGGTCCATCATCGCGTGCACCCCGGCGCCGCGCGCGGCGACGCCCTCGTCGAGGCGCGGCCACGGTCGTCGGTGCGCGACCACCAACTCGTCGTCCAGACGCGCGCCGTCTCGGCGTCGACGCAGTCCCGCCGCGGCGCGGCCCAACGGACCGGTGACCAAGATCTCGTCGCCCGGTCGCGCCCCACTGCGCAGGACCGCGCCGCGACTCGGACACTCGCCCAGCACGGTGACCACGACGATGACGTCCGACGCCCTCGTGAGGTCCCCGCCCACCACCGCGCAGTTGGCCACTCCCGCGGCGTCGGCGACCCCGCGGTGCAGCTCCTCGAGGTCGGTGCCCGCCGGCGCGCCGACCGCCACCACCAGGGCGCGCGGACGCGCGCCCATCGCCGCCAAGTCCGACAGGGCGGCGGCCACGGCCTTGAACCCCAGGTCTTCCAGGGGAAACAACGTGGCGTCCAGGTGCACGCCCCACACCGCCGCGTCGGTGCTGAGCACCGTCTCACCCGGCACCGAGGCCAGCACGGCGGCGTCGTCGCCCACGTGCACCTCGTTGGCGGGGGTCGTACGGCGACCCACTATCTCGGCGATACGCTCCAAGATGTCATCTTCGCGACGATAAGGCTCCCGATCGGGAGTGGGTGGGTCGTCGGGCGCGGGCATGGCTAGGGAGCAGCGTCGCGACCTTGCAACGCGCGAGTACTGAGAGGACGGCAGGTGACGTACCCCACCGGGAACAAACGACTGATCGCATGGGTTGAAGAGGTCGCGGCGCTCACCACACCCGATCGTATCCAGTGGTGTGACGGATCAGCCGAGGAGTACGACGACCTGTGCGCGCTGCTCGTGGCCAACGGCACCTTTACCCACCTCAGCGAGGCCAAGCGCCCGCACAGCTACTACGCCGCGTCGGACCCCGGCGACGTGGCGCGCGTCGAAGACCGCACGTTCATCTGTTCGGAGCGCGAGATCGACGTGGGACCCACCAACAACTGGACCGACCCCGCCGAGATGCGCGAGACCCTCCGCGGCCTCTTTGCCGGCTGCATGGCGGGCCGCACCATGTACGTGGTGCCCTTTTGCATGGGGCCGCTGGGCTCGCACATCAGCCACATCGGCGTCGAGATCACCGACTCGGCCTACGTAGCGGTCTCGATGCGGATCATGACGCGCATGGGCCGCGGCGCGCTCGACGCGTTGGGCGACGATGGCACCTTCGTGCCGTGCCTGCACTCGCTGGGTATGCCGTTAGCGCCCGGCCAGGCTGACGTTCCCTGGCCCTGTGACCCGGACCACAAGTACATCGTGCACTTCCCCGAGACGCGCGAGATCACCTCCTACGGCTCCGGCTATGGCGGCAACGCGCTGCTGGGCAAGAAGTGCTTCGCGTTGCGCATCGCCTCGGTGCTCGCGCGTGACGAAGGCTGGCTGGCCGAGCACATGCTCATCTTGAAACTGACCAACCCGGCGGGCGAGTCTCGTTACGTGACCGGGGCGTTCCCGAGCGCCTGCGGTAAGACCAACCTGGCCATGATGATCCCCACCCTGGCGGGCTGGAAGGTCGAGACGGTGGGCGACGACATCTGCTGGATGAAGCCGGGCCCGGACGGTCGGCTCTACGCCATCAACCCGGAGGCCGGATTCTTCGGCGTCGTGCCGGGTACCAACATGGTCACCAATCCCAACGCCATGCTCTCGATTCAGGCGAACACCATCTTCACCAACGTCGCACTCACGGCCGACGGCGACGTCTGGTGGGAGGGACTCGGCGACCCACCCGAGGGCCTCACCGACTGGCGCGGCCAGCCGTGGTCACCCGCGTTGGGCACACCGGCCGCGCACCCCAACTCGCGCTTCACGGCCCCGGCGAGCCAGGACCCGGCGATCGCCCCGGAGTGGCAGGACCCCGCCGGCGTGCCGATCGACGCCATCCTCTTCGGCGGGCGGCGCGGCTCGGTGGTGCCCCTCGTGTTCCAGGCGCGCTCCTGGAACCACGGCGTCTTCCTGGGCTCGATCGTGTCATCGGAGACGACCGCCGCGGCCACCGGCGCGGTCGGTCAACTTCGCCGTGACCCGTTCGCCATGCTGCCCTTCTGCGGCTACAACATGGGCGACTACTGGGGCCACTGGCTGAGCTTCTCGGAGCGCTTCGACGAGACGATGTTGCCCAAGATCTTCTACGTGAACTGGTTCCGCACGGGCAGCGATGGCAAGTACCTGTGGCCCGGGTTCGGCCAGAACAGCCGGGTCCTGGAATGGATCTTCGAGCGCACCGCGGGCCGCGGCGAGGCGGTCGCGACCCCAATTGGCGACGTGCCGACGCCGGAGGCGCTGGACGTGAGCGGCCTTAAGGTGAGCGCCAACGACCTGGTGCAACTCCTGCGTGTAGATCCGGTCGAGTGGCGCGCCGAAGTCCCGTTGATTCGCGAGTACTACGAGCAGTTTGGCGAGCATCTCCCGGCACAACTGGGACGAGAGATTGACGACCTTGAGGCTCGTCTCGGTTAACGCTCGCTAGTCCACCGTCTCAACGTCGGCGACGATGAGCCGGGGACCCGAGGGCCAGTCAAAGTAGCGCCACGTCCAGTTGATGAGCACGCGTAGGCGATTGCGAAATCCCACCAGGTAGAAGAGGTGGAGCCCCAGCCAGGCCAGCCAGCCCAGCGTTCCCTTGATCACCCCCACGCGCGGCAGCTGCGCGACGGCGGCGCGGCGGCCAATGGTGGCCATGATGCCCTTGTCGTGGTACTTGAAGGGCTGCGTCGACTGCCCATCGAGCACCCGCAGGATCTGCTTCGCACAGTGGCGCCCCGACTGGATGGCCACCGGCGCCAGCTGAGGGTAGACCCCGGCGCCGAACGGCACCGCCGCGGCGTCGCCGATCGACCAGACGTTCTCTCGACCAACCACGCGAAGATCCGCGCCCACCGCTGCGCGGCCCGCCGGTCCCGGTTCCGTTGAAAGTCCGTCGGCCAGAGTTCCGCCGGCGGTCACGCCGGCGGCCCAGACCACGGTCGCGGTCTCGAGGCGTTCCCCGTCGGCGAATCGAATGGCACCGTCTTCGACCTCGACCACCGAACGACCGAACTGGATCTCCACACCCAGCCGGTTCAGGGCGCGCGCGGCGTAGCGTGAAGCGCTGGGTGAGAACGAGCCCAAGACGCGCTCTCCGAGGTCGACCAGGATCACGCGCACACTGGCGGGGTCCAGACGAAGCCCGTCACGTCGGATGGTGATGCTGATGAGCTCGCTCAGCGCTCCCGCTGTCTCCACGCCGGTCGGTCCTGCACCGACGACCACGAAGGTGAGCGCCACCGATCCGGACTCAGCCCGCACGTCGGCGTCCTCCAGGGCGAGTAGGAGCCGGTTGCGCAGATGACGCGCGTCGGCCAGCGTGTAGAGCGGCAGCGCGAAACGCGTCGCTCCCGGCACGCCGAAGTACGCCGCGGTGGCACCGGTAGCAACCACCAGGTGGTCGTAGGCAATGGGTGACCCGTCTTCGAGGATCACGACGTGGTGCTCGAAGTCCACCGAAGCGATACGACCGTGACGGAAACGGATGTTGTCGGCGTGTCCGAAGATGGTTCGGATGGGATAGGCCACGTCGGCTGGTTCCAACCCCGCGGTCGCGACCTGGTAGAGAAGTGGCAGGAAGGTGTGGAAGTTGTGCTTGTCGATCAGGGTGACGCGCACGCGCCGGTTGGCCAGTCCCCGCGCGGCGGCGAGTCCGGCGAATCCCCCGCCGACGATGACGACGTGGAGCGGTTGGTCAGTCCGTCCGAGGTTCGACGCCGCGCTTGCGCGTTCGCTCACAAGGCCAGTGTAGAAAGAGCGACCGGATTCAGGAGCGGGCGAATCGGCGGCCGAGGGCGTAGATGACCCCGGCCACGCCGAGGAGCACGGCGAGCGCCGCGTCGCCCTGAGCGAACGACAGCGCCGCCCCCACCGGGATCACGGCACCGACGACCCAGAGCAGCTGTTGGCGAACGGCGAAGCGCGCGAAGGTGCGGCCCTGCGCACCGAGGGGCACGTGGCGCTGGGTGATTGCGTCAAAGGTGGGTTGGGCCACCGCGGCGCAGAGCCCGAGCCAGCCGGCGAAGAGGGTCTGCACGATGAGCGTGGCGTGGAGCGCGGCGAACGCCGCGCCCGCCGCCGTGGCCAGCAACGACCACGCGAGCAGTGTGGATTCACGCAATCGATTGCGCAGCCGAGTCACCGCCCCCAGGCCCGCCAGGGCGCCCACGGCACTCAGACCGAGGGCCAGCGCGAACCACCACAGACCGGCGTGCGCCCGACGAAGTCCGAAGGCTAGAAGGAAGGTCGCGAATCCAACCGCGAACCGCATGATCGCCGTCGCCGTCAGTCCCCACGAGACTTCGACGTCACCGAAGGGATTGAGGGCGTGGCGATCACGTTCGGCCTGGGACAGCGCGTCGAAGGACTGCTGGACCGCCTCGGCGGGGCGCTGGAGACGCAGGCTGGCCACGACCGCGGCGATGTAGGTGATGGCCGCCACCACCAGCACGCTCGTCGCGCCAAATCCCTTGAGGATCCCCGCACCGATCGTGCCGACGACCAGGCCGGCCAGCGTGCCCAGCAGGGTGAGCTGGGCGTTGAAGCCAGCGAAGCCCTGGCCCTCCTCGGGCGTGTCGAGGGGCCAGCCGGCGTGGTCCACGAGCGCCCCGCGTTCGCGGAACTGGTCGGTGCGGGCCATCTCGGGCACCAGGGCCCCGCGCGTGACCACGTAGAGCTTCGACGAGACAAGGACTAAGAAGGCCTCGGGGAAGAGCCACAGCGAGTGCAGGTGCTGACTCATCGACCAGCACAGCAGCGCACGCACGCCGGCCGAGACGGCCACCAACGCCCGACGCCCGCTCACCGACCGGTCGATCAACGGTCCGAGGAGCGGCGAGACGACCGCGAAGGGGGCAATGGTGAGCAGCAGGTACGCCAGCACACGGCCCTTGGCCTCGGTGGGGCTGACCGAGAAGAACAGCGATCCCGCGAGCGAGATCGTGACGAGCGTATCGCCGGCCATCATCACGACGTGCACCAACGCCAAACGCCCGAAGGCCGTGCGCTGGTTGAACAGGTCTTGGGTCGACGCCCACGCCAGTGCGCCGAGACCGCGACGGCGAACGCCGCGCGAGCGCGGGTGCGCGCCCTCGTCGAACTGCCCGGTCACGTCAGTTGGAGAAGCAGCCGCGCCGGTAAATCGGCTCGGGCAGTGCGCCGGGTCGGCAGTAGGTGAGGCGCGGCACGATCACCCAACGACCAGCCGAGGAGTCGATGTGCAGCACCTCGGTCACGCTGATCTCATTCGGTTCTGATCCGATCGTCGCCCAGGCGTACGCGAAGTCACCCGAGCACCCCCACGCCTGGAACGAGCGAAGAGTTAAGGCCCCGGTGAACGCCTCGCCCAACGCCGACGTGGTGCACGGTGCTGCGGGCGGTGCCGCGGACGTGGTCGCGCGAGCTGCGCCAGCGGCGAGTCCCGACGCGATAACTAGGGCGATCCCGGCGACAGTCGACGCAATCTTCACCACCTCATCTCACCACAGGCGTCGGCGGTGGTCAGGACGGCGTGAGCAGATGCGTGAAGAGATGGAACATGAAGGTCGACCACTCTTGCTCAGGGATCGGCTTGGCCGAGAGGTCGTCGAGATTCCGACCAAAGATCACCACCTGCAAGATGACGGCGATTGACCTCGACGACATGTCGGCTCGGATCCAGCCTTGTCCTTGGCAGAACCCCACGATCTCGGCGAGCTCGGCGGTCACTCTGGCCTGCGACGCGCTGATGATCTCGCGTAGGTCGGGCCGGGTCGTGGACGCCGCGACGATCCGCAACCGCATCGTCCGGCTGGCTCGCCGGTCCGGCCCCGTCGACACGGTCTCCAGGACCCCCTGAATCGCCAAGAGAAAACCGTCTTGAGAGGCGGTTGTCTCGATCGCCCGGCGCACCATGGCCAGGTCCTGCTCGATGATCTCGGTGAACATCATCTCGTACGCGGCCTCGATGACGCCCTCGCGTGACCCGAAGTGGTGATAGACGGACCCGTAGTTGACTCCGGTCGCGCGGCAGACCTCGGGTATCCGTAGCAGCCGCTCGTCGCCGTCGCGAAGGCGGTCGGCGACGGCGTCCAAGACGGTGCGCATCACTGGGACAGAACGACTTTGCTTTTGAACCATTGGCTGAGGTCCCCGGCTTCCATCCGACCGAGAACGTGACCACGGTCCCCGTCGACTTTAGACCTCGCGTCAAAGTGAATCAAAAGACTCCAACAAGCGGCGAGTGATATCGGTTCGCGAGGACGCAACATCGTGCCGTATTCGCGACTCGAGAACAAAAACAGTGCACGTGTCATGTAATTGCCGACGCCGCGCGCACAGAAGAGAGGTGACAGGCGCGATCGGGGAAAACCCCCACATGCCTGATGTGGTACCGATATTTGGCGCTCGAGGAGAAGTCATGAGCAATCACATAGAACAAACTGACAACACTGTTCTCTCACCGCGCCCACAAATGCGCGTGTCTCGCGTATCGGTCGTTGTGGTCGTAGTGGTCGCACTGCTGATCATCGTGGCCGCCGCAGGAGCGGCACTCGGGCGCTCAACGAGATCGACCGCGGGAACGATCTCGGTCACCGGATCAGGCGCGGTGAAGGGAACACCCGACACCGCCACCGTGCAACTCGGAGTTCAAACGACGGCGGCGACGGCCACCGCCGCCCTGAACGAGAACAACGCACGGGTCAACGCGCTGATAGCCGCGCTCGAACACCGTGGGCTGCGCCGGAAGGACCTGCAGACGTCAGGACTCAACCTCTACCAAAATACGAACTCGTCGGGCTACGTCACGGGCTTCACTGTCGTGAACAGTCTCACGGTGACGATTCACCCCTTGAAGAAGGCCGGGGCGGCCATTGACGCGGCGGCCAACGCTGTGGGCAACGGCATCCAACTGAACGGAATCACGTTGTCGATCTCCAATGACTCGAAGCTTCTGGCGGCGGCCCGCGCCAAGGCCATGCGTAACGCCCGAACTGCGGCGTCAGAGGTGGCCCTAGGTGGCGGTGCTCACCTCGGACACATCGTGAAGATCGTCGACCTGGAGAACTCCAACTCCTACGTCTTTCCGATGTACGGCACCGCCCAAGACACCGCAGCCGCCTTCAAAGCATCGGTGCCCATCCAGGGTGGGACCCAGTCCGTCTCGGTACAGGTCAAAGTCATCTTCGCCCTCTAGTTCTCCGACGCCGGTCGCGTCACCCCGGGCGTGACCGGCGTCGGACCAGTGCGACGCGCGGACCAACCATAAGTGCGCCAAGGAAGAGGATTGCGACCACGATGAAGGCGACGGCGCTGCCTTGACCCGAGATGACGCGCAGCGCCATACCCACGACCACCGTCGTAGTGAGCACAACCAATCCCGCGACCACTCCCCCGCCGTCCCAGTGTCGTCGCCGAACAAGCCACCACGCGATGACCAGACCCACGAGGAACGGCCATGAGGTCCTGGTCATTCCCCCGAGACGAACACCGTGATCGTGCACATTCCGGCCGATCGCGACGAAGACGAGGATCGCCACGATGTCCCAGACGAGCCACCACGGCCGCTCGCGACCGCGGGAGTGTTCCTCGCTCGTCATGCGCGTACTTCGTCGCGTGAGGGCAGATGCGTTCTCATAGTCGTATCGCGCTTCGTCACCACGTCTAGGTGACTCCATGGCGGCACCGGCGCGCAAATCGAGCATGCCACCGCACAGACCCTCGCACGTAGGATGAGGGCGCGCGATCCGTAGGCGCGGCGAGCAGTTCTTGAAGGGGACGGTCGTGTCGTCAGTTTCTGATTCCGTCGTGGAGGTCTCTCTACGACTTCGCCCGGCAATGGAGTCAGCGGACCTGGACGCAATTGCCGAACTTCTCGCGCCGAACGTCACCTGGGGTCCACCGGGCGCGCAGTCTCCGCCGTGTCAAAGCAAGCAGCAAGTCCTTCAGTGGTACCAACGCGGAAAGTTCGCTGGCGCAACGGCGCGCGTCACCGACCTGGACGTAAAGGGGGACAAGATCCTCGTCGGACTCGTCGTCCTTGGTCTTGTCCACGAGCACCAGGGCGAACCCGTGGTTCGATGGCAGGTCTTCACTGTCGCAGGCGGTCTCATCACCGACATCGTCGGGTTCGAAGAGAAAAGTGACGCACTCGATTGGATTGAACAACGCTGACACGAGACGGCTCACTGCGAGCGGTGTCCCGTCGCGAAAGCCGGTGTCCACCTAATCCTCGCAACGTCTGGCATCACCGGACGTAGAGGAGTCCCCCGGAAGTGCGGTTTGAAGGCGACAATGTGACAAAGAAACTCCCGATTTTGTTTGTCCTTGCCGCCCTCGTCGTGGGCATCGTGTTCTTGGCGATCTCGTTCGATGCTGTCCGACACTGGCTGGCCATCCACACAGGCACGGTCGATGAGCCGGGTGGCTACTACGGGTTTTGGTCGGGCTTTGGATCCGACCTGGGTGAAGCCACGCTGATCGGCGCGGTCAGTGTCGGCGTCTACACCGGGGTGCGAAATGTCAACTGCCACACCAAGGGATGCTGGAGGATCGGCCACCATCAGCTCGACGGCACTCCCTACCATCGGTGCAAGCATCACCACCCAGACGTGCCCAATGAGGGCGCGTCACTCGAGCACATCCTCGCGCAGCACAAGCTGTTCAAGGACTCCCAGAAGTCCTCTTCGGAACAGCCACCGAACTGACTGTTGGTCGTGGCGGCCAGTGCGCAGGCAGTAGCCAAGCGGGACGTTTGTTGCGCGACGCCGGTCAGCCGTCAACAGAGCGCTGAGCCAGATACGCCGCCAGGGTTCGTTGATTGGCCACTCGAATGGGCACGATCGACGGGAGTGACGTCACCGGATACGCCCGAGCCGCTCCTTCCGGACCATCCTCTGACAGCTCGCCGCCCGCCACTCGCGCGACGTAGCCATGCGCGCACATGGTTCCCGTCGGCGTTCCCTCTTGGATGAACGTGACGAACTCCCTGGAGATTTCGACGTTCAGCCCGGTCTTCTCCTTCACGATCCTGACCGCACCCGTCTCGGGCGTCTCTCCCGGTGCGCACGGATCACTCCGTAGCGACGCCGTCGCGTCGCCCGTGGCGCCGGGCGGATGGATGAATACGATCTCGTCGTTGTCCGTTTCGACGACGACCAACGCTCCGTGATAGTCGAACGACGAATCGCTGAAGGTCACGTTCATACCGTACGCGGGGTCACTCTCACGTCTGGCGTGCGGGGTCCATCCTCTCGACAGCGGCGTTCACCTCTCCCCCGACGAAGATCGCCAGTCCGGTCAGATAGAGCCAGAAGATCAGGATCGCCACGCCGGCGAACGCGCCGTAGGTCCGATCGTAGGAACTGAAGTCCGTGGTGTACAGAGAGAACCCGTAGGAGACGAGCGCCCACAGAATGGTCGCGATGATGGCTCCGGTACTCGTCCAGCGCCACCTGCGCCGTGGATGGTTTGGCGCGAGGTAGTAGAGGAAGGAAAAGAGGAGATTGATCAACACGAGAGCCACCACCCAGCGCACAATCCACCACAGCACCGGGAAGACGGCGCCGCTGACGGGAACGGCCCCTCGTATCACGTTGCCGAGTGGCGCCCCGAAGACCGTCAACGCCGACGCGCTGCCACCGAGGACGATCCCACCGCACAGAAGTTGCAGCGCGACCATCCTCTTGGCCAGGAACGACCGGTCGGCGGCCAATCCGTACGCCATGTCCAGTCCCTCTTCGACGATCACCATCCCGGATACCGCGCTCCAGAGTGCGACCACCAACGCCAGCACCGTCGCTCCTAAGTCCGTACTCGAGCGGCGAGCGGCGTGCGTGATGGCGTCGGTAAATACATGCGCGGCACCGGACGGCAGTGTCTTGGTCACTCCGTTGATCAGGTCCACCACAACCGTGGCCGGCAAGGTCACCAGGGAGGCGATTCCCAGGAGGGCGATGATCATCGGAAATATGGAAAGGAACCAGCGATAGGCGAAGGCGCCGGCAGCGACATTGACACGGTCCTCGCTCAGGTTCTTCACGGTTGACTTGAAGATTGCCTTGGTCTTGTCGTCCCACATGCGGGCGTTCACTCGATTGATTCTGGATCGGAATTCCACCGGATCGCTCCTTCGGGCGTTGAGGTGAAGTCAATGGAAGTGTAGAAGGACTGGTCCACTCAGATTCTCGCGGAGCGGTCGTCGAACTTGTTCATCTCGCAAACCCGCCTTGCCGGGCGTGGAGGAATAGCGTCGCGGCGTGGCGCCGATCGACGAACCTACGCGACGTGACTTCCTCAAAGCGAGCCTTCACACCTCCGTGGCGGCCTCGGGTGTCATCGTGACGTCGGCGATGATGTCGGGGTGTGACGCCAACTCATCCACTACAACGACGAGCTCAAGCGTGGTTCCACGCCCAGCAACGCCGATCGATTGGCGCCGTCTTGGTGACGCCATGTCAGGAACACTCGTCCTTCCCTCATTCCGCTCGTACGCCACCGAGCGACTCCTGTACAACTCCAAATTCACCGACCTGCACCCAGCGGCGATTGCGATGTGTGCGAGTACTGACGACGTGGCACGATGCATTGACTTCGTGCGACGCCACGGCATCGCGATTGCTGCGCGATCCGGAGGGCACAGTTACGGGGGATACTCCAGTTGTCAGGGACTCGTCGTCGACGTCAGTCGTCTTAATTCGATCACCGTAGACCGGCGCGCCAACACCGCCACTACGGGCGCGGGTGCTCGGATGATCGATGTCTACAACGCGATCGGAAGCCAGGGCCGTCTGCTGCCCGGGGGTTCCTGCCCGACCGTTGGCATTGCTGGCCTCACCTTGGGAGGAGGAGTCGGTGTCTTCGGACGCAGATTTGGCCTCACATGTGACAATCTTCGAGGTGCCCGAATGGTCACCGCCAACGGCGAGTACTTGACGGTTAATCGCTCAACCAACGCCGATCTGCTGTGGGCCAGCCAGGGCGGCGGCGGCGGCAACTTCGGAATCTCGACGTCGTTCGAGTTCGAGATCCACCCGATGCCTCCGGTCGCACTCTTCACCCTTCAGTTTCCGTGGGCAGCAGCGCCCACCGTTCTCGAGGCCTGGCAGCACTGGATCACGTCGATGCCCGACGAACTCTGGTCGAATTGCCAACTTTTCTCACAGGGCACGAGCGGCTACCTCGCTCAGGTCAGTGGCGTCTTTTGCGGGAGTCCGCACGCTCTCGCGTCGCTGTTGGCGCCGTTTCGCTCAAGCGTCGGTGCAGAACCTACGTCGTTCTTCGTGGGTGCCGATGAGTACATCCGGGCGATGAAGATCGAAGCGGGGTGCTCGGAACTCTCGATTGCTTCGTGCCACTTGCCCTCGGACAACCGCCTGGGCGTGCTGAGTCGCGAGGCGTACTCGGCAAAGTCCAGTTTCTTGGACGCGCCCACGACGTCGGCACGCGCTGCGCTGTTCGTTCACGCGGTAGAGGTCTTGAAAGGGTACGCCCCCACGGTCGGTGGGGGGCTCGCGTTCGACGCTCTCGGCGGAGTGATCAACCGGATCGGCGCCTCGCATACCGCATTCGTGCACCGCTCCAAGCTTGCCGGCATCCAGGCGGCGTATTCGTGGTCGGGCTACACACCCAGATCCGAGATCGCCGCCGGTCGCCGATGGCTCGAGTGGTTGGGATCCGATGTGTTTGACCCCGAGGCCGGGGCGTATCAGAACTACATAGATCCGACCTTGGCCAACTGGGCTACCGCCTATTACGGGACGAACCTCTCGAGACTCTCCAGAATCAAGCGAACTATTGATCCTGACAACACGTTCTCCTTCGCGCAATCGATTCCGATGCGTCTCTGAGCGGGGTCCACGCCGGCCTTTGCGCCGCGACCCGCCACGAGATCCCCGGCCCGGACGACGAAGTCAAGTCGTCTGTTGTCCGCGGGCCACCACGCGAGCGAGGATGCCGAGCGTTGCGCGCAGCGCCGCTTCCGAGACCACCGGGAACACTCCGGCGTCCTTCCAGTGTTGGTCAGCGTTCGACCAGTCGTAGAAGGACGTGACGAGAGTCCCATGCTCCACCGGCTCCAATTGGTAGCCGTACACGTGACCCATTTGCGGACGAATGCGGCCCAGAATCGTCCACGAGATCTCGCGGTCGCGATCAAACGACGCAATCGTGACCGTGACGTCGTACTGACCCAACGGATAGTCGTTCAACGCCTCGCGGTCCATGTGGACCACGAAGGTGTCGCCTACACCCTGGGCCGGGGCGCCCGTGAAGGACTGCAGCATTCCGGTGCTGTCGATGTCCACGTGCCCCTGTGGGTCGCTCAGGATGTGAAAGATCTCGTCCGGCGCGGCCGCAATCGTCCTCTGCACCTGCAGGCGCTCAACACCCACGTCAACTCCTACCTTGGCTCGGACATTTCAACGTTCCCTATGGTCGTGTCTCATCTTGGAACGGACGCCGCCAAGTGCTTGCATGGGGCTCCGGCACTCGACTGGAGCAACTCTCTGCACGCCAAGTCCACGACGTCACCGAAGTCCGTTACCTCACGCTCAATTGGGGGCGAGTTCCACCAGGCCCTGCGTGACCCAGGACCGGAGTTGTTCGGATCCGGCGAACGGCGCCGCGTCCTGTTCGGCGCGAGCCAGTACTTCGTCGGCTGAAGCGCCCTCTTTGAGGCCGGCGTAGAGGTAGACCAAGGCAGAGGATCGCGGACCCGATCGGCACGTCACCAGAGTTGGCCGAGGCAATGCATCGAGCGCCGCGATTTGGCGTCGTGCTAGGTCCATATCGAGCTCTCGGGGTGGATCAGATATGACATTGGCCGATTCGGCCACCGCCGATTGGACTTGCGAGTAGGACATCCCCCCTTCCATCGACGCGAACTCTTCACCGCAAAGGTAGAGCCATGAGGCCGCGTTCGCGTCGCGAGCAAAAGCCTCGGGATCGCTTATGGGCGCCCGATTGAAGATGAAGTCCGCCGGACTCGCGAAGTCAGCCATTTCACAATCGTATCCCTAGATGCTGCACGATGAAAGCGAGTCGAAGCGCACGACGCAAGTTACGAACTCGCAAATCAAAAGTCGATTGAATGCGCGACTGGGGCTGGAGTCCGACTCGTGTCTGTTAAGTCGGCCCGAAGCTCGTGATCTACACGAGCTTGAAACGAGCTCGCGCGACACGTCCGACAGCGCGCAAGATCACACACCGAAACAATGCTCAAACTTGATCAGGAAATCAGACCGATGACGTCGCGGTCCGAAACGACCGTCACTCGCGCGCCGAAATGATAAAACGCTGATCGGAACGCGTGCGAAATCGTAGACGCGGTGACCGGAGATTCTGCGGTAATTCTCAGAAAGAAAAGAGACGACCCGAAATTAATATTGATGGTGACAAAGGAGGAGTTATGACACTCCAACACCGTTCAACATCTGTCCAGAATGACGATACGAAAGTGACCGAAGGTATGAATGCTCCTGTCAAGGAGACGACCACACGCCCCGTCACGGATGACATGGCCGGTAGGCGGCCCGCCGCACCCGTATCTCCTCGTGCTGTTGGCCGCGCGCCTGCGGCGTCGCTGGGGTTGATTATCGGCAGCTTCGTGGCACTGCTGCTCTCAGCGTGGGCCGGCATCGTCCCCTTCCTTGGGCCCACGTTTGGCCTTTCGGCGGACGGTACATCGTCGTGGACCTGGGACAGAGTTCACGTCCTCGCCGCACTCGTTCCAGGTGCCGTCGGATTCGTCGCCTGCTTGGTCATCCTTACTCGGGCGCGTCAGCTGTTGGAGCGGCGATCTGACGCGGTTCTCGTCAGCTTCGGGCTCATCGTCGTGCTCAGTGGTATCTGGCTCACGGTGGCTCCGGTCGTGTGGCCAGCAGTGGTGGCAAGCTATTTTCAACCCGCGACTACGCGTATGACTCTCGCGTCTTGGCTCGGTTACTCGAGCGGTCCGGGAGTTCTGCTGGTCGCCTTTGGCGGATTCGCCATGGGACGCTCACTCGGTGGCTCCCCGAGGCGCCAGATGTCGTCGGCTCGATTCGACGGTCCGGATTTTTCCAACGCGATGTCGTGACATCGAAGGTTCGCGTAACCGAACGCTCGATGCGACCGAATTAGACGCGCGGAGGACGCTCCAGCGCCGGAGTGGCGTCAACGCTCCGGCGGTGGACCCTTCGACAATGCCCGCGAGTCTGGAACGACCGTCTCGCAGAATTGAGCATCCGTAGGATTCGCTCATGGCGAGTTTTTTGTTGCTCCACAGTCCTGTCGTCGGGCCCACGACTTGGAAGTGGGTCTCTGAGGAACTGTGGGGCATGGGTCACGAGGCAGAGATTCTCGTCATAAGTCCCTCCGCAACTTTTCGTGGTTGGGAGGCAGTCGTGACAGAAGTCGTTTCCCAAGTCTCGGACAAAGAAGATGCAGTATTCGTCGCACATAGCGGAGCAGGACCTCTATTACCGACGATTGTGGACCGGTGCAACGCCCGAGGCTCATCAATGGTCTTCGTTGACGCCGGAATACCGGCGATGACATCTGCAACTCCCTTAATGCCTGAGGATCTTCTGCAACAGTTGTCCGCTATCGCCGTGGATGGGCTGTTGCCCCCATGGTCCCAGTGGTTCGGACGGGACATGATGGCATCACTCGTTCCTGATTCAAAGAAGCGCGAACTCATCGAGTTAGAGCTTCCAAGAATCCCACTCAGCTACTTCTATGGATCGATACCGCCTCTTCGGAAGTGGCCCGCAGATCGAAGTGGATACGTACTTCTAAGTGACGCCTACGTGGACGATGCCGAGGAGGCCCGACGACGTGGCTGGCCAGTGGCTGAGCTGCCCGGCGAACACCTTGACTTGGTCGCCAGGGCGCCCGCAGTGGCCGAGGCCGTGGTTCAAGTGAGTTCTTCAGTCTGACGCGGTAAGGCCGGTGGGGATCGAACCCACGACCGAGGGATTATGAGATGGAGGCAGGCGGTCGGACTGGTCCGGCGGGGTCGGATTCGTCCAAGAAACGCTCGATCGTTTGTCCGGTGGCGTCGGACTGGAATGTGGGATGAAACGTGGGATTCCTGAGACGTTGGTCAGCTGCATACGGCTTCAACTCTGATCGTCATTGTCAGCAGGCACATCTCCGACTGTGAACGGACGCTTCTTTGGATTCGCAGCGGTCGCGCGTCGGCCGCGGTAGGTCGCCTTCCGTCCGCCTATTGCGTTGGCCCTTTCGCATCGTGGTGGCGTTGGAACTCGTCGGCCGTGAAGTGATGACCCTCGTCGATACCCGGGTGGTGCTTGACGCAGAGTTTGTGCTTTATGCCATTCATCTCGTACTCGTGTCGTCCGAAGTGCCAGCATCCCTGGACCCCGCAGTTCTGACGGCGCACGACGGTGACAAGACCTCCGACGATCGCCACCTCGCCGATGTCCGAACCGAAGCCCGACCAGAACGCATAGGCGCCACTTCCCGATGTCGGACGCACGCCGATTTCATGGAGCAGCCAGTTCCACATATCTAGTCGGGGACGATCTTCAGGTGAGCTGCGTCGGACCCGGTGCAAGGGAGCCGGAAAATTGCATCCACGTTCGCGCGGGTCGGCGCGACGTAGTTGCCACCGCCGTACAGGACGATGTCGACGGCCAGTACAAATGGCTTCATGTCTCACCTTTCTAACGCAATTTGTCGACGATTGCGTTGACGCACGTCGTAGAGGTGGCGAACCACCGGAATCGCCCAATCTGGCCAACTGCATCCGAATGGCCACATCCTGTTTTGTAGGGCCGGTGGGGATCGAACCCACGACCGAGGGATTATGAGATGCCCGCAGGTCATGCACGACGTCCATCGCGTCCATCCAGTTACTTGCTTTCCTCATCAAAGTCCATTGAATGGCCGTGTGGTCCACTGCGTCCTCAAATTGGAGTAGCAAACGGGTTCGGCTGCGATCGTTGTGAGGGTATGAGCGACAACCTCCTTCTGGTACGATAAATGGTACTAGTTAACGATGTCCTAGGGGGATCGATGTCAATCACCGCGAGCGAGGCTCGAAAGAATCTCTTTCCGCTAATCCAGCAAGTCAATGACGACCGTCAACCCGTGGAGATCACTTCCAAGGGTGGTGATGCCGTGCTGATGTCTCGCGCCGACTACGACGCGCTCAACGAGACTGCACTTCTCCTTCGCTCTCCGGCCAACGCGCGAAGACTGTTAGAGAGTTTGGCCCAAGCCCGTTCGGGTCAGCGCGAAGAGCACGAACTCTCATAGTGCGCCTGGTCTTTACTCCTCACGGTTGGGAGGACTACTGCCACTGGCAGGCCAACGACAAGTCGACCTTGAAGCGGTTGAATCGGCTTCTCGAAGATGTCTTACGTCATCCAACAGAAGGAATCGGAAAGCCGGAGCCGCTGCGACACGTCCTCGATGAATGTTGGTCTCGGAGAATTGACGAAGAGCATCGTCTCGTCTATCTCATCGACGGGAATGACGTCGTCGTACTTCAAGCCCGATTCCATTACCGAATCTGACTGCCGACTGGTCGGCGCTGGCGAGGATTCTTGCGTTGTAGGGCCGGTGGGGATCGAACCCACGACCGAGGGATTATGAGGTGAAGGCGAATCGTCGGACTGGTCCGGTGATGTCGGATACGTCCGAGAATCGCTGGACCAATGGTCCGGTGATGTCGGACTCGTCCGGTGGTGTCGCGTTGGTATGTGGGATGAAACGTGGGATTCCTGACGACGCGACAATGCATGGTGAGGGTTCAACTCGGGCCGACGTCCACCATCTACGACTGGAGGCTGGAACGGTGGGCGATTGACTGTAGGGGGCCCAACGTCATTGTTCTGCCACAATGCAAAGACGCTTGACCGATTAACGCGAGGGCATTCGCTACCGCCGGGATTGCGACAGAGGGCAAGATGATTGAATGGCAGAGAGTTCGGCAACTCAGTACGTCGATTCAGGAAATCTCGAAGCTCGTCAAACCCTCTGGACTCATGTGAGCCCCCTTTTTCGGCTCTCTGATTGGGTCCTAGACTTGATCGGACATTGGCCCGATCTTTGGGTTCTAGACGTTGGGTGCGGAAACGGCACGTATCTCAGTGCATGCCGAGATCGCGGAGCGCAGGTAGTGGGTTGTGACCTGTCCTTTGGGATGCTTCAATCTGCACGTCATGATGCGCTGGTCAATGCTGACGTCATGGCATTGCCTTTTGCTTCAGAGAGTCTCGACGTAGTTCTGGCACCACACATGCTGTACGAGGTTTCGGACGTCGAGGGTGCATTGTTGGAAGTGAGGCGGGTGCTGAAACCCGGTGGAGTGCTCCTGGCTGTAACGAACGGGTCGAATCACGCACGATCTCTTCGTGCACTGGTAGAGGAGAGCGTTCGAGATTGGAGACCCGGTTGGGTGATGTTCGACCCAGCTACGCGTCGGTTCTCACTAGAGAATGGGGCGTCTCAGCTGGGGCGAGTCTTTGACTCGATCTCGTGCGTTCGACCCGACCGATCTCTGCGCGTAATCCTCAGGGACGCCAATGTTGCGGCTAACTTCGTTGCCAGCGTAGGTGACCGCTACGAGTCAGAGATTGGACTTCCGTGGACGACCATCGTGGACGAAGTCCGGCGCAAAGTACGACAAATCATTGGTGATAAAGGATCCTTTGTGACCTCAGCTGATGTTGGTGTATTCGTCTGTCGATGATTGATGAGTCAGAGATGTGTAGGTGTCGGAGGCCGGATTCACGGAACTCGAGCTGGAGGAGATCGCGGTCGACTTCCGTTACGTCAGCTCTGACGCCTTTTGGGACTTGCTCGTGCGCCTCGCGGGACCGCTGGCCCTCGCGATCAACGCACGGCCCGACGACGAGCGACACGAGACGCGCGCGGTCTTGATGCAAAACGTCGAGCTCTACCGCGTCCCGGACGGTTCCTACTCCGTTCCGGCGACAACCTAGGGCGCCCATTCCCGCTGATCAACGTGTGCTCGATGAGGAAGCCGCCACGTGCGACGACGCGCGCGATCTCTTGCCGTCTGCCGGATTCCCGTACCCGGTTGGCGTAGATTCAAGCTCATGAACGGGCTCCACGCCGAGATATCCGGCGATGGCGTGGCGGCGGTCTTCATCCACGGCAGCTTCAGCTGGGATCTCGATACTTTTCCCGATCAGCGAGCGCTGGCGGACGACTACCGGGTCGTGCTAGTGAACCGGCGCGGCTTCCCCGGCAGCGACATGCCGGTGGCCGAGGGATGGCCCGTGGACATGCTCGACGTCGCGGCGCTGCTGGACGAACTCGGATCGGCACACCTGGTCGGCCAGTCGTACGGTGCAGTCGTCGCGTTGCTCGCGGCGGCCCTTCGACCAGAGCGTGTGCTCTCGATCGTCGCCATCGAGCCGCCGGCGTTCGAAGTTGCCCGAGGAGACCCTGATGTGGACTCGACGATCGCCGCGTTGAAGCCGGTCTACGACGGGGCGGCGGACATGACCACGGAGGAATTTGTGACTACTTGGGCGCGCGAGCGTGGCATGACCGTCGAGCGTATTGCGGCATGGACGGAGGGCTTCGGGGATCGAGACTGGGTCGCGGCTGAGGCGTCACGCAACGAGCGGTGGCCGGGAAGCGCGCCAATCGAGTTTGGAGTCCTAGCGGCGGCATCGTTTCCGAAGATGCTCGTTCGCGGAGCGTGGAAACCTGAGTTGGTCGGAGACGGAGGCGCCGGACGAGATTTCGCCGCCGTGTGCCGCGTGATTGCCGAACGCATTGGCGGACATATCTCGGTCTTCGAGAAGTCGAGCCATAACCCGCAACTTCAAGAACCCGACGCGTTCAATCGACTTCTCAGAAAACTCTGGACACCGACGTACTGACTGTGACCTTCGATCTGGAGACACCGTGGGATCTCCGTGGGATTGTCGAACGCCAGTGGCACCCTAATCTTCGAAACGCCTTCGTTTTAATTGTAGGGCGGGTGGGGATCGAACCCACGACCGAGGGATTGTGAGGTAGGAGCACACGGTCGGACTGGTCCGATGGTGTCAACTGGTCCGAATTTGAAAGAAATCTTGTCCGGTGGTGTTGGATTGGTCCGGCGGTGTCGAATTGGTGTGTGGGATGAAACGTGGGATTCCTCGGGGCATATTGCGCCAGACTCGACGCCTACTCGAGACAGAATTCATTGCCCTCGGGATCTTGAAGCACAACCCAGCCACCGGGCGCCTTCTGGCGCCGATCGTCAAGTACCCTGGCACCCAGGCCGACGATCCGAGCAAGCTCCGCGTCGTATGCGGCGTCGTCGTCACCCTCCGCCGCGATGTCGGGATGAACCCGACTCTTCGTTGGCTTCGGTTCTGAAACAGCGACGAACACGAACCTCGGACAGGTGTCCTCTCGCTCAGCTACGAAAAAGTATGGATTCCCCGGTGAGTCCGAAAAGGTGGCTGGCCAGCCCAGGACAGCAGCCCAAAACTCCGACATACGTTCAGCGTCGATGCAGTCGAATGTCACGTTAAGCAGAGAAGATGCCACGGACGCATACTGTAGAAGGCGATCTCGCAGAAGGTCTGGCGGCGAAGGTAATTGTCGGCTCGCGGAAGTCCGCCGACGAAACCGCTCGCAGTGGCGGCCTGGAACCCAAGCGCATTGGAACTACCCCAATTTGTTGCCGCTTGGTAGGGCCGGTGGGGATCGAACCCACGACCGAGGGATTATGAGGTGGGAGCAAATGATCGGACTGGTCCGGTGGGGTCGGACTGGTCCGAATTTGAAAAGAATCCTGTCCGTTGGTGTCGGTTTGGTCCGGTGGCGTCGTTCTGGTATGTGGGATGAAACGTGGGATTTTCGACGTCGTGTCATCGCACAGTGCGAGTTCAGTTCGGGGGCCCGACGTCTGCGCCCTGCTACCAGGCACTGGCGGTTACCAGACTGAGCGAGGCTTCGTGTCAGAGCGCCGACCCAAATGGACTCCGAGTGCTTAGATCCGAATTATGCGCCGCCGGCATCTAGAAAACGATCACGTGCATGCAGTTTGCGGTTGTGACACAAGAAAAGCACTTGGAGTGGAGGCCGATTGTCATACGATCGAAAGGCATTAGTCAATCGGTCGGAAATGCGAGTCCCCAGAGGATCCTGAATGGGTTTCAAAGTAGTGCTAAGCATTGGCAGTACGAAGAAAGTTTGCATCAAGAGGACATCTTATGAAAACTCGGGTAGCACTAGTCTTCGCCGCTGTCACTCTCGGCTTGACTTCTCTCGAAGTCAATTCAGCAGCTGCCACGACAATACGAGTCAACGCTTCGGGCGGTTGGGTGTCGATCTCCGCATCAATTAAGGACAGAACAGCGAGAACATGCAACTGGTCGTCGAGACCAAAGATTCCGGGTTTCAACGCAACCGATCCGTGTCAAACCCGGAACGGTAAAGTCATCCGGTCGGCCCATTTCAACGCAAACACGACAACGCGACCGAAAATCTACGCCATTACTCTGACCATTCACGGAAAGACCGTCACTCTTGATCACTGGAAGGTCATCGAGGCTGCAAGAGCTACACCGCCGACCACAACGACAACAACATCTACTACAACTACAACGACTGTGCCGGGATCGGGTTATCTGCTGACCTGGCCACGTCCTCCTGCGTGCCCGACCAGCGCTGCTGACGCCGACGTTTGTGACGTTGCGTTCCTTGTCGGCGGAACCTTTCAGGTATCAGCCGGCGAGAACATCCTGTTCAACATAGGTTGGGCCGACGCCACGGAGCAATCGTGTGACGCGTACGCGAGTAACACGACCACAACAATGACAATCGCTGGGCAGGCTGTAGAGGTCGTCAGTGATCCCTGCCAATTCGTTGCCTCCGGCGCCGGGATCTCGAACCTTTGGGTATTTGACGCGCGCTATCTCAGCCCTCCACTGCCACCCGGCACGTATTCTGCGAGCGCGGTGATCGTCATTCATGCTCCTGTTCCTTACACGACCGACTGCCCGCCCACGCAGTCCCCCTGTTCGTTGCCGGCGGGAACGGAGACGTTTCCGGTGTCTGTCACCGTGTCCTGAACCGGGCAGGGCTTTGGAAAGCCTTTGTACTACTAGTAGGGCCGGTGGGGATCGAACCCACGACCGAGGGATTATGAGTCCCCTGCTCTAACCACTGAGCTACGGCCCTATCGCCGGGCACCGAATCATCGCGGTACGTCGGAAATCTCCACCCAAGGTAACAGCAACCGTTATATCGAGAGCATCCACGGTGACGCACCTCTTGTACGCCGGTGTCGCGTCAAAGGGGAAGTTGTTTCGGCATCCAGACTTCGCTGCGAGGAGCGAACTGTTCAGACTTGCATTTGAATATGGAAACTCGCCATAGACCGCGAACTCCTTACGTGGTTCGGAGAACTTGAAATTGTTTGCTAACCAACGGCCGATCCAACGACGTGTCGGGTTGCGGTTGGGATCCGGGGCAGTGCGTCACCCCACTGCTTGAGGCGATGTTGCTTGACCATCGCGAAGAGAACTAGAACCAAGACGACGACACTGCCCGCGGTTAGCGCGACGCCGATCATGAAACTCGACGACGCCCTCGCGCACTCGACTCCCGCCACTGTTCCGTTGACCTGACTGGCGTACGAACTGCACAGCGCCACCTGCGAGTGACCGAGCGACCACGTCCACATCCCCACGCCGGCCGTGAGGATGCTCAAAAAGACCGTAACTTTTCGAATCACACTCCAGACTTACACAAACAATATCTTTTATTGGTTAGTTGACGGAAGGTTGCGACCGCGTCGTGATTGCGTCCTGGGACGGTACTCGGTCGTGCGAGTTTGGGCTCCCAGAGGGCTCCCAGAGCAGGGCTCCCAGAGCAGGACTCGAACCTGCAACCTAGCGATTAACAGTCGCTTGCTCTGCCAATTGAGCTATCTGGGAAGGCGCCCGAAGGCACACGAGACACTAGCACCGGTCACTTCGTTACTGGCTGGCGAACCACGCGCGAAGTCGCTCGGCCGACGGGCTCTCGCGCACCGCGCGACGGCACCTTTCGAGCCGTTTCGACAGCGCCTGGCGGCTGATCCCGCGACCACGAGCGATCTCTTCCAGCGAAGCGGTGTGAAACGTGTATTGCCAGAATGAGTCGAAGTCGTCGCCGCAGAGTCGTCGAAGTTCGTCGATCACCCACGCCGGCGCGTCAGAAGGATCGGCCGGTTGACGCACGTCAATCGACTCGTCCATCGCGGATGGTTCGAATCGTCGGGCTTCGAGGTCGCGCACCATCTGGATGATCTCGGTGGCCTTAGCAGCCGACACTCCGAGTTCTCGCGCCACTGAACGCGCGGTTGCCGGATGAGTTGGAGTCGCTCGTTCAAGCTTCTGGACCGCGAGGACCTGGCGCATCTCGGTGTCGGTCAGGCCCGCTTGCTGTTGAACTGCTTGATTCACGAGCTTCATGATCCAGTAGTTCGCGTACGTCGAAAAGCGCGTGCCCTTTTCCGGGTCGAATCGGTGCAGGGCGTTGACCAGGCCTTCGACGCCGGCGGCTTCGAGATCCTCGTTGCCGAATCGATATCCACGCTCCATGACCCGAACTCGCACCAATCCGCACGTGGCTCGCAACAAACGCGACTCAGCTTCTTGGCCGGCGTGGCGAACCCGACGGAGCCCCCTACGTTCCACTTCGTCCGACGTTCCCGCGTCCAATTCGGTCGCCGCCTCCCGACCGCGTTGGATGACGGGGTAGAGACGCCGCTCCTCGTCAACGCTGAGAGGGGACGTCATATTCAGCCCACCGATTACCCCGCGTGACTCACTCACGGGCTGGAAGCAGCAGTGCGCGCCAGCAGCCAGTCGCGCAGGTCGTCCTCGGCAACGTCGCTGTGGGCCGACTCGAGTAGGTCTAAACGGGCCATCACGTCGTCAATCGTTGCCTTGGCCGTCTGGGGCGACATCGAGCCGTCACGCATCTCGCGCTCAACGACTCGAAGTTCCAGAGGAATCGCCGCGCGCAGCAACTGGGCCACGACCGCCGTGACGTCGCTCGAGCTGTATTCGCGGTCCATGTCGTCAACGACCAGCTGACTCAGAACATTGGCCGCAACGTCGTCGCCATCGCGGAGCATTTCGTCGATGATCTCCGAAGCTGGTCGACCGGTCTCGAGCCCCTCGAAGACCGAACGCTGGACCTCGTTCACGAAGTACACCGCGTGCAAGCGACCGCGAACCTCCGCGGCGCAGTGGTACCGAAGTCGCAGGGCTTCGTAGCCGGGGCGGGGCATCGAACCGGTGGCGTCCGGTGCGGTCTCCCGCTCTTTCACGACCGTCGCTGTCTTGGCGGGTGCCGTCTGAGGCGGGCCGCCTCGCACAATCTCGGACAGTCGCGTACGCAGCGTCGCCGACTCCAGACGGAGCCGATCAGCCACGTCCATCACGTACTGGTCGCGCACCAGCTCGCTCGGGTGCTCGGCTAAGACCGGGAGGGCGGCCTCCCCCGCGCGGGCCCGACCCTCGGGAGTCGCCAGATTGGCCGCGTCGAGCACGCGGTCGAGCCGAAAACGAAGGAAGGGTACGGCGTCGGCCACCGCCCGGCGCAAGGCCTCCGGGTCGCTCCGGGCCAGGTCGGCCGGATCGCTCCCCGGCGGCAACTTGGCCACCGCGACGTCAACTTCGTGTTGTCGCTCCCACTGATAGACCGAGGCCGCCGCACTCTGACCGGCCGAGTCCGCGTCGTAGGCCAGCACGATGCGCTTGGCGAAGTTGCGCATCACGCGAAAGTGCTCTTCGCCCAGGGCCGTCCCGCAGGTGGCCACGGCCCGCGGCATCTCGGCCGCGAAGAAGGCAATGACGTCGGTGTAGCCCTCGCACACGACGATCTCGCCCGAGCGGATCACGTCATCCTTGGCCCAGTTGAGTGCGTAGAGGGTCCGGCGTTTGGAGTAGATCGCGGTTTCGGGGCTGTTCTTGTACTTGGGCTCTTCTCGACCGTCGACCCGTACGGGTGCGCCCGGCATGATCCGTCCACCGACCGCGATGGGTTTGCCCGAAGGATCCAGAATCGGGAATATCACGCGGGCGCGCAACGCGTCCTGGCGTCGCCCGCGACGGTTGACGAAGCCCAGCCCGGTGCCTTCGAGCACCTTGGCGCTCAGGTTCAACGACGCCGACAGCGCGTCCCACTCGTCGGGAGCCCACCCGAGCTGGAACTCGCGGGCCAGTCCCCCGTCGATCCCTCGCTCGCGCAGGTAGTCGCGGGCGGGTCGAGCGTCAGGCCCGGTGAGGAGCCGTTCGTGGTACCAGGCAACGGCCCGAGCCATCGCGTCCAGGAACTCCTGGCGCTCCTTGCGAGCCGGACCGCTGGCACCCTCCTCGTGAAGCTCGATGCCCGCTCGGTCGGCCAACTGACGCACGGCGTCAACAAAGTCAAGGTGCTGAATCTCGCGCACGAACGTGATCTGGTCGCCCGAGGCTCGGCACCCGAAGCAGTAGTAGCGACCTTCCTCGGCGTTCACCGAGAACGACGGCGTCTTCTCGGCGTGAAAGGGGCAGAGCCCACTCCAACGTCGACCTGACTTCTTGAGTGCCACGTGCTCGGAGATGAGGGCCACGATGTCCGTAGCCGATCGCACCTGGGCGATCTCGCTCTCCGAAATGGTCACGACTTGAAGGTACCGCCTGGGCGTCATGGCTCGGCCGAGGGCGTCGCGACCGCTCTCTAGACTCGCACCCATGTCCGACTTCGCCGTAGAGACCGTCGACCTGGTGCGCACCTTCAAAGATGGCGAAGTGCGCGCCCTCGCCGGTGTGAGCCTGCACGTCCCGCGCGGTCAGGTGTTCGGACTCCTCGGACCCAACGGATCGGGTAAGACCACGATGATCCGCATCCTGTCGACGATCCTGTCACCGACGTCCGGTACGGCCACCGTCAACGGTTTCAACGTCGCCACGCACGCTGACGAGGTCCGGCGCAGCATCGGACTCGCCGGTCAGAGCGCCACGGTCGACGAGAACCTCACGGGCTTCGAGAACCTGCGAATGGTGGGCATGCTGAACCACCTGCCCCGCAACGTGGTGATACCCCGAGCGCGCAAGCTCTTGGAGGACTTCGGGCTGAGCGACGCTGCAAATCGAACGTGCAAGACGTACTCCGGAGGCATGCGCCGGCGCCTCGACGTGGCGGCCGCGCTCGTAGCCGACCCGCCCCTGCTCTTCCTCGACGAGCCGACCACCGGGCTCGACCCGCAGAGCCGACAAGACCTCTGGTCGATGATCGAGCGACTGGTCGAAGGAGGCGTGACGGTCCTGCTCACCACCCAGTACTTGGAAGAAGCGGACCGTCTCGCCCACCAGCTCGTGGTGCTCGACCACGGACACATCATCGCGGAGGGGACACCACAGGAACTCAAGACACGCCTCGGCGCGACAGTGCTCTCCTTGACCTTCGCCAACACGTCCGATGCCACACGAGGCGTTGAAATAGTTCGCGACCTGTCCGAAAAGCCTGCCAACGTGGACGGCTCCACGGTCGAACTGACAATCAACGCTGGCCCGGCGGCCGCGGCCGAAGCGATGCGCCGACTCGACGGCGCCGGGCTGACCATTACCGGACTTATGCTGCGCGAACCGAGCTTGGACGACGTCTTCCTAGACCTCACTGGTCACAAGACCGAGGAGGACACCGCCGACGCCATGGTGTCCGCCGGCCGATCCGGACGGAGGTCGCACTCATGACGACAACTGCAACGCTCACGCCAACGACACCCGCGACGGCCCCTCACAAGAGTTCGCTGCGGTGGGCGGCGAGCGACGTCTTTGTGATTGCTCGGCGCGATCTGCTGGCCATGATCCGGATCCCCACCGCCGTGGTGTTCATGTTCGTCCAGCCAATCATGTTCGTCCTCCTATTTCGCTACGTCTTCGGTGGGGCGATCCATACCCAGGGCATCACCAAGGGCCAGTACGTCAACTATCTGATTCCCGGGATCCTCGTGCAAACCACGATCTTCGGCGCGATCAACACCGCCATAGGTCTGGCCGAAGATCTGCAGAAGGGCCTTATCGAACGGTTCAAGGCGCTCCCGATGGCCCGACTCGCGGTGCTCGGCGGACGAACGGTGGCCGACTTGGCGCGCAACGTGCTGGTCGTGCTGATCATCACGGGAGTCGGATTTCTGGTGGGCTTTCGACCTGGCGGCGGTTTCATCTCGTACGTCGAGGCGAGCCTGCTCATGCTCTTCTTCGCCTACTGCCTGTCGTGGGGTTTCGCGTTCATCGGCCTATCCGCACCTAACTCCGAAACAGCTCAAGCGATGGCGTTCCCACTCGTCTTTCCGTTGACCTTCGCGTCGAACGTCTTCGTCCCGCTCAACGACATGCCGAGCTGGCTCCAGGTGTTCGCCCGCAATCAGCCAGTGTCCCAGGCCGCCGAAGCCGTTCGTAGCCTCATGCTCGGCGGGCCAATTGGCAACTCCGTGTGGCTGACCCTTGCCTGGGGCCTCGGGGCACTCTGCGTGTTGACGCCGCTCGCGACGCGACGATACAGCCGGACCGACTAGGCCGTGGAAACCGCCCTCGACGCCACGGCGCTCCAGGAGATCCTCGCCACCTCATTCCCTAGCCACGACGTTCCGATCATCGAATGGGTCGGGCACGACACCGTGACCGTCGTGTTGCCGGTATCACACCTCCACGGCCGCCCGGGCGGAACGCTGTCGGGACCCGCCATGATGATGCTCGCCGACACGACTGCGTGGGTCGCCATCCTCTCTCGCGTCGGTCCCCGCCTGCTCGCGGTAACCACGAGCCTGCACATCGATTTTCTTCGAAAGCCCACGCTCACCGACCTCGTGGCCCAGGGCCGTCTGCTCAAGCTCGGCCGCTCGCTCGCGGTGGTCGACGTGGAGCTCTTCTCACGTGGTGACCGCGAACTCGTGGCCAAGGCCCAGGTCACCTACTCGCTGCCGCCGTCGGAGGACAACGTCGCGCCCTAGCGCGCTCGGCGCGTCGCACGCACGCCGACCATCGTCATCGGTACGTCGTGCACGCCCCCTGGCGCGGCCCGTTGTAGCTCTTCGCGCGCCCGCTCGCCGAGAACGGTTCGTTCGTCGGCGTCACGCACGATGGCGGCCGAATAGGTCTGAAGTAGTCCGAGGAGTTCCTCCTCGGTGCGTCGCCACACCCACGGCACCGCGAACGACTCCATGTCGACGAAGGGCTCCGCCAGGTCCTCGTGCGCTTGGGACGCGTGGCGACCCGCGTCATCGGGCGGTGTGCGGTCCTCACTGCGTCCCGAGTCCGCAAGCTCTTCGAGCCAGTGACGTTCACGGTCCAGGCCATTGCCCAGGATGAACAAGCGCCCGTGGTCGCGCAGCACCCGGGCGAATTCGTTGGCCGATGATGGCTGAGCGAACCAGTGCCAGGCCGACGACGTGACAACCACGTCGAAGGTGGCCTCAGCGACGGGCAGGTCCTCGGCGACGCCGATGAGCACACGCACCGACGGCGATCGCCGCTCCAGAACAGCTCGCATCCCGGGGTCCGGTTCGACCGCGGTCACGGTGGCGCCCAGCGACAACAGGTACCGCGTCACCAGTCCGGTGCCGGCGGCGACGTCCAGGACGTCGAGTCCGTGAATCGGGCCGAGGTGCTCGGCCAACCCCGGCGGCGGCGAGGGTCGGTAGAGGTCGTAGAGCTCGGCTACCGCACCGAAGGAACGCGCGCGGTTCACGAGACGCGCAGTCGTCCCGCCAGTTCGCCAACCAGCGCGTCGATGGAGACCCGAACTTGGGCAGTGGTGTCGCGATCGCGCACGGTGACCGCGTGGTCCTCCAACGAGTCAAAGTCCACGGTCACGCACAGCGGCGTCCCGACCTCGTCCTGGCGCCGGTAGCGACGCCCGATCGATTGGGTCACGTCGTAGTCGCACACGAACTCACGTCGCAGTTGGTTCGCCACCTCGCGGGCCACGCCCTCGAGTTCAGGCTTCTTGGAGAGTGGCAGTACCGCGACCTGGAAGGGCGCGAGGCGCGGGTCTAGTCGCAGCACGACGCGCGTCTCGCCCTCGATCACGTCCTCGTGGTAGGCGGCCAGCAGGAAGGCCATCATCGCGCGGGTCGATCCGACCGCCGGCTCGATGGTGTAGGGGGTGTAGCGCTCACCCGACGCCGTGTCGAAGTATTCGAGACGCACCCCAGAAGCCGTCGAGTGCTTGACCAGGTCGTAGTCACCGCGGTTGGCCACACCCTCAAGTTCGTCCCATCCCCAGGGGTAGAGGAACTCGATGTCGGTCGTTCCACGCGAGTAGTGCGAGAGGTCCTCGGGCGCGTGCTCGTGACGGCGCAGCTGGTCGTCGGGGATTCCGAGGTCGACGTACCAGGCGAAGCGTTCTTCGATCCAGTAGCGATGCCACCGCTCGGCGTCGCCCGGGGCGACGAAGTACTCCAACTCCATGAGCTCGAACTCGCGGGTGCGAAACACGAAGTTCTGCGGGGTGATTTCGTTGCGAAAGGACTTGCCGACTTGGGCGATGCCGAAGGGCGGACGGCGCCGGGTGCTGGTCAGCACGTTGAGGAAGTTGGTGAACATGCCCTGGGCCGTCTCCGGGCGCAGGTACGTCGTGGCGCCCTCGCCCTCCACGGGGCCGGCCTCGGTCTTGAACATCAGGTTGAAGGCGCGCGGCTCGGTGAACTCGGTGGAGCCGCAGTTGGGGCAGACCCCGTCGATCTTGTCGGCGCGCCAGCGTTCTTTGCACCTCTTGCAGTCGACCAACGGGTCCGTGAAGGTCTCCAGATGCCCGGACGCCGCCCACACCGCGGGCGGGCCGAGGATGGCGGCTTCGAGTCCCACGACGTCGTCGCGCTCCAGGACCATCGAACGCCACCACGCTTGGCGCACGTTGCGCAGCATGTTGACTCCGAGCGGGCCATAGTCGTACGTGGAGCGAAATCCGCCGTAGATCTCCGCCGAGGGAAAGACGAAGCCGCGCCGCTTGGCCAGATTGATGACCTTGTCGAGCAGGTCAGGGTCGCGCGGCATCGAGTCCATCGACCAAGGTTACCGGGTCAGTTCTCGCTCCTTAGCCGGACGATGACCTGGTTGGCGAGCAGTCGCCCGCTCGGCGCGAGGGTGACGACGCCGTCATCGACCTCGACGAGGTGCGCGATCTCATCTAGTGACGCAAAGGCCTCGACCGGCACCCCGCGTCGTGTGCGTAGAGCGAGCGAGTCGCGTTCGAAGTGTCTCGTCGCGTCGTCGAGCACCTCGACGCCGGCGACGGGACTCTCACCGCGCGAAATCAGTTCGATGTAACGGTCCGGCGTGCGCACGTTCCACCACCGGCGACCGGCGCGGTGCGAGTGGGCCGCCGAGCCGAAGCCCACGTAGTCACCCTGGTCCCAGTAGACGTGGTTGTGACGGCACTCGTGGCCGGGCCGGGCCCAGTTCGAGATCTCCTCCCAGAGATAGCCGGCCGACTCGAGGGTTCGCCCCACCAGCTCGTACGCGTCGGCGGTGGCGTCCTCGTCCGGGTGACGCGCCGGGTCGCGACCCAGCGGCGTCCCGGGCTCCGGAGTCAGCGCGTAGCAGCTCAGGTGCGGTGGCGGGTGTTCGAGGGTGAGCAGGTCGTCCAGAGTCACCGCGACGTCGTGCAGTGTCTCGGCGCGCGAGCCCACGATCAGGTCCATGTTCCAGGTGGTGAAGCCCGCCTCGGTCACGGCGCGCGACACCTCGCGATGCGCCATCGTGCCGTGGCGTCGCCCGAGGTCGGCCAGCACCGCGGGGCGCGTCGACTGGACGCCGAAGCTCATGCGCGTTACTCCGCCAGCGCGATAGGCGGCCAGACGATCGGCACTCGCGTCCTCCGGGTTGCACTCGACCGTGACCTCGGCGTCGCGAGTTCGCGGTATCGCGTCCAGGATGCGCACGAGCTGGTCAGGCGCAATCCGTGTCGGCGTTCCGCCGCCGAAGAAGACCGACGTCGCGGTCGGCAGGCCGTCGGCGACTGCATTGCGCACGTCGGCGAGCACCGCCTCGACGTAGGCGTCACGCAGGTGATCACGGTCGGCGTACGTCGCGAACGCGCAGTAGTCGCAACGGTGCGCGCAGAAGGGTACGTGGACGTACACTCCGAAGTCTGTCGGTGCGGGGCTCACGACGTCCTGGGACCGGCGAGCGGCGGCGTCGAGCGTGCGGCGCGCAGACGGCGCCCGAAGTGTTGTTCGATCGATTCGGTCGCGATCGCGTTGACCTCACCAGCGCCCGCCGGGTCATTCTCTCGCAGCGCGGCCCCTAGGTCGCCACTCACCAGTCGTCGCATGAGGGTGAGGGCCTCGGCCGAGATCGGACGGCCCATACGGCAATTCGCGCACAGCGCCCCGCCAATCTGCGCCTCGAAGGCAACGAGGGGTCCCCCACGACCGCAGTTCACGCACTCGTCAACCACCGGCGCGGAGCCGTCCAGGCCCAGGAGGCGCAGGGCGAACGCCGCGGGCACGAGGGTCGGCTCGAACTCCGCGACGTCGAGAGCCCCCAGGACCCGAACTAGCAGCTGGAAGATCCCTTCATCGGCAATGTCTTCAGCCGGGATGGCGTCGACAATCTCGACCACCGCGTAACCCGCGGTGATGCGCTCGTACGACGAGCGCAGAGTCGACAACCGCTCGAGGTGTTCGACGTGCTTGGCGATGAAGAACCCCGAGCGCGTGGCGACCAGGTCGACGCGCACGTAGCCCAAGACCTCGAGCGAGCCGCCCAAGCGACTGGTCGCGCGGCGCGCCCCCTTGGCCAGGACGCGCACCTTGCCGTGCTCGCGCGTCCACAGCACCACCGTGCGATCCGACTCGCCCGTGCGGTAGGTGCGCAGGACGACGGCGTCGTCGCGAAACTCGTTCACGACGCGGCGTCGTCCTCGTCGGCATCGTCAAAGCGCGGACGGTGCGGCGTCAGACCGAGGTAGCGATTGAGCTGAAGGCCCAGCCACACCATCACCGCCAGCACCAACGGGACGGCCAAGGGCGCGATGAGGCTGGTGACCCCGTTCAGGGCGAGGATCCAGAGCAGCACGTAGAGCGCCAGCCCAACGATCCAGGTCACGCGGCGCACGTTCACGCGTCGACACCGCCGTAGCGGCGCTCGCGTCGCTGATACTCCTCGATGGCCCGGAAGAGATCCTCGCGGCGAAAGTCCGGCCAGAGGACCTCCGGGAAGACCAGTTCGGAGTAGGCCATCTCCCAGAGAAGAAAGTTGGACATGCGGTGCTCGCCCGACGTGCGCACCACGAGGTCCGGGTCCTTCAGCTCAGGGTGGTAGAGCCGCGCGCGAATCGAGCGCTCGTCAATCTTGGCCGGCGAGACGCCGTCAGCCACGAGCTGGCGCACGGCATCGACGATCTCCGCGCGCCCCCCGTAGTTGAAGGCGATGTTGAGGGTCATCTTGCGGTTGTGGCGCGTCAACTCCTGCGCGTGGTCCATCAGGCGAACGACGCCGCGCGGCACCCGACGGTCGCGCCGGCCCGAGAACGTGATCCGCACGCCGTCGGCGTGCAGTTCGTCCGTGCGACGCGTCAGCAGGCCCCGATTGAAGTTCATCAAGTACCGGACCTCATCCAGCGGACGGCGCCAGTTCTCGGTGGAGAACGCGTAGACGGTGAGGGCCTTCAGGCCCACATGCAATGCACCGTACGTGGTGTCGAGCAGCGCCGTCTCGCCCGCGGCGTGACCCTCGGTGCGCGGAAGGCCCCGGCGCTGGGCCCAGCGACCGTTTCCGTCCATCACGATCGCCACGTGACCGGGCACGGCGCGAAGGTCGAGCGAGGTCGGCAGAGCCGTCGGACGCGGGTCGGGCATAGACAAAACTTAGTTCTTGACCCTTCGAAGCCATCCCGAGAGCGACCCCTAGAGTCGGCGCGTGCGCTCCTTCGATCCCGACGAAGACGACCCGTACATTGAACCGAGCGTCGAGGACGGCGCGCACCTCGACGACGACGTGGTCCAGATCGACGTGGACGCGGCGCTGGCGCTGCTCGAGCGCGTCACGGCGGACCTCCCGGGCGGTGGTGAGCACCGAGAGGGCCAGCGCGAGATGGTGCGCCTCATCGTGGCGGCGTGGTCGCGAGCGCGTCCCGCGGCGATCGAAGCCGGGACCGGCGTGGGCAAGTCGCTCGCCTACCTGGTGCCGGCGGCGCTCGCTGGTCGACGCGTCGTCATCGCCACGGCGACGAAGAACCTCCAGGATCAACTAGCGACCCGCGACGTGCCGGCGGTGGCCGCACACGTGCCGGGACTTCGCGTCGCGGTGCTCAAGGGCCGCAGCAACTACCTGTGCCGCAACCGCGCCGGCGGAGTGGGCGGCGCCCATCTGAGCTTCGACGACGGCGAGAGCGTGCCGCGCGGCGTCGCCAACCAGATGCGCCGGATCCTGGCGTGGTCCAACGAGACCGCCACCGGCGACCGAGACGAACTGACCTTCGAGGTCGACGAGCGAGCCTGGCGGGGGTTGTCGGTCACGCCCCAGGAGTGTCTCGGGCGTACGCAGTGTCCTCAGGGGTCCACCTGCTTCGCCGAACTAGCCAAAGACCGCGCCAGCGAGGCCAACCTGCTCGTCGTCAATACCCACCTCTACGGCGCGCACCTGGCGTCGGGCTCCATGTTGCTGCCCGCCCACGACCACGTCGTCTTTGACGAGGCTCACGAGGCGATCAACATCTTCGCGTCACTGCTGGGCACCACGCTGACGGCATCGCGGCTGCGATCGCTCGCCGGCGCGGCCCGTCCCCAGCTACTCGAAAACGTGCGCACGCGCTGCGACGAGTTGGTCGCCGCGGCCGACCGCCTGAGCAACGCCCTGGAGGCCCAGTTCGACGCCGGAGACCTCACCGGCCTCGGCGAGGACGTCACAGCGGCGCTGGCGCGAGCGGGAGAACTCGTCGTCGCGGTGGTCGACGCGCTGCGCGCACTGAACCCCAGCGGGTCTGACGCCGAGGCCCGTCGCACGCGCGCACTCGGACCCGGTATCCATCTCGCCAACGACATGGTGCGGCTCTCGTCGGTGCGCGAGGGAGAGCTCCTCTTCCTGTCGCGCCGCGACCGCGAAGTCACCATCGAGCTCTCCCTGGTCGACGTAGGACCGCGCTTACGCGAGGTTCTCTGGGACCGGGTCACGGCCCTCGCGACGAGTGCGACGCTGCCCGACACCTTGCCCCGTGACCTGGGACTCGACGACGTCGCGGTCCAGCGCGTGGCGAGTCCGTTCGACTACCCGAACAATGCCCTGCTCTACGTCCCCGCCAACTTTCCCGAGCGTCGCGCCGACGCCGCCGAAGCCGCGATCGTCGATGAACTCGTCACGTTGATCGAGGCGGCCGGGGGTCGTACGCTCGCGCTGTTCACCAACCGCCAGGTCATGATCCGCGTCGCCGACCGGGTCGAGCTACGACTCGCAACGCCGGTGCTGGTCCAGGGCACTTTGTCGCGAGGACGGATCATCGAACAGTTCCGCGACGACCCGGCGGCCAGCCTCTTCGCCGTGACGAGCTTTTGGCAGGGCGTCGACGTGCCCGGCCACTCTCTTAGCCTGGTCACCATTGACCGCCTGCCCTTCAGCGTTCCCCACGACCCCTTGGCCGAGGCGCGCCGGGCGCGGTCGCTGCGCCCCTTCTACGACGTCGACCTCCCACGTGCCGCCATGCTCCTGGCCCAGGGGGTCGGACGACTCATTCGCAACCGCGATGACCGTGGAGTGGTCGCGGTGCTCGACACCCGACTCGCCCAGTCGAGCTACCGCGGCGCCCTCTTTCGGCTACTGCCGCCGATGCGCCGCACTCGGGACCGTGACCAGGTGGTCGAGTTCCTGCGAGAACTGGCAGCTCACCAGCCCCTTTCTGACTGACGAGTCCACCGCTCTACGCCCGCGCTGAGTAACCTAGTATTCCACTAGAGATTATAGATAGTCCGGAGTCCCTCTCAATGCACCTCGACTTAGCCCTGATTCTGGGCAGCGCCGTCGTTGGCTTCCTCGTGGGCATGACGGGCCTCGGCGGCGGCGCCCTTATGACCCCCATGCTCGTGCTCCTCTTTGGCGTCTCGCCCTCGACCGCCATTTCGTCGGACCTGGTGGCCGCGCTCTTCATGAAGCCTGCGGGTGTGGCCATCCACTGGCGCCAGCGCACGATCCAAAGACCCGTCGTCAAGTACCTGTGTTACGGATCGGTGCCCGCAGCCTTCGCCGGCACGTTCGTCATGCACCTCATGGGCCAGGGCGCCGCGGCCGAGAGGGATCTCCAGATCGTCCTCGGACTAGCCCTCGTCGCCGGTGCCGTCTCCATGACTGCGCGGTCTTTCCTCGTTCGTCACCACCCCGACACCGGCACGCCGCTCGTGGTGCGCCCCCTCAAGACGGTGCTCATCGGGGTCATCGGCGGCTTCATGGTCGGTCTGACCTCCGTCGGCGCCGGCTCACTGATCCTGGTGCTGCTGCTCGCGCTCTACCCGACCTTTCGCAACGACCACCTCGTGGGAACGGACCTCGCCCAGTCGCTCCCCCTGACCTTCGCCGCCACCGTGGGGACCTTGATCTTCGGCCACGTCGTCTTCTCGCTCACGGCGTCGATCATTGTCGGGGGCGTCCCGGCGGTCATCGTGGGATCCTTCATCTCGTCTCGCTCCACGAGTTACCTCATCCGCCCGGTGATCACCGGCGCGGTCTTGCTCAGCGGCCTCAAGTACCTGGGAATTCCCACAACCGCGCTGGGCATCTCCGCCCTGCCGATCACCGCCATCGTGATCGCCACCATGGTGCGCGTGCACCGCACCCGCATGATCCCCGCGCTGGTGTCGCTGGTCGACCTGACAGAACCAGCTCAGTAACCGAAGCGATCGAGGATCTCGGCGCGCGACTGCCAGTCGCGCTCGACCGAGACCCGCAGTTCCAGGAAGCAGCCCTCGGGCAACTGACGTCGCGCCTCCGTGCCCACCTCTTTCAAGAGCTGGCCACCCTTACCGATCACCATGCCCTTCTGGCTGTCGCGCTCGACGAGGATCTCGACGATCACGTGGGGCCACTCGAACTCGGTGACCCGGCAGTGGATCGCGTGCGGGAGCTCTTCGCGCATCCTGCGCGCGAGCTGCTCGCGCACCAACTCAGCGATCCACACCGCCTCGGGCACGTCGGACACCTCTTCGTCCGGAAAGAGGAATGGTGACTCGGGCATCGCGTCCGCCACGAAGGACACCAGGGCGGGGACGCCCACGCCGGTGCGCGCCGACACGGCGAAGTACTCCACGCGCTCGGCGGCCGCCTCCTCGCCGTGGTCGGCGGCCAGTGCCTCGACGCGCGCCGCGGCGTTGAGCAGTTGGGCGGCCACGGTGGCGCGCCCGGCGCGGTCGACCTTGTTGACCACGACCACCGGTCGCGGACCTTCACGTCGAGTGGCTTCGAGCATGGTCAGGATGGTCATCGAGTCGCCCGGCCCGATCGCGGCCCCGGCCTCGACGATCGCCATCACGACGTCGACGTCGCTGGCCGCGCCGCGCGCGGTCTCGTTGAGGCGACCGCCCATGGTCGTGCGCGGACGATGCAGTCCCGGGGTGTCGACGAAGACGATCTGCACCTCGCCCTCGGTGAGCACCCCGCGGATCGCGTGTCGCGTCGTGTTGGGACTCGGCGCGGTGATCGAGACCTTGGTGCCCACCATCTGATTGAGCAACGTCGACTTACCGACGTTCGGTCGCCCCAGGATCGCGGCGAATCCGCAGCGCGTCACGTCGCGTGTCTCAGGTTTTCAACGCGCACCTCTTCGATGCGGCGCCCGTGCACGCGCAGCACCGTGAGTCGGTAGTGGCCCGTCTCGAACGAGTCACCCACCCCCGGCACCCCGCCGGCCAGGTCGAGCACCAGTCCGCCCACGGTGTCCCAGCCGTCGCGCGGCAGCTCGAGCTCGTACTCGTCGTTGGCGTCGGCAATGTTCAGCCGACCGCTCAGGGTGATGCCGGCGCTGGGCGAACGGTCGGCCCCGACCGGGGCCTCGGCCGGGTCGGACTCGTCGGTGATCTCACCGACGAGCTCTTCCAGGATGTCCTCCAGGGTCACCAGGCCGGCCGTGCCCCCGTACTCGTCGACCACGACGAACAGGTGACTCTTGGCCCGGCGGATCTCGGTGAGCAGTGACGCCACCTTCTTGGTCTCAGGGACGAACGACGCGACGCCCATGTGGTCGCGCACGAGCTCGTCACCGCGACCGCGTGTGGCTAATGCGGCGAGGTGGCGCAGGTTCACCACGCCCACCACGTCGTCGACGCCCTCGCCGAGCACCGGCAGGCGCGACCGGCCCGACTCGATGGCCAGATCGAGCGCCGCGCGGATGGTGGCGCGGTCGGCCACGTCGACCATGTCGATACGCGGCACCATCACCTCGCGCACGACGGTGTCGCCGAACTCGATGACCGAGTGGATGAATTCTCGCTCTTCAGAGGCAATGACCTCCTCCTCGTGGGCGACGTCGGCCATGGCCAGGATCTCCGAGTCAGTGACGCGCGCCGAGTCGCGAGACGACCCGACGAGGTTGATGACGCTCTGGGCCACCGCGAGCAGCACCCCGGAGATCCACTTGATGGGCCAGAAGCGCAGCATCGCGCTGACGACCGGTGCGGTGACCAACGCCGTGGCGTCCAGGTGCTGGACGGCGAAGTTCTTCGGGATGGCCTCGAAGACGACGAAGATGACGATGACCTCGAGGGCGGTCGCGATGAACACGCCGGCCGCGCCGAAGAGGTGACCGGCTAGGACCCCCACCAACGTCGCCGATATCAGCTGACACATCAGCACCAGCAGGAGCAACGGGTTGAGGAAGGACTCCGGGGACTCGGCCAGGCGCACCAGCGGCCGTGAGCCGCGGCGTCCCTGGTCGCGCAGGGCTCGCGCGCGCGACTTGTTCATCCTCACCAGCGCGGTCTCGGCCATGGCGAAGAATCCCGAGAACATCAGCAGGACGGCGACGACGAGTGCGAGCCCGGTGTCGCCCCCCGACCACATGACGCCGATCACGGGCCGGCCCGGTAGTGGCGGGTGAGAAGCACTTGCTCGCGCGCCTCCATGCGCTCGGCCTCCTCATCCTCGGCGTGGTCCCAGCCCAGTAGGTGCAGGACGCCGTGCACGATGAGGAGCGCCAACTCGTCGTCGGTCGAGCACTCGTGCTCGACGGCGTTGCGCGCGGCCACCGACGGGCAGATCACCACGTCGCCGACGAGTTGAGGTATCTCGGGCATCGGCGCCTCGCCGGGACCGCTGCCGCCGGCGTCCGGCACGCGACCGGAGGGTCCGGGCTCGTTGTCGATGGGGAAGCTGAGCACGTCGGTCGGGCCGTCGAGGCCCATGAACTGGTGGTTGAGCGCGGCGACCGTGACCTCATCGGCGAAGATGAGCGAGACCTCGGCCAGCCCGCGCACGCCCTCGTCGGTCAGCGCCCCGCGCGCGAGGCTGACCCAGCGCTCCAGGTCGATCGGCACGTCGTGCTGCTCGTCGGCGGCGTAGACGTCGATCACGTGGTCTCGCGCTCGTAGGCGGCGACGATGTCGGCGACGATCTTGTGGCGCACCACGTCCTTGGCACTCAGGTGGATGAAGCTGATGCCCTCGACGTGGCCCAGGATGCGCTCGATGCGCTCCATCCCACTGGGCTTGCCGCCCAGGTCGACCTGGGTGACGTCACCGGTGACGACGGCCTTGGAGTTGAACCCGATGCGCGTGAGGAACATCTTCATCTGCTCGGGCGTGGTGTTCTGGGCCTCGTCGAGGATGATGAACGAGTCGTTGAGCGTTCGACCGCGCATGAACGCCAGCGGCGCGATCTCGATGGACCCGTTGGCAATGAGTCGCTGGGACCCCTCGGCGCCCACCATGTCATAGAGGGCGTCATAGAGCGGGCGCAGGTAGGGATCCACCTTGGCCATCAGGTCGCCGGGCAGAAAGCCGAGTCGCTCACCGGCCTCGACGGCCGGCCGGGTGAGCACGATGCGCTGGACCTGGCGCCGGTGCAGCGCCTGGACCGCGGCGGCGACGGCCAGGTAGCTCTTGCCGGTGCCCGCCGGACCGATTGCGAAGGTGATGATGGACGACTCAATCGCGTCGGTGTAGCGCTTCTGGCCCGCGGTCGAGGGCCGCACGGGTTTGCCCTTGGCGCCGCGCACGACTTCGTGGCGCAGGACCTCGCTGGGACGCAGGTCATCCTCGACCATGTCGATGGTCCGGGTGATCTTGGTCGGGTCGAGGGATTGGCCCGCCTCGAGCACCAGGACCAACTCGTCGAACAGACGCAGGACCTTGGCCGCCTCGGGGCCGTCCACCGTGATCTGGTTTCCCTGTACGCGGATCTTGGACTGGGGAAAGGCGCGTTCAATCACGCGTAGGTGCTCGTCACGCGGTCCCAACAGTCCACTCATCAAATGCGTGTTGGGCACGAAGGTGGTCGTCGTCACCGCCTGGTCGTTCCCGGCGTCGTAACTCATCCGGGGGGCCACTCCATACGCCGACCTCCCAACACGTGCAGGTGCAGGTGGGGCACGGTCATCTGGGCGTCGGGTCCGACGTTGAGCACCAGTCGATAGCCGGTGTCGCGCACGCCCTCGATCTCGGCGACACGTTGGGCCAGCAGCACCAGGTCATCGACGATGCCGCCGTGGTCGCTGGCAACTTCATCAGCGCTGGTGATGTGGTCCTTGGGTACGACGAGCACGTGCACTGGCGCCTGGGGAGCCGCATCATGGAACGCGTACGCCCGATCGCTCTGCGCGACGGGTCGAGACGGACTCTCCCCCGCGACAATGCGGCAGAACAGGCACTCACTCATTGGGAGCCCTCATCTTTACCCATCACGGTGCCGGGGAGCGAAAAGCCCCAGCCACCGGCGCCGAAGGACATGAGCGCCGCGGCGACGACCGCGGCGGTTTCGGCACGCAGCACGGTGGGGCCGAGCGACAGGCGTCGTCGGTCGTCGCCCCACTCGTCGCTCTCCCATCCCCCTTCGGGGCCAACGGCCACGGCGTGCACCCCCAGCCACTCGGGTGAACCCGCGACATCGGCGACGCAGACGTCGTCGGGCACGTCGGCGGTGGTGACGGGCTCGCCAACCAATAGGTCGTGCGTGCGCCGACACTGGCCCGCCGCGTCGGCCGCGACGCGGCGCCAGCGCGCGAGCGTGCGCGTGCGCGCGTCACCGTTGAGTCGAACCGCACTGCGTCGCGCGAGCAGGGGCACGACGCGCGCGACGCCCAGCTCGGTCGCCTTGGCCAGGGCCCACTCGGCGCGGTCGGCCTTGACCGGACTCAGGTACAGCGTGGTGTCGGCCAGTGCGGGATCGTTGCCCACGTCGCTGAGAGGCGTGAGTGCCGAGGCGCCCACCGCGCAGATACGCCACGACCCTTGGCCGTCCGTCACGACGATCTCCTCGCCCTCGCGCGCGCGCAGGACCCGCCGCAGGTGGTGATCGTCGGGATCGGCCAGCATCGGCTCATCCATGTCAGCCACACGAAACTGCGCCAGCGCGGCGACGCGCCGGGGCCACTCGGCGAGCGTCACTTCTTGGCGCCGCGCCGCGAGAAGAGTCGCGGCGCGTGCTCGCGCACATCTTCGCCGCGGTGCGCGGCCAATTGGCGCAGCAGGTCCGCGGACGTCTCGTCGAGCTCCGACGGCACGTCCACGACCAAATGAGCAAAGAGGTCGCCGCGGCCGCGGCCGTGCAGGTGGGCCACGCCCTCGTGGCGGATCCGGTGCACCGTACCAAAGGCGCTCCCGGGCTCGACGTCGATCGTCACGTGATCGCGCAGGGTTGGCACGTCAATGGTGGCCCCCAACGCCGCCTGAGCGAACGTGACGTGAGCCTCGTGGTGCAGGTCGTCACCCACTCGCTCAAAGCGCGGATCGGGCCTCACCCGTAGGTGCACGAAAAGGCGACCCGACGGGCCGCCACGTGGTCCGGCGGGACCCCGGTCCGCGAGGCGCATGGTTGATCCGTCCTCCACCCCAGGTGGGATCTGGACGGTGAACGTCGAGGTCTGCGTGACGCGACCGTCGCCGCGACACGTGACGCAGGGAGTCTCAATGCGTTGGCCGGTCCCCGAACACCGCGGGCACGGCGTCGAGGTCATCATCTGGCCGAGGATGGAGTTGCGCACCCGGCGCAGTTCGCCCGTGCCCGCGCACTCGTCGCAGGTGACCGGCGAGGTCCCCGGCGCGCAGCCCGACCCCTGGCAGGAGCCGCATCGTTGGGGCAGCGTCACCGATACCTCGTGGGCGGCGCCAAAGGCGGCGTCGTCAAGCGTGATGTCCACCGTCACCTCGGCGTCGGGTCCCGGCTGGGGTCCCCGGCGCTGGGGACGCGCGCCCAGACCGCCGAAGAACATGTCGAAGATGTCCTGGACCGAGCCGGCCCCGAAGGGATTCCCGGCACCCATGTCGGAGCCGAACCGGTCGTAGTTGGCTCGGCGCTCGGGGTCCGAGAGGATCTCGTAGGCCTGGGAGACCTCCTTGAAGCGCGCCTCGGCGTGCGCGTCGCCGGGATTGTTGTCGGGGTGCAGCTCGCGCGCCAGACGCCGGTAGCTGCGCTTGAGCTCGTCGGGACTCGCGTCGTGCTCGACCTCAAGCACGGCGTAGAGGTCGGCGCTAGCCACGCTCGTCGTCTCCGGCGAAGTGGCTCGACAGGTGCTGGGAGACGACGCGCGCCGCCGCGAGTGCCTCGCGGTACTTCATTCGGGTCGGGCCCAACAGTCCCACGGCGCCAGCCGGCTCACCCTCCACGGTGACCGGCGCGACGATGACCGCGCAGGTGCTGAGCAGCTCGTAGCCGTGTTCGGTGCCGATCGCCACCGAGAGCCCTTGGTCGAGCATGTCCTGGACCAGGGTTACGACGAGTAGTTCCTGTTCGAGGATGGAGAGCACCTGGCGCACCGTCTCGACGCCGTCGAAGACCTCGGCGACCCGCGACGAGCCGCCGATGAAGACCTGCTCGCCGTCGGTGGTGGGCCGCTCGGCGTGCAGGGCGCTGGCCGCCTCGCGCACCAATGTCGCCACGTGATCGTGGCGTGACGGCACCTGAACGCGCGCGTCCAATGTGGTCCCGATGAGCAGCGCGTTGAGCTGGCGCGACGCCTCGGCGACGTCAACGTGAGACGCGTCGAAGGTCGAAAAGATGCTGTGCTTGACCACGGAGCCGTCCGAGAAGACCGTCACCAGCATCTGGTGCCGGGCGTCGAGGTTGACCAGCTGCACCGACAGGATCGTGGCGTGCGAGTGCCCCGCACCGATCACCACGGAGGTGTAACTGGTGAGTTGGCTGAGCAACGTCGCGGTTCGCTCCAGCACGTCTTCGACCTCGCCGCGCACATTGGTGAAGAAGTCGCGAACCCGGACCTGCTGGGCCGGTCCCAACGTGCCGGACTTCAGATGGTCGACGAAGTAGCGGTAGCCCTTGTCGGTGGGCACCCGTCCGGCCGACGTGTGGGGTTGGGCCAGGTAGCCCTCACGCTCGAGGGTCACCATCTCGGAGCGAACCGTCGCGGGCGAGACGGCGAGGTCCGCGTTGGTGGCGACCGACGACGACCCCACGGGTTGGGCGGTGTCGACGTGCTCGGTGACCACGGCCTCGAGGATGGTGGCCTTGCGGGCGTCCAGGTCCGTGCCCGACGACTGGGGTTGGGGGGCGCGACGGGCCATGGTTCCTCCTGTTAGCACTCAATTCTACCGAGTGCTAGGCGCGTCTCGCACCCACGGGCGGCGCTCCCGGGGTCGCGAGTGCCCACCAAGTAGCGTGCGCCGGTGCACGACATCCCCGCCCCCACTCGCGTCGGACCGCCCCACTCGGGTGCCGAACGCGACCAGCTCGACGCCTGGCTGGACTTTCACCGCGCGACGATCCTGATGAAGTGCGCCGGCCTCGACGTCGAGCAGTTGCGCGCGCGTCCGGTACCGTCGTCGGACCTGTCGCTGCTCGGGCTCCTTCGTCACTTGACCTTCGTCGAACAGATCTGGTTCCAGATCGTGTTTTCGGGCCAGGACGCGACGATGTACTACAAACGCGACGACGATAACGACGCCGATTTCCACGACCTCGACAGCGCGTCGCTCGAGGACGTCGTCGACCTCTTTGAGCGCTCGTGTCAGACCTCGCGCGACCTGGCGCACGGCCACGACTTGAGCGAGATGGCGCTCGCGGTGCGACGCGGCCGCGAAGTGGACCTGCGCTGGATCTACATCCACATGATCGAGGAGTACGCGCGCCACAACGGCCACGCCGATCTCCTGCGCGAGTTGACCGACGGAGCGACCGGCTACTAGTCCTCTTCGAGGCGCAAGGCGGCGACAAACGCCTCCTGGGGCACCTCGACGCGTCCCAGGTTCTTCATCCGCTTCTTGCCCTCCTTCTGCTTCTCGAGGAGCTTGCGCTTGCGGGTGATGTCACCCCCGTAGCACTTGGCCAGCACGTCCTTGCGGCGTGCCTTGACCGTCTCGCGGGCGATCACGCGCCCACCGATCGCGGCCTGGATCGGCACGTCGAACATCTGACGCGGGATGAGCTCCTTCAATCGTTCGGCCATGCGCCGCCCGTAGTAGTCCGCGTTGGTGCGGTGCACGATGGTGGAGAACGCGTCGACCGGCTCGTGGTTGATCAACAGGTCCACTCGCACCAGCGCGCTGGTGACGTAGCCGCCGGGCTCGTAGTCGAGACTGGCGTAGCCTTTGGTCCGGCTCTTGAGCGCGTCAAAGAAGTCGATGACCACTTCGGCCAGGGGAATCGTGTAGCGCAGCTCGACGCGCTCGGTCGAGAGGTACTCCATCTTGCCCATCTCGCCGCGCCGGCTCTGGCACAGGTCCATCACCGGGCCCAGATGCTCGGCTGGCGTGATGATGGTGATCTCGAGTAGCGGCTCGTCGACGTGGTCGAGCCGACTGGGGTCGGGCAGGTCAGTCGGGTTGTCGATGTCGATCTCGGTGCCGTCGGTGAGGAAGGCCCGGTAGGCCACCGAGGGCGCGGTGGCGATCAGCGCTAGGTCGAACTCGCGCTCGAGGCGCTCGCGAACGATCTCCATGTGCAGCAGACCCAAGAACCCGCAGCGAAAGCCGAAGCCCAGCGCGTGGCTGGTCTCGGGCTCGTAGGTAATCGACGCGTCGTTCAGCCTGAGCTTGTCGAGCGAGTCGCGCAGGTTCCCCAGGTCGTCGCCGTCGATCGGGTAGATCCCGCAAAAGACCATCGGCTTGGGGTCGGCGTAGCCCTCGAGGGCTCCGGCCGCCGGCCGGGCCGCCTCCGTGACGGTCTCGCCGGAGCGCGCGCCGCCGACGTCCTTGATCCCTGCGACCAGGTACCCGACCTCGCCGGGACCCAACAGGTCGACGGCCACCATGTCGGGCGTGCGCACGCCGATCTCTTCGATCTCGTGGTTGGTGCCGGCCTGCATCATGCGGATGCGCACGTGGTTGCGCAGCGATCCGTCCACCACCCGGATCGAGCTGATGACCCCGCGGTACTGGTCGTAGATCGAGTCGAAGACGAGCGCGCGCAGCGGTGCGTCGGCGTCACCACGCGGCGCCGGGATCCGCGCGACCACGGCGTCCAGCAGCTCCGGCACGCCCTGGCCGGTCTTGGCCGAGATCAACAGCACGTCCGCCGCCGACAGACCCAGTACGCGCTCGAGTTCGTCGCGGCACCGATCGGGGTCGGCCGCGGGCAGGTCGATCTTGTTGAGCGCGGCCACGATCTCCAGGTTGTGCTCCAGGGCCTGGTAGCAGTTGGCCAGCGTCTGGGCCTGAATGCCCTGGCTGGCGTCGACCAGCAAGACGGCCCCCTCGCAGGCGGCGAGTGAACGACTGACCTCGTAGCCGAAGTCGACGTGGCCGGGCGTGTCGATCAGCTGCAGGACGAAACCCTTGTAGTGGACGCGCACGTTCTGGGCCTTGATCGTGATCCCGCGCTCGCGCTCGATGTCCATCGAGTCCAAGTACTGGGCGCGCATGAGTCGCGGGTCGACCGCCCCGGTGATGTCCAAGATCCGGTCCGAGAGCGTCGACTTGCCGTGGTCGACGTGCGAAATGATGGAAAAGTTCCGAATTCGGTCCGGCGTCACGGACGACGAGGGAGTGGCCACGGTCCACTCAGGCTACCGCCCGGTCGTTTGCGTCCCTCTGCGAGGGGCCCACCATCGCACGACTGGTAACGTTGTTGAGCCCGCCGCCGACCCGCGGCACGATGAACGAGGACCCCATGGCCAACATCAAGAGCCAGATCAAGCGCAACAAGCAGAACGTCGTCGATCGCGAACGCAACAAGGCCGTCAAGTCCGAGCTGCGCACGCGCACGAAGAACGCGGTCGCCGCCGCCGGCACCGAGGACGAGGAGACCGCCCTGCGCGCCGCCATCAAGCGCATCGACAAGGCCGCCGCCAAGGGCGTCATCCACAAGAATCAGGCCGCCAACAAGAAGAGTGGCCTGATGCGGCGCGTCAACGAGTTGCGTTCTCAGGCCTAAGGCCCCGCGGTTAACGGCGCCGCGCGCCGTCGGTCAACCGAGCCAGGCGCGCCACCAGCACCTCGATCACCGTGAGGTCGGTTACGTCGGCGTCGCCTTCCAGGTCGCGTCCCCCGTAACTCACGCCGCCCTTCAGATCGACGTCGGCGTTGGTGACCCAGCGCACGGCGGTGGCGATGCGTTCGGCACCGAGGCGTTGGCTGGTGCGCAGGATCTTCTCGGCGGGATATCCCTTCATGGACAGCACCACACGCGCCTCATCACGGTCGCGCACGCCGCTGCCCTCTAACCGGGCCATCGCCAGGTAGTGGCGCTGGAGGATGTTCACGATCTGCAGGCCCGCGCGGTCCTGGGAGTCCAGCATGCGCCGAGCCGTCACGATCGCCTTGGTGACGTCGCCGGAGTCGATCGCGTCGGTGAGGTCCCAGGCCGGGACTCCCCCGGCGTCGCCGACGTAGTCCTCGATCTGGCGGACCTTGAGGGGGGCCGAACCGTAGATCGCGCGCAGCGACCGGGCCAGGGCATCGACGCGTGCGACGTCGTCGCCGACGCGTTCGGCCACGAACTGAACGGCCGGCGGGTCAGCCACCACCGCGTACTGGCGGAACTTCTCCTCGATGAAGTCCGCGCGCGCGCGCTGGTTCGACCCGACGTTGACCTCAATGACGTCGCTCGCGGCCTTGACGAAGCGGCTGGACTTCGCGCCGACCACCGCCAGCACGAGCGCGGTCTCGGGGCTGGGGTCCTGCATCCACGCCACGATCGGCGCCGCTTCGTCGGCCGTCAGCAGCTGCGCGTCGCGCACCACCACCACGCGACGCTCCACCAGGAAGGGTGGTGTGTTGAGGGCCTCGAGGATGCGCGGCGCGATGGACTCGGCGCCGCCGGTGACGTCCTTGGCCGTGAAGTCCTGCAGCGCCACCGCCGGGTCCAGGTCACCGAGGGCGATGGCGACGGCGTTGTGCAGCGCGTCGTAGACCATCGTGGCGTCAGTACCGACGACCACCACCGGACCGCTCACCGCGCCTCCATCACCGCACCCAGCGCGTCACGCACGCGCACCGTGGCCCCCACGTCGTGAGCGCGCACGACGCGACATCCTCCCGCGATCCCCAGGGCCGTCGCGGCGAGCGACGCCTCCGCACGTTCCAGGACCGGTAGGTCGAACATCGCGCCAAGGAACGTCTTGTTGGACGCCGAGAGCAGTAGTACCGAGCCCAACTCGGCCAAATCGGTCGAGTCGCGCAACAGCTGCAGCGACTGGGCGGGTGACTTACCCAGGTCCAGCCCGGCGTCGAGGATGACCTGACCCGGCGCGAGGCCGGCGTCGTAGGCCCGTCGCCGCAGTTCGGTCAGGACGTCGCGCACCGTCGCGGTGACGTCGTCGTAGTGGGGGTGCGGATCGGCAACCCGCGGCGCCAGTCGAATGTGGGTTGCGACCACGGTCGCGCCGGCCGCTGCGGCCACCTTCAGATACTCGGGGTCCGCAAAGCCGCTGATGTCGTTGCCGACCACGGCACCGGCTTCGAACCCGGCCGCCGCGACGCCCGCACGCCAGGTATCGACACTGAGCGGCACGTCGAAGCGCCGGTGCAGCTCCTCGATCACGGGGATCACCCGGTCGAGCTCGTCGGCTTCGCTGACCGGCGCTCCGGGGCCTGCGCGCACGCCCCCGACGTCCAGGATGTCGGCCCCCTCACCCACCAAGAGTTCAGCGCGCGCGAACAACTCGTCGAGGTCGTAGGTCGCGGCCGGCTCGTAGAAGGAGTCGGGGGTGCGATTGAGGATGCCCATCACGAGGGCCCGGTTGGTCACGTCGTGTGTGGTCGCGCCCATGGTCAGGACCAGCGGTCCGGCCGGCCGGAAGGAACGCACTAGTAGAGACGGCTGCCGAGACGCCGACGGTACGTGACGTAGCGAGGGTCCTCGGGTCCGAGAGCGTCGAGAACCTCGAGCAGGCTGGCGCGAGCCCCCTCGTCACCGGACTGCTCCAACAGGTGTTCCAGCGTGAGGTCGATGTCACCCTCCAGGGACACGCCACTTCGCTGGAGTCGTATACGCGCCAGCACGGTCTTGGCACCGACCAGATGCGTGAAGGGGGCCAGGACCGTCTCGGCCTCGTCGAGGCGGTCGCTCGCCCTCAGCAGTTCACCCAGTGCCACCGCGGCGTCGGCGTTGCTGGCGTCCAGTTCCAGGGCTTCGCGCAGCGAGGTCTCGTCGCCGGTAGCGACCAGGCGGTCCACGACCGTGGCGCCCGGCGCGAGTCGCTCGACGAACTCGCGCACCGCGCCCTCGGGGACGGCGCCCACGAACTGATCGACGATCTGGCCGTCGCGCAGGGCGAAGACCGCCGGGATCGACTGCACGCCAAAGGCCTGGGCGACGCGGGGATTGGCGTCGATGTCGACCTTCGCCAATTGAACGGCTCCGTTGGTCTCGCCGACCACCTTTTCCAGGATGGGGCCGAGCGTCTTGCACGGACCGCACCACTCCGCCCACAGGTCCACCACGACCGGCACGGCGCGCGATCGCTCGACGACATCGGTGGCAAATGTTGCGTCCGTCACGTCACTCACGGCGGCCAGCCTAACGGTGCGCCTCACGAGAAGTCGGCGTGCGCGAGCACTGTTAGCCTCAGCGCGTATGGGCGCTCCAGCGGGGATTCACGAGGACCGCGTCAGCACGTGGATGGCGAGTCGAGTGGCCGCGCGGCCCCCTCTCACCTTCGAGCTGATCGCCGGAGGTCGCTCCAATCTGACCTTCCTCGCGACCGACGCGACGGGTCGCCGGTTTGCGCTGCGCCGCCCGCCGGAGAGCCACGTCCTGCCCACGGCTCACGACATGGTGCGCGAGCACACCGTGATCTCCGCGCTCTACCCCCTGGGTATCCCCGTCCCGCGACCTTTGGGCCTCTGCACCGACGAGACCGTTAACGAGAGGCCCTTTTACGTCATGGAATTCGTCGACGGCGAGATTCTGCGTGACCGCGACCAGGCCGAGGCCGCGTTCGACGAGGCCACCCGCGCGGTGATCGGCGACCGCCTGGCCGAGACACTGGCTCGCCTGCATGACGTGGACGTCGACCGCGCCGGACTGGGTGGACTGGCTCGCCACGAGGGCTACGTCGAGCGCCAACTACGACGGTGGCGCACCCAGTACGACCAGATGCACGTGGACGGCGTCGACGACGGGGGCCTCGTGGGGGCGGTGGGCGACCAACTGGCGGCGTGCGTGCCGGCCCAGCAGCGCGTCTCGGTCGTGCACGGCGACTACCGGCTCGACAACACCGTGCTGCACGACGACGGCTCGGTGCGCGCGATCCTCGACTGGGAGATCTGCACGCTGGGCGATCCGCTGGCCGACGTGGGCATGCTGCTCGTCTACTGGGCCGAGCCGTTAGATCCGATGTCCGCGCTGCTCACCAACGCTCCGACCACCGCGCCCGGCTTCGCCACCCGCGACCAGGTGCTCGACGCGTACGCGCGTCACTCGAATTTGGACGTCACCAACATCGCGTATTATCGAGCATTCGGCTACTGGAAGTTGGCCTGCATCCTTCAAGGAGTCTTCGCGAGGTATCGAGCGGGCGCTACCGCCGGAGACCAGGGCAGCGTCGCTGAGTACCCGACGCACATCGCGACGCTGGCGCTGAGCGCCAAAGAGACTCTGGAGCAGACCTGATGGACGACGAGATCTACGACCGCATCATCTACCTGGCGGATCCGGATCTGCACGAACCCGTCCTCGTGGTCGCCCTGGAGGGCTGGATCGACGCCGGACTGGGTGCCAGCACGGCCCTGGGGGCGCTGCTGGGCTCCATCCCCACCGAGGTCCTCGCGACCTTCGACACCGAGTACTTCATAGATCAGCGGGCCCGGCGACCGATCGCGCGCATCGTCGACGGCGTCACCACCGAGCTCACCTGGCCCGAGATCCAATTGCGCTACGGGCGCGACGGGGACGGTGCGGACATGATCTTCCTGGTCGGGCCCGAGCCGGACTTCCACTGGAGCGACTTCATCGACGTCGTCACCGACGCTGCCGGCCGCTTCGACGTCCGCCTCGTGGTGGGACTCGGTGCGTTCCCGGCGCCGACACCGCACACCCGTCCGGTGCGCGTGATCGGCACGGTGCCCAAGGCCAGCCGACACCTGCTCGACACGGTCGGCAGCGTGACGGGTGAACTCGAGGTTCCCGCGGGCATCAGCGCGGCGCTGGAGTTGGGATTCGCCGAAGCCGACCTGGACGTCATCACCCTGTGGGCCCGCGTGCCCCACTACGTTGCGTCGATGCCCTACCCGCAGGCCGCGGCGGCGCTCATCGAAGGACTGGCGCGAATCGCCGGGCTGACCCTGGACGCGGGGCAACTGCGCGCATCGGCCGAAGAGGCCCGTCGACGCGTCGACGAACTCGTCACCAACAACCCCGAGCACAGATCGATGGTTCAACAGCTCGAGGACGCGGCCGACGAGAGCGAGGGCACGTCGCTCGGGACCGAACTGCCGAGCGGTGACGAGCTCGCGGCCGAGCTCGAGCGCTTCCTACGCGGCGAGAGCGCCTAAGCGACTCACGCGTCGACGTCCCCGGCTTCGATGGCCAGGCCCAGCCCCAGCGCGTACCCCTCGAGGAAGACGGCCGACTCACTCTGACGCGGGTGCCGATCGGCGAACTCATAGAACGCGCTGGAGTGATCGGCCTCGTGGAGGTGGGCCAGCTCGTGGACCAGCACCGCGTCGATCACCCACTCGGGACACTGGCGAAGCCTCGTAGAAACCCGGATGTCGCGCGAGGCCGGCGAGCACGAAGCCCACCGCGAACGTTGGTTGGAGACCCAGCGCACGGTGCTCGGGGCCACGCCGTCGTTGTAGAGATCAGCGAGAACGCGCGCGCGCTCTTCGAGGGCGGCGTCTCCTGCCGACACCTGCGGGCGCTGGGCGAGGAGTCGTTCTACGAGATCGTCGACGAAGATCGTTCGGTCTCGTCCTCGCAATCGGGCTGGGATCTGGACGACGATGCGGCTCCCCGACCAGTGGGCGGCGCCGGTCTTCTTCCGACGCGTCGACGCGCGAATCTCGACCTCGGGCCGATCGAAGCGCGGCGGCTCGATGAGGACCGAAGTGTCGCTCGTCGGGACCATGCGTCGGGTCATCAGACGATGACGTTCACCAGGCGCGGGGGCCGCGACACGACACGCGTCGGCTCGCGCCCCGCCAGGGCGGCCACGACCTTGGGATCGGCCAGCGCGAGCGCCGCGGCGTCGTCTTCAGAGGTGTCAGGGGCGACGTCGAGTCGTGCGCGGACCTTTCCGTTCACCTCGACCACCATCGTCACGGTGGCCTCGCGCACGAGGGCCGCGTCGGCGACCGGCCAGGGCTGGAGATGCACGGTGGTCAGGTCGGGGTGGCGCGACTCCCAGATCTCGGCCGTGACGTGGGGAGCCATGGGAGCGAGCAGCAGCAGCATCGTGTCGACGGCTTCGTCGAACGTCACCCGGTGCGCCCCCTGGCCTTCGCGAGCCCACTTGGACAGGGTGTTCATCAGCTCCATCAGGGCGGCCACCGCGGTGTTGAAGTTCCATCGCTCGAGGTCGCTGGTCACCTTGGCGATGGTGCGATGCACCGCACGTCGCGCGGCGAGGTCGCGCTCGTCAGCTCCGTCGTGTAAGACCACGCCGTCTTCGTGCGCGAGACGCCAGACTCGATCCAGGAATCGACCACAGCCCTCAATGACGTCCTCGGACTGGTCAACCCAGTCCATGTCGTCCGCCGGAGGTCCTACGAAGAGGTGGAAGAGACGCAGGCCGTCGGCCCCGACGCTCTCGTAGTAAGCCTCGGGCGCCACAAGATTGCCCTTGGTCTTGCTCATCTTCGTGCCGTAGAGACGGATCATGCCCTGCGTGAAGAGGCGGGCGAATGGCTCGCGCGGTATTCCCGGGGCGAAGCCGGTGTCGTCGAGGGCCTTGACGTAGAAGCGCGCGTAGAGCAGGTGCAAGATCGCGTGTTCGACCCCTCCGATGTACTGGTCCACGGGCAGCCACTTGTCCACCTCGACCGGGTCGAAGGCCCGGTCCGGCGTGAAGGGATCGGCGAAACGCAAGAAGTACCACGACGAGTCACAGAAGGTGTCCATGGTGTCGGTTTCTCGGCGCGCGGCGCGCCCGCAGTTCGGGCAGGGTACCAATCGCCACGCGTCGTCGGTGGCGAGCGGCGACTGACCGGTACTGCTCATCGTGACGTCGTCGGGCAGCAGTATGGGCAGCTCGTCCTCGGGCACGGGCACGATGCCGCACTCGTCGCAGTAGACGATGGGGATGGGACAGCCCCAGAACCTCTGGCGCGAGATCAGCCAGTCACGCAGGCGGTAGTTGACCTTCGCGACACCCTGGGCGTGCTCGCCGAGGTAGTTGGCCGCCGCCCTCTTGGCGTCCGCGGTATCCAGACCATCCATGAAGTCGGAGTTGATGTGCGGTCCGTCGCCGACGAAGGCTCCTTCGTGTCCGTCCGGCGTCTCCACGGTGCGCACGACGGGCAAGCCGTGCACCGACGCGAAGGCGAAGTCGCGCTCGTCCTCTCCCGGCACGGCCATGATGGCGCCCGTGCCGTAGCTGCCCAGCACGTAGTCAGCCACGTATACCGGGACGGTGGTGTGGGTAAACGGATTGATGACGTAGCTGCCAGTGAAGGCGCCGCGCTTTTCCAGATCGACGCCGGCCTCGGGCGACATCTGACGCTCCAGCTCGGTCTCGCTCAGCGCCTGGTCGACCAGGGCGCGAACCCGGTCGCGTTCCGCGTCGGTGGTGAGTTCTTCCAGCAACGGGTGCTCGGGCGCGATCACGGCGTAGGTGACGCCGAACCCGGTGTCGGGCCGCGTCGTGAAGACCCTCAATGCGCGTGACGGGTCGCTCGCGAGTGTCAGGTCGAACTCCACCCCCTCGGAGCGCCCGATCCAGTTTCGCTGCATGGTCTTGACCCGCTCGGGCCACAGGAGGTTGTCAAGGCCGTGCAGCAACTCGTCGGCGTAGCGCGTGATCTCGAAGAACCACTGCTCGAGTTCGCGCCGCTGCACCCGGTCGCCCGAGCGCTCGCACGTTCCGTCCGCGAGGACCTGCTCGTTCGCCAGCACCGTCTGGCATCCCGGACACCAGTTCACTGGCGCCTGCGCCCGATAGGCCAAACCGGCCTTGAAGAAGGTGAGAAAGATCAACTGCGCGTACTTCATGATCTCCGGGTCGTGACTGACGACCTCTCGGCGCCAGTCGTAGACGGCGCCGAGCTTCAGGACCGACGACTTCAGCTCGGCCATGCGCGCCTCCGTGAAGAGCCGTGGGTGGCTCCGGGCCTTGATGGCGGCGTTCTCGGCGTTCAGGCCAAAGGAGTCGAAGCCGAAGGGCGAGAGAACCGCCTTGCCCCGCATGGTCTGGTAGCGCACGATCAAGTCACCGAAGGTGTAGTTGCGCACGTGACCCTGGTGCGCCGGACCGCTGGGGTACGGGTACATGGTCAGGGCGTAGAAACGCTCTCGGGGGTCGTCGTTATCGACCTCGTACGTGCCGGCCTGGGCCCAGTACGCCTGCCACTTCGCCTCGACGGCGGCCACGTTGAATGGTCGAGCCATTGTGACAGTCTAGGAAACGCGGCGGCGAGGACCCCGTTGCGCACCGGAGGAGAACTTGGATCGACTCACCTACGTCCTCGTCCACGGCGCGTGGCACGGCGCGTGGTGCTGGCGCGACGTCACCGCCGAACTCGACCGACGTGGCGTGGCGTGGCGCACGCTGGACCTACCCAGTGGGCGCGACACGGGTGCCGGGTCCAGCGACCTGGCCGACGACGCGAGCGCTGTCGCCACCGCAGCCGAAGGCTCTGGCCCCGTCGTCCTCGTGGGCCACAGCTACGCGGGTGCCGTCATCGCCGAAGCCGCAGCCAACGTCGACGAACTCTCGTCATTGGTCTTTATCGCCGCGCTCATCCCGGGACTCGGACAGAGCGCCAACGACGCGTCACGTGAACTTCGAGTTCGAACAAGCCTCGATGAGGCCATCGTGGTTGACGGGCCCCTCCTGCGCATCGATCCCGAACGCGCGTCGGAGGCCTTCTACGGCGACTGTTCTCCGTCGGACCAGGAGTGGGCGATTGCACACCTGGGAACCCAAACGCTGGCCAGCTTCCTCAGCGCTCGCCAGACACCGGATCCTTCGGTCCCGCGTCGCTACATCCTTTGCGACCGCGACCGGGCCATCGATCCCGCTCTCCAGGAGTTGATGTCTCAGCGCTGCGACGACATCCTTCGCCTGACGAGCGATCATTCACCTTTCATCTCGCACGCGGAGGAATGCGTGAACGCAATTGTTGGGTGACACTGCAACAGCGCGAATAACCACCCCGCACGGCGATCGACGCAAGATCGTGTGTGTCTGAGGTGCGTCTACGACCGGGCGACCCCATTGCGGCGAACGCGTTGGCACACGTGTGTGCGCCACAGGCTCCACAGGGCGAACGCCGTGGCGATGAATGCAATCCACTCCCAACCACTTCCGCGGATCCCGAGGACCGCCGAGATAACGACGAGCTCGAGCGCGATGATGGCCACCATGCCAAGGGCGTAGGGGCCGTACTCACGCGCGGCGAGGTTCACCTTGTCCGACTCGTCGTCGCTGCTGGACCAGAACGCGCGCAGGACCGCCCTCTTTTCAGCGAAGCTGCAGCTCTGATACGTCGTGAGGTTCACTGCGTCGATCGTACTTGTGGCGAGTAGCGATCAACGGCGTATCGGTCACCGGAACTCACGGCGATCCCGAGGGCGACAATTTGGCCACAACACTTTTCAGGTTTGTTCAGGGGATCACGACCACACTGCGCAGTACCTCACCGCGGCGCATTAGCTCGAACGCGGCTTCAACGTCGCCGATTGCAATCGTTTCAGAGACAATGCGATCGAGTCCCAGGCGGCCCTGCAGATAGAGGTCGACGAGCATCGGAAAGTCGCGACTCGGCAGGCAGTCCCCGTACCACGACGGCTTGAGTGCCCCACCGCGACCAAAGAACTCGATCATCGAGATGGCGGGCATCATCGCCTCGGGCGTGGGCACACCCACTTGAACGACGACGCCAGCGTGGTCGCGCGCGAAGAACGCCTGTTCCAGCACTTCCGGAAGTCCAACGGCCTCGATTGTTACGTCCGCTCCAAAAGATCCAGTAGCCGCGCGCACCGCCGCCACGGGGTCTTCGCGACTCGAATTGACGGTGTGCGTCGCCCCGAGTGACTTGGCCCATTCCAGCTTGCGATCATCCACGTCGACGGCGACAATGGTCGTCGCGCCCGCGAGTCGTGCGCCCAAGATGGCGGAGTCGCCGACGCCCCCGCACCCAAACACCGCCACGGAGTCGCCGAGGCCGACCGCGCCGGTGTACAGGACGGCACCGATACCCGTCATCACCCCACAGCCCAGGAGTCCGGCAACCTCCGGCCGAATCCGAGGCACCTCGGTGCACTGCCCCGCGGCTACCAGTGTCTTCTCGGCGAAGGCCCCAATTCCCAGCGCCGCCGAGAGTGGCGTGCCGTCGGCCAGGGTCATACGTTGCGACGCATTCTTGGTCGAGAAACAGAACTGGGGCCGACCCTTCAGGCACGAGCGACAGCTTCCGCACACCGCGCGCCAATTGAGGATGACGAAGGCACCTGGTTCGAGTCCCTCCACATCAGGCCCAACCTTCAGGACCTCTCCAGCCGCCTCATGGCCCAATAGGAATGGAAAGTGCGACGATATTCCGCCCTCTCGATAGTGGAGGTCGGTGTGACATACGCCACACGCTTGAACTCTGACGAGCACCTCTCCTGGACCGGGATCGGGCACCAGAATCGACATCAACGAGACGGGTGCACCTTTCTCGAAGGCAACAACACCTTGAACCTGATTAGCCATGAGGCCCCTCTCTCGTGCGCGCGTCGCGTCATTGCCTGAGCCCTCTTGTTCGTCCCGGTTGATGATCAATCCAACTCCGCGAATGGCGCGGTCATGTCAAACGCAATGCCACCTCCGGCGCAACACGTGACGGAGCATAACGTCACGCGTGTCAGACCCGAGTGGAGAAGGGATCCGCATGGGTCGACTGATAACATCGAAGGACCCTTGGGGGTATAGCTCAGCTGGTAGAGCGCTTGACTGGCAGTCAAGAGGTCAGGGGTTCGAATCCCCTTACCTCCACAATGTGGGCGAGGTCCGATGACACAGGCCACTGGTACGCTTCGCATCATGAAGTTCACCGTTGCCGTCACCCACGAGGCGCCCTGGTTCGTCGCGAGATGCCTCGACGTCGACGTGGTGAGCCAAGGTGAGACGGTGGATGAGGCGCTGGCGAATCTCGAGGAGGCTCTGAGCCTCTACTTCGAGGGAGAGGAACTCCCCAACACACTCGAGCCGCCCCTCATCACCACGGTCCTGCTGCCTGCGTGAGCCCCGCGCTTCCCGTCGTTTCCGGACAAGAGGCCGTCACCGCGCTCGCTAAGGTCGGTTTCGCTCAAGTCGGTCAGCGCGGCAGCCACGCGAAGCTACGGAATCACGGCGGCCGAACCGTCATCGTGCCGCTTCACCGGGAACTGGCCCGAGGAACGCTCTCGGCAGTCCTTCGACAAGCCGGCCTGACCCCCGGTGAATTCCTCGACCTCTTGTAGACGTCCGATCCATCCTCTCCGGTGAAGAGCAAGGAAGTTCTCGATGTACGCGGGTGGAATTCGCTCGCCTACTCGATGTGCATCGACTGCACCATTGCTTGCGGGATCTGACCGCTCAGCGGTGCTCTGGCAAGTCCCTGCTCGGGGCGGCGTCAATGCCGAGCGTCCAGCCAAGGGCTTGTTCATCGACATATTCCCGCGCAACGGAGAGCAAAACGCGAAGCACGATTTCTCGAACTTGGCTTTCCGCATCGTTCTTGGAGGTTGCCGAGACACGAACAACCGCCGAGGTCGAGTGCGGCAATGTTGGGAGATGAACTTGAAGGGTCGAGAGACCCGTTTCGGCTGCGAGCGCGGCTCGCAACATTTCGGGGAATGCCTCCCGGTCTGTGACGCCCTCGATTCGGGGCCAAACCGTCACATCCCATTCCCGACGATCTTCCATAGCGGCAACGCTACGTTCTCTCACCCCAATCCAATGAACTCGCGTCCAGGGATTCGGTGCAAGGTTATGTCGCGAAGTGGTCATTGGCGTAACCAATTGGCGTAACGCAATCTCACCGGCCAGTAGTTCCAAGCCTTCCAGGGCGTTATTCGAATCCCCTTACCTCCACCAAGAGATCATTGGCCATTCGACTTTTCGCACTCGGCCTAGGAGCCCGCTGTTAGCAGTGTGTTAGCACTTCGAAGCGTCCAAGATCCAATTCGGCGGTTCATCGCCCTCGTACCTCGCGACTCATTTCCCTGCGATCCGGCTACGGCAGTCCGATGACCTACCGGCCCATCGACCAATTGCGTCCGCCGTCAGTCGTGTTCATGGTGATGAATCGAGACCCCTGCGAACGTTCACCTACCGCCAGACCGTGTTTGAGGTTGATGAAGATGAGGGACGAAAACTCTTGAAGTGGAATCGATCCCAGCGGCACAACTGATCCGCCATTGTCTGACACAAAGTAGAACCGGTGGGTCCCCAGACCCATGTCCAGGTACGCCGACGACGGTGAGATTGGCTCCAGGACCCCTCCGCTTGATCCCATGAAGATTCCAGGCGTGTGAATGGCTGTCCAAGTCGTGCCCGCGTCTGAACTATGCAGGAAGCTAAGAGCCATTCCTCCGCGGCACTGAGCCCACAAGGTCGTGGCGGACGTCGCCTGCAGTCCGCAAGCATTGAGACTCAACAGGTTTAACTCGGCATGTTCGGCGAATGTCTGTCCGCCGTCGGTCGAATAGTCGAGAAATGCGTACGGCTTCGTTGTCGTGCTTCCTGTGAGCCAGACACGGTTCCCCCAGGCGGCGATGTCGACAATGTCGCCAACCACATCGTGGTCGCGGGGTATCGGATGTGCCGTCCAACGCTCGGCGGTGGGCGACGCAGATAGGACTGACGTATCGGCACAACGGTACGGCTTGACCAAACAGGTCCGCTCAGTAGCGAAGAAGCCGGCGGACGACGTCGCCAGATCCATGATCGCCGCACCACGAGGAAGCGCCCATCGCACCCACTTCTTTGCGCCGTCGTGGGTGACGTAGAGCTTTTGGATTCCTGATCCAGATTGCTCGACGACCATTCCATCGTTCGGTGTCGCGAACAACATGAAGACGATTCTTCCGGATGGCAGTCCATCGAGAACTTGAGAGTTCGGCGGACTCGCCACCCGATTGAGGTCACCCAATAGGTACCCCGAGCGAGTGATGAACCATTGGCTGGTCTGGGACTCCGAGTTGTTCCAAAGCGTATAGATGAGGTCCGAGATTCCCGCCCGAGTCGCGAGCACCGGTTGAGCAGTAATGGGGGGTTCGAAGGGGGTTCCGGGAAACTCCTGCGCTCCAACCTCACCTGACCATCCGAACTGAATTGGAACTGTGAGGAGAACGAGGATGGGGGTTGCAAGGGAAACTGCAAGCGAGTTCCGGCGCATCAACGTCTTCCAACTTCTCACCCTTTGAGTCTTTCGCCATCCATTCTCGAATGCCATTCAGGAACATGACACTTCCGTCCGCAAATCATCATGAACTGACCTATTCGCCTTCAAGGGGCCATCCGTGAAATCGTTGCGGCCGACAATCGACTATCTGGAATCCACCGCCGGCAAGACTTCCGATGCAATGAGGCGGACGTGGTCCAGGTCCTCCATGACCAGCACTTGAAGATACATCCGAGAGACTCCGAGTTCACCGTAGTGAAGCATCTTGGCGACAACCTGCGCAGGTGTGCCAGCCAAGCCATTCTCTGATAGTTCGGAGACATCGCGCCCAATGTTGGATGCACGACGTGCGACTTCCGCCTCATTTTCACCGCAACATACGACGAGCGCAGCCGATCGGATCATCGTTGCGGGATCCCTTTGATTCGCCTCGCAGGCGTCGTCGACCAGGTCGTACAGAGACTTGCAATCGTCGTACGAAGCAAAGGGAACATTGAACTCATCGGCGAACGCAGCGGCAATTCGCGGAGTCGTCTTGCGCCCGTGGCCACCGATAATGATCGGCGGTCGAGGCGTCTGTACCGGCTTGGGTAGCGCCGGGCAGTTCGACAAGGAGTAGTGCACACCCGGAAAGTCGAAGTTAGCTCCGACCTCCGTCGCCCACAATCCGGTGATGATGGCGAGTTGCTCCTCCAACCTCTCGAAACGCTCTCCAAGGGCCGGGAACGGAATCCCGTACGCATCGTGTTCTTCTTCGTACCAGCCAGCCCCAAGGCCGAGCTCGACGCGTCCGCCACTCATCGCGTCCACTTCCGCGACGGCGATCGCCAGTGAACCGGGATGGCGGAAGGTTGCCGCGGTCAGGAGTGTCCCGAGGCGGATCTGATTGGTATCGCGGGCCAGTCCCGCCAGGGTGATCCACGCGTCTGTCGGCCCGGGCAGGCCCGAGACCGCGCCCATCTTGAGATAGTGATCCGAACGGAAGAAGCCGTTGAATCCCCCTTCCTCTGCAGCGCGCGCTATGGCGAGGATGTCGTCGTAGGTGGCTCCCTGCTGAGGCTCAATGAAGATTCGAAGTTCCATGCGGCAATCTTTGCATTCAGCCCACTGGTGGTCCAAGAGGGTTCTCGGCGAAGGCGCTGTTCCACCGCAGGGGATCGCCAATGCTTCTCAGGGCCTCTATCGCCGTGTGCGATCCCCTTACCTACGCGATGGTGCTTTTTCGGCTCACTTGTCTAGATGTATGTGAGACGAAAAATCGGATGATTCGGTGCGATTCGCTCTAGCTCAGATGGGGATGATGTTGCGCCCACGCCATCAAAGAAGATGCCCACCTCTGCCTTCCAGCGCTTCAAATACGCGCGGAGCACGTCCGCCTTCTCTGCGTCGTCCAACTCCGCGGCGGTGAAAGCCTGGACTTTACGTCCGACGCGAAGTTCGCCGTTCCCCGCCGCGCGTAGATTCCGCACCCATTGGGTAACGCCTCGAGGGGCCACCAAGAAGTGACCACCGTCGAAGATCAGCAGATTCACAGGATTCGTGCGCCACTCTCCGCTCGTGCGACCGCGCACCCAAAGGGATCGTGAGCCCCACACGCTGACTCCCATGCTGGTCGACAACTGCACGATTCGATTGAAGACATTCTTCGTGAACCAGCCCGGCTTGATGTATCGATCACTCGATTCCGAGGGAGCCATTCCCGAATTTTGTCACAGGGCTCATGGACCGCGAACTCGCACGACTTCCCGGGACGAATGGCAATCGCTCGGGGACCAGCAGTGCGGCTCCGAAATGCCGCACTACCGAACGAGGTACCCGGGGTCCTTCGAGGGTTTCTAGAGCGACTGCGGACTGACTCCGGCGCCGCCGCGCGCGTCGCTCTCGTACGCGGCCAGAGCCACGCGGAGGACTTCAACTGCCTCGGGTGCCCCCCACAGCAAGGGACCCTCACCACCCTTCAGCCACGCGATCCAGTGTCGCCCGGAGTCGCGGAAGCTGTTCGCCCAGTCGTCGTCAAGTGCGTGATAGCTGCGCGTCACCCCGTCGAGGTACACCTCCAAACTCGGCTCTTGGATCCCGCGGCCGGTGCACCGATTGACCCGGGCGAAGCCTCGCTGCCCGGTGACCTCCCAGCGCTCGTCGTTGGTGTAGTAGTCCGATCGCAGATACATCTCCGGGGCCAGCGTGATGTCCCAGACGCCGCGGATCCCGTTCTCGTGCTCCCAGATAACGGTCGTGGGCGCGTCGATCTCCAACCCGGGTATGACTTCGGTCGAACCCACCCACGCGCGCACCTCCCTGATGGGACCAAAGAGCCAGAGTGCCGTCGACAGTTTGTGCCATCCGTCGTCGAACAGCAGGATGCCGCGTCCACGCTTCGCCTGATCGAACTGCCACTCATATGTCTCGCCCGGCACCTCCCAGCCGCCTCGCCCGCTCGCGACCATCTTGAGGTGGTAGCCACTGACCGGTCCCAGCTCAGCCGAGTCCACGATCTCCTTCAGCCGACGCAGCGGGTCATAAAAGAGGTAGTTCTCCATGACTCGCAAAATTCGTTGGCTCTCGCGGACAGCGTCAAGCATGCGCTGGGCGCCGATCAAATCGTTCGTCATGGGCTTTTGGAGATTGACGTGCCAGCCATTCTCCAGACATTGGATGGTCGCCGACTCGTGCAAGACGATGGGGAGTAGGACTTCGACGGCGTCGACTGCGAGGCCGCTGGCGGCAAGATCGTCGATGGTCGCGTACGCGCGCGCGTTGGGCCAGTCGTGAAGGCCGCGGGCCCGACGTCTCTCGTTCACGTCCACGACGGCGACGACCTCGACGTCGGGGTTGTTCTCGTACGCACGAACGTTCAGGTCGTAGATGCGCCCTACGCCGATGAACGCAAGACGAATTGGTGTCCCTACGGGCGTCGAGCGCATCTACGGGCTCGACGTCGTGGCTCGCCAACGTGCGAAGCGCCCGCGACCCTTCAACAGGTGCGTCGCGGCGGAGTCCTCATGCACATTGGCAACGAGAGGTGACGTGGCTAGCCCCACCGCACCCACGATCATGACAGCCAGCGCCAGCGCCTCGAGCACGACGAAGCGAGGACCACCGCGGAGCGTTTCGCCGAACAAGACGTGACCGACTCCGATAGAAACAAACGGATTGACCAAGATCAGTGTGCTTTGCGACGCGGCGAACGGCCCCACTTGGAAAGCGCTCTGCATGATCACGAACGAGGTCAGTCCCAGGACGCACAATACGTAGAGCTCCCAGGACGTGAAGAGCGCACCCCACCCCTTCAACAGGACGTCGGTCATGGATTTGGTGACCGCGGCCAAGAGAGCGAAACCCACGGATGCCCCGGCCCCCAATAATAGTGCCCGCCGCCAGGCTGGCCCTCTCGAGCCAAGCAACGTGAGCGCCACCACGACCGCGCCCACCGTGAGCCCCGTTTCCCACCACAACGACGCACTCGGCAGCTTCACGCCGATCTTCGGCGACGCCAAGAAGAGGAACGCGCCCAGGCCGCCCGCGGTGGCGAAGGCCGCCATCAGGTCGCGGGCTCGCACCGGCGTGGCGTACCAGAGCCATAGAACCAGTACCAAGATGACGAGCTCGGTCACGAGAATCGGCTGGACGACGTCGAGGGCGCCGAGGTGCAGCGCGGCCGCCTGGCACGCGTAGCCCGCGGCCATGATGACGAAGCCCACGAGCCAGATGCGGCGTTGAACCATGTAACGAATGAGACCGAGAGATGGACCGTTCTTAGACGGGGCGTCTTCGACACCGAGCCGCTGGCAGATACTGGCGACGGCATTGGCGAATGCCGCGAGAAGTGCCAGGAAGACGACCACCGTGTGAGCCTACGTTCGAGCGACATCGGCACCACGCGTTGCGGGCGTGACGGATCCAACTCGCGATGGCTTCAAACCCCCGAATAGATTGAGAGAACGCCGGAAAGGGGGAGTATGCCGTTTGACCTGAAAGAACTCCTTCGCGAGCGTCACGGCGAGAACTTCCAGCTCCACGCGAAATACCTCAATCCCCAACTGACAAAAGTCATCAAGACCCTCGGCTTCGACCGCCTCTACGTGCGCGGCGAAGGGTGCTACCTGTTCGACGACGAGAACAAGCGCTACCTCGACCTGCTGAGCGGGTTCGGCGTGTTCGCGCTCGGTCGTAGCCACCCGGTGATCAAGGACGCGCTGCGACAAGCGATTGACGCCGACCTACCGAACATGGTCCAAATGGACTGCGCGCTGCTGCCCGGACTACTAGCCGAACAACTGGTCCAGCGAAGCCACGCCGGTATCGAGCGCGTGATCTTCGGCAATTCGGGAGCCGAGGCCGTCGAGGCCGCCATCAAGTTCGCGCGGGCCAGTACCGGCCGCAGCCGCATCTGCTACTTCGATCACGCGTACCACGGCCTCACGATGGGCGCGCTGTCGATCAACGGCTCCGAGGAGTTCAAGAGCGGATTCGGCCCCCTCGTCCCCGGCGCCACCCGCATCACCTTCGGCGACGTGGACGCCCTGCGCACCGAGCTGCGGGCTGGTGACGTCGCCGCGTTCATCGTCGAGCCCATCCAAGGTAAAGGGGTGTACGTCCTGGATCGCGAGACGTGGCGCGAGATCGAAGCCGCCGTGCACGAGGCGGGCGCCCTCTTGATCTGTGACGAGGTGCAATCGGGAATCGGTCGCACGGGCAGGTTCTACGCCTTCGAGCACTACGGCTTGACCCCGGACATCATCACCGTCTCCAAGGCCCTGTCGGGTGGATTCGTACCGGTGGGCGCGATGCTCACCAGCGACAAGATCGTCCGCAGCGTGTACAGCTCGATGGATCGGGCCATGGTGCACTCGACGACCTTCAAGGGGAACCAACTGGCGATGGTGGCGGGACTCGCCACGCTGTCGGTCTTCGATGATGATCACATCGTCGAACACGCCGCCGCGATGGGCGACCTCTGGAAGGCGAAGCTCGGCGATCTCGCGGCGCGCCACGAGTTCATCAGTGACATTCGCGGCGAGGGCCAGATGATCGGCATCGAGTTCGGCCGACCGGTGTCGGCCGGGGCGCGACGCCGCTGGAGGGTGGTCGAGGCCACGCGCACCGCCATGTTCTCTCAGACCCTCGTGGTTCCGCTCTTTCACCGCTACGGGATCCTCACCCAGGTGGCCGCCGACAACATCAACGTGATCAAACTCCTGCCACCTCTGATCGCCGGAGAGACGGAGATCGACCTCTTTGCGGGCGCCTTGGACGAGTTGCTCAGCGACGCGGAACGTTCCAGCGGATGGCTGGTGGAGTTTGGGCTCACCATGGCCAAGGGCGCCTTCAAGCGAACCCGTTCACCGGAGGGCGTCTCCTCGGACGCGTCGTGAGTCCCCAACTCCAACGTGGCGATCGGGTGGTCGTCACGGGCGCGGCGGGGTTCATCGGATCGGCGGTCACGCGTGCGCTGCTGCGCCGTGGCGCCCAGGTCGTCGCCCTGGTCGAACCCGGCGCTCCGACGTCCAATTTGGATGAGCTCGACGTCGAGCGTCGCGAAGTGGACATCACCTCGTCCGAACAGTTGCGCGACGTCTTTCGCGACGCCCGTTTCTGCTTCCACCTAGCCGCCAAGTTCGGCTTCTGGCCGAGGGACCCGTCCACGTTCTACGCGGTCAACGTCCAGGGAAGCAGAAATGTGGTGGCCGCCGCCACGCGAGACGGCGTCGAGCGCACCGTCTACACCTCGACGGTGGCGACGCTGGGCCTCTGGCAGACGAAGTCCGGGCGGGCCTCGACTGAGGACGACGTATGCGACCTGACACACCTGTTCGGAAACTACAAGCAGTCCAAGTACGTGGCCGAACACGAGGTTCTTCGCCTCGCCGCGCAGGGCGCTCCGGTGGTTCTGGTTCTCCCGACGATGCCCCAGGGACCCTTCGACTACCGACCCACGCCTTCCGGCAAGGTCGTCCTGGACTACCTCAACGGACGCATCCCAGGCTTCGTGACGACCGCCATGAACGTGGCCCACGTGGACGACCTTGCCGAAGGCCACCTCCGCGCCCTCGAACAGGGGTCTCAGGGCGTGAGTTACATCTGCGGCGGCGACAATATGTCAATGGAGCGCATGCTGCAAATTCTCGCGACCGTGACGGGCCTGCCTCAAGCCTCTCGACATTTTCCCTCCGTGTTCCCGTTGATCGCGGGCGGCGCCTCACAGTTCATTGAAGGCACTCTTCTCGGACGGGAACCGCGCGTGCCACTGGAAGCGGCCCATATGGCGAGCACGACGATGACGTTCGACGACACCCGCGCCCGCCAAGACCTTGGCTACACATCACGTCCCGCGGACCACGCGCTGTATGACTCGGCGCGGTGGTTCGCTGAGAACGGCTACGTCAGTGCGCAGAGGATTGCCAAACTACGTTGGAATCCACCCGGGTAGGCAGAGGCGGTCACTCCCCAAGCGAGGGAACCCGAATCACGGCATCAATGCTTCGTCTTGGACTCATTCAGCGTGACCGCAGCCCGAAACAGTGCCTTCAGCGCCTTCTCGTTGACCTTGACGCCCTCGCGGAAGTCAATGGCCCGCCGGGTGTTCCCATCGAGGCTGGAATTGAATAGTCGCGACGGATCCTTCAGGGCCGCCCCCTGGGCGAACGTCAACTTCACGACCTCTTTGTAGGTCTCGCCGGTGCAGATCATCCCGTCGCGATACCAGACCGGAACGCCCCGCCACTTCCACTCTTCGACGACGTCCGGCACGGCTTGCTTCAACAGTCGACGAAGCCGGCCCAGCAACTTGCCTCGCCAGTCGCCGAGCTCACTGATTCTGTCGTCGATCAGCTGAGACGGAGACTTGCTCGGTTGTGCTGAGCTCGTGGTCATGTTCATCTCCTCATCGCGATGACCTTCAATTTCTAACGGCCACCACCTCGCCAAATGTAACTGTCGTAGACGGCGAGATCCTCGGCACCCGGGCCCTACCGCCCGAGCAACTAGATAGCCGGCGAGAGTCCACCGTCGAGGGCAATCCCCACGCCGGTGATGTAACTCGCGCGCGCCGAGAGGAGAAACGCGGCGAGGTCCGCGAACTCCGCTGCTCGGCCGTATCGACCCAACGGAACTCCCGCCGCTTGGGCGCCGGACGCGTAGAAGTCCTCGAGCGCGGTGCCGCTCGCCGCGGCCCGGCGAACCCACTGCCCCGACTCGATCAAACCGATCAGGATGGCGTTGACCCGGATACCTCGTGCGCCCACCTCGTGGGCCAGCGCCTTGGTCAGAGCCAGACCCGCCGCGCGGGCCGCCGAGCTCGGCGTCGAGTTCGGGGGCGGTGTCCGGGCCAACGTAGCCAGCACGTTGAGGACCGACCCTCGGCTCTCGGCTAACGCGGGGAGGGCCAGACGTGTGAGGTGTACCGCAGCGATCACCTTGAGTTCGAAGTCGTCACGCCACGCGTCGTCGCTCGACGTCGCGACCGGAGACCCCGCTGACCTCCCAGCGTTGTTGACCACTCCGTCGAGGCGATCGAATCGCTCCAGCGATGCGGCCAGGAACTCGTCGAGTTGCACCGGGTCGGTCACGTCAGCCTCGAAGCACAACGCGTCGCCGCCGAGGCGAGCCTGGGCTTGGGTCAATCGGTCTTCGTCGCGCCCGCACACCGCCACGTGCGCACCCTCGGCGACGATTCGCTCGGCGAGGGCCAGACCGAGACCGTCGGTACCCCCGGTGATGAGAAAGGCCTTGCCGGCGAGTTCCAGGTCCACGACGCCATCCTAGGAAACCGCGTCACGTCGTTGGGTTGACCGACTCGTGTAGCGACCCGTGCGACGAAACTATCGGCGCCAGCGGATCACGTCACCAACGAGCTCCCAGCGAGCGGGGAACCACGGATCGCTCAACGTGTCAAACACGTCCCATCTCGCGATGAAGCGTTCAATGTCGTCTTGGGGCGTCAGTCGCCCGCGAGATGAACTCTCGGCGTGGAGAAGTCGCACAGTCGCGACGTACACGACGCTGCGTCCGAGGCGCTGGGCGCGCAGACAAAAGTCCGTGTCGTTGTGCACGATCGCCAACGTCTCGTCGAGACCGTCGAGCTCGTCGAAGAGGGCGCGACTCACCAGTTGACACGCGCCGGTGACCGCGCTGACTTCGCGAGTCGCGAGCAGGAAATCGTCGGGGACTATGTAGTTGCGGTCGCGGCGCAGGTGTTGGGGGTACGGCGCGATCGCCACTCCCTCGTGTTGGGCGTGCCCGGCGGGGTCCTCCAGGTAGACCCCGACGATGCCCACACCCGGCAGTGTGGCCACTTCCACCATCTGCTCGAGCCAGTCGTCGGTCGTGATCGTCACATCGTTGTTCAAGGTGGCGACGTAGTCGCTCGTCGTCGCGTCCACGCCGCGGTTGATCACCCGCGCGTAATTGAATGGGCCCGGGGCGCTCACGACCCGGTGACGGTTCTCGGCGAAGAAGCGAAGGGTCTCGGGCTCGACCGAACCGTTGTCCACGATCACGACTTCGTACGACGGGTACGTCGTGCGCTTCTCGAGGGCGTCAAGGCATGGCACAAGAAGGTCAAGGCGGTCGCGGGTAGGGATCACGATCGAAACGCTTGGCCACTGCGTTGGTGCGTCCACCCGCCAACGCACGAGTCCAGGAGTGACTTCGTCGGAGATAGCTCGTCCTCCGCCAGCGCGCCGACCCAGGGCCGCGGACGTCACCATCGGGAGCGCCAACTCGTACCGCGAGTCTGGCGTCGAGGTCTCGACCACGGTCTGATCGAGATGCGCCGCGATGGCTCCCGATTCGAGCAGTCGAATTACCGCGTCATGGCGAAATGCCCATCCAGCTGCCTTGTCAAAACCACCAATCTCTCGCAGAGACGATCTACGAAAGAGCACCACCCGGCCGCTCGCGTCGTAGCTGAGCAGCGACATCCATCCCAGGCTTCGCGTTCGAGCAATCGCGATTGTTCGGCCCGAAGAGTCATGCGTTCGCTCATCAGCGAAGACCAGATCCGCCGAGTGCGTTGCTCCGAGTGCGGCCATCTGATCGGCCGCGCCGTCACGTAGTTCATCCGTAGCGTCTACGACGAGGAGCCAACCCTGACCGCCAAGAGCGTCGTTCGCACGCGCAACTGTGACGTCCACGTCGCTGTCGTCCAAGGTGATCACGTCCACGTCGTCAATGAGCAGCGGCCGCCGCCAGGTGGGTTCAGAGGATTCGTTGCCAAAAGGAAAGGCCGATGGCGTGTTTCCGATGATCGGCGTGCCCGAGGGACGCAATCGTCGTCGCAGTGCGAAGACCGGAGCCGCCATCCCAGTGAGGATCCTGAACGGAAGCGAGCCGGGACGAAGGTTCCGGAGGATCGCGAGGCGACCACTCTGCCCACGCACCTCGGCCAGCGTGGTCCAGACCTCGGCACGGTAGCGAGTCCAGCGACGGCGCGCCTCGGCCAGGCTGATGGCGTCGGGCGGTGCGCCGGGCGGTCGGTCGCCGGATCGATCTGGGCGCACGCCCTCACCCATCTATTCGATGCCCGTGTACCACGGCGAGACGCGCGGTGGGTAGGCCAGCTCGAATAGCCGATGCCCGCGGGCCAAGTTGGGGTTGTAGTAGGGGTCGTGGAGGATCTGGAGTCCCCACCGATCTCGCATCCACAGCACCTCGCTCATGAAACGCACGAAGTTCGGCCCGCTCTGATCGTCGCCGCGTGACACCGATTCGTGGTGGACGAGCTCCGCACGTGGCGTATAGGTGACCCGCTCACCGCCTTCTTGGATCCGCAGGCACAGGTCGATGTCGTTGAACGCCACCCGCAGGTTCTCGTCCATTCCGCCACAGCGTTCCCAAGTCTCGCGACGCACGGCGAGACATGCCGCAGTGCAGGCCTGGAACTCCGATGCGAGCGCAATACGCCCGAAGTACCCCTTGTCGTGGCGCGACTGGAACTGGCCGACGTGGCCGGCCAACGCGTTCGGTCCTAGAAGAACGCCTGCGTGCTGGATCCGACCGTCGGGGTAGACGAGCTTGGCGCCCACGGCTCCGACACCCGGTTGCAGTAGCTGGGCCACCATCGCCTCGAGCCAGTCCCCTTCAAGGACTTCCGTGTCGTCGTTGAGCATGAGCAACACGTCGCCCGTCGTCTGGGGCACGGCGCGGTTGTGCAACGCCGAGTAGTTGAATGGTCGGTCGTCACGCAGCACGCGCACTCCGTCGCCCAGCCGCGACAGGTAGGCCGCGGTGGCGGGCTTGACGGACCCATTGTCGATGATCACGACCTCGTAGTTGGGGTAGGTCGTGCGTTCGAGGACCGAGTCCACGCATCGCTCCAGCAGACGACCGTCGCGCGTCGGGATGAGTATCGACACACGCGGCGCGGGCTCGGGGAGGGCGAAGCGGACTTCGGCGAACCCGGTCCCGTCGACTTCGTGAACTTCGCCGGCGACGCCGCGGCGCGCCAGCGCCGCCGCCACGCAGCGCCGTCCGGCATCCAATGCCCAAGGCTTGGCCGCGGAGGTCTTAGATGTCGAACCCTCGTGACTGCGCCAGTGGTAGAGGACCAGCGGAATGTGCACGATCTCTTCGCGCGCGACTTGCTCGTTCACGCGCAGCACCAAGTCCCAGTCTTGGGCGCCGTCGAACTCGCTGTTGAGCCCTCCGAGGCGCTCGAAAAGGCTTCGGCGCACCGTCGTCAGGTGGCAGACGTAGTTCTGGCCGAGAACGAGCAACGGGTCGAAGTCGCTCTTGAAGTACGGCATGAACAGCCGGCCGTTCTCACTCAGCTTGTCCTCGTCGGAGTACAGGAGCTGGACCGACGGGTTCGCGTTGATGGCCAGCGCCACGTGCAGCAGGGCCCACGGGGTCAGTGTGTCGTCGTGGTCCATGAAGACCAGCCACTCCCCCGTGGCGGAAGCCGCCGCCGAGTTGGTTCCGGCCGATATCCCGCCGTTGCTCTCGCGCGTGACCAGGCGCACCCGCGCGTCGCGACGGGCGAAGCGCTCGACCACCTCGCGCACCGTAGGGTCGGTCGAGCAGTCGTCGGCGACGATGAGTTCGAACTTCTCGTAGACCTGATCGAGCACCGACGTGATCGCCTCTACGAGGAACGTCCGGTCGGTGTTGAAGGCGGACATCACGACCGAGAAGGTCGGCTGGTCCTCGAGTAGGTCGACACGCAGCGTCAGTCGCCGGCGCAGCTCGTCGTCGAAGTGCGCGAAACTCTCGTTCCACTGCCCGTACGGGTCGGCCTCGAACTGTGACGCCGGGCCTGCGGCGGCGTGACCGCGAAAGATCACCGCCAGTGCGTGCACGAGGAGTCGGTAGCCCTTGACCAGAGTGATTGTCATGTTCGACGGCGGTCGTGGAGCCTCGACGGCGCGCGCTGCTTCGCCGGGCGCCGTCGCGTCGCCACCCGCCACGGGGCGCTCGGCCGGAACTCGTCCGAGGCGCCGACGAAGGAATCGCTCTGCGACATTGTCGGCCTTCAGGAGCAGGACCGCGAGGGGAAAGAGGCGCGAGCGCCCGAGCTGGCGGAACTGCTCGGCGATCATCTCGTTGTGTGCCGAGGTCAGCTCGAAGACCCGAATGGTCTCGCGCAGACGCTGGAGTTCCTCGCGGTGCACATCGGACGTGACGTCAGGTGTGCGATCGGGGCGCGCATCCGCATCGTCGGGTGGCAGTGGCACGGTGGGTGATCCCCTTCTTCGGCCCCTCGCAGTGCGGCACCGGTGTCGATATATCTTACCGGGGCCCCCGGCGAGTCTCCCGGAAGGAACGCTACGACGTCGCGGGGAACGCGTCGTCGTCGGCGCGCGTCGTGCCGAGGAGCCACACGATGATCACGGCGGCAATGGCCGCCGTGACAACGCCGTAAATGGCCAGAGTCGCAAACGAACCTGTGGGCGGCGACCACCCGCCGCGGTGCAGGAAGAACAGACGCGACCCCGAGCGCCCCACGGCGTAGCGACGCAGGTTGAGGTAGAACGCACCCATCGTCAGCAGAGCGACGAGCCCGACCAAACCGGCGCTGACGGAACGCTGCAGCGACCTCGAACGCCGCGACTTCGACCACATGCCCGCGGCGAGGATGGGCACGCCCACGGCCAGGGGCATGAGGTCGCGGCCCTGCCACACGATGCCGAGCTGGTGGACCTGGCGCACCACGAGCACGAAGGGCACCAGCACGCTGAGCACCGCGGTGGCCACCAGCGCGATCCGTACGCGCCACGAGGCCAGGATCAGTCCGCCAACGAACAGAACGGTGATCATGAGGTACCACAGGTCGTAGAACCAATGCGGCATGGGCGTGTCCAGCCAGCCCATCACGCCCACCGCCTCGCGTATCCAGTCGCGGATGTGGTGCGCGACCAGCCGCATGATCTCGTACTCGGACGTGCCCGGCGCCACTTTGGCACCGTCGGGAGCGATGTTGAGCGTGTGCTGCGTGAAGATCCACGCCGCGGCGACGAGCGCCGCCAACACGATCGCGCCAGCGGCCACCTGCACGTCTCGTCGCCGGCGCGCGAGCGCCCACAACCGTTTCGGTCCCACGGCAATCGCGATGATGACGCCGATGATGACCACGAACAGCGGCGACAAGCCCCGGATCAGGACGAGCACCGAGCCCGCGACGCCGATGATGGCGATCAGCCCGCGGGGTGGATTATCCACGTAATCGGACGCGAACACCGTCAGCGCCGTCCACAGGCAGATCGCCGTCACGATCTCGAAGCCGCTGGGATTCACCGACGCCGCGAGGAACCAGGTGATCGGTGTCATCGCGACGGCCACGCCGGCCACGAGGACTCGGCGCTTGCACCAGCGCGCGATGACGTAGGCGGTGAGGGCGAGCATGACCGCGCAGATGAGTGAGCTGGCCAGGCGCATGAGGTAGAGCCCGGTGACGTGCGCCGAGAACCAGGACCCGGTCCCCACGAGCAGGTAGTACAGCGGCGGGTAGTGGCCCACGTACGTGTCGGTCACCACCGGCGCGGTCGAGGTGGCGAAGGCCGGCGCGCACGCCGCGGATACCGCCCCGCGGAACTGGAAGCACTGAGGATAGGTCTTGGTGAAGTTGACGGAAATGGGTACCGTCACGTCGACGAGCGCCTTGTCCGAACCCGGCACCTGGTGGCCCAACTGGCCGTGATCGATCGCGTACGCGCGGATCATGTGGGCCTGCTCGTCGGGCGCGGCGACCAGGGGATCAGCGAAGGACCAGCAGGCCATCGCTATGAAGGTCATCGCGAAAAAGGCGAGAAAGACTTGGCTGGGTGTGAGGTAGAACCGCGGGTGTCGTCCGCGATGCAAGGCTCCCGTCACCGCCCAACCCTAACATTGCGCCGTGATTCTCCTGCTCCTCGCGACGGGGGTGACGACATGATTCTTGGACGTCGACGCGAGCACGTGCAGCACAGCGCGAGCGTCGCCGTCGCGCTCGGCATCCTCACGCTCGCCCTCATTGGTCCGGTGGGAGCGAGTACGACAACGACGCTCGATCCGGGCCGCCTGCCGCAGACGAGGGCCGAACCGGCGTTCGACGGATCACTCACCCGACAGATGCGTATTCTCTGGCGCGCGATTCTGAGTGACAGTTCAGCGCTCGCGCGCAACGTCTTCTTTCCCGAGACCGCCTACGTGCACATGAAGACGGGGCTACTGGCGAGTGCGCGCACTGACTACACCGACCGACTGATCGGGTTCTACAACTTGGACCTCGTCGCCTACCACCGACTGGTCACGGCTGGCGGTCCGCCCACGCTGGTTCGTGTCGACGCGGTGCGGACCGACGCCGCCTGGATCGCGCCCAACTACTGCGAGAACCTCATCGGGTACTGGCACCTGCCCGGAGTTCGCTTGGTCTACCGCCACGGCACGACGATCTACTCCGTGGCGGTGGACTCGCTGATCTCGTGGCGCGGCGTCTGGTACGTCGTGCACCTTGGGCCGAATCCGCGTCCCCGCGACGTCGGCACGGTGGACGGCTACCAGGCCGGTCCGGGACGTCCCGGGCCGCCGGGCGGTTGCTAGCCGGGTGGCTCGACCGCACCGGTAGTGGCGATGCGCGCGGCCGACGCGCCGAAATCCTGCCGCGAGAGTGTGTTGACGAAAGCCGCCGCGGCACGCGACGGGTCCACGCGTGGCTGGCCCGCCGGGCTCAGCAGCAGTGACGTGAAATGACCGGCGACGAACCTTCCGGTTGAGCTCAACGTGACGTGAAGGATGCCCGACATGGCCAACGTCCCCGACGACGAGAAGTCGTAGTAGTTGGCGAAGTCGCCGAGGCTGTAGGCAACGAGGTGACCTCGGTAGAACTCCATCCCGCGCAGCACGTGAGGACCGCTAGCCAGTACGAGGTCGGCGCCGTCGTCGATCGCCGCGTGCGCGAAGGCGTACGGGTTGCCACGATTCTCACCAGCGAACTCCTCAGTGGTGCGGGTCACGTGAGACGCCGAGGATCCTTCGGCGCCCGAGTGCATGTAAACGACGACCAGGTCGGCCAGGCCACGCGCTCGCCGGATGAGGGCCGCGGCGCTGGCCGCCTCGAGCATGTTGTTGGTGCTGTAGTACGGGGCGAAGTCCACGAAGGCCACCTTGAGCGCACCGTCGTGCACCACCGCGATCTGGTCCGGCAACCCCGCCTGGGCGATGCCCGCGGCGCGTAGGGCGGCCGAGGTCGACAAAAGCCCTGGCTCGCCGAAGTCACTCGAGTGATTATTGGCGCTGTTGAGCACGGTGAATCCGGCCGCTCGGTAGATCCGGGCGAAGGAGGTGGGCACGCGAAACGCGTAGCACTGCGTCGCGCTGGCACCGCACTTGGAACTCCCCGTACCGGCGTACAGGGTGCCTTCCAAATTGCCGAAGACGATCGGTGCCGCGAGCACCCGGCGAATCGGCGCCAGGTAGGCCGTGGGGTCGGGCGGTAGCTGGGGCGTGTTGCCGAGCTCGGTGTCACCCACCACCGAGATGGTCACCGTCGGCGGCGTCGTCGTGGTCGTCGGCGCGAGAGTGGTCGTGGTCGCGAGTGTGCTGGTCGTGGACGTCGGCGTGTCGCCGCGCGACGCGCTCACGCCCACGGCGACCCCCGCCGCCACCACCACGAACGCCGTGGCCCCGAACCACGTTCGGCGTGCTACCACGGCTGGGCCTCGCCCGGGTGACGCGAGACGAACACGGCGAAGAAGTCCTTGGTGCTCGAGTACAGGAAGCGTCCAGGTATCTGATTCGGGTTGGGGACGATCAGCGTCGGGCCGACGGCGCCGGGCCGCGCGTACGTGACGAAGATCGGCCACGCCGGATTGATGTCGAGTTGCATCGCGCGCACGCAGTGCAGGTCGACCATGATGCGAGCCAAGGTCGCAGACGTCTGCTCCGGCGCGGCCGCGTAGACGAGGTCGCCTTGCGCAGTGACACCCAGGGCGGTGCGCCACACGGCGGGCACGCCGCCCAGGGTGACCCCCCACAACGAGTCGTCGGCCGCGCGCGCCGTGGGGCGCCCGCCGCCGACCAGCAGATTGAGGTTCTGGCGAGCCATCACCACGTTGGGCGCCGGCGTGGGTCCACCGGTCCACGCCAGGACGTCCAGTTTCCCGTTGCTATATCGCACCACGGTGGCGAGCCCGCGAATCATTGGGTGATACAGCAGGTGGTTGGTGTAGAAGCCCGCCGCTGAGTCGTACTCGTAGAAGCCCGAATTGAATGTCGCGAGCAACCGCGGGCGTGCGTTGAGAGGAACCATCTCGGGTCCACGCGGCAGGGTCAGGTTGGGATCTGGACCCTTGTACCCGGGGTAGAGCGCGAGGTCCACGGCCGACGAACGGAGCCAGGCGGCGTACACCCGAACGGCTGGTGTCGCCGGATCGGGTACGAACTGGGCGGTGTAGACGGGCCGACCAGCCCACGTGTCGCGCGCCGCCCACCGCGAGCAGTGCCGCGTCGCTCCCGCACCCACGCAGATCGGCTTCGGTCCGGATGACGTCCGTGCGGTCGTCGTGGTCGTGGTCGTCGCCGAGCCGGTCGCCGCCAGGCTGAGGCCCGCCGCGACCAAGGTCGCCACCACAGTGAGCCTGCGCACCATCTCTCCTTCGGGCCTCTCCAAGTCTACGAAGGGCGAGGCGCTCCCTCGATTGGCGCCACCCGAGCTGGGATACGGTGACGTGTCGAAGGAGACCCGTGACGGCGAACCAAACAGCGGTGCTCGCACCCGGCCCGTGAACAGCCGCATCGAACACCTCGACCTCTCGGCGTCCATGTCGCGCGACGAGTCCGAGTCGCGCGTGGCCGCTGCCCAGCTTCGCCTCACCCAGCTGCGACTCTTCACGGCCGGCCTGATCGAACCCCACGAGGTAGGCCCCGGACTGCTCGTTCTCTTCGAGGGATTCGACGCGGCGGGGAAAGGCGGCGCCATCCAGCGACTGGTGGCGGGGCTAGACCCCCGCCACGTGCGCGTCGTGCCCATCGGCGTGCCGACCGACATCGAGAAGCGCCACCACTTTCTGTGGCGGTTCTGGCCGACGATCCCGGGCCGGGGCGAGATGAGCGTCTTTGATCGCTCCTGGTACGGGCGGGGCCTCGTCGAGCGGGTCGAGCACCTCATCGACGCCGACGAAGTCGCCCGCTCGCTCAACGAGATCGTCGACTTCGAGCGCTCACTCACGCTCGAGGGCACGACCGTCGTGAAGTTCTGGCTCCACATCTCGGCCAAGGAACAGTTGCGACGGTTTCGCGAACGCGAGAGCGACCCGCTCAAGCAGTGGAAACTTACCGCGGACGACTGGCACAATCGTGACCAGCGTGCGGCCTACCTCGAGGCCCTCGGCGACATCCTGGACGTGACCGACCAGCCCCACGCGCGCTGGGATCTCATCTCCGGAGAGGACAAGCACTACGCGCGCGTCGCGGTCCTCGAGACGTTGATCGACCGGTGGGTCCACGACCTCACCCGGCGGGGCCTGAAGGTTCCCGAGTCGCGTGGCGAGGACTACCTCGCCTAACCCGACGCCACCCCGGCAGGTCTGGAACACTTCCTAGATGGCTCACTACGGCATCACCATCCCCTTTGACGGCGTGACGCTCGCCGAGCACCACGCGTGGTTCACGCGCCTGGCCGACCTCGGCTACACCGACGTGTGGTCGGCCGAGGTCGACGGAACCGACGGCTTCACCCCGTTGGCCCTGGCCGCGGCGTGGGAGCCGCGCCTCGAACTCGGGGTCGCCGTGGCGCCCGTCTTCACCCGAGGACCCGGATTGCTCGCGATGACCGTCGCCGCCATCGCCGAAGCGGCACCGGGTCGGGTCTCGGTGGGCCTCGGCGCGTCGAGCCAGCCGGTGGTCGAGCGCTGGAACGGCATCTCCTACGACCACGCCTACCAGCGCACGCGCGACACGTTGCGCTTCGTCAAGCGCGCCCTGGCCGGCGAGAAGATCGACGAGGTCTTCGAGACCTTCGAGGTCCACGGATTCAAGCTGGCCCGACCGGTCGCCGAGCCACCGCGCCTGCTCCTCGGTGCGCTGCGACCCTCGATGCTGCGCTTGGCCGGGCGCGAGGCGGACGGTGCGATCCTCAACTGGCTCGGCGCGGACGACGTCGCTCAGTGCCGACGCGAGGTCGGCGACAAGACAATCGCCGCGCGTCTCTTCGTGGTACCCAACGACGACGTCGACCTTGCGCGCGCCGTCGGTCGGCGCATGATCTCGTCGTACCTCACCGTGAAGGCCTACGCCGAGTTCCACCGGTGGCTCGGACGCGATGAGGTGCTCGCGCCGATGTGGGCGGCCTGGGCCGAAGGTGATCGCAAAAAGGCCAACGAGGTCATCCCCGACGCCGTGGTCGACGAGCTGGTCATTCACGGCTCCTTCGACGCGTGCCGCGAGCACGTGGCGCGCTACGTCGAGGCCGGAGTGCAGGTGCCCACACTGGCCATCGTGCCGGTCGGCGTCGACCTAAGCGAGGCCGTCGCCGGCCTCGCGCCGCGTTAGACCTGATCGGCCTCGAGGAACTCCAGCACGTCGGCGAACTTGGCGCGCGCCGCGGCCTCGCGCTCAGGGATGAAGTCGCTGGGCACCTCACGCGGGCTGTAACGCTTGAGGGCGTGGCGCGCGACGGTCTGGCGATGCACCTCGTCGGGACCGTCGTAGATGCGCGCGGCGCGAGCCCAGCGATACATCAACTCGAGGGGCATGTCGGCCGAGTACCCCAGCGCGCCGTGGGTCTGGATGGCCCGGTCGATCACGTTGTGCAAGACGGTTGCCCCGTAGTACTTGATCATGGCGATCTCGTCGCGTGACGCCGACGCGCCGACCTGGTCCATCTTCCAGGCCGCGTGCAGGGTCATCAGGCGTGCCGCGTGCATCTCGGCGGCCGAGTCGGCGATCCAGTTGAGCACGGTCTGCTTCTCGGCCAGCAGCGAGCCGTGCGTGTAGCGACTCAGCGCGCGCTCGCACATCATGTCGAAGGCGCGCTGGGACTGACCCAGCCAGCGCATGCAGTGATGGATGCGCCCCGGCCCCAGGCGTGCCTGGGCAAGCAGGAATCCCGAGCCCTCTGGACCGATCAGGTGATCGGCGGGCACGCGCACGTCCTCGTAGGTGATCTCGGCGTGGTTGCCGAAACGTCCGTAGGTCACCTCGGGGTCGTCCATCGAACCCACGTCGCGCACGATGGTCACCCCCGGGGTTGACACCGGCACGACGAACATCGACGACCCCTGGTAGGGGTGCACGTCGGGATTGGTGACGGCCATCACGATCAGGATGTCGGCGACTGATCCGTTGGTCGTGTACCACTTGTGGCCGTTGATGACCCACTCGCCGCCGTCGCGCGTCGCGCGTGTGCGCAGTAGGCGCGGGTCACTACCCGCGGTCTCGGGCTCGGTCATCGAAAAGCCCGAGCGAATCGTGCCCTCCAGCAGCGGGGTGAGCCAGCGTTCGCGGATCTCGTGATGGCCGGTCATCTCCATCCCGGCGGCCAACAGCTCGGCGTTGCCGCTGTCGGGGGCGTTGTTGCCAAAGACCACCGGGCCGTAGGGGCTCTGGCCCAGGACCTCGTGCATGAGTCCGAGCTGCACCTGGCCGAAGCCCATCCCGCCGAGCTCGGGCGTGAGGTGCGCGGCCCACAGACCTCGGGCCCGCACTTGGTCTTGCAGCGGACGGATGATGCGGATGAGGGCGTCATGACCGAGGTGCAACGTCTCGAGGGGAAAGATCTCTTCGCGCACGAACTCGCGCATCCACACCAGTTGCGCTTCGAACTGCGGGTCGGTTGAGAAGTCCCAGGCCACGATGCCCCCTTTGGACGCAACTCTACGTCGCGCTCCAACTTGGTCCCTCGGGACCTATGTCCCTCCCTACACTGGTCGTGACCAGAGGGAGCCATGGGCAAGAAGAAAAGTTCGAAGCGAGTGCGCATCGGCGTGGTCGACACTATGTTCGCTCGCTACGACATGGGCGCGACGGCGCGTGACGAACTGTCGCACTGCCCCGGCTACGGCAACACCTTCGAGGTCGTGGCGCGCACCGTGCCGGGTTTCAAGGACTTGGCCGTCGCCGCCAAGGTCCTCATCGAACGCGAGCACTGCGCCATCGTGGTGGCGTTGGGCATGCCGGGGTCCGCGCCCATCGACAAGCAGTGCGCCCACGAGGCCTCCACCGGCTTGATGACCGCCCAGCTCATGACCTCGACGCCGATCCTGGAAGTCTTCGTCCACGAGGACGAGACCGACGACCCCGTGGAGTTGGCCACACTCTTCGAGAACCGCTCGCGGGCTCACGCGCGCAACGCCTACTGGATGATCTTCGAGCCCGCCGAGTTGGCCTCGCGGGCCGGGCGTGGCATCCGCCAGGGCTTCGCCGACGCCGGTCCCCTCCCGGCCGGAGATACGCCCTCGCCTCAGTAGGCTTCACGCCGTCAGTCTGAGGAGGACACATGCCCGACGCCGTCATCGTCGCCACCGGACGCACCCCGATCGGTCGGGCCTTCAAGGGTTCCCTCGTCGACCTGCGGCCCGACGACCTCACTGCGCTCGTGGTGCGCGAAGTTCTGGAGAAGGTCCCCGAGCTTGATCCCCACGCCGTCGAAGACCTGTTGGTGGGCTGCGGGCAGCCCTCCGGCGAGTCGGGGTTCAACGTCGCGCGTGTGGCCGCGGTGCTGGCCGGACTCGACGACGTGCCGGGCGTGACCGTCAACCGCTACTGCTCCTCGTCACTTCAGACGATCCGCATGGCCGCCCACGCGATCCGCAGCGGCGAAGGCGACGTCTTCATCGCCGCCGGCGTCGAGACTGTCTCGCGCTACGGGGCGGGCGCCTCGGACGGACCGCGCGCGGTGAACCCGCTCTTCGAAGAGGCCATGGCGCGCACCGCGCGACGCTCCGAAAAGGTCACCGATGCCTGGACGCCCCCCGAGGGCCTACCCGACATCTACATCGCCATGGGTCAGACCGCCGAGAACGTAGCTGAGTGGGAGAAGGTGTCGCGCGCCGAGATGGACGAGTTCGCCCTGCGCAGCCAGGAGCGCGCCGTCAAGGCCCAGGCTGACGGCTTCTTCGAGCGCGAGATCATTGCGGTTACCCGGCCCGACGGCGTCGTCGTTACCAAGGACGACGGCCCGCGCGCCGACACGACTCTCGAGAAGCTCGCGGCGCTCAAGCCGGTCTTCCGCGAGGGCGGCACCGTGACGGCGGGCAACGCCTGCCCCCTCAACGACGGTGCGGCCGCCGTGATCGTCATGAGCGACACCCGCGCGCGCGCGCTCGGCATCACGCCACTGGCGCGCATCGTCTCGTCGGGCGTCAGCGCCCTCAACCCCGAGATCATGGGCCTCGGCCCCATCGGGGCCTCGCGACAGGCGCTGGCGCGCGCCGGGATGAGCGTCGAGGATATCGACCTGTTTGAGATCAACGAGGCCTTCGCCGCCCAGGTCCTGCCCAGCGCCCGCCACTTGGGCATCCCCATGGAGAAGCTCAACGTGCGTGGCGGCGCCATTGCCCTGGGCCACCCATTCGGGATGACCGGCGCGCGCATCATGACGACACTGCTCAACGCCCTCGAGGACGGGGACAAGCGCTTCGGACTCGAGACAATGTGCGTCGGCGGTGGCCAGGGCATGGCCATGATCGTCGAGCGGCTGACCTAGTTCGTCTCCACGTGGGCGTCTTTGGTTGCCTGCAAGGTGTACGTCAGCGGGAGGCGCTCTCGCCCCTCTCGTAGCCGGAACTCGCCACCAGGGCCTTCCTCCATCGCGTCGCCGAGTGCGTTCCACGGGGCGCTGTCGTGCTCGACGAATGAATTCAGTCGCAAGCCGGCGTTGGCGAGGGCCGTGAAGATTTGGGCCAGGCCGTGGTTGAAGTGCAAGATGTCGGGCGAGGCCAGGGGCTCGTCGTGCGCCACGTAGCTGAACGGGCTCGAGAAGGCAACGCCGGCGGTCTCGAAGTACGGGAACTCGATGACGAGCAAGCCATCCTCGCGCGGGTCGGCCAGCGACCACAGGACCGGGTGGCCCTCGCGCAGGAAGAGCCGACCGCCCGGGCGCAGCAGGTCGGCGACGACCTGAGCCCAGCGGCGCACGTCGGGCAGCCAGCACAGTGCCCCGACGCCGGTGTAGACGAGATCGAAGCGACTCGCGCCCAAAGCGGCCACGGCGTCATAGAGGTCGGACTCGACGTAGTCGATCTGCGCGCCGCACTCAGTGGCCAGGGTCGCCGCGGCGTCCAAGGCCGGGCGCGAAAAATCGAGTCCGGTGACGCTCGCCGCGCCCAGGCGCGCCAACGACAGCGTGTCGGTGCCGATGTGGCACTGAAGGTGCACGACGTCGAGGCCATCCAGAGGTCCGAGTTGCTCTCTGTCGAAGGCCACGACGCCGGACAGATGAGCCGGGTCCGCGCGGAACTGCTCCAATCCGTATCCGCGCACGTGGTGGGGAACTCGGCTGTCCCAATTGGCTCGGTTGACCGCCGCGTAGTCGCGCGCCGTGTCGACTCCATGCGCCGGTGCTCCCGTCGTGTCGCTGCTCACGCGGACGGTGTGGGTCCCGGGTCGGCGCCGGTTGCGCGACCCGTGGGGTCGCTCGTGAGTGCGGCGTGCTCGGCGTCGTCGACCGCGCGTACCTCGTCGGGCAGGAGCACCGGTATGGAGTCACGGACTTCGTAGACGAGGCGCCGGCGCGGGTTGTAGAGCAGGTCCCGACTCTCGACGTAGAGCAGCGGCCCGTGGTCGACCGGGTCCTCCAACAACGACAGCAGAAACGGGTCCAGTCCCACGCTCAGCCCTCCTTGATCATCGCGCGCACCTCGTCGACGTGGACGGCCAACGCCGCCTCGTCGGGGGCCTCGACGTTCAGGCGCAAGAGTGGTTCAGTGTTGGACGGACGCAGGTTGAACCACCACGATCCGTAGTCCGCGCTCAAGCCGTCCAGCTCATCGACACTGACGCCCTCCGCGCTCAGGCGCGCGGCCAGGCGCGCCACCGTCGCCGCGGGGTCCGTCACTGTGGTGTTGATCTCGCCGGAGTCCGCGTAGCGGTTGAAGGGCGCCACCAGTTCGGACATCGCGCCGCCGGAGCGGCTTAGCAGGTCGAGCACGATCATCGCGGTGATGATCCCGGAGTCGGCGTTGTAGTTGTCGCGGTAGTAGTAGTGCCCGGAGTGCTCGCCGCCGAAGACGGCACCGGTGTCGGCCATGATCTGCTTGATGTAACTGTGACCGACGCGCGTACGAACGCCGATCCCGCCGTTTTCGGTAATGACCTCGGGAACGGTCTTGGAGCAGATCAGGTTGTAGAGGATCGTGGCGCCGGGGTGTCGCGCGAGCATAGCCTTCGCGACGAGGGCCGTCGTCGTCGAGCCACTGATGGGCTGGGCGCGCTCGTCGATCAGAAAGACCCGGTCGGCGTCACCGTCGAAAGCCAGTCCCAGATCCGCACCGCTCTCGAGCACCCGGCTCTGGAGGTCGACCAGGTTGTCGGGATTGATCGGATCGGCGGGGTGGTTGGGGAAGGTGCCGTCGAGCTCCGGGAACAGGACCTCCAACTCGATCGGCAGACCCGCGAACACGCGCGGCGCGACGAGTCCGCCCATCCCGTTGGCGGTGTCGGCCACGACCTTGAAGTCCCGCAGTTGTGTCAGGTCGATGAAAGAGTGCACGTGGGTGACCCACTCGACCATGAGGTCGACGTCACGACGGGCGGCCAGCGGCCCGTCGGCGGGCGTCGTCGCGTACAGGGCCGCGGCGGCGGCCACCTGGTTGAGGCCGGTATCCGCGCCCACCGGACGAGCTCCGGCCAGGCAGAACTTGATCCCGTTGTACTGGGCCGGGTTGTGCGACGCAGTGAACATCACGCCCGGCGCGTCCAGGTATCCGGAGGCGAAGTAGAGCATGTCGGTCGACGCGAGGCCCATGTCGAGGACCTCGACGCCACGCGCGCGCGCGCCCTCGCCGAAGGCGGTGGCGAGCGCCACCCCCGAGGGCCGCATGTCGCGCGCGACGATGAGCCGCGCCGCGTCGATGAAATCGGCGTAGGCCGAGCCGATGGCCCGGGCCGCGTCCTCGTTGAACTGATCGGGGTAGGTTCCGCGGACGTCATAGGCCTTGAAGATCGTCGTCGGGTCCACCGCGGTCACACTACCGGTGCGCCGTGCGTCGCCTCCGAAGGGTGATCACCAGCGCGACCAGGGCGCCGAGCACCGTCACGTCGGTCACCAGGTTGCCGATGGTGAGCGCGGGCGTCGAGCCGTACGTCAACGTCACGTCGTGACTCGTCGGCACGACCACCATGAGGTTGGGGCTCACCCGGTACGGTCCCACCGCGCCGCTCACGTGCCAGCGCGGGTAGTACGAGACCTTGACCTCGACGGGCGTGCCGACCCGGCTCACGTGGAAGGAGAGCGACTGGGTTTGGACGCGTACGTGGCTGACCGTCGTTGAGGAGACCGCGACCGTGCTCATCGTGCGCACCGACGTGGCGCGCGGCCACGACGCCGGTCCGCTCTCGGCGCCCAGGACCGGCCACAGCTTGGGGTGCAGCCACCACGTCACGTTCGCGTTCAGCCACGCCTTACGGCTCGAGATCCCCGGGATCACGTTGGGCAGCGTCGTGAGCGGCACCACCATCGGCGCGTGGTGAATGAAGTAGATGTGCCACTGGTCACCCGGCGCGGGCCACTTCTTGGTCTCGCCGATCAGGGTCAGTGACGGATCCGCGTTGGCGGCCTTGATGGTCGCGGGTGAGAAGGCCAGGTAGTACTTGACCCCGAGGATCTGCAGGTGCTGGACGCCCAGGGCCACGTCGAGCGGACCGTAGGGCAGCCCGACTTGGGGGTTGGAGGGCCCCACGCTGAGCTCAGCCTGATCAAGGAAGTGGTACGGGGTCGTCGGCGAGGACTCGAAGAAGAGTCCCTCCATCGAGTCCACGCAGTTGTTCGTCCAGTACGGCAGCAGCATGAGGGCCATCGGCGAACCGAAGCGGCTCTGGTCCGAGTTGTACTCCCACATCGCGCGACCACAGCCGTATCGTTTGGAGAGCGCGGCCATCGTGGTCATGATGTTGTGGTATTCGGGCCACGCGGCCTTGGCCTGGTAGCCCGAGTAGTTCCACTGGGCCCAGCCCGACACCTGGTTGCCCGTCGTGGTGAGCCCCAGGGCCGAGGCCGCCGGAGGCACCAGACCGGGAACGGTGGAGGCCAGACCCAACACGATGACCGCGACGGTGGCGCGTTTGGTGCGTCGCGCGCGGCGTTCGGCCGGGTCCTCGGACGCCAGTTCGCGGCGCCACTCGCTCATGCGCTCGCGCAGGCTGAGCTCCTCGGGGTCCAGCTCGTCGGCGTTCGTGACGGCGAAGTCGTCCTCGCCCTCCTCCGCTGGATCGAGTGGCACTCGCGCGTAGGCGAGACGACCGTCACCGAAGAACATGAACAGCCCGCGACGGCCCTCACGTGCGGCGCTGGCCCAACGCGCCAGAAAGAAGCCGACCAACCACCCGACGATGAGGTGGATGGAGATGTACCAGAACGGCACGAGTCGCTCGTTCCAGATGACGCTCTGGGGGTCGAAAACGAAGGCGGCGAAGGACAGCGCCGTCAGCGTGGCCAGGATCATGCCGAGCCGGTCACGAACGACGAAGGCCACGACGCACGACAGCGTCGCCCCGATGATGACCCATCGATCGCCGGCGGCCCCACCGGAAGAGGTGAACCAACCCAGCGTGGTGAAGATCGCGTGGATCGTCGAGGTGTCCACATTGGAGTACCCCATCGAGTTGGCGAGGCTCTGACTGGTCGCGAAGCTGAAGAGCCACCAGGCCGAGAACCCCGCCGAGATCAGTCCGGCCACCACCGCGAACCGCAACGGGCGCGCGACGTCGCCGCGCACCAGCTCGTCGCGCGGGTCGCCGTGGCCGTAACGCTGAAAAATTTCGAAGACGACCATGACCAAAATTGCCCCGATGGCGAATATCCATGGCAGCACGTGGCCAGCCAACGTCACGCTCAACGACAACGCCGCCAGCCAGTACCCCTTGCCGGTGCGCATGCCGCGCGCGAACAGCCCGATGGTCACCAGCGCGGCCGCCAAGGAGAAGGAGAAGGCGTACTCGCCCGCCATGGTCGAAAAGAGGTTGCCACCGTCGATCGTGTAGGACGCATCGAAGAGGAACGGCAGCGTGGCCAGCGCCAGCGCCGCCGGCACCGGCGGCGGCGCCTTGAAGAGCTTGCCCATGACGTAGGCGCCCACGGGCATGAGCAGCGAGCCCATGATGGTGGCCAGCTTGAACGCCTGCGCGAAGCCGATGACGTAGCTACCCAGGGTGGCGAAGTAGTCGGGCAGTACGAAGTAGTAGGAGTAGGCCGGCATTCCGTCGTACCATCCCGGGTACCACGGGGTGAGGTTGAAAAGGTGGCCCTGGGAGCGAAGGTACGCCGGTAGCACCATGTGCGACGCCGTGTCGCCGCCGGTGATCAGCGAACCGGACAGGACCAGGTTCGGGTGCAGCTCCCAGAAGGTGATGAGCATCACCAGGGCGACCGCGGTGATCTCGGTCAGCCGCAGCGGCGTCAGGTAGTCGCGCAGTCGCTGCATCAGTGGCTGCGCTGAACCAATAGGGCCGTGAAGGCCACGGCGTTAAAGGACGCGTGCGTGATCACGCTCGGCACGAGTCGACGCGTGCGAACGACCAGCACCGCCAGCACGATCCCCAAGAGGGCCAGGCCCGCGAACTGGAGGGGCTCACCGTGGGCCAGCGCGAAGAGGACGGCACTCACGACAACGGCCAGGCCGGTACCCAGCACCCCGGCGCGCGCGCCAAACGCCTGGCCCAGGGCGCGAAAGAGCACGCCTCGAAAGAACCACTCCTCGAGCAACGGGGCAATGAGCACCGACATCACGCCGAGCGCGACGAGCGACGCGCCGTGGGACGCCCCGAAGAGGTGGTGGACCGGCCGCGAGAGCCCGTTGGCGTGGAACGGCGCGTAGGCCACGGCGACGGCCACCTGGCAGCCCACGCCGAGCAGGATGAAGAGGAGGTCGCCCGGACGCACCCGCCAGGGACTGTCCAAGGGAACCAGGCGGCCTGGCTGGGCGGCGTAGGCAATGGCACCGCCGAACCCGACCCACAGACCGACCAGGCTCAGCGCGTTGGCCCACCAGGGCGGCTCCGTGGCCGACGCCACGGCCGAGAGTCCGCCAGGGTAGTGCGCGAGCGACGCGCCAATGGCCACCAGCAACGTCGCGACGACTTGGCCGACGAGGAACCCCACGGCGCACGCGACCAAGACCGTCCCGGCGCCTCGGCGCGACGCCGGGACGACCGCGGGAAGATCGCTCACGATTGACAATGCTACTGAACGAGGGTTTTGCACAGGGTCGCAGACAGTTACTCACAACCTGCCCCTAGATTGGACGGCGTGACTATGCCGCCCAACGACCGGTCAGGACGCAAACGAGCGCTGCCGGGCACGGACACGCCCCTGGCGCCGGACTCGCGTCGCCGGATGTACCTGCTGATCGCGGCCGCCTTCATTTTGGCCCTCTTCGTCCTACCGTCGATCCTGCACAACAAGCACGTCAAGCCACTCACCTACTCGGGCCTTTTGCACGACGCGCGCGCCCACCTGATCAAATCCGCCAGCATCAACAACGTCTCCGGCGTCATCACCGGGCAGTTGAAGAACGGCGTCTCCTACTCAACCAACGGCCCCGCCCCGGCTCTGACCGACGAGGTCAACGCCCTCAAGGCCGGCGGGATCAACGTCAAGTTCGCAAATCCCTCGAGCATTTTGGGGTTGATCCTGCCGTACCTGCTGTTCGCACTACTCATCGGCGGCTTCCTGATCCTGATCAACCGTCAAGCCAAAGGCCAACTGAACTCGATGATGTCGGTGGGACGTTCGCGGGCCAAGCAGTTCAACCAGGACCGGCCCACCACGACCTTCGCCGACGTCGCGGGCTACCTCGGGGTCAAAGAGGAGATCAGCGAGGTCGTCGAGTTCTTGAAGAATCCCGGCCGCTACACCGTCATCGGGGCCACGGTACCCAAGGGCATCTTGTTGGTCGGTCCCCCGGGCACCGGCAAGACCATGCTGGCGCGAGCCGTCGCGGGTGAGGCCGGTGTGCCCTTCTTCTCGGTCTCCGGCTCGGACTTCATGGAGATGTTCGTTGGTGTGGGTGCGAGCCGCGTGCGCGACCTGTTCAACACCGCGCGCAAGCAGTCCCCCGCCATCATCTTCGTTGACGAGATCGACTCGATCGGCCGCAAGCGCGGAGCCGGGCTGGGCGGTGGCCACGACGAACGCGAGCAGACGCTGAACCAGATGCTCAGCGAGATGGACGGCTTCGACGCCTCCGAGGGTGTGGTCGTCATGGCCGCGACCAACCGCCCCGACGTCCTGGATCCGGCGCTGCTGCGTCCGGGACGCTTCGACCGCCAGATCGTGGTGCCCCTGCCCGACCTGGAAGAGCGCCTGCCGATTCTCCAGGTCCACTCCAAGGACAAGCCCCTGGACTCGTCCGTGGACCTGGCTCTCGTCGCCCGCGGGACCCCCGGCATGAGCGGAGCGGACCTCGCCAACCTGGTCAACGAGGCCGCGCTACACGCGGTGCGGCGCCAGTCCGCCGCCATCAGCATGATCGACTTCGAGTCCGCGCGCGACCGCGTCCTGATGGGCCAGGAGCGCGGCACCATGGTGCTCAACGACGAAGAGCGACAGCGCATCGCGTTCCACGAGAGCGGGCACGCCCTGCTGGCCTACGTGCTGGACAAGACCGACCCTCTGCACAAGATCACGATCATCCCCCGCGGGATGGCCCTGGGCGTCACGATGACCCTGCCCGAGGAGGACCGCCACATCATGGCGCGCCAGCACCTCGAGGACTCGCTCTGCATGCGCATGGGTGGGCGCGTCGCCGAACTCCTCGTCTACGGCGACCTGTCGACCGGCGCGGCCGACGACCTGCAGCGAAACACTGACCTGGCGCGGCGGATGGTGCGCGAATGGGGTATGTCCAAGGAGCTCGGTCCGATGGCCTGGGGACAGAACAACCAGGTGTTCTTGGGCGAGGACCTCATGCACACCCGCGACTACTCCGACCACACCTCCACGATGATCGACGACGAGGTCGAGCGGATTCTGCGTGAGCAGGAGGCCCGAGCGATCGAGGTGTTGACGTTGCACCGTCGCGGCCTCGAGGCGCTGGCACACGCCCTGCTCGAGCATGAGACGCTCGACGGCGAGTCCGCGGCACGCCTCATCGACGAAGCCCATGGCGAGCCGGTCCACGACCGCTCCACGAAGACGGTCAGTTCACTGACCTCCCAAAGCGCACCAGCCGCAATCGGCGACGCACCCACGTCGACGCCGACTGCGCCCGTTCCGGTGGCGGCCTGGCCGCCGCCGACGCTACCCTCCGTCTGACTCCACCACCACGTCGACTCCCACGGGCGTCGACGTCAGAGTCGCCACCACGATGACGCTGGGACGTGACGCCCTCACCTCCAATGCGAGACCATTTAACGACGCGTGGTTCGTGGCGTGAATCAGATCGATGGTCGCGTGCGCGCCGACACTTATCGGCGCGATTGACAACAAAACCGGCGAACTGTCCGCCGCCGAACCAACCGTCTGCACATTGAACGAGGGCACGAACGTGACTTCGACGGCGTGGTCTGAGGTGTTGGTGAGCGTCGCGGTGGCGTATCCGACGCCGAGGTCGGCCACTTCGAAGAGGCCACCCGGCGTCGGCGTCGGAGTGAGGGCCACCCCGGCGCTGGTCCCGACCGCCAGGGTTGCCACGACCGGCTCGCTGGCGCTCAGCGTCACCTGCGCGAGGCCGGCCGCAGGAATCGCGGGGTTCGGCGTGATCGTCACGTCTGTACTGGCGAAGGCACCGACGCTCACCGACTGGTCGGGCACGTGGAAGGAGCCCAGGGTGACGTGGACGCTCACCTGCGCCGGCCGAGGTCCGGGATTGGACAGCCGGATCTGCGCCGTCGCGTCGTTGGCGGTCGTGACGCGCGGGAACCACGCGCTGGCCAGCGGGAGCGACGCGCCGACGTCCAAGGACCCGACCGTCAGTGAGTTCTCCACCGCGGCGATGACGAGCGTGCCGCGCACGACGTTCACGTGCACGCCCACGTTTCTCGTGTTCACGATCTGGCCGCCGAGGTTGAGCTTGACCTCCGCGTGCGCGGCCACCGGGAGTCCCTGGAACGACGCGGGGGCCGCGAAGCCGCTGGGGGTGTTGATGGTCACGTTGACCACCGCGGGCGTCGCGGTCGGATTGTAGAAGCTCAGCGCCGCACTCGAGCCGACCGTCGTGTCCAGACCCGACGCGTACCAACTGGTCTCGCCCTGAGCCAAGCACGGAACGACCGACGAGTGTCCGGACGTGACCTCGTCGGCCACCACGCCGCCACCGTCGATCACCGCCGATACCCCGAAGCTGTGGCCGGACACCAACTGATCGGGCGCCAACGTGGCCCTGGTACGACCCGCCAGGTGCAACGTCGCGTCGGCGCGGTGATGCGTGTCCGAGACGATCTCGATAGCGACCGTGCGGGTCGAGCGCTCGGTGTTGAGGAAGGTCACGACGCCCTGGACGCCGCCGGCGGCGTCGCTCAAACCGGTGCAGTAGAGGGCACTCGACTCGACACCGGCGGAGGCGTAGAGCCCGGTGCGAAGTTGGGCGGGGTTGGACGGCTTGACGAGGGAGGTCGCCGTCGCCGTGGCCGCGAGGGCGAGCACCAAGACGACGATGAGAAGTCCGCTGCGCCTAGGCATCGTCGCGCCTCGCGTGGCGTCCCGTCGGTGCGGCGCGCAGCTGCACTAGTTGATTGAGTCGTCGGCCACCGAAGCCGGTCGCCGCGCACAGCCAGACCAGGAGGGTGAGGCCGGCCAGGAGTCCGTTCCACGGAAAACGGTGCAGAACGATCTGGCCCACGGGCGCGGACGACGTCGCCGTGACCTGGTACTCGCCGGTCCACGTCGTGGGCGACGCAACGCGACTGGCAGCCACACCGTTCACCAACAGGTCGAAGGCGCTGGCGGGCGCCAGGCCGGCGATCACGTCCCCGCCCGGCGCCAGTGGCCCGGCGACCCCGAGTGTGCTCAGCACCGGCGTCAACGAGCCGCTCGACGTGCGCTGGCTCACGACACCGTGGAACAACGAGTTGGCGAAGACCTCCACGGACGTGGTCTGGAGCTCGAGCGACAGGTCGGTCTGACGCGTGAGAGCTTCGACGAGGTCCACCGGCACGGCCCGCAGCGGGACCTGCTGGACCCCCGCGACCTCGGGTGCGGCCGAGTTCATCACGACAATCGACGACACGCCCGCCGACGCCAGCAGTTGGCCGAGGTGCACCGTGCCACCTTCCAACGCGAGTCGCACGTCGCGCACGAGAGCGACGCCCGCCCCCGCGCCCGGGGGCGTGAACAGGGTTCCCCCGCCCGGCAGGCCGTCGGTCGACGTCGCCGCGTCGAGCCCCGGTGCGACCGACCAACCGGCGAGTGGCGCCACCGAGGGATCGGCCAGCCACAGCACCCGGTAGCCGCCGGTGTCCGTCGGCGCGAGGGCCGACAGCGACTCGGCCGCACTCGTCGTGGGCAGGTCAAAGCGACCCGAAGAGAGGTTGGTGAGAAAGGGGATGGCCGCCACGGCCAGAGTCACCACCACCATCGCGGCCGCCACCTGGCGCCACCCGAAGCCGGCGCTGCGCAGATCGAGCTCCACCGCGCTCACGCCGAGCCCGATGATGACCGCCAGCGCCGTGACGTAGAGGGCCAGCAGCACGTCCAGGTCCGGGCTGAAGGATCCCGTCCAGTGTCGCGCGACCAGCGCCGCGAGGACCAGGGTCAGCACGGCGACGCTGGCTGCCTTGGTGGCGATGCGTCGCCGCTCGCCCCGACAGATCGCCAGAGAGAGCACCGCCGTGGCGGGCAATACGAAGCCGCTCCACCCGGCGCCGAAGGAGCCGTCGGCCCCGCGCGCCAGGAGAGAAAAGCCCGGCGCGGACCACGGACCGCGCGCGGTCCCGAAAACGCCGAGCGCGCTACGCCCCGCCAAGGCGACGTCCAACGTCATCGGCGCGAGGAGCACTGCCACGCCGCCCACCATCACCGCGAGTAGGCGCAGCGGTCGGCCCAGGGTCTCGTCGGGATCACGCTCGATCACCCGAGCCAGCGCCACGCCGGCGATCACGAGCGCGACGGCCACCAGCGTGGCGGGCGCCATCGCGCACACCAGCGCAATGAGGAGCAGCGCAACGGTGCGCTGGCCCGACGCCGTGGCGCGCCAGCCGCGGCGTCCGAACGGCACCCGTTCGCGGTAGGGCGTCGCGGGGAATCCGGGGACCGCCATCAGTTCGAAGACGCGGCGCACGATGAACGGAAGACCCGCGACCGCCGCCAGCACGTCGAGGCGCCCTTGGGCGATCATGTTCACTCCCAGCGGCATCGCCAGGTACGCCGCGCTCGCGACGACGCGGGCGCGATTCGAGACCCGGCCCTTGAGTAGTCGTGCCACGCCAATCGCCCCGAGGGGTGCGGCGCCGAGCAGCGCCAAGCGCGGCAGGACACCCATGCGGCCGACCACGAAGGTTCCGGCGAAGGCGAGCACGCCGTATCCGGGCATCGCGGGCAGGCCCGTGCCCACCCCGTTGGTCGACCACGACGCGAAGAAGTGACGCCAGGTCGTCCACCACGAGTCGAGCGGCGCGAGACGGCCGATCAGGGGCAGGTGCATGGCGACGAGGTTGCGTCCCCCGATCAGCCACAGGACCGCGACGGTGATGATCGCGGTCGCCTGGGACCGAAAGCTGGTCAGGAAGCGAGTGGGACGTCGATGTTCCAGACCATCGCCCGCGGAGATGTCGTCGAACTCCTCGCTCTCGGAAAAGGCCGCGCCGAAGCCCACACCGGCGTCGATGTCCTCTTCGACCGTCACCTCGGGTTCGGCCTCGGGCAGGATTCCCCGGGCGCGGTCGAGTCCCTCTCGCACCAACAGCACGACGAAGCGCTTCAGCCGGTGGGCCCCTCCGACCTGGAGCCGGTGCAGCTGGACGTCCGAGAGCACGCGGAGCGCCGTGCGCTGTCGTCGCCGTTCGACGATGCGTCGCCGGTGGGTGAGCAACCAGCGCCACGACCCGACGATGGCGCCCGCACGATCGGTGTCGCGGCCCACCATCGCCACCGCGAACTCCATCGCGTCCATCACCATCAACGTGAGCAGGGTCACCAGCGAGTAGCGCCGTCCCCAGCCGGTGGCCACGACCAGCAGTTGGTGGCGACGCTGGAGGTCCTGACGACTGGCGCGCCGGGTCCCGACGGCCGTCACGGGTCGCTCGCCGGTTGCGATGGTCTCGCGGTGCGCCACCCGGGCTGACGGTGCCACGATCACCCGGGCGCCCGCGACCTGCGCGCGCCAGCACAGGTCGAGGTCCTCGCCCAGCGCCGTGATCATCGGGTCGAAGCCGCGCAGTGTGGCGAAGAGGTCGGCGCGCACCAGCGTGACGCCTCCGGGGGCCACGAAGACATCTCGCTCGAGGTCCTGCTGGCCGTGGTCGATCTCGCCGGGTTGGATCCGTTCCTGGACCACCCCGAAGCGGTCGCAGGTCTGACCCACGTGGATCAGGACCAACGGGTCGTCGTAGGAGACGACCTTGGGCGACACGACGCCGGCGTTCGCACGAAAGGCCGCCTCGACCATCAGGTGCACGGCGTCCGAGTCGAGTCGCACGTCGTCGTGGCAGAACAGGAAGAACGCGGATCCCTCGACCATCAGGGTCGCCTCGTTGCAGGCCGCCGCGAAGCCGCGGTTCTCCTCCAGCACTCGCACGAAGGCCAGGGGCGCGACGGCCGCCACCCGGGCGTTGACCTGGTCGGTGTCGCCGTTGGCGACCACCAGGAGGCTCAGCTCCGGGTAGTCCTGGGCCACCAGGGACGCCAGCGTGGCGTCCAGACCCGGCCCAGGTCCAGTGGTGACGACGACGGCGACGACCGCCGGAGCGCGAGAGTCCATGAGCCCCACAAGGCTACTCAGGCGCTTTCGCGCCCCCGAGCCCCCGAGCGACGAGGTCGTTCACCACGTCGTGCAGCGACGTGGTCCAGTTGATCCTTGGTTCCCAACCCGTGGCGTCGTGCAGTTTGCGCGCACTCCCGCGTAGCACCGGGATCTCCACCGGTCGGCTGAGGGCGGGATCGGCCACCAGACGGGTGCCCGGATTGATCAGGTCGACGAGCGTGGCCGCGACCTCGGTCAACAAGACGTCGCGGCCCGACGCCACGTTGTAGACCTCGCCCCGGCGACCATGTTCGGCCACCAGCCGGTAGGCCCGCACCACGTCGCGCACGTCGCTGAAGTCCCGGCGCGCCGATAGGTCACCTACCGAGATCTCGCTCGCACCCGAGGCCTTCGCGGCGAGGAGGCGGCTGGCGAGCGCCGGCACGACGAAGGACGTCGACTGACCCGGTCCGACGTGATTGAAGGGGCGTACCACGACTACGCGCTGGCCCAAGGTGCGCGCCGCGTCGAGTGCGACCAGCTCGGCCTCGCGCTTGGAGCGCGCGTAGGGGCTCACGGGCGAGACCGGGTGGTCTTCGCGCAGCGGAAGATCCGCTTCGCCGACGACGCCGTAGACATCGGCCGAACTCACGACCACCACCAGGGCGCTGCGCTCGTCACGCGCGGCGCTGAGCACGTTGGCGGTGCCCGCGACGTTGACGCGCCACGTCTCGTCCGGATCGGTCCACGACGCGCCGACGTGGGTCAGCGCGGCCAGGTGGAAGATCACGTCGGGCGCCGCAGCGCGCACCTGGCGAGCGACGGCGTCGCGGTCGGTCACGTCGCACTCGCGGTCAAATCCCGACACGTCGTCGCCACTCGCGACCAGGTGCTCAGTCAGGTGGCGACCGACGAAGCCGTCGGACCCAGTCACGAGGGCGCGGATCACGTGGCGAGAGCTCGCTCGTACGCCTCGAGGTGGCGTGTCATCATCGCGTCCCAGGTGAACTGCGCAGCGCGGGCGCGACCCCGCTCGCGCGCGGGCGCATCGGGGCCGGCGCGCACGACGACATCCAGGACCCGGGCGAGGTCCTCGGCGTCGCCCGCGCGCGCCAGCGATGCCGTGCCCGCGGCGACTTCGGCCATCACCGTGTCGGCGGTGGTGACGACCGACGCGCCGCAGGCCAGCGCCTCGAGCACCGGCAGCCCAAAACCCTCGCCGCGCGAGGGATAGGTGACCGCGGTGGCCGAACGCATCAGCGGTGCCAGCAGGCCTTCATCGACGAAACCGAGTCGGCGCACGCGTGAGCCCTCCGGATGCTCACGCAACTGTCGGTCCACCTCGCCCATTCCCCACCCGGCCTGGCCGACCAGCCACAGTTCAAGGCCGGGGTGTTGGGCCGCGACGTCGACGAAGGCGCGCAACAGGACGTCGAGACCCTTTCGCGGCTCGAACGTGCCGACGAAGAGCAGGTAGGCGACGTCCAGTGGCAGTCCCGCGCGCGAGAGGGCGTCGCGGTCGCCGCCTGAGTCAAGACTGAACCTCTCCAGGTCGACGCCCAGAGGCGCGACGACGACCGGGACGTGGCTCGGAACGAGTCGATCGAGCTCGTGCGCCGTGGTCTCGCTCACGCTGATCAGCACGCGCGCGTGACGGGCGGCGTAGGTGATGGCGCGGGTGAAGAAGGCCACCTTGGAACGCTCGTGCCACTCGGGGTGAGTGAAGTAGGTGAGGTCGTGAATCGTCACGACCGCGGGCGTTGATCCGCGACGGGGCATCGTGTAGTGAGGTCCGTGCCATACGTCGGCGTCACGCGCGACGCGGCTCGTGCCCACTGCCCAGGCCTCGTAGGCCAAGCGCACCGCGCGCGCCGACGGGACGACGGCCGCGAGTGCGGCGTCCGGACACCACTCGGTCCAGCGCGCGGCGTCGTTGCGACGCGCGACCAGCGTGGGACTCACTCCGGAGGACGCCAGGCGCTGAGCGAGCTCGACGACGTAGCGTCCGGCGCCGGCCACGCGCATCGGCACCGCCGAGACATCCAGGGCGACCCTCATCGCCACCCCTCGAGGTGGTCGAGCGCGCACTGGCGCCACGTGAGGTGCGCTACGGACGCGCGTCGTCGCGCGCGCGCGGCGTCGTCATCGGACATCTCGAGGGCCCGCGTGAGACCCTCGGCCACGGACGCCACGTCACTGGCGTCGACGAGGACGACCTCCGGGTTCTGCGCGACGCTGGGCGTCACGGCCGAGGCCACCACCCGGGTGCCGGTGGCCAGTGCCTCCACCGGCGGGAGGCCCCACCCCTCGGCGCGCGGCACGTAGGCCACGACCGCGGCGTCACGGTAGAGCGCACGAAGCATCGCGCGGTCGACCGTCCCCAGCACGGTGGCGTCGCCGGTGTCGACGGCGCCCCACCCGCCCGGTCCGACCAGCACCAGCGCGCCCAACGCCGGCTCACACGCGCGAGCCATCCGGTGCGCGGCCACCAACGTCGTCAGGTTCTTGCGCGGTTCGCGGGTGCCGGCGTACAGCGTGTAAGGACCCACCACCCCGTGAGACGACAGCTGGTCGCGAACCTGTTCGTGCGACGCGCCAATCACGTCGTGCGCCACGCCGAGGCGAACCCGCACGAGACGCGAATGAGCGAATCCCTCCGACACCAGACGCTCCGCCAACAGCGGCGACGTCGTGAAGACGCGCACGTCCTCGCGTCGCGCGAGCATCCGGAGGCGCGCTTCGTGGAACCTCGCTCCGGCTCTGGTGGTCGCCGTCGGTTCGTCACGCCACAACAGGTCGTGCAGGGCGACGCTATGCAGCGCCCGGGCAGCGCCTCCCGCGAAGGGACCGGCCACGGTCGTCGCGTGCACGACATCCGCGCCACGCGGCACCCCGAGCGGCCACCTCGCCCACGCATGGGTCAAGACGCTCAGCGAGAGTCCGGCCGAGACGCGACGCAGTGCGAGGTCTTCAACGCCGGACGGCGCTGGACCTCGCGGGGTGAGCCCCACGATCTCGAAGGACGGATCGTCGAGCGCGGCCAGCCCAGCCACCAGCCCGCGCACGTAGGTCGCGATGCCGCCCGGTGAAGGTCGATAGAGCTGTTCGACACTGATCGCCAGGACGCGTCTCACCTCGGCCAGCCTCGCACGACCTCGCGGTACAGGTCCGCGTAGGAACGGGCCGCGGTCGCCGGCGAGAAATCCACCGCGCGGGCCACGCCGGCCGCGACCATGATCGAGCGACGCGCCTCGTTGGACCACACGTCCGCCAGATTGGTGAGCCATCCCTCGTCGTCGGCGACGAGCGTCGCCGCGCCACTGAGCAGCTCACGGTTGATCCGGGTGGAGCGCGCGATGGTGGGCACGCGCGCGGCGAGCGCGGCGACCGCGAAGGAGGGAAACCGCGCGCCGTCGGAGATGTGCAGCACCACCCGTGCATCACCCAGCGCGGCTCGGGCCTCGTCGCGGGGCCGCAAGGTCACGTTGACCGCGCTCGCGCGCACCCTCTGGCGCGCCTGCGCGCTCGCGACGGCGACGAGCCGCGCGCCGCATGACCGCGCGAAGCGCTCAAGCTCGGGTGCCAAGACCAAGAATCGGTCGACGAGTCCCGTGACGTTGACGACGAGGTCGCGCCCGTCAATCGTGGGAGCGACCAGCGGGACGGCGGGAGGAACGACCACGACCTGACTCCGACGCGACCCCAGAACCGCCAAGACCTCGTGGCTGGCCGTGCGCGTCGACGCCACCAGGACCGCGCCGCGCGCCGCGGCCCGGCGCAGAGCGGCCACGCGTTGGACGATGCGCGTCTCGCCCCGCAGCGCGCGCAGGTCGTCGACCGACACGACGAGCGGCGTCGTGCGCGTGGGCGGTGTCGCCAGTCCGGCCACGTGGATCACATCCAGCGGTGGGAGCAGGGCGTCCACGGGGCGGCCAAGGCTGCGCCGCCACAGCGGAGCCCACAGGGCGCGGCCCGCGAGTCGCTGTTCGCCGTCCGACGGTGAGCCCAACGTGCGGAACCGCACCAGTTCCAACCCGGGGCTAGCCGCGAGGGCGTCGGCAAGGTCGGTCATCGAATCGCCGAGCGACTCAAGCGAACCGTCAAGGTCAAGTCCGACCCGAAGTGCGGCCTCGGCACTCACCCGTCGAGCGCGCGCCGGCGCACTGCGCTGGTCCACCGGGGCCACAGGTCCGCGGCCCAGCGCCCAAAGGGCTGCGTTGACGTCGCCACGACCCCGAGCTGGTCGCGCGCGTTCATGAGAGCGAGGGCTCCGCTCTGGCCGAAGTGCCCAAAACTCTCGGGGGGCCAGTCCCCCATCCAGTGGCGCTTGTGGCCGGCGACCTCGGGACCTAGTCCCCACGGGCAGGGCGTAAAGCGTCCAAAGCCGGGCACGACTCCGTCGAGGTCCGGTCGATAGGGCGCGATCATTCGGTCACGGGTGGCGACCGCGACGCCGTCGGGCCGCAGCCAGGCGACGGCGAGCGTGGCCAGCTCGCGCGTCGAGCCGACGACCCCCGAGGCCGGTCGATCCTCGAGCCCGGTGGTCACCATGCCCAAAGGTGCAAAGACCCGCTGGTCCAACCACGACGCCGCATCACGCTCGCCCACCACGGCGGCCACCGCGGTATCGACGCCGACGTTGGAGTAGACACGTCGCGTCCCGATTGGTGAGACCGGGTCACCGTCCTCTAGGCCCAGGCCCGAGCTGTGGCTCAGCAGATCGGCGATCGTCGCGCCGCGAGGTCCGACGCTCTCGTTGAAGTCGTGCAGTCCCCAATCGTGTTCCACCCCGAAGGCGAGGGCCACGGCCAACTTGGACACCGATGCCCAGGCTCGACGTTTGTCGAGGTCACCGGCCTCTTCACGGGACTCGACGATTCCGTCGCGCAGTTGGAACACCATCGCGCTGGAGCCGGCCGGCCAGCCGTCCAGGAGGTCGCTCGTCACAACACCCGACTCTACCGACGCACCCCTAGTGTTTCGAAGGTGTTCACGGTCCTGAGCGGCGGCGTTGGCGCCGCGCGCCTCCTTCGCTCACTTCGTCTTGTCGTAGACGACACCCAACTCACCGGCGTGGTCAACGTGGGCGACGACGTCGTCCTGCACGGACTCACCATCTGCCCGGACCTTGACACGATCTGCTACACGCTGGCCGGACTCAACAATGACGAGCTCGGGTGGGGACTCGCCGGCGAGAGCTGGCGGGTCATGGACGAACTTGGCGCACTCGGCGGGGAGTCGTGGTTCCGCCTCGGCGACCGCGACCTCGCCACGCACCTGTATCGAACGCAGCGCCTGGCCGAGGGTGCGACCAAGAGCGGGGTGACCCGCGAGTTGTGCACGAGGTGGGGTGTCGGCGTCGCGCTGATCCCAGTGACCGATGACACCGTGGCCACCGTGTTCGACACCGCCGTCGGGCGACTGAGCTTTCAGGAGTACTTCGTCCAACACCGCCACGACGTCGAGGTCACCGGCGTGACGGTTGAAGGTGTGGAGACGGCCGTCGCAGCGCCGGGGGTGCTGGAGGCGATTGCGCGCGCCGCTCGGGTGGTCATCGCGCCTTCCAACCCAGTGATCTCCATCGAGCCGATCCTCCAGGTGCCCGGCGTGCGCGACGCCCTGGCCGCGCGCCGCGACGACGTAGTCGCGGTCTCACCACTGATCGCGGGCGAGGCGCTCAAAGGTCCGGCGGCACGCCTCATGACCGATCTCGGCTACGCCAGCACCAGTGTGGGGGTTGCCGACCTCTACAAGGGGTTGATCAGCACGATGATCGTCGACGAAGCCGACGCTGACGTCGTCGACGAACTGCGCGCGCGGGACTTGAACGTCATCGTGACCACGACTGTCATGTCCGACGAGGCCAACGCCCGCCGCCTCGCCGCCGCGGTGACCACGTGAGCGCGGTCACACTCACCGCGATCGAGGGAGTTGGCGAGGTTCGCGACGGTGATGAACTGGCGACACTTTTGCTCGACGCCCTGGACCGACAGTCATTGAACCTCGCGCGGCACGACCTGATCGTGGTCACTTCGAAGGTGGTCTCCAAGTCCGAGGGTCGCGTCGTGGCGATCGAGGACACGTCAGAGGCCAAGGTCGCGTTAGTGGAGCGAGAGTCGCGGCGCGTGCTTCGTCGGCGAGGACCGCTGCGCATCACCGAGACCACACACGGTTTCGTAAACGCCAACGCCGGGGTGGATCTATCCAACACCGACGACGGCACGGCGGTCCTCCTGCCCCGAGATCCCGACCGGTCGGCTCGCGCGCTGCGCGGCGAAATTGCGCGGCGCCGCGGCGTGGAGGTCGCCGTCGTCGTCACCGACACGTTCGGACGTCCGTGGCGCCAGGGCGTCACTGACGTGGCCATCGGGGTCGCCGGTTTGCGACCGCTGTTGGACCTACGCGGGACGCGTGACGCGAACGGCCGCATGCTCGACGCCACCGAGGTCGCCATCGCTGACGAGATCGCCGCGGCGGCCAATCTGGTGCTCGGCAAGGCTGCGGCGACACCATTCGCCCTCGTGCGGGGTCTCGACGAGTCCTACTTCGGCGACGGATCCGTGGCCGCGGACCTCGTGCGTCCGGTGGCCGAAGACCTCTTTCGCTAGACGCCCCCGAGACGCACGTCGCCAGAGAGCTCCGAACCGGGAGCCACGTGCTCCTTGGCTCCGACCACGCACGTCGCACCGAGCATCGCGTATCGCCCGATCACGGCGCCGGGGCCGACGATCGACGTTCGGATTCGCGCGCCGTCCTCGACGACCGAACCGGGCATCAGCACGACGTCCTCCAAGGAGACGTCACTGCCGACGACGACGTCACGATCAATCACGCTGGACACCACGCTGGCGGATGCGTCGACCCTCGCGCTCTGGTGGACCCACGAGCCGTCGACGACCCCGTCGGAGTGCCGTCCGTCGCGCCCCGAGAGGCCGTCGGCGTTGGCCTGGAGGTAGGTCGTGGGGGTGCCGGTGTCGAGCCAGTAAGCGTCATCGTGCATCGCGTACAGCGCGCCCGCCGCGGAGAGCTCGGGGAAGGTCTCGCGCTCGACGCTGACGCGCCCAGACGACGCGATGCGCTCGAGCACGCTGGTCTCCAGCACGTAGGTGCCGGCGTTGATGAGGTTGGTCGGCTCCTGGCCGCGCGGCGGCTTCTCGATGAAGGCGGCGACACGTCCGTCCGAGGTCGTCTCGACCACCCCGAAGCGCGAAGGATCGTGGACACGGTGCAATGCGATGGTCGCCTCGGCCCCACGTTGTCGGTGGAAGTCCAGTAGCCGGGTGATGTCGAGGTTGGTGAGCACGTCGCCGTTCACCACCAAGAATGTGTCGTCGATACCGGCCGTCGCGGCGGCGAATCGGATGGCCCCGGCGGTGTCGAGCGGCTCGGGCTCGAGGGCGTACGAGACGCGCACCCCGGCGATCACGTTGGTCGGGTAGGCATCCGTAAAGCGATCGGGCAGATATCCCAGCGCCAGCACCGCGTCGGTGACCCCGTGACCCACGAGCTCTTGCATCACCCGCTCGATCATCGCGACGCCCACAATGGGCAGGAGTTGCTTGGGCGTTTGGAAGGTCAGGGGCCGCAGGCGAGTCCCCTCGCCACCGACGAGGATGACCGACTGCAACGTCAGCCTGGCGCGGTGGTCGTGGTCACGGCCGTCGTCGGCGGGGCCGTCACCGGCACGGTCGTGGTCGGTCCGGCGGACCCGATCTGGAACATGAGGTCGGTCGTCGTCTTGGACGGCGGCGCGGGTGTCACCCCGGCCGGTTCGAAGGCCATCGTGATGCGAAGGTACTTGCTGAACTTGATCGAGGCCGGGTTGGTGGTGGTCTTGGGCTTGGACTGTCCGAACGAGGTCCAGTAGGCGTACTTCACCTGACCGGTCTGTCCGGCGTACTTCGAGCCCGTTGGGCAGGTGTCGCCATTGTGATAGGTCGTCTTGGGGTTGGACGTGCCAGTCGCGGTGGGGACGGCGATCTCACCCGATGAGACGATCAAACCGGGAAACTCGTTGGCGAACTGGGCGACGGTCGCGTGGCTGCCGGAGTCGGCGGCCGAAACCGGGCTGAGCTGGATGACGTTGTCGGTCCCCACCCGGAAGCCACCCACGTAGCTGGGGTCGGGGTTCAGGTAGGGCAGGGCGTTGCCACAGGCCTCGATGCGCAGCGACGCGTACCAGGTAGTGCCGATGGCCGGGGGCGTCCCGACGGTGTGGTGGGGGTGGAGGTAGTCGTAGCGCGCGAGCAGCGTCGCAGCGATGCCCAGCACGACGATGACGACCAGGGCGCCGTAGTAGTTCGCCGGGCGCGTCTTGCGGTAGGCCTTGCCGCCGCCGGACGAGCCGACCCGACTAACCCACCTGCCCGTATTGCTTTTAGCCACGCGGGCCACGCTACTAAAGATTGACGCGGGCTCCCTCGCGTAGGGGCGGAGGGACTCGAACCCTCACTGGAGGCGGTTTAAGCGCCTTGCCTCTGCCAATTGGGCTACGCCCCCGCGGCGTGGTGTGCCGTAACCGTAACGCACTCTTTAACAATGCGCTAAGGAGCGAGGTTGGCGCGGAACCCCTGGGTACGCTTGAGTAATGACTCGCGTGCGTCGGGGCACGAGCCGATTCGCTTGCCTCCTCATCGGAACCGCAGTGCTCGTCACGGCCCTGACGCCGATCACCGTCGGAGCCGACAGCATCACCCAAACCCGCGCGCGCATCGCGCGACTCTCCTCGACCCTGGCCCAGGAGGAGAGGACCAGCGAGATCACCGCCAACGAGTACGACGCGGCCAAGGTGAAACTGCAGCAGATCAACCGGAAGATCACCTCGTTGGACGCCCGGGAGGTGGCCAAGCGCGGGGCCATCGCCGTCACGGCCAAGAAGCTGGCGGTGGCTGTCGTGCGCGCCTACGTCGTGGGGGCGGCCGAGGCTCAGATCCTCGGACTGTTCAATCAGGACGTCTCGACCAGCGGCGCGCGACACGTCTACGAACAACAGGTCATCGGCGACCTCACCACACTGGAGAACAACTACCAAGCCGAGAAGAACTCGCTTGACGCAACGATCGCCGAAGTGAGTGCGCAGCGCGCCAGGGCCCAGCGACAGACTGCGACCATCGAGGGGCTACTCGTCGCGAATGCCCACAACGAATCGGTCACGCGGGCCACGCTGGCCGTCGTCACGCACAAGCTCGCGAACGAGATCATCAACTACGAGATCGCCGTCGGCGTCGCCGCGGCGCGAAAGCGAGACGTCGCTGGCGAGGAGCAGGCCGTCGCCGCCGCGTCCGAGGTAGGCGGTCAGGATGCGGCCAACAGGGTGCTCGAGGCGATTCAGGCCGCCACGCCACCCCTGGTCAAAGGGGTCGCCGCGGGCTCGGCCCAGGGCATGGCGGCCCTGCACGCCGCCGAGAGGGAGATCGGCGTGCCCTACGTCTGGGGCGGCGAGTCCCCCGGCCACGGCTTCGACTGCTCGGGACTGGTCCAGTGGGCCTGGGCCCAGGCGGGATTCTCGATTCCGCGCACCACCCAGACCCAGTATCCGGCGCTCCACTACGTTCCGCTCAACGCCCTGCAGCCCGGCGACTTGCTCTACTACTACAACCTCGATGGCGACCACCAGGTCGACCACGTGGTCATGTACGCCGGCAGCGGGCCCTGGGGCACCTCGACGATCATTTCGGCCGCCCACTCGGGGACCAACGTGAGTTACGCGCCACTCTTCACCTTCGGACTCGTCGGCGCCAGACGGCCGTGAACGAGGCGGGCGGCGTCGCCACCTCTCTGGTCATACCCGCCTACAACGAGTCGGCTCGTCTCGCCGCGGGTTACGAGCGCCTGCGCGACGAGTTGGACGCGATGGACCCTGAACGAACCGAGGTCGTCGTGGTCGACGACGGCTCGCGCGACGACACTCTGCGTGTTGCCCACGAGGTCTTCGGACACCTGCCGCACACTCGATTCGTTCAGCAACCGGTCAACCGCGGCAAAGGCGCAGCCGTGCGACTGGGAATAGCCGTGGCGATTGGAGAAAGGATCATCACGAGTGACGCCGACCTGTCGATCCGGCCGCGCCACTTCCCCGAGTTCCTGGCGGCGCTCGACGCGTGCGACGTCGCGCCGGGCTCGAGGGTGAAGGAGGGCTCCAGCGCCTACGAGTCGCCCTTGCGCACGGTCGCCGGCAAGACGTTCAACCTGCTCGTGCGTCACTACACCGGGACCACATTTCGTGACACCCAGTGCGGGGCCAAGGGGTTCCGCCTGGGTCCCGCGCGGGTCTTGGGACTCCTGGGCTTTTTCGACCGGTTCGTCTTCGACGCCGAGATGCTCTACCTGGCTCAAAAGCTTGGCCTCATTGTGTGCCCGGTCGATGTCACCTGGGACGACGTGGCGGGATCGACCGTGCGCGTCGGTCGCGACTCATTGCAGATGATTCGGGACCTTCGCTCAATTCGACGTACGCGCTACGAGAACCCCGTGGTGGAGCTCGCGGGTGACGCTGACGTCACCGAGGTCGCGTTACACGCGCGCCAGGCTCGGCTCGTCGGCCTCGCGCTCGCGCGCGGAGCCAACGACACCCTGGTTGTGTTACCGCGCGACGGCGCGCTGGGTGGGGCCAGTCTCGCCGACCAGCTCGGGGGGCGACTGCGAACGACGCGTCCCGAGGAACTGCGCGGTCGAACCTTCGAGGCCGTCTAGTCGTTTCGCGGCAGTAGCCAGGTCGCGACCAACTCGGGCGCGCGCTCAGCCCACTCCTCGGCGGTCACGGCGTAGCGAGCGTGATCCTCCCAGGCGCCATCGATCTCGAGGTAACGCTCCGCCACGCCCTCGCAGCGCACGCCGAGCTTTTCCACGACGCGGCGCGAGGCGACGTTGCGCGGAATGATGTTGATCTCCACGCGATGCAGACGCAACGTGTCGAAGGCGTACTGGAGCATGGTCACGACGGCCTCGGGCATGACACCCTGGCCGGCCATGGCCTCGTCGATCCAGTAGCCGATGTAGGCCGACTGGAGTGGACCACGCTGCACGGACGACAGGGTGATCTCACCGATGAATCGGCCCTGGTGGAAGATCCCGAACCCGAAGCCCGTGCCGAGTTGGCGTTCGCGCTCGCGCAGCGAGCACCGGCTCGCGAAACTGCGTTGATCCTCGGCCAGGTGGGTCGAGTGCACCGAGCGCGGCTCCCACTTGAGCAGCCAGTCATGGCACCGCTGGCGCACCTCGATCCAGCTCGGGTAGTCGCTCTCGGTCAGCGTGCGCAGCACCACGCGGCGCCCGTGCAGCGAGATCGGCGAGTAGATCGTCCCGCGCGTCGTCACGATGTTCGGTACTCCACCCATCCATCTTTCCAGGTGGCGCGCGGTGGCGCATCAGCGTCACAGCGACGCGGCGACACCGTCCAGAATGTCGTTCTCCGAGGTCACGAGGGAGTCAACACCGAGGCGCCCCATGACCGCGTCGAGCACGTAGAGCCCGGCGGTGAGCACGTCCTCGCGGCCCACCACCATTCCGGGGTGCGACAGGCGCTGGGCCGGGGTCTCGGCGCCTAGGCGGTCGCGCCACAGCTGGACAGTCAAGCGAGAGAGGACACGGTGGTGCACGACGTCGCGACCGTACTGCGCCTCGCCGGCGTCGAGTTGCGCCAGCGTCGTCACCGTGCCCGCCAGTCCCACCAGTCGCGTCCGTCCAATCAGGTCGGCGAAGGACGGTTGCTCGGCAAACGCCACGTCGAGTTGTTCGTCGATCATGGCCCGGGCGGCGTCGGCGCTGGCCGCCGTAACCAGCCCGCGCCCGAGCGCCCGCTCGGCGACGCGCACGCACCCCAACTGCATGGAGCAACTGCTCATCACGCCACCGATGACGGCGGCTATCTCGGTGGACCCGCCCCCGACGTCGACGATGGCCGTCGGCCCCCCGACCTCGGCCAGATCCGACATCGCCCCGGAGTAGGAGAACCAGGCCTCCTCCTCGCCCGTGAGGAGGCGCGCCTCGACTCCGGAGTGCGCGCGTGCACCGGCTAGGAAGTCATCACGGTTGACTGCGTCGCGCACCGCGGAGGTGGCCACCAGCAGTCCCCGGACCACTCCGTCGACCTCCATCATCACGCGGTACTCGTCAAGCACCGCGAATGTCCGGTCCATCGCCTCGGACGTCAGTCGGCGCGACGCGTCGACTCCCTGACTCAGCCGCGTGATGCGCGTCTCGCGACGCCGCGTCTCTCCGTGTCGTATGGCGGTGAGCAGGCGTGTCGAATTCGACCCGCAGTCCAGGGCGGCGACGACCTCAGTCACGAACCGCCACCTCGACGAGGTCGGGCAGGGCCACTTCTTGGGCGACCAGGGCCCCGACGGGGTCCTCAGCGCCGGCCAAGAAATTCGCCAGGTGCGCGTGCAGGCACTTCACTCCGCGCCGCGTCCCGCCCACGCCTCCCTGGGCGCTGACGAGATCGGTCCGAACGGTAGCCGCTCGACGCCGTTCGGCGTACTGCGAATGCGTGCGGTTCAGTTCCTCATCGTCCACCAACTCCTCGTAGCGGTGCACGCCTCCCACGCTCTCGAGGCGGCTGACCGCCTCGCGCAGCTCCGGATCGACCAGCCAGAACAGCGTCGGCATGGGAGTTCCGTCGCGCAGGTGCGGTTCGTTCTCGATCACGACTGGACCTCCGTCAGCGCGCCGTCGAATGACGGCGAAGCGGCCGTCCAGCCCGCGCCCCAACAACTCCTCGACCGCGGCCACGTCCTCGGCCGACGCGTCCCGAAAGGTCAACGCCAGAACTCGAGCGTGTGCACGAGTCGCGACGCGAATCCTCCGAGTGTGGAGCGGTGCGACGTCGCCGCGGAGTGGAGCGGGCCGACCAGCGTCGACGCCGACGACGGAGCGACCAGAGGTTGGGTGCCCGGATCTCCACCGACGGAGCCGGAGTGCGATCCCGGAAGTACCTCGATGAGGCTCTGGCCCGGGGCGACGAGCTGGTAGTCCTGGCGCGCCAGGAGTGTCGCCGCGGCCTTCGTGGAGATCGACTTGGCCTCACGCGTGAGGGCGCGCTGCTGCTGTCGGATCAACGCGATCTGATTCGCGGTCGCGTCGATCTGCTTCTGCTGGTGCCACAGGGTTGACAACGGGAACCACGCGGCCAGCATGACCCCCGCAGTGAGTACCGCCAGCGCGAAGACCCACCGATGGTGGTCGCGCGTCGCGTTGTTATGTGATGGTGTCACCAGTCGCCCCCGACAAAGACGAGGCGCCCGGGAAGCGCGCCTGATCCCCGAGCAACTCCTCGAGTCTCAACAACTGATTGTACTTCGCCACTCGGTCCGAACGCGCCGGGGCGCCCGTCTTTATCTGGCCCGCGTTCGTCGCCACCGCGAGGTCCGCGATCGTGACGTCTTCGGTCTCGCCGGATCGATGCGAGATCACGACGCCGTACGAGTTACGCTGCGCCATCGCCACGGTCTCGAGCGTCTCGGTGAGGGTCCCGATCTGGTTGAGCTTGATGAGGATCGAGTTCGCCACTCCGCGGTCGATGCCGCGCTGGAACAGTTCCACGTTGGTGACGAAGACATCGTCGCCGACGAGCTGCAGCGAGTCGCCAAGTCGTCGCGTGATCGACGCCCACCCGTCCCAGTCCTCTTCGGCCATCCCGTCTTCGATCGAAATGATCGGATAGCGACCCGCCAGGTCGGCCCAGTAGTCGACCAGCTCCGCGCTGGTGAGCACGCGCCCCTCACCGTCGAGGTGATAGGCACCGTCGCGCCAAAACTCGCTCGCGGCGGGATCGAGCGCGATCGCGATGTCGTGACCTGGCGTACGACCGGTCGACTCGATCGCCTCGACCAGTACCTTGACCGCGGTCTCGTTGTCCGGCAGGTCCGGCGCGAAGCCACCCTCATCGCCGACAGCCGTGGAGAGCCCGCGCGCGGCGAACACCTCGCGCAGCGCGTGATAGGTCTCCACCCCCCAGCGCAGCGCCTCGGCGTAGGACGCCGCACCGACGGGCACGATCATGAACTCCTGGAAATCGATCGAGTTCTTGGCGTGGACTCCCCCGTTGACGACGTTCATCATCGGCATCGGCAACACGTGCGCGTTGACCCCACCGAGGTATTGGTGCAGGGCGAGTCCCGACTCGGCGGCCGCGGCCTTGGCGGTGGCCAGCGAGACCGCCAGAATCGCGTTGGCACCGAGGCGGGCCTTGTTGGGCGTGGCGTCCAGGTCGATCATCGCCAGGTCGACGGAGCGCTGGTCCAAGGCGTCATAACCCTCCAGGGCGTCGTTGATCTCCCCGTTCACGTAGCCCACCGCGGTAGAGACGCCTTTGCCGCCCCAGTCGGGGCCGCCGTCGCGCAGTTCCACGGCCTCGTGACGCCCGGTCGACGCGCCCGACGGGACAATGGCGCGACCCGACGCGCCCGACTCTAGGTAGACCTCGGCTTCGACGGTGGGATTACCCCGTGAGTCCAGGACCTGGCGGCCCCGGACCAGCTCAATCGCGCTCATCGGACCTCCCTTTTCGACCTCACGCTACTCGTCGAGCGTCGATGCTCTCTGCGACTCGACGTCGCGTATCTCATCGCGAAGTCGCAGCGCGCGTTCGCGCATCACCCCTTCAAGGTCCACTCCACTGAGACGCGCGGCTTCGACGAGGGCACTCAGCGCATCGCCCCACTCGGGCGCCGTGTCGCCGACGCCGACGACGTCGGGCGCGCTCGCGTCATCGAGCTCAAGGTGCGCGAGCGCGCCGCGCGCGCGATCGAGGGCCACACGGCCGCTCGTCGAGGTCAGATTGACCGTGACCGCCTTGCGCGCCAGTTTCGTGTAGAGGCTGAGCGACGGCTGTTGCCACGCCACCCCGTCGGTCACGCTGGTGCGACCCTTCTCGTCACGCTTGAGCACCTCCCAGCGCGCCGCCACCTCGGCGGCGTCGCGCGCGACCACGTCACCAAAGACGTGGGGATGGCGAGCGATGAGTTTCGCGCGTTCGGCGTCGGCGATCGACGTCAGATCGAAACGGCCCTCTTCGTCACCGAGCAACGCGTGGAAGACAACCTGAATGAGCAGGTCACCGAGCTCTTCCTCCACGTGGGCCACCGCGGCGTCCGTCAGCTCGCCGCGGGCGTCGAGTTGCACGAACGTCTCCAGGGCGTCGAGCGCCTCGTAGGACTCCTCGAGCAAGTGGCGAGTGAGCGACGCGTGGGTTTGGGCGACGTCCCAGGGACAGTCGCGACGCAACCGACGAGCCAGTTCCACCAGGTCGTCGACGGCGGTGCCCGCGGTGCGCAGCTCGTCGACCCAAAGTGACGTCAGGTGGTCGGCCGCAAAGGTCGCGAGTCGCCGGGCCTCGAGGACCTCGACCCGCTGGTCGGCCAGACCCAGGTGGTGCAGCACGGTGACGGCGCAATCGGGAGCCACGCGCTCGGCGACTACGGCGAGGACCTCGGGCGAGTACGCCTGAAGAACCAATAGTGGTCCCGGCCCGCGCCACGGGTCCGCTCCGTCGAGCGCGTCCACAATGCGCAGGCCTAACGTCATGGGATCGCGTCCGAGCACCGCGCAGGCGAGGTCGATCACGGAGACCGCGGGTTCGCAGATCACCTCGACGGCGCCACGAACGCGCAGTCGCTCGACCGTCGACTCGGCGACCGTAGGAGATCCGGGTACCACGTAGAGCACCTCGCGGGTGGGTGACGACGCGGCGAGTCCCGCCAGGTCCTCGACGATGGCGTCGTAGAGGTCGTCGAAGGAGCTAGCCCGCTCGTACCACTCGTCGTAGCTCACGACGTCGGTGAATTCGGCGGCCGCCGGATGGACCCGGGTGCGCAGGCGCGCGACCGGTGCGACGCCGATCAGTTCACGCGTGCGCGCGGTGATCTGTCCGGCGTCGCTGGGGCCCAGCCCCACGACGCGTACGACGGGGCGACTCACTTATACGTCGCCCCGGATGTCCCGGCGAGCACCGACGCACCCGTGACGTCCGGATTCGGCGGCGTCGCGGGCACGAAGACCGCGGGGCCGCTCGACGAGTACCCCCATCGCCCGAAGGCCGGGTCCACGGCGACCTTGGTGTGAGCGAGGATCCGCTGCTTGACGAGACCGGCCGCGTTCGCGTTGAGGGACTGCACGTCGGCGTAGACCTGGCTCGCAGCCTGGGTGAAGGCCGTGACGGTACGCCTGGTCACCGCGACGTACAGCGCGTAGGTCTGCCCGTTGCTCGCCGTGAACGACCGAGGGGTGACGGGAAAGGTGTCTAGCGGCGTGGCGCCGATGTCACTGCGGACCGCGGGGTACGCACTCTGGCCGGGTGAGTAACAGCCCAGCGCCCCGCCCTTGGCCTTGGACGGCGTATCGAGCGAGTACTTGGACACCAACTGGGTCACGCTCAGCCCGCTCTGCTGGTCGGCGCGAAACGCGCTGACCCGGCTCGGTGCGACCACGGCCACACTCACGCACAGCTGGTCGTAGGCGCTCAGATGGGAGGTGTAGTAGGTGCGCAGTGAGGCCGCGCTGAGTTTGATCGTCGTGTCGAGCCTGCTCACCAGGTAGAGCGACGCGGCCTGGGCTTTGAGTTGGGCGGCGAGCATCTCAGCCGGCATCGCCGCGAGCGCCTGGGCCGACGTCCCGGTGCAGCGTCCGGCTGCCGCCTGGGTGAGCTCACCCTCCAGTGACGAACGGGCCACTGCCAGGCGGCTGGGTGTCGCGCGGAAGCCAAAGCGTCGCTGCACGTACTGCACGATCGCCAGACCCTCGACGCGCAGGCTGGCCCACGCCGCCGCGCCCGACGCACCGAACGTGCCCCCGCCGGCGCCCGAACCAAAGGAGGTCGAGCCGAATGTTTCCAAGTAACAGGTCAGCGTGGGACTCATCGAGATCGCCGACAACTCCGAGCGCAGCGCGGACGCCGACACTCGTGTCGCACCCACGCGAACACCCGACGAGGCGCCGCTCAGCCCGAATGCCCCGGCTCCGAGCACGGCGATGACGAACACGGCGATGACACGGCGCACCCCGTCATGCTACCGAGCGGTCTACGTATCCCCCGACGCGATGGTCTCGGCGAGAAGGTCACGCAAACGCCGCGGGGTCACGCCACCGGGGTCGAGCTCGACGCGCAGTTCACGTTGGTCCTCGTCGTAGGCGCGCGAGCCGTGGCGCCGACGAAGCCGCACCTGCTGAGAGAGGCTCAGCGACAGCGGCGAGACGCGCACCAGCGGAGCCGAGCGCACACCCGGACGCGCGGGCATGACCACCAGGGTGCTCACCCCGATCGCGACGCACTCCAGACGAAGCGCGGCGAGTTCCAGCAGGCCCTGCGCGGCTGGCGGCAACGGCCCGTAGCGGTCCGCCCACTCATCGCGCAGGTCATCCAGCTCATCGAGCGTGCTCAGCGAGGCCAGTCGGCGGTACGCCTCGAGCCGCGCGTCGTCGGCTTCGACGTAGTCCTTGGGCAGGTGGGCCTCGCCCGGGACGTCGAGGGTGACGGTCGCCACCGGCGGCGCCACGTAGCCCTTGGCGTCGGCCACCGCCTCGGCGACCAGTTGGACGTAGAGGTCGTAGCCCACCGCGGCCACGGGTCCGGATTGGTCGTGACCGAGCAGGTTGCCCGCCCCGCGGATCTCCAGGTCGCGCATCGCGATCTTGAAACCGCTGCCCAGCGCGGTGTTGTCGCCGATCGTGCGCAGGCGTTCGTACGCCGTTTCGGACAGGACCTGATCGGGCGGGTGGAAGAGGTAGGCGTAGGCGCGCTGGCCACCGCGGCCGACCCGGCCGCGCAGTTGGTGCATCTGGCCGAGACCGAGCCGTTCGGCGCGGTCGACGATCAGCGTGTTGACCGACGGCAGGTCGATGCCCGACTCGACGATCGTGGTGCACACGAGCACGTCGTAGCGTCGCTGCCAGAAGTCGATCATGACCCGCTCGAGGGTGCCCTCATCCATCTGGCCGTGGGCGATAGCGACGCGCGCGTCGGGCACCAACTGGGTCACGCGACGCGCGACCTGGTCGATGTCGTGGACGCGGTTGTGGACGTAGAAGACCTGGCCCTCGCGAAGGAGCTCGCGTCGGATCGCCTCGGTGACCGCGGCCTCGTTGTACTCACCGACGTGAGTGAGGATGGGCCGTCGGTCCGCCGGCGGCGTCGTGACCATTGAGAGGTCGCGGATCCCCGCGAAGGCCATCTCCAGGGTTCGTGGGATCGGACTCGCGCTCAGGGTGAGAACGTCGATCCCCACCGTGCGCGCCTTGATCGCTTCCTTGTGGGTGACGCCGAAGCGCTGCTCCTCGTCGACGACCAGCAGTCCGAGATCCTTGAAGTCGACGCCGTCGGAGAGAAGCCGATGGGTGCCCACGACGACGTCGAGCGTCCCCTCCTTCAGGTCACGGATCGTCGTCGCCGCCTCGGCGTCGTCGACGAAGCGACTCAGCAGCGCCACGCGAACCGGGAACCCGGCGAAGCGCTCGGACAGCGTCACGAAGTGCTGGCTAGCCAGCAGCGTCGTGGGTACCAGGATGGCCGCCTGCTTGTTGTCCTGGACGGCCTTGAAGATCGCGCGCACCGCGATCTCGGTCTTGCCGAACCCGACGTCGGCGCACACCAGCCGGTCCATGGGCCGGGGGCGCTCCATGTCGGCCTTCACGTCGTCGATGGCCTGGGCCTGGTCGGCGGTCAGCGTGTAGGGGAAGAGCTCTTCCATTTCGCGCTGCCACTGGGTGTCGGGGCCGAAGGCGTGGCCCGGGGCGACCGAGCGAAGTCGGTACAGGTCAACGAGCTCCTGAGCCACGAGGAACGCCGCGGCCCGGGCCTTGGCGCGCGTGCGCTGCCACTCGGCGCCGCCCATGCGCGACAGCGTCGGCGCGTCGCCACCCGTGTAGGGGGTGAGCGCGTCGATCTGCTCGGTCGGCCAGTAGCTGCGCCCATCCTTGAACTCCAAGATCAGGTAGTCGCGCACCGTGGCGTTGATGGCGCGCGTGGTCGTGCCGGCGAAGCGCGCGACCCCGTGCTGGCGGTGCACGACGTAGCTGCCCACGGCCAGGTCGTCGAAGAATCCGTCGACGGTGCGCGAGCGCGTCCGCGCGGCCCGGTGCACCGCCCGGCGACCAGTGAGGTCGCTCTCGCTCCACACGACGAGCGCAGGGTCCTCGAGGCTGAACCCGGCGGGCAGGGAACTCTCGAGCACGCTGAGACGCACGTCGAGCACGGCGTCGGGTCGCGTGGACACCTCCAGGCCCTCGGCTCGCAACTGGTCGGCCATTCGTTCGAGCCCCGACGGATTGGTGGTGAGCACGACACCGCGGCGCCCCGGGGACCACTGTCGAACGTGCGCGGCCAGGCGGGACGGGTCGCCCTGGACCAGGGGTGGCGGCGTGATCGCGGGCGCCGCGTCCAGCACTCCCGTGGGTGTGGCAATCGTCAGGTCGACGCGACCCTCGAGGGCCCGAGCGAAGGGCACGTGCAGCAGCGGGATCTCCGACGTCGCCTTCCAGGTCGCGGCGACCGTGGCGGCGAGTTCTCCTTCTTCGTCGAGCAACTCAACCAGGCGACGCTCGACGCGTTCGGGTTCGACGACCACGCACCGCACATCCGCCACCAGGTCCAGGAGAGACTGCGGTCGCGAGACGAAGAGCGGCATCCACCCCTCCATCCCGTCAAAGAGCTTCGCCTCGGCCAAGCGATCGAAGACGCTGCGACCCCACGGCGCGCTCTCGGCCAGCACGAGAGCGCGCTCCCGCGAGTGCTCGTTCAGGATCCATTCGCGGGCCGGGGCCATCGACGCTTGGTCGAGATCGGTGAGGGATCGTTGATTGGCGATGTCGAAGGTGGTCAAGCGCTCGAGCTCATCGCCGAAGAGGTCCAGTCGCACCGGCTGCTCGTCCTGGGCGGGCCAGACGTCGACGATGCCGCCGCGCACCGCGATCTCGGCGCGGTGCTCCACCAGTCTCTCGCGCCGGTAGCCGTAGCCGACGAGCGCCGCCACGAAGTCGTCGCGGTCCATCGCCGCGCCGCGGCGAACCACCAGGGCGGGACGCGGCTCTTCTGGGGGAAGGATCTGACTCAGCGCACGCACGGACGCCACCAGCACACGGGGTCGCGCGCCGTCGAGCAGCCGACGCGCGAGCACGCTGCGTCGGGCCATGACGGCGGTGTCCGGGCTGACGCGCTCAAGCGGGTGCGTGTCCCACCCCGGCCACAGCGCCACCTCCTCGTCGGGACCCAGCAGCGCGGCCAACGCGTCGTGCATTTGCTCGGCCTCGGTCGACGTCGCCACCACCACGACGGAGCACGACACCTCGAGAGCGTGGGCCGCCACCACGAGCGGGGTGGCGAAGGCACTCGGCGTGACCGCGCCGCTGGCGTGGGCCGCGCGCACCGCCGGTGCCACGCGGTCCAGTACCCGCCGTAGGCCCACCGACTCAGTCACGCGCTGCGTTCACCCGCCTCTGTGCCTCATCGAAACCGACGTCGAGAAGCAGCTCCAGTGCATCGGCCGCGCGCGCGACGGCCGCGTCGCGCGCCTCGCGTTGCGCGGCGCTGGGTCGACGCAGCACGTACTGCGCCCCCTGCTCCTTGGACGCGGGCTTACCAATCCCGATGCGCAGCCGCGCGAACTCCTGGGTTCCGAGCACCTGAGAGACCGACCGCAGGCCGTTGTGGCCGGCCAATCCGCCGCCGAATCGAAACTGCAGGCGGCCCGGCTCCAGGTCCAGTTCGTCGTGCACCACCACCAGGCGCGACAGGTCCTCCAGCGAGGTGCGCCGCAGCAGTGGCGCCAGCGCCGCGCCGGACTCGTTCATGAACGTCGTGGGAACGGCCAGGGTCACCGGACCCTGGGGCGACTCGACGGTTGCGGTGTCGCAGCGCTGACGACGTTCGTGGGTGAGGCGCACCGCACGTCGCGCGGCGACCAGACGCACGGCGTCGCCCCCGACGTTGTGGCGCGACCCGTCGAACTCGGATCCGGGATTGGCCAGGCCCACCACGACCAGCGAACTGGCTCGGCCTCGACGCGGCCCCTCGCGCGCGCGCCGAAGCGCCACGGCGGACTACTCCGCGGGTTCGGCGACCGGAGCCACCACGTCCTCGACCGGGACCTCGGACTTGGCCACCCGGCCGGGGTGTGTGGTCACGACCGTCGCAGTGGGGTCGATGGCCGACTCGACGCCCTCGGGCAGGGTGAGGTCGGCGACGCGGATCGACGAGCCGACGGCGAGCTCCGAGATGTCGACCTCGAAGTGGGTCGGGATCTGGTCGGGACGGCTCTTGATCTCCAGACTGAACATCTGCTGGTCGACCTCCCAGTCCGCGTGTCGTACCTCGACAGCGTCGCCGATCAGGTGCAGCGGGACCTCGGTGACGACCGGCTTGTTGGGATCAATCACCTGGAAGTCGATGTGAGAGACGGTGCCGCGCACCGGGTGACGCTGGATCTCGCGCGCCATGACCAGGTAGTTCTGGCCCTCGGCCTCGAGCGTGATCAACGAGTTGAGGCCCTGCTCGCCGGACACGGCGGTGCGAAACGCCTTGGCGTCCACCGCAACGGCGAGCGCCGTGACGCCCTCGCCGTAGACGACGGCGGGAATAGACCCCTCGTGGCGAAGGCGCCGGGCTCCGCGCGACCCGAGGGCGCGACTCGTCGACGCGTGCAACGTGATCTGGGACATGGCGACTCCTCGAAGGACGGCCGGCGCGAGGCCGTGCACGGGATGACCAGTCTATCCCCCGGCGCGACGAGCGGTTTAAAGCAGGTTCTCGCCGCTGAAGATGGACGACACCGAGGTGTCCTCGAAGATGGCCGAAATGGCGTTGGCCACGATGTTGGCAATGGAGAGGATCTCGAGCTTCTCGAATCGCCGATCGGGCCCTAAGGGCAGGGTGTCGGTCACGATCACGCGCGAGATCGGGGCGTTGAACAGCCGGTCGACGGCCGGCGGGGAGAACACGGCATGGGTGGCCATGACCCAGATGTCCTCGGCGCCGTGGGACTTCAGCAGGTCGCACGCAGCCACGATGGTGCCGGCCGTGTCGATCATGTCGTCGATCAACACGCAGTGGCGACCGTCGACGTCACCGACGATGTGGCGCGCTTCGGCGATGTTGGTGGCGCCGCGCGGCCGGCGAGTCTTGTGGATCAGGGCCAGGTCGCAACCCAAGTGCTGGGCGTAGCGCTCGGCGACCTTGACGCGGCCGGCGTCGGGCGCCACGACCACCAGCTCGTGCGGATTGGTGTGGGCCTTCAGGTAGTCCTCGAGCACCGGCGCGGCCACCAGGTAGTCCACCGGGATGTCGAAGAAGCCCTGGATCTGGCCCGAGTGAAAGTCCACCGAGAGCACTCGAGTGGCCCCGGCGGTTTGGAGCATGTCGGCGATCAGCTTGGCGGTGATCGGCTCGCGCCCGGCGGACTTGCGATCCTGGCGCGCGTAGCCGTAGTTGGGGATCACCGCGGTGATGCTCTTGGCCGAGGCGCGCTTGGCGGCGTCGATCATGATGAGCTGCTCCATGACCGCGTCGTTGACCGGTGACGAGTGGGTCTGGACGATGAAGACGTGGGCCCCACGGATGGACTCGTCAAAGCGGCAGTGAATCTCTCCGTTGGCGAACTCGCGCAGGTTGGGCTCGGTGAGGCTCACACCCAACTGGTTGGCGATGTCCTTGGCCAGTTCTGGGTGGCAGCGACCGGTGGTGATCACGAGGCGGCGCTTGGCGAGAGACTCCACGGCGCCAGCGTACAAGGTGTCTGGCGCCACCTACGGGGTCACGCGGGTGAAGGCCGCCACGATCGCTGAGTCCTCCACGCGCGACCCCGGGGTCAGCACCACGAACGACCCGACTCGCGCGTCGGCGCCCACCGTGGCGCTCGTCGCCTCGACGGTCGCGACGCGGGCGTCCGCGCCCACCGTGGTGTCGCTCAACACGGCGTACGGTCCGATCTGGGCGCCGCGTTCGATGACGCACCGGCCGTTGAGGACGGTCCCGGGCAGGAGCGAGACCTCTGGCGCGAGCACGACGTCGGCGTCGACGTAGGTGTGCTCCGGGTCCCACATCGTGACCCCACGGCGCATCCAGCGCTCGTTGATCCGACGACGCAACACGGCCTCCGCGTGGGCCAGCTGCGCGCGGTCGTTCACACCCGCGCACTCGCCGGAGTCAGCTACCAGCAGCGCGTCGGTCAGGTGGCCCGCGTCGTGCAACTCCGCCACGACGTCGGTCAGGTAGTACTCGTTCTGGGCGTTGTGGCGACCCACGCGTCGCAGCGCCGGTCCGAGCAGGCTCTCGCGCACCACCATGATCGCCGTGTTCACCTCGCGCACGGCGCGTTCCTCGTCGGTGGCGTCGCGGTCCTCGACGATCCGCTCCACGGAGCCGTCGCGGGCACGCACGAGGCGTCCGTACCCGGTCGGGTCGTCCAGCTCGGCCGACAGTACGGTCAGCGCGGCCTGGGAGTCTCGGTGTCGCGCCAGCAGAGCGCGCACCGTGCTCGGCCGCAGCAGCGGGGTATCGCCGGGCAGGATCAGGACGTCGCCGTCGGTGCCGCCCATCACCTCGGCCACCGTGGGCAGAGACACCGCGACGGCGTGACCGGTCCCGAGTTGCTCGGGCTGTTCGACGAACATGAGGGTCGGGTCGGAACCGGCGCGCTCGCTGAGCGACTTCTCGACCCACGTGGCGCCGTGTCCGACCACGACGACCAGCGCGCGCACCTCTTCGTGGACCGCGGCTTCGAGCACGTACTGCACCATCGGTCGCCCGCAGAGTCGGTGCAAGGCCTTGGGCCGCGACGAGCGCATCCGCGTCCCCTCCCCCGCGGCGAGCACGACGACACAGGTGGGGCGGATCACCTCCCCATTGATAGCAGCCGTCTTCTACGATTCCGTGCGTGGCGCTGGTTCCCTACGACGAGTTCTCGATGTTCCACGAGAACCTGAGCGAATGGGGACTCGAGGTGGGCGTGCCGGAGGTTCGACGCTTTCACGTCACCGTCGACGGACTGCGCCAACTGAGTGGGCTGGCGTGGGGAGTCGGCGAACCCGACCTGGTCTTGATCCACGGTGGCGCCCAAAACGCACACACTTTTGACACCGTGGCCCTCGCCCTGCAGCGACCGCTGCTCGCGCTGGACCTGCCGGGCCACGGTCACTCCGACCCCGGGCCGTTCGGTGCTTCGTCGGTCGTCGGCCACGCCCGCGACGTCGCACGCGCGCTCGAGCAGCTGGTGAGAGCGCCGCATCCGCTGGTGGGGATGTCCCTCGGTGGACTGGTCGCCTTGGTGGTGGCCCACGAGCGACCCGACCTCGTCTCGAAGCTGGTGCTCATCGACATCACCCCCGGCGTCACGTCGGCCAAGGCGAGCCACGTACTCAACTTCGTGAACGGACCGGCCAGCTTCGAGGACTTCGATGCGTTGCTCGCGCGCACCGTCGCCCACCACCCGACTCGCTCGGTCTCCTCGCTGCGCCGCGGGATCCTTCACAACGCGCTGCAGCGCAGCGACGGCACCTGGGTGTGGCGTCACCAGCAGCATCCCGCGGCGCCAGCCGAGCCACCCGACGCGGGCGACCTGTGGTCCCAGTTGGGCGAGCTCACGGTACCGGTGACGTTGGTGCGCGCCCTCGGCGAAACGTCCGTGGTGGACGACGCCGACGAGGCCGAACTGCGCCGGCGCCGGCCCGACGCCGAGGTCGTGGGGGTCGAAGGCGCGGGCCATTCGATCCAAGGTGACGCGCCGCTCGAGTTGGCCGCCATCCTGGACCGCCTGAGGTGAGCCTCACCCTCTACGGCGTGATCGCCCTGACGTTCATGATGTCGATGTACGCGCTAGAGGGACGCGGCCGCCGCTTCGTGGCGGCGTTCGCGCTGGGCTGCGCGCTGTCGAGCGTCTACGGGTTTGCCTCAGGGGCGTGGCCCTTCGGCGCGGTCGAGGCGGTGTGGACCCTGATCGCCCTGCGGCGCTTCCAGCGCGGTGCCTGAGCGACGCGTGACGTCGATGAGACCCGAGCTGGCGGGGGAGGGCTCGAACCTCCAACCTTCGGATCCAAAGTCCGCTGTTCTGCCAGTTGAACTACCCGCCACCGCGGTACGTGACAATCTTCCGAGATTCTTACAGAATGTCTGAGGATGCTTAATACCAAAGAGACACACTAGGGCCTCACCCACTTAGAAAGCCGAGCCGTGCCGCCAGGCGCTCCCACCTCCTACGTCGCCATCGTGGACGACGACGCCGCGATACGCGCCGCCCTGGGTCGCGCCCTGCGCATGGAGAACTACGAGGTCGACCTGTTCGAAGATGGGCTCAGCGCCCTGCGGGCCGTCCAGCTGCGCGCACCGGACGCCGTGGTGCTCGACTTGCAACTTCCCGATATCGACGGACTGGAGGTCTGTCGACGAATCCGGCGCGCCGGAGACACCACACCCATCTTGATGCTCACCGCGCGCGACGCGGTCAACGACCGGGTCGAGGGCCTCGACGTCGGCGCCGACGACTACCTGGTCAAGCCGTTCGATTTGGCTGAACTGCTGGCGCGCCTACGCGCGCTGCTGCGTCGACACAACTTCGCCGAAGGTGACGAGGCGGTTTTGCGGTTCGAGGACCTGTCGATGAATCCGGCCACGCGCGAGGTGCGCCGCGGCGATCGCTCGATCGAGCTCACCAAGATCGAGTTCGACCTGTTAGAGCTGTTCCTGCGCCACCCACGCCAGGTGCTCTCGCGCGACCAGATCCTCGACCTCGTATGGGGCTACTCCTTCGACTCGGGAACCAACTCGCTGGCCGTGTACATCGGTTATCTGCGCCGCAAGCTCGAAGAGGCCGGTGAGGCGCGACTCATCCAGACGGTGCGCGGCGTCGGGTACGCCTTGCGCACGACGTGACCTTTCGCTCGCGGGTCATCGCCGCCACCGTCGGCGTCGCCGCGGTGGCGGTCATCGTGGCCAGCCTGTCCTCGTTCCTTGCCACGCGCAATGCGCTGCTGCGTTCGGTGGACGAGTCGCTGCACCAGGCGTCGTTGTCCATGGCTCACATGACAGTCGGTGACGTCGCACCCACCACCGGGACCTTCTTCGAGCTCGTGCTCGCCAACGGCCAGACCAAGCCCCCTTCCAGCGTCCCGATCGACGCCACGATCCGTTCCGCGGCCACCGGCCACGGCGGTCAAGTCCTGCGCACCGTGAACTTTCGCGGCGAGTCCTACCGCGAGCTCATCATCCCGCTGCCCCAGAACTCACTGGTGGGCTGCGAGTCGGGGGTGGTCTGCGTCGTGTCCACCAAGTCGGCCGCACTCCTGCTCGTGAACATCACGGGCCAGACGAGCGAGCTGCGCACCTTGGTGCGCACCTTGCTCTTCATCTCCGCCGCGGGTCTCTTGATGGCGCTCGGGCTGGGTCTGTTCATCGCGCGCACCGCACTGCACCCCCTCGAGGAGGTGACCGACGAGATCGAGCAGGTGGCCGAGACCACCGACATGAGCGCGCGGATCCCCGAGGGCGGCGCGGACGAACTGGGTCGGCTGCGTCGCGTCTTCAATCGCCTCATGAGCTCGGTCCAGAACAGCCAGAACCAACAGCGACAGTTGGTGCTCGACGCGAGCCACGAGTTGCGCACGCCGCTGACGTCGCTGCGCACCAACGCCCAGGTTCTCTCGCGCGCGCGCGAGTTGAGTGACCACGACCTGCACCAGATCTCCTACGACGTGGTGGCCCAGGTCGACGAGCTGGCCGCACTCGTGACCGACCTAGGCGAATTGACCCGTGGCGAGCGCAGCGAGGGCCCGGTGGTGGCGCTGCGCCTCGACGAGGCCGTCGACGAGTGCGTGGACACGGCGAGGACCCACGCGCGAGTCAAGGACATCACGATCGAGGCCGAGGTGGAACCTTCCGTCATCCTTGGTCGGCACGACCGACTGGTGCGCGCCATCACCAACCTGTTGACCAACGCCGTGAAGTTCACCCCGCCGGGCGGACGGGTCCGGGTGATCTGCGCGAACGGCGTCCTGACGGTCAGCGACAGCGGGCCGGGTATCGCCCTCGAGGATCGACCCCACGTCTTCGACCGCTTCTGGAGGTCGGCCTCAGCACGCGGTCTCCCCGGCTCAGGACTCGGCCTGTCGATCGTGGCCCAAGTGGTCAACGAGCTCGGGGGCACGGTCACCATCGACAAGGACCCGGACCTGGGCGGAGCCCGGTTCCGCCTGACCCTGCCCGAAGGAGACGAGGCCTCTTGAATCGAGTGAATTCTGCCGAATTTCTTAATTGACCAATGACTGCTCCTTAGGCCCATCGGGGACAATGGACCCTTAAGGAGCCCCATGCGCCCCATCACTCGCACCCCCCAGCAGCGTGACCGCCGTTTCGCCCGAGCCCGTCGGTTGACCCAAACGGTCTTCGTCGGAGCCGGCGCGGCGTCGGCCGTGCTCACCGGTTTTGTCGCCGCGAACGCCAAACCGGTGACGACGACGCCCGTCACCGCGCCATCGACCACCACGACAGTCACGCAACCGTCGGGCGAGAACGACGACTCCGCGTCGACTGTGCCCACGACGGCGCCCGCAACCGGGTCCACCGTGCCCACAACAGCGCCTGTGACCTCGACCACCGTCTGCACGACGACGCCGTCGGGCACCGTCACTTGCTACTAGCCAGAACGTCCGATGACATGCGACTCGACACACTGTGGCCATCTCACCCGCGCGCACTGCACGCCGCTGGCCCGATCCTGAACTTTGAGACATGGGGCCTCTCGGGTACCCTCGCGACTGAGAATCCAGACGACCTCGGCGTCGCGACGCAGCGTCTCTGGTACTGGATCGGTGCGATCGACAACGCGTGCAATCGATTTCGTCCCGACTCGGAGATCTCGACTCTCAATCGGCACCAGGCGGCGCCGATGCCTGTGAGCACGACGTTTGAACTCGCATTGGCAGCGGCGCTTCGCGCCGGCGAACTCAGCGCGGGACTGTGTGACCCGACCGTCCTGCCGGCTCTGCTGGCTCTGGGCTACGACCGCGACTTCGACGTCGTGGCGCGGCAACGGTGTGTTGTCGCGGGCCCGGCGGCTCCCGCCCCCGGCGTCGACGCCATCCACTGGGACCGCTCGCGCCATACCGTCACGCTGGCGGACGGCTGCACGATTGACCTCGGGGCGAGCGCCAAGGCGTTGGTCACCGACCTGGTCGCGGACGAGTTCGTCACTCACGGCGGAATTGTGGTCGAGATCGGAGGCGACGTCGCGGTGCGCGGGCGGGGCCCAGACGGGCCCTGGGCCATTGGCGTGAGTGACTCGCTAACCATCACGGGGCGAGAACCTCGCGTCTCGCTTGAGAACGGGGGTGTGGCAACGTCCTCCACGACGGCGCGATCTTGGGTTGCGAGCGAGCGGGTCGTGAATCACATCATCGACCCACGCACGGGGACCTGCGCACGCGGACCGTACGCCACGGCCACGGTGGCGGCCGGCGACTGCGTCGCCGCGAACGCGTTCGCCACCGCCGCGCTGCTGTGGGGAGACGACGCCGGCTACCACATCGCGCAGGCGGGCCACTCCGCGCGACTGGTACGCCTCGACGGCACCGTGGAGTTCGTCGGCGGCTGGCCCGCCGAGGCGGTGTTGGCGTGAGCGCCCTGACGTCGCCGTATCTGTGGTACTCGACCCGCGCCACCGGCATGGTGACGATGGGGCTGTTCACCCTCGTGGTCGTCCTGGGCACCTTCGTCGCCAACCGCGTCGGTGGTGACCGCTTCGGTCGCTTCGAGATCAACGAGTTGCACCGCTCGGTATCGATGGTGGCAATCGTCTTTCTGGCCATCCACGTGATCACGACCGTTGCCGACAGCTACGTCCCCACTGGAGTGCTGTCGGTCGTCGTCCCCTTCACGTCCGCCTACCGTCGAGTCGCCGTCGGCGTCGGTGCAGTGTCCCTTGACCTCCTCCTGGCGGTGTGGATCTCGAGCCTGCTCAAAGCGCGCATCGCGAACACCTCATGGCGATTCATCCACTGGTTCAGCTGGATGGCCTTCGCCACCGCTCTGGTTCACGCCTATCTGACCGGAACCGACGCCCGACACGGCTGGGGCCTCGCCCTGCTCGTTCTGTGCGCGGCGTCCGGCCTGGCGGCAGCGCTCTGGCGATTCCTCGCTCGGCCGACGAGGGCGGCGGGCCGCACCGCACTCTCGCCGCTCACGGCGAACGCGACCCTCGCGCCACGCGCGCAAGGCGCACCACCCTCGCGTCCCAATGCGGTCGCCGCGTCTCGCGGCGCCTCGCGCCCCACATCACGTCCCTTGGGATCTGGGTCGCGGTCGCACTCGAATCCGCCGAGTACCTACACGCACGATGCTGAGCGCCCATTCAAGAGGCGCCCGCGACCATGATCGCCGAACGCACACTTCCACGCGTCCTGCACGGCGCGTCGGGGCGCCCTCTTTCGCTGTCCCAGCACGAATCAGCCTTCGGCGCTTCGACCTCAGGTCCCCTGCTGGATCACCTGGAGGCTTCGGGACTCACCGGTCGAGGAGGCGCCGCGTTCCCCACCTACCGCAAGGCCCGCCTGCTGCGCGAACATCGCGGTCACCACAAACTCGTCGTGGTCAACGCCATGGAGGGCGAACCCGCTGCTCATAAGGACCAGACGCTGCTAGCGACGAACCCGCACCTGGTCCTCGACGGCGCCCGGATGCTGGCGTCGACCATCGGGGCGAAGGACATCGCCGTGTGCGTCTCGCGCGAGAACGTGACGACGGTCAACAATCTTCAGCGCGCCATCCACGAACGCGAGCGCCGCGACGAGCGCGGCGTTCGCTTCGAGCTGCACACACCGCCGCAGCGTTACGTGGCGGGCGAGGAGTCGGCGCTGGTGCACTGGCTCAACGACAACGAGTCACTCCCCCAATATCGCGCGCGGCGGCCCCACGTGCTGCGCATTGGACACGCCCCGGCATTGGTGGACAACGCCGAGACCTGCGCCAACGTCGCGCTGATCGGCCGTTTCGGTGCCGATTGGTTCCGCGGCGTCGGGACGCAGCGCAGCCCCGGCAGCGTGTTGGTGTCGGTCTCGGGCGCGGTCGAACGTCCGCACGTCCTCGAGGTCGCTCTCGGTACGCCACTGCGCACGGTACTGCGTCACGGTGGTGCCGACACCGACCCCCAGGCCGTCCTGCTCGGCGGCTACGGCGGATCGTGGCTCGACGCCGAGCACCTCGACGTCGCGTTGGCCGATGAGACCCTCGTCCCCTTGGGTGCGAGCGTCGGCGCGGGCGTGGTCGTCGTCTTGGCCCGCTCCGGATGCGGCGTCGCCGAGACCCAGCGGATCGTGCGCTGGATGGCGAATGAAAGCGCACGCCAGTGCGGACCCTGCGCCTTCGGGCTGCCGGCGCTCGCGAGCGACCTGGCGCACCTGGTCAACCCGGGGCGCGACGCGTCTGACGCCTACGAGCGCCTGGTTGAGCGGTGTGGGGTTATCAACGGCCGCGGGGCGTGCCGTCACCCCGACGGCGTCGTGCGACTGGTCCGCTCGGCGCTGCGCGTCTTTGCGAGCGACGTGGAGGACCATCGACGAGGCCACGCGTGTGCCGGGAGCCGGTCCGGGCGACACTACGCGACAGTGCCGCATCTAGAACGTGAAGAAGAGCTCGTATGGGAGTGAAGCGCAAGTCCGGCGGCTTCGTCTTACGGGTCAATCCGATCCTGTGCGACGGATTCGGTCACTGCGGCGAGCTGGCTCCGGACTTGGTGCACATCGACGAGTGGGGCTACCCGATGATCACCACTCAGCCGGTACCGCTCGCCAACCTGAGCGCGCTGGAGTCAGCGCGCTACGCGGTGCGCGGATGTCCGCGCCAAGCCCTGCACATCGAGCGCACGGCGGAGACCATCTGAGTTCACGCCTTTGTGGGTCCGTTCGCCCACCGAGTAGAGTCGTACGAGCCATGGGATCACTAATCAAGAAGCGCCGCAAGCGCATGCGCAAGAAGAAGCACAAGAAGATGCTGAAGCGAACCCGCTTTCAGCGTCGCGCCGCCGGCAAGTAACTCACTCGGGTGCCCCCCGCGGCGCCGTGGTGGTCTGGCAAAACCGAACGGGACCCTCGGGGCCCTCGACGTCCCAGGTGTCGCGCGGCGACCCCACGTGGCCGGCGACGAACATCGACGAACCCGACCCGGCAAGAGAGACCTCGTGGCCCCATTCCGAGCGCAGCCAGGCCAACACCCGACCCAGGCGCGGCTCTACCCGGACCGCCGGCTCCTCCAAGTGGTTCTCGCGGCGCGGACGCCACCCCGACTCGATCATCTCGTCGTACGCCCGGTAGCACGCGCCCGTGTTGAGCGGAAAATTTGGCCACATCACCGTGACCGGGCGCACGTCGCCAGGCAGCGGTGAGACCCGCTCGCCCACGCCCTCCACCAAGGCGTGCCCTCCGACCTGACAGAAGGGCACGTCGCCGCCGAGCTGCAGGGCGACCTCGGGGCTGACACCGCCGGCCCAGCGCAAGATGGCGGCCGCGTCCGCACTCCCCCCGCCGAGCCCGCCACCCACGGGAATGGACTTGACCAGATGCACGCCCGCGCGTCGCGCCACGAGGGCCAGCGCTCGCGTCACCAGATCGCTCCCGTCGCGCGGCACGCCCGCGGCGTAAGGGCCCGCAACGCTGAGCCCTTCGCCGTTCTCGTCGACCTCGAGCACGTCAGCCAACTCCAGGGACGACATCTCGCTACGCAGCTCGTGGTAGCCGTCCTCGCGGCGCCCGGTCACCTCCAAGAACCACGTCAGTTTGGCCGGGGCGACCAGGGTGGTCATTTGGCGGCCGCCAGTCGGGCGAACTCTTCCAAGGTGAGCTCTTCGGGCCGACGTGTCGGGTCGACGTTCGCGCGCTCGAAGACGCCCTCGGTTGCCCAGTCGGCCAGCGAACGGCGCAGCATCTTTCGGCGATGCCCGAAGGACGTGCGCACCACTTCGAAGAGCGCGCTCTCGCTGACGAGGTCCGGACTCACCCGAACCTCGGCGCGTCGCACGATCTCGACCAGCGCTGACTCGACGCGCGGACGCGGCAGGAAGACCGAGGGCGCCACTCGCCCGACCACTCGAGCGTCGGCGAAGTACTGGAGGCGCAGCGACGCCGCACCGTAGGCGTCGTCGCCGGCCGAGGCGGCGAGCCGCTCGGCGACCTCGCGTTGGACCATGACGACCAGTCTCGTCACGAGCGGCACGGTTTCGAGCAGGTGCAGCACGAGCGGGGTGGCCACGTTGTAGGGCAGGTTAGCCACGACCACCGCGGCGCGCCCGTGCAGGATCTCGTCGTAGTCGGCGTGGAGGGCGTCGGCGTGATGCACCACCACGCCGTGGGGCTCGACGACGCCGCGCAGCGGCGTGATCAAAAACCGGTCGACCTCGAGCGCCTCGACGCTGGCACCCGTCTCGGCCAGCGCCAGCGACAGGGAACCCAGGCCGGCACCGATCTCGAGCACCAGGTCGCCGGGACCCACGTGCGCGAGGCGTGCGATGCGTCGAACGGTGTTGGGGTCGACCACGAAGTTCTGGCCAAGCGCGCGCGACGGTGACAGGCCGTACTCGCTGAGCAGCGCCGTCAACTCACCCTTGGTGTGGGTCACCAGGAGACTTTGACACGCACCACGCCTCGAGAGAGGGGCGCCAACTTGGCGAACTGGGTCTCGGAGAGGTCGACGACGCGACCTTCGCCGCGGCCTTCGCGGTCGGTGACCACACACGTGACGACGCGCCCGTTGGCGAGGTCGCGCACGCGGATACGTGTTCCGAAGGGCAGGTACGACGTTGCGCACCTTCCCGGGAAGTACGAGTACCACGTCGCCCATCCGATTCGGTACCGCACCGGTTTGCGCTTCACCGTGGTCGTCGTGCGCCGCACGGTGGACGTGGTGACGGGCGTCGTCGTCGTCACGCCGGTCGTCGTCGACTCGCCAGGGTAGGTCGTCGTGGGTGTGGTCGTCGTGGTCGCGACCGGTCGGGTCGTCGTCGTGCGCCGCGGGCGCGTCGTCGTGGTGACGGGTCGCTTTCTCTTCACGACCGGGCGGTGCAGGCTCGTGGTCACCACGACCGTGGCGTGCCAGCGCACGAGCGTGCCCGCCCGAGGCGAGACGCGCGTCGCGGCCACCCAGGTACCCGCCGCGCTGCCGGGTCCGCGGGTCGTGAAGTAGAGCTGGGCGCGGCGCATCGCCGCGTAGACCTGGCGTTTGGTCAGACCCGCGACCCGGGGCACCCGGCGCAGGGCGTGGCCCGCTGCCCTCGATGTGGTTACCTTGATCGTGGCGTGCCAAGCCACCAGCGCGCCCGCGTGCGGGCTCTCGGCCGCGGCCGACTTCCAGGTGCCGTCAGCGCTGCCCGGCCCGCGGGTCGTGAAGTAGAGCTGGGCGCGGCGCATCGCGGCGAAAACCTCCGCGCGCGGCAGTCCCACGACATTGGGGACACGGCGCGCGGCGTGACCCGTAGCGGCCCCGGCGCCTGAGGCGGTGGGAAGAGCCAGGCCCGCCATCAGCACCGCGGCCACGATTGGGAGAGTCCACGGACGCGCGGGCGCCCGTGGTCGCATTGTCCTCAGATCTCCACCCTCCGCCGGGACCACGGGCCGACGCCCGTCCCACAACGCTAGGCAACGCCACTGGCCAGGGCAATCCCGACGGGCTGCCGCGTAAATCTCCTTGTCAGAGCCATTTTCATGCGGCGGGGAGGCCGAAGAGGCGTGCCGTGTTGGCGGCGGTGGCGTCGCGCACCTCGTCGAGCGACTCTCCGCGCAGCCGGGCCACGAACTCCCCGACCACCGCGACGAAGGCCGGCTCGTTGGCCTTCCCGCGGTTCGGGACGGGTGCCAGGAACGGACTGTCGGTCTCAACGTGGAGTCGCTCCAGGGGCACATGGCGCACCGCCTCGCGCAGGGCCTCTGCGTTCTTGAAGGTCACGATCCCCGACACCGAGATGTCGCACCCCGCGGCCAGGCAGTTCTCGGCGTCCCCCGGTCCCCCGGTGAAGCAGTGCACGACAGAGCGCGCCGGTGTCCCTTCGGCGTGCAGGACGCCCAACAGGTCGTCGAAGGCGTCGCGCGCATGGATCACCAGGGCCAGGTCCAACTCGTGGGCCAAGCGCACCTGGGCGGCGAACGCCTCCAGCTGCCTGGCCCGGGGCGAGTGCTCGTAGTAATAATCGAGTCCGCACTCGCCGATGCCCACCAAGCGGGAGTTGCCGCCACGAGCCAGCTCGGCGATTGGCTCGAGGTCGTGAGTCGCCTCGTGGGGATGGAGCCCGACCGTGGCGTAGAGGTCGATCGGCGAGCCGCCCGCGGCGATCTCCAGCGCCTGGCGAGATGTCTCCACGTCGGTCCCAATGACGATGGCGCGCTCCACGCCCGCGTCTCGCGCACGCGCCAGCGTCGCGGCCACCGCGTCGGCGAACGAGCTGTCGGCGCTGACGAACTGGTCCTGGAGGTGGCAGTGAGCGTCGATCCAGCCGCTCACTCGTCACTCGCGATGCGCGGGAAGAGTGAACTGCCCCTGGTCACGGCGAGGCCCCCGGGGTAGCCACCCCAGCGCGAACTCTCAGCGAAGAGCTGGTCGCTCGGTCCTCCGGACAGTCCGATGCGCCGCCAGATCTCTACCGCCACCGACGGCATCGCTGGTGAGATCAGCACGGTCACTTGTCGGATCGCCTCCAGAGAGTCGCCGAGCACCCGATCGACGTCCGGGCCGGGGTCGGCGCGCCACGGTTCGTGTTGCTCGAGGTACGAGTTGGTGGCGGCGATCAGGCGCCACGTCGCCTCCAACGCCGCGTGCGGGGCGAACGCCTCCCACGACTCTGCGGCGTCACGCGCGACCTCTTCGGCCACCGCGCGCAGGGGCGAGTCCGGTGCTGGTGCGGGACCCACACCTTCGGACTTTGAAGCGACCACGCTGGCGACGCGCGCCACCAAGTTGCCGAGGTTGTTGGCCAGGTCGGTGTTGTAGCGCTGGGTGATGCCCTCGAGGGAGAACTCGCCGTCGTTGCCCAGCGCGGTGTCCCGCAGCAGGTAGTACCGCAAGGGATCGACCCCGAACTCGGCGGTGAGGTCAACCGGGGCGATGTCGGTGAGGCGCACCTCGCCCGCGGCGGCCATGGTCTTGGAGAGCTTCTGGCCCCCCACGAGCAGCCACCCGTGGACCTGGACGTGGCTCGGCGGCTCGAGGCCGGCCGCCATACACATGGCCGGCCACCACACGCAGTGAAAGCGAATGATCTCTTTGCCGATGAGATGGTGCGACGACGGCCACCACCTCTCAACTTCCTCTTGATCTCGTCCGTAGCCGATCGCCGTCAGGTAGTTGATCAGCGCGTCGTACCACACATAGAACACGTGCCCCTCGTCCCACGGAACCGGCACGCCCCACGAGATCGAGGTGCGAGTGATCGAGATGTCGCGCAGGCCCCCGCGGATGAATCCGAGGGCCTCGTTGCGCTTGGTCTCGGGTGTCACAAACCCCGGGTGATCCTTGTAGTACTCGAGCAACCGGTCCTCGAAGGCGCTGAGCTGGAAGAACCAGTTCTCCTCTTCCATCTCGATGAGCGGCTGGCCGTGAATCGGGCACTTTCCGTGATCACTGGCCTCGTAGGAGTAGTAGTCCTCGCAACTCACGCAGTAAAGACCTTGGTAGATCCCCTTATAGATGTAGCCGTTCTCGTAAATGGCGCCCAAGAAGCTCTGCACGCTCTCGTAGTGGCGCGCCTCGGTGGTGCGAATGAAGTCGTCGTAGCTGACCTCGAGCGCGTCCCACGCCTCGCGGAACCGTCGCGACGTGGTGTCGGCCCACTCGCGCGGAACCAGGTCGTGACGGGCCGCGGCGTCGGCGACCTTTTGGCCGTGCTCGTCGGTGCCTGTCAGGAACTTGACGTCGTCACCGATCAGGCGGTGCCACCGCGCGAGCGCGTCGGCGTTGACGGTCGTGTACGCGTGGCCCACGTGCGGCACGTCGTTTACGTAGTAGATCGGCGTGGTCACGTAGAAGCGGCCCATCAGTCAAGGTTACTGATCAGGCGCGCGATCCCTCTCGTCGCGCAGCGCGAGCGCCATCCGATACACGTCGCGATGAGCCACGCCCAGGTCGTTGGCCACCGTGGTCGACGCGTCGCGAACGCTAGCGCCACGCGCGAGGTGATCGAGCAGCGCTGTGCGAACCGCGCTGTGGTCGGCGGGAGCGTCGGGAGTGCCGCCCAGCACCACCACGATCTCACCCAGAATGTCTCGAGAGGCGAAGGCCTCGGCGACCTCTCGTGCGGTGCCGCGCACGATCTCCTCGTGCAGCTTGGTTAGCTCGCGCACCACGGCGATCCGTCGTTCGGGAAATCGTGCGCCGAGCTCGCCCAGCGTCGCGGCCAGTCGCTGGGGTGACTCGAAGAACACGATGGTTCGCGGCTCGCGCGCCCACCGTTCGTAGCTGGCCTCGCGCTCGCCCGAGCGACGCGCGAGGAAACCCTCCACCACGAAACGCTCGCTGGGCAGACCGCTCACGCTCAACGCCGCGACGACCGACGACGGCCCCGGCGTCGTTGTGACGCGAAGTCCCGCGGCGGCGACCGCCGCCGCGACGCGTGTCCCCGGGTCCGAGATCGTCGGCGTCCCGGCGTCGCTCACGAGAGCGATGACCTGTCCCGCGGCCACGAGAGCCACGACCTCCTCGCAGAGGCTGGCCTCGTTGTGTTCGTGCAGTGCGCGGAGCCGATGGCGCGTGGCAATGGCGTAGGCGCTGAAGAGGGTCCTCGAATGGCGAGTGTCTTCGCAGAACACGACGTCGGCTCGCTCGAGCACCTCGAGGGCTCGTCGGGTGATGTCGCCCAGGTTGCCCAACGGCGTAGCGACGAGCACCAGCTCCCCGACCTCGTTGTCGCCGCGTGAAGGACTCTCGGGCACACTCACCTCATACTTTCGCCATTGCGATATGAACTAAGATTGTCACCTATGTCAAAGCGGACCAATAAGCGCAAACTTCGCTCGAAGAAGAAGGCCAATCACGGCAAGAAGCCGAACTGCGGCCGCGGCTAAGCAGCCCCGCTAGAGCACTCCGTCCCAAGCCTGACGCCGCTCGGACAGCAGCTGCGCCAACTCCGTCGGCCGATCGCTGATGATCGCGTCGACGCCAAGGTCCAGCAATCTGACCATCTCGGCCACCTCATTAATCGTCCACACGTGCACCGCGATGCCGGCCGCGTGAGCGGCGTCGACGAAACGCTCGTCAACCACGGTCACCTCGCCAAAGGTCGCCGGCACCTGGAAGGCGCACACCGGCGGAACCACCGGTGTTCCCTCGGCCAGCGAGAAGAAGAAGGTTGCCGTCTCCTGCGTCGCCGCCGAGGTGGCGACCTCCGGGGCAATCACCCGAAAGGCCCGCAGTGCGTCGTCCAGGAACGACGCGACAAGGACGGACTCGGTGCGCTCCAGTCGCCGCAACTCGTCGTAGAGAAGCTGCTCGTAGGGCTCGACCACAGGCTCGCTGCGCTTGATGTCCAAGTTCAACAACACGCCGGGAAACGCTTCCGCGACCTCCTCGAGGGTCGCGATGCCGAATCGAACGTCGTGCGGTGCCCGGCCTCGCAGCAGATACTCCTCGTCGCGCTGTCCGGGGCTGACCGCGTCTCCCTCGATCCACCAGTAAGCGTTGTCCATCTCGCGCAACTCGGACAACGTCAGGTCGGCGATCGCGCCGCGGTGGTTGGTGGTGCGATCGACGGTCTCGTCATGACACACCACCAGATGGCGGTCTCGCGTCGCGTGGACGTCGAGCTCCACCGCGGTGGCCCCATGCGCCAGGGCCTGGGCAATGGCGAAGAGCGTCGACGAGGGACCCTCGTGCGCGCCACCTTGGTGGGCGTAGGCGATGACCCGACGTTCGAGCCAGCTACCCAACGGTGGCCCCAGAGGAAAAGAGCTGCAGGCGCACCCGGTGCTCCATGTAGAAGGCGAGCCCCGGCACGAAACCCGCGAACAGCATGAGAATCAGCACGGCAACGTGGATGTGGGACTTGATCCAAAACTGGAAGCACATCACCATGTAGATGGGATAGAGAACGACGCCGTGGCCGATGCCGACCACCGTCACCACCACTTTCAGGTGCTTCCAGAGGGTCAGGTCGAACGTGTGCAGGATGAGGAAGACACACAAGATGAGCAGGGTCGTACCGGTGATGAAGGACATGAGCCGGTACCGCTGGAACGCTCGCTGCACTAGTGGCCCCAGAGCTTCCTCTTGGTCTTGGTGGCCAGGCTCGCCAGGTGGTCGTTGTATGCCGCCAGCGCGGGGTCCTCGTCGCCGGGCGCGGCCGCACGTGCGGCGAGGGCTTCGGCGCGCATGCGCTCTTCGAACTCGCGTCGCGCCGCTTCCTTGCTTGCGGTGACGGTCTCCATGTTGAGCAACGCATACCAACCCAACACACCGAGCACCCCGAACACCGGCCACTCAATCGCGTACATGAAGCTCAGAGCGTTGCCCTGCACCGCGCGTCCGACTTGCCACCACGCGGCAGCGGCGCACCCCGCCAGCCAGACGATCAGGGTCACGTGAATGAATAGCGCTCGAGGGCCCCACCACTTGGCATGCACGCGGACATCCTAACGACGCGACTTAGAATCTCGAGGTGCAGTTGGCATCGGTGGCGTCCTTCTCGTGGCGTGACCTCAACCAATGGCAGGTGGGTGCGGTACCGACGACGTTCTTGGTCGCCGCGGCACTGATCTATGTCGTCGGGGTGCGCCGGGTTCCGACGTGGCCGAGGTCGCGAACGGTGCTTTTCGGTGCGGGTCTGATCGTGACGTTCCTCGCGGTCGAGTCGGTCGTCGCGGTCTTCGACGATTCCTACTTCAGCGACCACATGATCCAGCACCTCATGCTGGTAATGGTGGCCGGCCCACTGTTTGCCCTTAGCGCGCCGTTAGACCTGGCGTACGACGCGGGCGGACCCCGGCTCCGTGCATTGCTCGACGGCCCCGTGATGCGCACCGTCACCCACCCGCTGGTGGCCTTCGCGCTCTACTTCGGCTTCATCCCGCTCACTCATCTGACGAGTCTGTTCAACCTGACGCTCGAGCACGAGTGGCTCCACGACGTCGAACACGTGGGATTCCTCGTCGTGGGGTACCTCTTCTTCCGCGCCGCCTTCGGGATCGAAAGGGGCGTGACCCTGCACCCCGGTCTTCGGCTGGTCTTCGTGATGGCCGCGGTGCCGGTCGACACGGTGACCGGGCTGGCCCTGGCCATGTCGTCGCACAACCCGTTCGAGTACTTTCGCGTCACGGCGCCCACCGGATCGTCGGCGTCGTGGATCCTCTCCAACATCAAACTCGGCGGCGCCATCATGTGGATCGGTGGCGACGCCCTGATGTTGGTGGTGTGCATCCCCATCGCCGTCGCCTGGGTGCGCTGGGAGTCGGTGCGCGCTCGAGAACTCGACGCCGTGCTGGACGCTCAGGGAATCTGACTACAAGAGCCCGGCGCCGACGGCCAGGTCTTCGAGGTCCACCTCCGGACGCGCGCCGAGGTGCTTGATGATCTCGCCGGCGCACAGCGAACCCAACTCCGCGGCCTCCACGGGGTCGGCGCCGAGGGCCAGCCCGTAGAGGAATCCCGACGCGAACATGTCGCCCGCGCCGTTCTGGTCCACCACCACATCGACCTCGAGGGCCGGCACCGACACGACGCCGGTCAATGTCGCGACGTCCGCCCCGCGCGGACCGCGGGTTACAACCGCCAAGACCCCGATCTCAGCCAGCGCGTCGAAGGCACGGTCTAGGTCCCTCACTTGAAAGAGTGACAGCACCTCGTCTTCGTTGCATAGCAAGACGTCAACGTCATTGGTCACCAGACCAAGAAAGTCGCGCCGGTGCCGGTCCACGCAGAACATGTCCGACAAAGACAGAGCCACCATCGAGTCGTGTTCGTGGGCGAAACCAACGACGCGCTGGATGGCCTCCTTCGCCGGGGCCAGGTCGTAGAGGTAGCCCTCCACGTACGTGATCTCGGAGCGCGCGATCAGCCGGTCGGTGATGTCATCGACGCGCAACTGGTTCGACGCACCGAGGTAGGTCGCCATGGTGCGCTGGGCGTCGTCGGTGATGAAGACGTGACAGCGACCGGTCGCGCCCTCGTCGGGCCGGGCGATCGCCAGGTCCAACTCCACGCCGAGTGACTTCAGGTCGTGCGTGAACCGGGTGCCGAAGTCGTCGTCGGCGACTTTGCCGATATACCCGCACGTTCCGCCGAGCGCAGCGACGCCGGCAATGGAGTTGGCGACCGAGCCCCCGGACATCTCAATGGTGGGGCCCATGGCGTTGTAGAAGGTGTCGAGCTCTCGCTCCTCGATCAGGTTCATCGACGCCTTCACGAGGCCCAAACGGGCGTGGACGTTGTCAGAGTCGCGCGAGATGATGTCGAGCATGGCGTTGCCGATGCCGGTGACGGCGAGGCGATTGGGACCTGGCTTGACCCGCAGCGAGACGGGGGTCGGCGGGTCAGTCACGCAGAGAGCGTAGAGCGTTTCGCCCTAAGATTGTGAACCATGCCTTCTTCACCGAACCCCTATCGCTTGCCACGTACCGTCGTCCCCTCCGCCTACCGACTCTTCCTGACGCCCGACATCGATGAGGCCACCTTTGACGGGCGCGTCGAGATCGACGTGGAGATTCGCGACGCCACCGATCGAATCACGATGAACGCCATCGACCTTGACCTCGGCGCGGCCACCGTGTCCATCGCCGGGACCAGCCTGCGTTCGCGCGAACTGGTACTCGATGCCACCTACCAAACCGCCACCTTCGGGTTCGAGGGTCCGGTTCCCGCGGGGTTTGCCACGATCGAAGTGGCCTTCAGCGGGGTTCTGAACGACCGGCTTCGCGGCTTCTACCGCTCGACGTTCACTGACCAGGCCGGCGTGACGCACACCATCGCCACCACGCAGCTGCAGGAGTGCGACGCGCGCCGGGTCTTCCCGTGTTGGGACGAGCCGTCCTTCAAGGCAACGTTCCAAACGAACCTGACGGTTCCCGGCCATCTGGCCGCGTACTCGAACTCGCCGGTGACCAGCGACACGGACTTGGGCAACGGCCAGCGCACCGTGAGTTTCTCGCCCACGATGAAGATGTCGACCTATCTCGTCGCCTTCGTCGTCGGCCCCTTCGAAGAGACCGCGCCGCAGGACGTCTTGGGCACCCCCGTGCGGATCGTCTACCCGACGGGCAAGGGTCACCTCGCGGCCTTCGCCCTCGACACCAGCGCCTTCGCCCTCGACTTCTTCTCTCAGTACTTCGACATCCCCTATCCCGGCGAGAAACTGGACATGATCGCCGTGCCCGACTTCGCCTTCGGGGCGATGGAGAACCTGGGCTGCGTGATCTACCGCGAGTCGGACCTGCTGATCGACCCGGCGACTGCGTCGCTCGCCGAGAAGCGTCGCGTCACCACCGTCGTGGCCCACGAGACCGCGCACATGTGGTTCGGCGACCTCGTCACGATGGCGTGGTGGGAGGGCATCTGGTTGAACGAGGCGTTCGCTACCTTCATGGAGGTCATGTGCTCGAACGCCATGAACCCGGAGTGGACCCCGTGGGACGACTTCGCGAGTGATCGCGACATCGCGCTGCAGATCGACGGGCTGCACGCAACGCGTCCCATCGAGACCGAGATCGTGAACCCCAACGAGGCGCTCGCCTTGGTGGGCCCCCTCACCTACCAAAAGGGGGGCTCGGTCCTGCGTATGCTCGAGCAGTTCTTGGGCGAGTCGGTGTTCCGCGACGCCATTCGCCTCTACCTGCGCCGCCACAGCTACGCCAATACCGTCACCACTGACCTCTGGGACGCCCTGGAGGAGGTGTCCGGTCACCCGGTGCGCGACCTGATGAACACGTGGATACTTCAAGGCGGCCATCCACTGATCACGCTGTCAGGCGGCGTGATCAGTCAGGAGCCCTTCGCCTACCACCGCGCGTCGGGTCCCAGCGCCATCGGCTCGACGTGGAGCGTGCCGGTGCTCGTGCGATCTCTCGAGGGTGGTCCGGTGAACCGCGTCCTGCTCGGCGACGAGCCGGCCGATGTCGTCGGCGAACTGCCCCTGGTGCTCAACGCCGGCGGATCCGGGGTGTACCGATCGCGCTACGGGTCCGACGAGCTGGCGGCGCTCGCACCGCGTCTCGACGAGCTCACCGAGCTCGAGCGCACCACACTGGTCACCGATTCGTGGGCGCTGCTCTTCGCCGGTCTGACTCGCTGGGACGACTTCTACCTCGTGGCCCGGAGCCTCGGGAATCAGGACGAGCCGGGGAGTTGGTCGATCATCGCCACCGCCGTCGACTTCATCCATCGGGCCCTGCGAGACGACCAGCGCGTGCAGTTCGCCCAGGTCGTACGGGAGCTCTTTGAACCCCGGTGGGCACGGCTGGGCTGGGACCCGCGTCCCGGCGACGGCGAGCTCACCGCTCAGGTACGCGCGATCGTCCTGAGAGTCCTGGGCACCCTGGGCGGGGACGAGGCCATCCGGTCCGAGTCGCGGCGTCGGTTCGAAGCCGACGAGACCGACGGCGACCTCGGAAACGCAATTCTGCGCGTCGTCGCCGAGAGCGGCGAGGAGAGCGACTACCAGGTCATGCGCGAGCGCTACCGCAACGCGCGCACTCCCCAATCCGAACAGCGCTATCTTCACGCGCTCGCGGGGTTCGACGTTCCGGCCCTCGCGCTCGATCTTGCGTCGATGTGTTTCACTGAGGTGCGCAGCCAGGACGCGCCCCTCGTGTTGGCCACGCTGTCGCGACTTCGGGTCTGCGGCCCCGAGGTGTGGCGCTACGTGACCGGGCGATGGGACGACGCGCTGAAGAGCTTTCCGACCTATCTGATCCCTCGTCTGCTGCTCGGATTGGCGACGTACATCACTGACGACGCGTTCGCCGTCGAGGCCGAGGCCTTCCACCGCGCGCACCCCCTGGAACTGCAACGGCGCCTCATGGAGCAGGCGATCGAGCGTATGCACGTGGGCTTGGCCTTCACCACCGCCATTCGTCCGCAGTTCTAGTTTGACTTCATGAACCTCGGGACATTCGTGGGCATCTTCGCCCTCATGTTCCTGCTCGAACTGCCCGACAAGACCATGATCGCCACGATCGTGATGAGCACCCGCGCGCGCCCGGGCTCCATCGTGCTGGGCGCGTCGAGCGCGTTCGTCGTCCAGATGGGCCTCGCGGTCGTCGCCGGGGGGCTGCTCACCCTCCTCCCAGTGCGCGTCAAGGACTCCGTCGTGGCTGCGCTCTTCCTAGGGGGCGCCGCCTACCTCCTATTCGTCTCGGAAAAGTCCGTCGAAGCCGAGGGTCGGCGCGAGGGCGGCGCGGAACGAGCGGGAACGCGCTGGCGTGAGATCGTGACCGCGTTCACCGTGATCTTCGTCGCCGAGTTCGGCGACCTCACCCAGATTCAGGCGGCCAACTTCTCGGCCAGGACCCACCAGCCGCTGGAGGTCTTCATCGCGTCATCGCTCGCCATGATCGTCATCTCCTTCGTCGGTGCCTACGGAGGACAGATGCTCCAGCGCGTGGTGCCACTCAAGGCCATCCGGATGACCGGCGGATTGATCTTCGCCGGTCTCGGGATCTACACCGTGGTCCAGGTCATCACCACGTGAGCCGGCGCGAGGAGTTGCTGGCCTTCGCCGACGGCGTGAAAGGTTTCATGCCCCGCGAGGAGGGACTCGCGCTCACCGCCCACGCCCTCGAACAGGGACGCCGTCGGCCCGGCGCCACGTGGTTAGAGGTCGGGGCGTGGTGCGGCAAGTCCGCGGTGTACCTGGGCGCGGCGGCGGAGGAGTGCGCGGCGGTCCTCTACTCGCTCGATCACCACCACGGCAGTGAGGAGAACCAGGAGGGGTGGGAGCACTTCGACCCGACCCTCGTCGATCCCGCCGACGGTCGACTCAACACCCTGGGGGCCTGGCAGAGAACCATCGCCGACGCGCGGCTCGAGCACAGCGTGGTCGGTCTGGTTGGCGACTCTGAGGTCGCCGCCGCGCACTTCTCCGAACCCCTCGACTTACTGTTCATCGACGGTGGGCACGGCGCCGATGTCGCCGAAGCCGACTACCTGAACTGGACCCCGAAGGTGACGCGCGGCGGCGTCCTCATGATTCACGACGTCTTCGCGGACCCGCGCGACGGGGGCCGCCCACCGTATGAGATCTACCTCGCGGCCCTGGCGTCCGGGTTCAGCGACGTCGCGTCGTGTGGCTCACTGCGCGTCCTACGGCGCGACTGACGGTCCCAACGGACAACCTGGTTCGGGTAGGTCCAACGGGCGCGCCAACTCGTCCGGACGAAAGAGACCCGCGGCCGGCGAGGACGAGGTGAGGGCGTCGGCGGCCAGGAGAACGGCCGCCGCGGTGTAGGAGGTCCGTTCGCCCTGCGGGAAGGTCTGGCCCCCGGGGTACGCGATACCGGTGAGGTAGGCGCCGTCGGCGCAGCGGTGGCGGCGCGTCAGCGCGAACAGGTCAAGGGCGCGCGTGGTCAGGCCCATCGCGTCCAGCGTGAGGACGCATTCGGCGGTCTCGGCCGCAGTGACCCAGTCACTGGTCGAGACGCACCGCACCCCGTAGTCGTCCATCACGTGACGCTCCCACCCGGCGTCCAGGCGCCGTGTGGCGGACTCGCCCACCAAGGCGCCCGAGAAGATCGGGTAGTACCAGTCCATCGCGAACTCGTTCTTCGGCGCGAACGCCCCCGGGTGGTGGGCCACCGCGTGCCCCAGTCGGCCCGCGGCCAACTCCCAGGCCGGTCGCGCGTGGTCCAGGAGTTCTGCGAGGGCCACGGCGCAGCGCAACGAGTGCAGGATCGATGACGATCCGGTGAGCAACGCGTACGACTCCGGGCGACCCTGGGCGTCGAGCGACCATCGGATCGTGCCGTCGCTGAGCTGCCAGCCCAGCACGAACTCGACGGCGCGCTCGACCACGGGCCATAGCTCCACCGCGAGGTCCGTCTCACCGGTCGCGACCGCGAAGTGGTAGACGCCGGCGGCCACGTACGCGCAGACGTTGGTGTCCAGGCGCGGGTCACGCACGCGGTCGCCGAGGTAGTAGTTGAACCAGCTGCCGTCACCCAACTGGTTTCCGGCCAGCCACCGGTAGCCCGCCCGCGCGGCGTCCACGTGGCCAGTCACCGTCAGGGCCATGGCGGCCTCGACCTGGTTCCACGGGTCGCAGTGTCCGCCCTCGAACCACGGGATCAGCCCGCTCGGGCGTTGCAGGTCCGCGAGGTACGTGGCGGTGACGCCCACCTCCTCGGCGCTCAGCACCCCGGGCACGCCGCCGAGCTGGCGGGTCAGCGCGCTCACGTGGCCGGCTTGGTCAGGTAGACGACGAGCGACTTGCCGAAGAGTGGCGACGTGACGCGCTCTAGCGTGCGCGTGAGCCGCGGCGCCTTGACGATGTCCCAGACCAGCAGCCGGTGGTACGCGCGCACCAGGGGGTTGGAGTCGTTGGTCGTGCCGACGAGGCACTTGAGCCACCAGTAGGGACTGTGCAGACCGTGGGCGAAGTGGTGCCCGGCCACGCTCAGCCCGACCGAGCGCAGGCGTCCTTCGAGCACGCGTCGCCGGTAGACGCGAACGTGGCCGCCGGGCACCTCGTGGTACGCGTCCGACAGGGCCCAGTTGACCGCCTCGGGAACCCCGCGCGGCACCGTCACTGCCATCGTGCCCCCGGGACGCAGCACGCGGGCCAGTTCGGACATCGCGGCGACGTCGTCAGGGATGTGCTCGAGGACCTCCGAGGCAATGACGCAGTCGAAGGTGGCGTCACCGAAGGGCAGGTGCAGCGCGTCGCCCTGGACGGCCGCCGCGCGCGTGGCGACGTTCGTCAGCTCGCCCGCCTGGGCCATGGCGACGAAGGTCGCCACCACTCCCTCGACCTCGTCGCGACCAGCGTCCAAGGCCACGACGTGGGCGCCGCGGCGCGCGGCCTCGAAGGCGTGCCGGCCGAAGCCGCACCCCAGGTCGAGCACGGTGTCGCCGACGCGGAGGCCGAGACGTTCGTAGTTCGCCGTCAGCATCAGTCGAAGTGCATGGCGTCTGGCAGCGGTGCGCCGGTCAAGATGGCGTCATAGCAGGCGGCGGTGCCGCGCGCCGTCACCTCCCACGTGAAACGCTGCTGAACGCGCTGGCGGCCGTTGGCCCCGAGCCGCCGACGCAACTCTTCGTCGTCGAGCAGCCGGGTGATGGCGGCGGCCAGCGCGCCAGGGTCGTTGGGCTCGACCAAAAGTCCGGTCTCGCCGCTGACGCCGACGACCTCGGGCAGCGCGCCACCGGTCGTCGCCACCACCGGCACCGCGCAGGCCATGGCCTCGATGGCCGGCAGGGAGAACCCCTCGTAGAGGCTCGGCACGATCGCGACCTGGGCCTCGCCGTAGAGGCGCGCCAGTTCCTCATCGCTCACGCCCGAGATCGTGGTGACGATGTCCTCGAGCCCCAGGCGCTTGATGGCCCGAGCCACCCGCCCCGCGCGCTGGGGTCGGCCGATCACCGTGAGTTCGATCTCTCGCTCCGCGCGGAGCTTGGCGACCGCCTCGAGCAACGGCACCAGTCCCTTCATCGGAACGTCGCTGCTGGAGGTGACCATCAGGCGCCCCGGGCGCTGGACGACGTCGTCGTAGGGACGAAAGACGGTGTGGTCGACCCCCACGGGCACCACCGTCAGGCGGTCGAGGGCCACGCCCATCTGGGCGTGGATGTCCGCCTTGGAGTTGTGCGACACGGTGAGCACCGCGGGCAGGCGCCGCACCACGCGCACCTGCATGCGCAGGAAGCCGAACCAGCGTCGCGTCGCGTAGCGCCGCCAGGGCGTGGTCGCGTGATCCAGCGCGATCGACCGGTCAACCGTGATCGGGTGGTGCAGCGTCTCGAGCAGGGCCCAGCCGTCGCGGAGCAGACCGGCGATGCCCGTGCCCAGACACTGGTTGTCGTGGATGATGTCAAAGTCGGCGCGGCGAGCGCGCAAGATCGGACGGATCCGACGAGAGAAGGCCAGCGGCTCACCGAAACCTCCCGTGAGCATGACCGCGAACTCAGTCACGTCGGCGAACGACGTGAACTCGCGGCGCGCGGGAATGCGGAAGGGGTCCGGGTCCCGGTACAGGTCCAGACCGCGCACCGGGGTGAAGCCAACGCCCTCGTCAAGCTCCGGCCACGGCGGCCCGGAGAAGACCTCGACCTGATGTCCGAGGGCGACCAGCTCCCGCGTGAGGTGGCGCGTGTAGACCCCCTGGCCACCGCAGCGAGGGTTCCCGCGGTAGATGAGGAACGCCACGCGACGACCATGGGGCGCCGGGGCGCGCGCCTCGCGGCGTGCGGGCAGTTGAATCTCGCGGGATCGAGCCCACGAGGTCCGCGTCTCGTCAATGGTCTGGCGCAGGGAGCGGGACACGCAACTTCCGATCGTGGGGTCAACCATTCTCCCCCACGCGCGGTGAGGGGCACAAGCCAGGAAAGGCCGGTCGCACCCTGGATACGCTGTCCTCCATGGACCTGACCTACCCTCCCGAGGCCGAAGATTTCCGCAAGGTGGTTCGCGGCTGGCTCGAAGAGCACCTGCCCGACGGGTGGTCCACCCCAGGAGTCACCCTGAGTGACGAGGACCGTCGCGAGTTCAACCGAACCTGGACCTCAACGCTCTTTGAGGGCGGGTGGATCTGCGCCGGCTGGCCCACCGAGTATGGCGGGCGAGGGCTCAGCCTGCTGGACCAGGTCGTCGTGCATGAGGAGTTCGCCCGGGCGGGCGCGCCGATGCGCGCGGACTTCTTCGGCGACACATTGGTCGGCCCGACGATCCTGCAGTGGGGAACCGAGGAGCAGAAGAAGGAGTTCATCCCGGGCATCCTTCAGGGCACGATCTCGTGGTGTCAGGGGTTCTCGGAGCCCAACGCGGGCTCGGACCTGGCCGGTCTGTCCACGAGTGCCCAGCTCGACGGCGACGAGTGGGTGGTCAACGGGCAGAAGGTGTGGACGACCCAGGCCCAGTACGCCGACTACATCTTCTTGCTCGCGCGAACCGACCCGTCGGCCAAGAAGCACGCCGGCATCAGTTTCCTGCTGGTGCCGATGCGCCAGTCCGGCGTCGAGGTGCGCCCGATCACCCAAGTCGACGGCTCCTCGGAATTCAATGAGGTCTTCTTCACCGACGTGCGTTGTCCCAAGGACAACGTGGTGGGTGGCGTCAACAACGGCTGGAAGGTCGCCATGACCACTCTGGGCTTCGAGCGTGGGTCCTCGGCGACCACCGGGTATCGCCGGTTCGTCAAGGAGTGGGACTCGATCGTGCGCGTCGCGCAACGGCGAGGTACCACCGCCGATCGGCGCACGCGTGACGCACTGGTGCGCTCGTGGCAGAACTGGAAGATCATGGAGATCAACGGCTTCCGCACGCTGACTGACGCGCTCAACGGCACCCACCACGCCGCGCTGCTCGGCGCGTGCAACAAGATGTTCTGGTCCGAGGCGCACCGTGCCGAAATGGAGCTCGCGATGGACGTACTCGGCATGGAGGCTCAGGTCCTGACCGGCCAAGACCCGAACGCCGAGGCAGTCTCCGGTCGCGGGCGCGGGGGCGCCAACTACCCAGTCTCGGAGATGCAGTCGTCCTTCTTCTTCTCTCGCTCCGAGACGATCTGGGGCGGCACCGCGGAGATCCAACGCAACATCGTTGGCGAACGCGCCCTGGGGCTTCCGAAGGAACCCTCTCCCGCCACATAACGAGCCGAGGGCGTCCCACCCGCCTCAGTAGTGTCGAGAGATGCCGGGCGTCCTGGAGGAGTTGACCAATCGACTCTGGCCCGGCCGGACGACGCGGGTGACCGAGTTGACCAACGGCATCACCAACGCCAACTACTTGGTTGAACTGGGCGATGAACAGATCGTGGTACGGATTCCCGGCAAGGACACCGGTCTGCTCGGCATAAGCCGCTTGGCGGAAGTCGAAACGGGTCGCCTCGCCGCGGGGGTGGGCGTCGGACCTGAAGTGATCGTTTTCGACGAGCCCACCAACTGCCTCGTGACCCGCTTCATCGTGGCGCGGCCCATCGCGACCGAGGAACTGGCCGACGAGCCCATGCTGGGCCACTTCGTCACCGCGCTCAAAAAGGTGCATTCACTCGGACCCGTGAGCGCGGTCTTCGACCCGTACCGGGTCGTGCGCGTCTACCGCGACGAGGCCGCCTCGCGCGGCGTCACGGCCCCCTTCGACCTTGACGCGGCGTTGGACCTGGTCGATCGCGTGGAGGCGGCGAGACCGTTTCACCCCTCCGTGCTTGGCCACAACGACCTGCTCAACGCCAATTTCCTGTTCGACGGTTCGGTGCGCATCGTCGACTGGGAGTACGCGGGGATGACCGATCCCTTCTTCGACTTGGGCAACGTGGCCGTCAACAACAACTTCTCCCCCGCGGCAGAACGAGCTCTGTTGGTCCACTACGCCGGAAGCGCCGACGACAATCTCGTCGCCGCCCTGCACCTAATGAAGATGGTCTCGGAGCTGCGCGAAGCGATGTGGGGCGTGCTGCAACTCGCCATCTCAGAGCTGGAGGTCGACTTCGCCCAGTACGCTCGCGACCACGCGGCACGCCTCGAAGAGCTAGCGACGATGAGCGACGTGGACGAGTTGCTGGCCGCGGCCGCCACGGTCAGGGACCTCTAGGACCGCACGCGCTCGTTGGTCGGGTCGAAGAGCGGCTCGGCGACGACCTCGGCACCCACGTCGTCGGCGAAGATCCCGACGCTCAGCCGGGTGCCCGGCGTCGCGAGGTCGACGGGCAGGTAGGCGTAGGCGATCGATCGCGCGACGCTGTAGCCGTAACCGGCGCTGGTCACGCGTCCGATCGGCCGACCCTCCGAGCGCACCGGCTCGCTGCCCAGCGCCACCGCCCGATCGTCGTCGAGCACCAGGCAAGCCAGGCGTCGCGTCGGCTCGCCCGCGGCGACCAGCGCGTCACGACCGATGAACTCACCCTTGGACATCTTGACGGCGAAGCCGAGTCCGGCCTCCAACGGCGTATCCGTCGTGGTGATGTCGCTGCCCCAAACCCGGTAGCCCTTCTCAAGCCGCAGTGACTCGATGGCGCGATACCCGCCGGGGCGAATTTTGTGCGGCCCGCCGGCCTCGAGCAGGAGGTCCCAGAGCCGCACCGCGTACTCGCTCGGGCAGTAGAGCTCCCAACCGAGCTCGCCCACGTACGTGACGCGCACGGCCAGGCACGGCACGGGCCCGAGGTTGATCTCGCGTGCGTTCATGTACTTGAAGGCGTCGCGGGACAGATCCGCGCTCGTGAGCGGTGCGAGTATGTCGCGCGCGCGTGGACCCCACAGCCCCAGGCACGCGTACTGGGAGGTGACGTCCTCGACGCGCACGCCACCGACCTCGGGCAAGTGGCTGCGCACCCACGCGGCGTCGTGGTTGGCGAAGGCCGTGCCGGTCACGAGGCGAAAGCGTTCCTCTCCTAGACGCGTCACCGTCAGGTCGCACTCGATGCCGCCGCGCGGGTTCAGCAGTTGGGTGTAGGTGACGGCGCCCACGTGGCGCGCCACGGCATTGGCGCAGAGACCCTCGAGGAACTGCGCCGCGCCCGCGCCGACGACGTCCAGTTTGGCGAAGGAACTCTCGTCGAACAGGGCGGCTGTCTCGCGGCACGCGCGGTGCTCGGCCCCGATGGCCGCTGACCACAGTTGGCCCGCCCACCCGGCGGGTCGTAACGCCTCGTCGCCCTCGCGCGCGTTGCTCTCGTACCAGTTGACGCGCTCCCATCCAGACTTCTCACCGAAGGACGCGTCGAGGCGCTGGTGGCGCGCGTAGAGCGCCGAGACGCGCAGCGGCCGTCCCGACTGGCGCTCGTGACCCGGGTACTTGACGTCGTAGTAGGTGGCGTAGATCTCGCGGGTGCGCTCCAAGGTGTAGCCACGGTCGCGGTATTGAGGCCCGAAGCGCCGCGAGTCCAGAGCCCAGGCGTCGAGACCCGGTTGGCCCTCGATGATCCACTCCGCGACGATCTTGCCCATGCCGCCGGAGCCGGCAATGCCGTGGGCGCAGAAGCCCGCCGCCACCCAGAAACCCCGCACCGCGCTCTCACCCAGGATGAACTCGCCGTCGGGGGTGAACGCTTCGGGCCCGTTGACCAGGGTCACGATCTCAGAGTTCTCGAGGCCCGGCACGCGGGTCATCGCCGCTTCAAACAGCGCGCTGAAGCGATCCCAGTCGGGCTCGAGCAGTCGCGAGTTGAAGTCCGAGGGAATTCCGTCAAGGGCCCACACCGACGGGTTGCGCTCGTAGCCGCCGGCCACGAGTCCGCCGCTCTCGCCGCGGAAGTACACGAGACGCGCGGGGTCACGCAGGGTGGGCATGTCGCGACCCAGTCCCTCCGGCTTGGTGATCGCGTACTGGTGGGCCATCGCCACCAGGGGCACGTGCACGCCCGCCAAGAGACCAATCTCGTGGGCGTAGATGCCTCCGGCGTTGACCACGACCTCGCACTCGATGTCGCCACGATCGGTCTCGACGCCGCGCACACGGTTGTCGACGACGCGCACGCCGGTAATGCGCGTGCCGGTGAGGATGGTCGCGCCGCGCTGGCGAGCCCCCTGGGCCAAGGCCAGCGTCAACTGGCTCGGATCGACGTATCCGTCGGAGGGCAGGAACGCCGCGCCGAGGACGCCCTCGGTGCTCATCGGCGGAAACATGTCGCGGGCCTCGTCCGCGGTGACCAGGTGCATCGGCAAACCGAACGTCTCGGCCCACGCGGCCTGGCGCTGCAGCTCCTCAAAGTGCTCGCGCGACGACGCCAGGCGCAAGGAACCGACCTCGCGCCAGCCGGTCTCCAAGTCGACCTCGGCGCCGAGGGTCCGGTAGAGGTCGACCGAGGTCATCATCATCTGAGTGAGCGAGAGCGAACCACGCAGCTGGCCCACGAGGCCGGCTGAGTGGAAGGTTGACCCGCTAGTGAGCTCGGAGCGTTCGACGACCACGACGTCGTTCCAGCCCAGCCGCGCCAGCCAGTACGCGACCGAGCATCCCCCGATGCCACCGCCGACGACCACGGCCCGTGCACGATCGATCACTGTCACCCCCGGGCCGACAAACGCTAAAGTATCTATACCATAAGGCGCTGCAGAGTGAGCGCCGCGACGGGAGGTGCGCATGGCGAAGACCCCGACCTGGGCCACCAAGGTCACGAGGTCCAAAGGACTTCTGCACACCCAAATCGCCGACTCGGTTGCGGCCGCGATTGCCGACGGTCGGCTCCAACCGGGCGACCAACTGCAGCCGGAGCGCGAGCTCGCCAACGAGTTCGGCGTCAACCGTCTGACGGTGCGTCAAGCGCTCGCTGACCTCCAACGCCGTCGCCTTATCCGCCGGCGCACCGGTCGCAACGGCGGGACGTTCGTGGCCGACCCCATCATCGACTACGACCTGACGACCTTCGCCGGGTTCACCGCCCAGACCCGCCGCCACGGCCGGGTCGCCGGCGCCACCGTGTTACGCGCCGAACGTGAGCGAGCCGACGCCGCCACCAGCCAATCACTCCAACTGGACGCTGACTCTGACGTGATCGTCGTGGATCGTGTCCGGCTCGTCGACGACGTACCGGTCCTCGTGGAGCACTCGTGTTTCCCCGCCGATCGATTCGCGGCGCTGCTCGATGGTCCACTCCTGGGCTCGCTCTACGATGTGCTCGACGAGCAGTTTGGCGCACGACCCTTGCGCGCGGTGGAGTCGATTGAACCGGTGCGCGCCGACGCGCGACTTTCGCGACTCCTCGACGTGCCGCGAGGTCGGCCGTTGCTGGCGGTGAATCGCGTGGCCTTTGACTCTGAGGGCGTACCCGTCGAGAGCGCGCGCGACGTCCTGCGCGGCGACCGTGCTCGAACGGTCGTATGGAGCTTCGACCTCCCGCCGCGCTGAGCGGCGAGAGGTCGCAATCTCGACTTAGCTCATCACCTCGTCGGGCGGCATCGATTCGGGTGGGATAACGAACTCTCCAACTTCGGGAGGCGGCATCACCGGGAGAGGCTTGTTTCGCTGAGCCACCGCGTAATAGATAATCCCAATGACGAGGATGAACCCGAGAACCGTGTAGAGGATTGGAATCTTGTTGAGCCAGCCAACACCCAGGCTCAAGAGCCCGCCCGACTGATTTGGCGTGGGATTGCCGACCAGGAATGACTCACGCGGCCACGCAAAGTCGACCAACGCCAGTCCCCCGTATATCAGCGCCAGGATGTTGATCAGCAGGCCCCATTTGCCCAACGAGAATGGAGCCTTGACCTTTGGCCAACCGTGGGCTCGCGCCCACAGGATCGCTGCGTTCCCAAGGAAATATGACAGGTAGATCATCGCGGTGGCCGCAACTGCGACGGTGCCGGCACCCGCGTACTTCAACATCGGGATCGCCGCGATGACTGCGACGGTGATACAGGCAGCGATGGGCGTGTGCAGGGTGGGGTGCACCTTGCTCAGCGTGCGGGAGGCCGGCAGACGATTGTCCCGCGCCATGCCAAAGCACAGGCGAACCGTTGCGGCCATGATGCACATGCAACACACGAAGATTGCCGCCGTTACGACCAGCAGATAGATGGTGGACCAGAAAGTGTTGAAGTTCGCCTCGATGATCTGAACTGGCCCAAAGGCACCTTTCACGGCCGTCCGCAGATTGGGGATGGCCAAGATCATCGCGACGAGGAAGATCCCCCCGATAACGAAGGCTCCCCCAACGGACATGAGGACGGCTTGTGGAGCCCTGCGCCGCGGGTCGTGGGTCTCTTCGGCGAGCGTGGATGCCGTGTCGAATCCATAGATCACGAAGAGGCTCATGAACATGGCGAGCGTGAACGACGAAAGATTGATATGCGTACCGCCACCGTTGGTCAGAGCCGAAAGGTGTTGGTGCCGGTGCATGATCAACATCACAATGGCAAAGATGACCATGCCCACAATCTCGAAGAAGACCCCCGTGTTATTGACGATGGCGACGAGCTTGACGCTGAAGATGTTGAGGAAGGTGATGAGGACCAGAACGACTACCGCCACCCAAATCTGGTCATGCAACGAAGTGACGTCGAGGTGCCAGCCCATGTTGTACAGGATCGGCAGGACCGCGAGTGGAATTGTGACCACGACTGCGGTCACCGTGAGGATTCCCGCGAAGATGTAGATCCATCCCGTGAACCAGGCGTACTGTCGTCCCGCCAGGTACTTGGTCCACTGGAAAACCGAGCCGGCCACCGGGTAGTGACTCGAAACCTCGGCAAAATTGAGCGCAACGATGAACTGACCGAGCGCCACGATCGGCCATGACCAGATGAAGGCGCCGCCAACGGTCGCGAGACCCAGGAAGAAGAGGGTGAAGATGCCCGTCGACGGTGAGATATAGCTGAACGCCGCCGCAAAGGAACTGAACGAGCCGAGTGTGCGGTGCAACTCCTGCTTGTAGCCGAAGGTGGCGAGGTCCTGTTGGTCCGAATGACCCTCGCTCATGCTCCCCACGGTGCCCGAATCAGACATGTCAAAACCCCCCGGTCGATCCCAGCCACTCCGGCCAGGTTGAATGGCAACCTATCAGAGAGCCTTGGAATTATCTAGACCTCATAGTTACCGAGCAGCGGGCTCGATTTGGGGATGTGGTGTTGGTCGGTCGGCCCTTAGCTCAGGCGTGACTTGGTGTCGGTGCGGCCACGGCCGACCGCGCACGGGCCCACGTCAGCGCGAGTGCCGCTCCGGTCGCGACGGTGAGGGCCGCGCCCACCAACAGGCCGATTCGGGGATTGCTCGCCCCGATGATGAGTCCCATGAGCGGGGCGCCGATGGGGGTGGTCCCGAGGAAGGCCATCGCGTACAGACTCATGACGCGTCCGCGCTGCTCCTGGCTCGAGTTCAGTTGAAGGGTCGCGTTGGCCGTCGCCATGAAGGCCACCGAGAACGCGCCGGTGGGCACCAGCAGGATCTCGGCCCAGATGATGCTGGGCGCGAGCGCGACGCTGGCCATGAAAGCGCCAAAGCCCAGGGCCAGCGACATGAGCAAGGTCAGGGTGGGCCGCGAACGGTGGGCAACGAACAGTCCGCCCGTCACGGCACCGACGCCCATCGCGCCCATGAGGATTCCGTAGTGCGTGGCGGTGACCTCGTGAAAGGTCGTTCGCGACAGCAACGGCAGGGTCACCGTGAAGTTGAAGGCGAAAGTCCCTACGACGGCGATCGCCGCAATCACGTTGCGCAGTTCGGGATTGGCCATCACGTAGCGAAGGCCCTGGCGCAGCTGTCCTCGTTGTCGCTGCACCGTGGCCATGGGGAGGAACTCGCTCCCGCGCATCATGAGCAGCGCCACCAGAACACCGACGTACGAGGCAGCGTTGGCGTAGAAGCACACCGCCGTGCCCGCGAGCGCGATGAAGCCGGCGGCGATGCTCGGCCCAATGACCCGGCCCGAGTTCATGAGGACGCTGTTCAGGCTGACCGCGTTGGTGATGAGGTCACGACCGACCATCTCTTGGACGAACGCCTGGCGCGCCGGGACGTCGAAGAGGTTCACCACACCTAGCAACGCGGCGAGGATCCACACCCTCGTGACCGTGACGTGACCGGTCGTGACGAGCAGCCCAAGGACGAGGGCCAACACTCCCGCGCAGGACTGTGTGATGTACAGGATGCGCCGCTTCTCGTGGCGGTCGGCAATGAGACCCCCGTACGACCCGAAGAGCAGCATGGGCACGTACTGCAGGGCGATGGCCACGCCCAACTCGACCGAGGATCCCGTCAACTGAAGGATCAGCCACCCCTGGGCCACTGACTGCATCCACGTTCCCGATACCGAGATGAGCTGGCCGACGAAGTAGAGCCGGAAGTTGCGGACGCTCAGCGCCGCGAAGGTTCGCGACGAAAACCGGCGCGCGGCGCTCACGGCTCGTCCACGAAGCGCTCGAGCATGGTGACGAGCTCGATTGCCTTGCGGCGCTCGGCGTCCGAGAGAGTGAGCAGCGTTCGCTCGAGGAACTCGGTCTTGCGGTGGCGAATGGTGGAGAGTTCACGACGCCCCGACGCGGTGATGCGCACTCGAGTGCTGCGTCGATCATCGGGGTCGGTCGAACACTCGACGTAGCCCGCTTCCTCCATGGCCTGGACAATGCGCGTCACCGAGGGAGGTTGGATCTGCTCGGCCGTGGCGAGTTCGCCCAACGTCGGACCGTCCAGGTTTTCGATCGACGCCAGCATCGAGGCCTGGGCTGGTGAGATGCCGCCAAGGGCTGAGGCACGAAGGCGCCGATTGAGCCGTGTCACCGCGCGACGTAAGCGCGCGGCAGTTTCGTGGTCGACTGAGGTATCCATTAGTTCACCTAACTAAATAATACCGTACGGCGAATCGATTCGGACATCAAATGTGGCTTACAGCTCGCGGTACCTCGGGACGTAGCCGCCGGAACCCATGGCCATGGAGTCCTCGGGGTCCAGGGAGTCGTCGACCCCGCCGAGGACTTCGGTCACCCAGTCCAGGCGGTCGGTGAGGATCCGCTCCACCCCACCCTGCAACGTGCTCGAGGAGATCGCGCAACTCGAACACGCCCCCTGCAGCTGAACCTCGACCACCCCGGTCTCCACGTCGGCGCGCACCAGGACCAGGTCGCCGCCGTCGGACTGGACGGCCGGACGCATTAGGTCGATCAGGGCGGTCAGGGCCGCGAGGCGTTGCGAACGTTCCCCGTCGGAGATCTCAGACACCCCTCTAGTCTGCCGCGCGCGGGCGCGACTGTGACGGCGGCGCTCAGTAGTGTCGTGGCCGTGGAGCCCGTGACGGCCTGGAGCGCCGACGACGTCGACCTCACGGACCTCGATTTCTGGCGCCGCCCCTACGCCGATCGAGAGGCCGGCTTCGCGGCCCTTCGCCGTGGGCGACCGATCGCCTTCTTCGAGGATCCCGTGATTGAGGGGACCTCGGTGGACTTTCCCAAGGGGCGCGGGTACTACGCACTGACGCGCCACCGCGACATCGCCACCGCGTCGCGCCACCCGGAGATCTTCCTCTCCGGTCCCGGCACCGTGTCGATCCTGGACCTGCCCCCCGAGATGGTCGAGTACTTCTCCGGAATGATCTCGACCGACAATCCCAAGCACGCACGGCTCCGACGAATCGTCTCGGCGGCGTTCAGCGCGCGCAACCTGCGCGCCATCGAGGATGCGGTCGAGCGGGTCGCCGACGAGCTCATCACGAAGGCGATGTCCAGCGGGTCCGGCGACTTCGTCACCGACCTCGCGGCGCCGCTACCCCTGCAGATTGTCTGCGAGATGATGGGCGTTCCCCCGAGCGAGTTCGCCACGGTCCTTCGCTGCTCCAACGTGATCCTCTCCATGGGAGATCCCGATCTCGTGCCCGAGGGACAGGACTCGGTCCTCGCCGTCCTCGACGCCGGCGTCACCCTTTCGGGTCTCATGGACGAGCTAGGCGCGCAACGGCGAGCGAGTCCGGGCGAGGACATCACGAGCGCCCTCGTCAACGCCGAGATTGAGTCGGAGCGCCTGACGCACCAGGAGCTCGCGTCCTTCTTCGTTCTGTTGGTCGTCGCCGGCAACGAGACCACCCGGACCGCGCTCGCCCACACGCTCTGGGCGCTCACCGAACACCCGGATCAACAGTCACGCCTGGTCGCCGATTTTGACTCACTCGCCGCCACCGCGGTCGAAGAGATTGTCCGGTGGGCGTCACCGGTTACCTGGATGCGCCGCACTTTGGCGACGAACTACACCCTCTCGGGCGTCGATCTCGAGGCCGGCGACAAGGTACTCCTCTATTACTGCTCGGCCAATCGTGACGAGGACGTCTTCGCCGACCCGTTCGTCTTCGACGTGGGTCGCAGCCCCAACGACCACTACGGTTTCGGTGCGCCAGGCCCTCATTTTTGCCTGGGCGCCCACTTGGCGCGTCGCGAGATCGGCGTGTTGTGGCGTCAGCTCCTCGCGCGCTCGCCGTCCATCCGCGCCACCGCCGAGCCTGCCCAACTCCTGTCGAGCTTCATCAACGGCATCAAGTCACTTCCGTACAGTTTCTCCTAGCCTCGCGTCAGGTCGACTGGCGCGCCGCCACTGCTTCGTCGTAGGCGCGTAGCGCGCGCGGAGCCCAGACCGTCCCGGGGCCACCGTTCATCGATATCGCGACGCCGAGCGCTTCGGCCAGCTGCTGGCGGGTCGCCCCGGTGCGCAGCGCGCCGCGCGTGTGCGCGACGATGCAGCCGTCGCACTCTCGAGTCACCGAGATCGCCACCGCGATGAGTTCCTTCACCATGCCCGACAGCTCACCGGGCGCCGTCGCTGCGCTGGACATGTCGGCGTGACCGCGCATCACGTCGGGGATCATGCGACGCAACTCCACCGACGGCTCTCGCAACTCTTCTCGAATGACGTCCATGTGGTCCATACCCACCTCCGTTCGCGAGCGTAGCGAACACCGCGGCGCGGACCACCGGGACTCAGGTCCCATTTCCTAGGATGACTTGGTGAACGAGATCGACGACTTGGTGGCCAACAACCGCGCCTACGTTGAAGGACACGGCCACCGGGTTCTGGCCACGTCGCCGCGCCGTCACCTCGCCGTGCTCACCTGCATGGACTCGCGCCTCGACCTGTTCGGGGCGTTGGGCCTGGACCTCGGAGAGGTGCACGTCATCCGTAACGCCGGCGGACTGGCGAGCGACGACGCGATCCGGTCGCTTCTCTTGAGCCAGCGTCTGCTCTCCACGCGCTCCGTCATGGTGATCCACCACACCCGGTGCGGTCTCGAGGGCTTCGAGGAGGAGGACCTGGCGGCCGAGCTCGAGGCCACGATTGGCCAGCGCCCGCCCTTTCGACTCGGCGCCTTTCGCGACGTCGACGCCGACGTCCGCGCCACGTTGCGCACGCTGTCCGCCTCGCCGTTCGTGGACAACACCGACATCCGTGGGTTCGTCTTCGACGTCGACGACGGGGGCCTGCGCGAGGTATTACTCGACTAGCAGCTTCTTGAATCCCTGGCTGTTCTGGTCGTAGCCGTTGGCGACGTAGAAGCGGTGCGCGTCGGTTCGCACATTGCGGCTGGTCAGCTGCATCCGGTAGCAGCCTCGCTCGCGCGCCACCGACTCGGCCGCGGCCAACAGCGCCGATCCGACACCGCGACTGCGAAAGTCATCACGCACGTGGACGCTCTCGAGCTCCGCGCACCACCCGCCGGTGTGCTGGAAGTGCTGGAAGATGAGAACCTGAGTCACGCCGACCACCTCACCCGCGGCTTCGGCGACCAGGACCTCGCCGCGCCGGGCGCGCGTCTCGAGCACGGCGGACCAGTACACGTCCTCGCGGTCGACGTTCTCGGCGCCCGTCGCGAGCGTTCCGGCCGCGACGAGGCGGGCGGCCGCCGCGACGTCGCCGCGCTCCATGGGGCGAACCCGAAGGGTCACGTCCGCGGGTCGATGGGCGTCAGCACACATAGCGATCGCGAATCAAGGAGGTGAGCGTCACCGTGGACGCTCGCCACAACTCCTGATCCACCCTGTCTCCCTCGTCGCGCCGCGGTCAGTCTGCCACGAGCGCGACGCGGCGGCGCTCAGCCGAAGCGGCCCTGGATGTAGTCGAGGGTGCGCGGGTCAGCGGGGTCGTGGAAGATCTTCTGGGTCGAACCGAATTCGATCAGCTCGCCGGCGCGATCCGAACCCATGAGTAGGAACGCACAGTCGTCCGAGACCCGCAGCGCCTGTTGCATGTTGTGCGTGACGATCATGATCGTCACGCGGTTCTTCAACTCGCCCATCAGCGATTCAATCGCCTGGGTCGAGATCGGATCGAGCGAGGACGTCGGCTCGTCCATGAGGAGGATCTCGGGCTCGACGGCTAGAGCGCGCGCGATGCACAGGCGTTGCTGCTCGCCACCCGAGAGCGTGACGGCGTGCGCCTTCATCCTCGTGGTGACGCTGTCCCACAGGTTCGCCGCGATCAAGGCCGACTCGGCGGCGTCATCGAGCAGCGACTTCTTCTTGATGCCGTTGAAGCGCAGCCCGGAGACGACGTTGTCGTAGATCGACATCGTCGGGAATGGATTCGGACGCTGGAACACCATGCCGATTCGACTCCGCAGAAGCGTGGGGGGGATATTCCCTTTGTAGACGTTGATGTCTCCGAGCGTGATGTCCCCCGTAACAACAGCGCCCTTCGTCAGGTCGTGGAGCCGGTTGAGCGCGCGCAGAAGAGTCGTCTTGCCCGATCCCGATGGTCCGATGAGCGACGTCACCCGATTGACCTGGACGTCGAATGTCACGTCGCGCACGGCGGTACGACCCTTGAACGACACGGCCACGTCCTTAAGGCTCATCGCCGTCTTCGTGAGCACCGCCTGGGTCGAGGCAACCATCGGAACGCCCTCTCTCATCTCGGTCGAATCCATCAGCTTCGTCGTTCCCTTCTCATTCTGGTCGAGATGAAGCGACTCACTGTCGTGAGAGCCACGACAATGAACACCAGGGTCAGTGCCACCCCCCACGCCGCGGCCCGCTGGCTAGGGTACTCAGAAAACGAGTACCCGTAGATCAGCAGCGGCAGTGGCGTCATCGGATGCATCGGATTGGAGTTGAAGATCGTCGAAACGGTCGGTCCGACGACCAGAAGTATGGGCGCCGTTTCGCCGACGGCGCGAGCGAAGGCCAGGAGTACACCAGTGATCACGCCGGGTAGCGCTGTCGGAATCACGACCTTGCGGGCCACGCGTGACTCGCGCGCGCCGAGGGCCAGCGCGGCCTCGCGCAGGTTGGTAGGCACCGAACGAAACGCCAACTCGGCCGCCTTGGCGATGACCGGGACCATCAGTATGGACAAGGCCACTATCGCCGCCAAGCCTGAATATGACTTCATTCTCGTCACGAGATATTCGTACGCGAAGACGCCCAAGAGGATGGACGGCATCCCGATCATCATCTCGACGATCGTGCGAAGAGCGTTGGAGGTCCGTGAGGCAGTGCTCGCGAGATAGAGACCGACGATGACCCCGACGGGGATGGCCGCCAAGCCCGCGAGTAGGTCGATGACCAACGTCGCGACGATCGCGTTCCGGATGCCGCCCACGTCGTTGAGGTGTACCAGGCTCGGCAGATGGGGCAGTCCCGTGAGGAACTGCCAACCGATGAACCTCGCACCTTTGCCGATGAGCGCCGCGATCACGGTCACTAGGGGTATCACCGCAATGACGAGACCGACAACGAGACTGATGAGGACGGTCTTGGATACGAGGGACCGCCGCCCGATGCTGCGCGACGCCAGCGACTGGATCTGCTGGCGCCGCTCAAGAATCGGGTCGGGCGGGAGGTCGGCAATGATGCTCGTCATGCATGTGCTCCTGCCCGGCGTGTGAGCGCCCGAGCACCGAAGTTCACTGCACCCGTGATGATCATGAGCATGAGGGCCAGCGCGGCGAGCGCTCCGCCTTCAGTTCCCACGGAGTTGCCGAACTCAACCGCGATGACCGAGGCCAGGGTCGCGCCTGAGGAGAACAGCGAGTGCGGAATCTGCGCATTGGATCCGATCACCATCGCCACCGCGATGGTCTCACCCAGCGCCCGGCCCGTTCCCAGCGCGATCGCGCCCAGGATTCCCGTGCGGGCACTCGGCAGTACCACGCGCAGCAGCACCTGGCTGCGCGTCGCGCCGAGGGACAACGCCCCCTCAATGAGGTCGGTGGGCACGGTGGCGAGTACGTCGCGCGAAACCGCAACGATGGTCGGAAGGATCATGATGGCCAGGACCACTCCCGCGAGGAGAATGCTGAATCCTTGTTGGGGCCCGCTAAAGGGCCAGTGTCCACCGGTCACGTGCGAGAGAAATGGCTCAAGAGTCTTGATGAAGAACGGAACCATCACCGCGATTCCCCACAAGCCGTACACGACGGAGGGAACGGCGGCGAGCAGTTCGACCAACGACGCCGACGGGGCCCTCAAGCGCTGAGGGACGATGAACTGGAGAGACAACGCGGTAGCCAGGCCGACGGGTATCGCGAAGAGCAGCGCGATGCAGGTGGTCGACAGCGTGTCAACGATCAGGGGCAGAGCGCCGTACGGACCGCCTCCGGCGACCCAGGTACTCCCAGTGACCAAATGGAAGCCGTACGTGCGGATCGCCGGCCAGGCCGTCTTGACGATGCTCCAGGCGAACAGAACGACGACTGCCCCAAAGAGCGCGGCCACCGCCCTGAGGGTGTAACGGAACGGACGATCCGACGTGGCCGAACGGTGAATCCGTTCGGCCACGTCGGGCCCTTGTGCCGGTCGGTCCGCGTCGACGACGATCGGCATGAAGTTGTCCTTCGACCCGGACCGTTTAGCTCAGGCTCAGCGATGCGCCGTTGTACTTCAGCGACGCGATCTGAGCCTCAGCCAGCGCCGAGACGTAGGGAGGCAGAACCACATAGCCATTGTTCTTGGCGACAATCTGTCCGCCCTTGGTGAGGACGCACCAGTCCAAGAACTTCGCCACCAGCCTTTCGGCGTTGAGCGACGCGGAAACCGAACCCACGGTGCCAAGGCCGTTCCAGTCCTGGCGCAGGATGGCCCAGCTATACCCGGCGATGGGGTAGTCGCCAGTTTGTTTGCCGTTCACGATGGAGAAGCTGTGCACTGAACCGTCGGAGGACTCCGTCGGTGGAGTTGACGAGAATGCTGACGCATCGGCGGCAACGCTCTGCGGGCTGATTGCCACCGCCTGGTGCTTGGCGTTGATGACGCGCGCCGTGGAGACCGGAGACCCGGTGGCCTTGGCCGTGAGCACGAACGCGTACTCGACGTAACCGATGGTCCCAACCTTGGACGTGATGTCGCTCGCTACGCCGGGGTTCCCAATCCCGCCGAGGGCGTTGGATGGCAACTGGCCCTGGTTGAACGTCGTGTTCGGATAGACCTCGGTACCTGAAGGAGTCTTGTAGTTCGCACCGTTGGTCGCGTTGAGATAGTCCGACGTGATGTACGACGTGCCCGAGCCGTCGGCCCTGAACACGGGCGTGATCGACAGGTTCGGCAGAGCGCACTTGCGCGAGATGACCTTTCCCTGCTTGTTCTTCCTCACAACGGCAATCTTCGGGTTGAGCCTGCAGATCGCCGCGCTGTTCCACTTCGTAATGTGGCCGTCAAAGATGCCTCCCAGGATGCCCGCGCTCACAATGACCGGGAACCTCTTGTACTTCTTGTTCAGCATCGGCAGGTTGTACATCATCGCGACACCACCCAATACCACCGGAACCTGCACGTAGTTGCCCAGCGTGTGCGCAGGGTCTGCGTTCGTCAGCAACGACGAGTCGAGATTCACGCCGTTGGAAACGGTGCCCATCGGAACGTCGGAGGCTCCAACCGCGTACGTCCCCGCGATCACACCCTTCTTTCCTGACGTCGAGCCAACGCCGGCGTAGTTGGGGATCGATCCCGGCGCGCTTGAACCCGAGACGTTCGCCGCCTGTGACTCGAAGGTCTGGATGGCCTGTCCAAAGAAGGGGAGGTCGAAGGTCGAGCCACCCATTGCTGGAGTGAGCGACGAGGCCCCGTCGGACCCGGTGAACGTAAGATCGCCGTTCAACGTGGCCGACCCGGCCCCAGTGGCCGCGAGAGTGGAGAGTAGCCCCAGAGCGGCCACAGCCACACCGAACTTCCTCCCGAGATTGGTCTTCATTCTTGGCTTTCCTCCTAAAGAAAGTGAAACGCGAGCGGCCCACGCCTCGCCCACGGATCTCCATGGGACGGTTGTGGCGCCACTGGGCAACCTACGAAGCGCAGGTAAACAGCCGGTGAACTCCCGGGTGGGATGAAGTGAAATGAAGTGGAAATCTAAAAAGTGCTACGAAGCCGATCAATCACAGCAGCTGTCGCGCCACCCGCACGTCCGGCACCGCTGGTGCGCGTGCTCGGGCGTCAGCACGGTCGCGCAGAGAGGACACTCGGCCAAGACGGCGTAGCGACTCGCGCACGCCGTCGTGGGCGCTACTTCAGTCGCGCGGTGCTCGGCGTCGTTCATTACTCCACTGTGCCCGGTGCACGGCGTAGCGCACGCGATGTCGACGGGGTGATTGTCAGGGGTGCCCTACAATCGGTGCGTCCAATGGAGCGGCGAGGCGAGACGCGATGCGCATAGGGGTTCTGACCGCCGGAGGTGACGCGCCCGGGCTGAACGCGGCCATCCGGGGCATCAGCCAGATGGCTCTGCGCGACGGCCACGAGGTGGTGGGAATCGCCAACGGCTGGGCCGGCCTAGCCGTCGGTTACGCCGCGCGCCACCTGTCGGCGGCCGACCTAACGGGGGTCCTCGGCCAGGGCGGCACGCTGCTGGGGACTGCCCGCTACGACCTGGATGACCCGCCCGGCGGCCGCGAGAAGGTCCTGGCGACCATCGCCGAGAACCTCGACGCGCTGATCGCCATTGGCGGCGACGGCACGCAGCGGATCTCGCACTGGCTGGCCGAGCGGGACGGGCCGGTCGTCGGGGTTCCCAAGACCCTCGACAACGACCTACCCGGGACGGAGTACTGCATCGGATTCGACACCGCGATCGGGTTCGTCGCCGAGTCGCTCGACCGTCTGTACACCACCGCGGCGTCGCACCACCGGGTCATGGTGGTCGAGACAATGGGTCGCACCACCGGCTGGGTGGCGGCGATGGGCGGCCTCGCGGGTGGCGCCGACCTCATCATTATTCCCGAGTTCCCGATGACCATGGACCAGATCATCGACCACTTGGTCCAGCGCCGCGACCGCGGCACGGCGTACTCGATCGTCGTCATCGCCGAAGGAATCAATCTGGCCACGCTGGGTGGCCACGAGTCCGGCGACCTCTCGGGTGATGGCGTGCGCAGCGTGCGCCTCGCCACGCGAGGTGTCGGACAGTTCCTCGCCTCCAAGATCAGCGAGTCCGGCGGGTTCGAAGTTCGCACCACGGTCTTGGGCCACCTCCAGCGCGGTGGCAGCCCCACCGCGTACGACCGGATCTGGGCCACGCGCGTCGGCGCCGCCGCCTACGAGGCCGTCGTCACTGGGCAGTTCGGCACCATCCCGGTCATGCGAGGAAACGAGATCCACCTCGCACCCCTGGAAGCCGTCGCGCACGGACAGCGCCGGGTCCCGCGTGAGCTCTACGACCTGTGCGCGGCGTTCTTCTGAGCGACGGTCTACGGCGAGGGCTCCGCGTGCAGCTGGCCCCGCCGGTAGTGGGTGCGACAGAGGACCTGGTAGTGCACCACTCCCGCATTGACGTCGCCGTGAAAGAACTGATCGCCCTCGCGCGCCACGACTCCGTTGACGATCCGCGCGTTGCACCGGCCCTTGCGCCCGCACCAGCACGACGACGTGAGCGGCAGCTCGTGGGCCCAATCGGCGATCGCGAAGAGCCGCGCCGACCCTGGGAAGATGTTCAACAGGAAGTCCGCCGAGAGCCCGAAGGCGTGCACGTCGACGTCGCGCTCGTCGACCAGCCGGGCCAAGGCGTCGACCTGGTCGACACTGGCGAACTGGACCTCGTCGATGACCAGGATGTTGACTCCGTCGGCGACGAGCCGCTCGATGTTCGACGTGATGTCCGAACCCGGCTCGACCGCCTCGGCCATGGCCTCGATGCCGATGCGACTGGTCACCATTCCGTCGTCACTTCGGTCGCCGAACGTCCACAAACCCACGTCGCAGCGGCCCTCTCGTAGCTGCCAGCACAACTGCAGGGCGAGGGTCGACTTGCCGGCCGCCATCGTCCCGTAGGTAAAGGTCAGCTCGGCCATCGGTCCTCCATTGAACGAACCACGATAACCCGGGTACATCTCACACCCGGTGCGTGCCTGGCGCGCCTGACGCGTCTCGGTAGGGTAGGCCCGTGGACTGGACGGTGCGCGCGGTGGCCTACATTCGCAACGACCGGGCCGAGCCCCTCGACGACAACTGGGAGGACGTTGTCAGCACCGTCGAGCTCGCCGACGGCGTGCCCGACGAGGCGCTCGACGGATTGGCGGACTTTTCCCACGTCGAGATCGTGTTCTTCGCGGACTGGGCCGAGGACGTTCCGCCCGGTCCGTGGCACCGGCGTCCCCGCGGCAACCCCGCGTGGCCCGACGTCGGAATCTTCGCCCAACGCAACAAGGACCGGCCCAACCGATTGCTCCTGACTTCCGTCGAGATCGAGTCGCTGAGCGCCCGGTCCTTCCGCGCGCGCGGTTTGGACGGTATCGACGGAACCCCGGTCCTCGACATCAAACCCATCTTTCGCTGGAGCGGGCCGTGCGGCGAACTACGCACACCAGCCTGGAGTGAGCAGATCGGCGAGAACTACTTCTGACCGGCCGCCGCGGCGGGCGGGCCACTACCCAGCGAACCGCGCAAACCAGGCCGTGAGCTCGTCGTGGGTCGGACTCGTCGCCGGTCCCAGTCGTCCGATCGCCACGGCGGACGCTCCGTTGGCCCGTCGGGCCGCCTCTAACACCGGCGTGCCCTTCGCGAGCTCGGCCAACAGGACGCCATTGTGCGTGTCACCCGCGCCATTCGTGTCCACGACTCGGGCGGGAAAGCCCGCGACCCGCACACACGGTTGGGTCGGTGTCACGACCCAACACCCGCGTTCTCCGTCGTGGATGACGACGCCCTCGCCGCCGGTGCGGGCGAGCAGCGCATCGGCGGCGGCTTCGACGTCTGAGGCGCCGGACAGGGTGCGCGCCTCGACGTTGTTGCACAGCAGCCAGTCACATCGGCGCAGGACGGAGTCCACCAACTCGATGGGGATGTCCGCGACCCGTGCACCGGGGTCGAGGGCCACGACGACGCCGGCGTCGAGTTCGCCGAGCCACTGCACGACGGTGTCGCCGATCTCTGGATAGACGAGGTTGTAACCCGACACGTAGACGTAGTCGCCCTCGGTGACGGCGACGGCGTCGAGGTCACGGCGCGTCAGGTCGAGTTCGGCGCCCTTGGCGGTCACGAAGGTTCGCTCCCCCTCCCCGTCGACGAGCACCAGGCAGAAGCCGGCGTCGCGCTCGGGGTCCGCGTCGACGGGTGTTGCGACCTCCTCACGGCGCAGCGCCGCGCGAGCCAGATCGCTGAGCGGACCGGTTCCCAGTCGCCCGCCGTAGACGCTGTCCAGTCCGTGACGATGGGCCGCGGTGGCCACCGTGAAACCGCCACCGGTGGTGATCATCGCATCCGAGGCGAGGCTGTCAGATCCGCGCGCGGGCAGTTCAGTGACCTTCACGAGGACGTCGATCATGACCGAGTCGAGGACGATGAGTCGCGACGCCGACGCCATGGTCACTTCACCCTACTGAGCCGACCCCCAGCGAGCGGATCGACCACGTGGCGGGCGTGCGACTAGGCGACGTTGCGCGGGAAGTGGCACGCGACCGAGCGGCCGGGGGCCAACTCGACCAGCACCGGCTTCTCGGTGGTGCAGCGATCCTGGGCCACCGGGCAGCGCGGATGGAACGGACAGCCCGACGGCTTGTCCGACGGATTCGGTACATCGCCAGTGAGCACGATGCGTTCTCGCACCGGGTGCGTGCCGTCGTCGAGCTCGGGCACGACCGAGAGCAGGGCTTCGGTATAGGGGTGCAGCGGTCGTTCGTAGAGCGTCTCGGCGTCGCCGAGCTCGACGATCTCGCCGAGGTACATCACGCCCACCCGGTCCGACACGTGACGCACGACGCCCAGGTCGTGGGCGATGAAGAGGTAGGTAAGCGACAGCTCGCTTTGGAGGTCGGCCATGAGGTTGAGGACCTGCGCCTGGACGGACACGTCCAGCGCCGAGACGGGCTCGTCGGCCACGACCAAAGAGGGATTGAGCGCCAACGCCCGCGCGATGCCGATGCGCTGGCGCTGACCACCCGAGAACTCGTGGGGGTAGCGGTTGACCGACGCCGGGTCCAGGCCCACGATGCGCAAGAGCTCGTCCACGCGAGTCTGGACGACCTCATCGTCGCCGTACTTGTTGATGCGCAGCGGCTCGGCCACGATGTCGCCCACTCGACGGCGCGGATTGAGCGACGAGTAGGGGTCCTGGAAGACCAGCTGCATCTGGCGCCGGTGGGGTCGCAGTTGACGCCGGGACAGGCCGGTGATCTCGACGCCATTGAACTCGACGTGGCCGGATGTCACCGGCATCAGTTGCACCAGGCAGCGCGCCAGGGTCGACTTGCCACATCCCGACTCGCCGACGATGCCGAGGGTCTCGCCACGTCGGACCTCGAGCGAGACGCCGGCGACCGCCTGGACGATGATGCGGCTGCCCGACTGCTTGGAACGCAGCGTGAAGTTCTTGACCACGTCGGTCGCGCGAAGCAGCACGGTCTCGCTCACGAGACCACCCCGGTTTCGGTGACCCGGCGGCGGATCTCCACCTTGCGCGTTGGGTCGAGCCAGCACGCGTCGAGGTGGCCGTCATCCCCACGCAGTGCTGGTCGCTGGTCACACATCTCGAAGCGGTACGCACAGCGTGGGGCGAACGCACAGCCCGGGGGCAGGTCGAGCGGTGACACCGCCACGCCGGGGATAGTCACCAGACGGGTCCGCTTGCTCTCCACCCGTGGCACGGCACCCAGCAGACCCCAGGTATAGGGGTGGCGCGGAGTACGGATCACGTCGCGGCGACCCCCGACCTCGACCGGCCGACCGGCGTACATGACCACGACCCGATCGGCCATCTCCGAGATCACGCCCATGTCGTGGGTGATCAAGACGATGGACGAGTCGTACGTCGCTTGGAGTCGTCGCAGGAGTTCCAAGATCTGGGCTTGGGTCGTCACGTCCAGTGCGGTCGTGGGTTCGTCGGCGATCAGCAGCTTGGGGTGACACGACAGGGCCATCGCGATGACCACGCGCTGGCGCATGCCACCGGAGAACTCGTGAGGGTAGAGGTGCACGCGTCGCGCGGGGTCCGGAATACCCACTTCGCCGAGAAGTTCGACGGCGCGTGCGTGGGCCTGAGCCTTGGTGACGTCCTCGTGGGCGCGGATCTGCTCGACGATCTGCCAGCCCACCGTGTAGACGGGGGTGAGCGCGGTCATGGGATCCTGAAAGATCATCGCCACGTCGCGTCCCCGGATCGAGCGCATCTCGTCATCGGGCAGCCCGAGGATCTCGCGTCCCTCGTAACGCACGTGACCGCTGATGGAGACGTTGGCGTCGCGTACCAGTCCGAGCAGGCTGTACATCGCCACGCTCTTTCCCGAGCCCGATTCGCCGACGATGCCGACGACCTCCTTGCGCCCCACGCTGATCGAGAGACCGTCCACCGCCTGGACCAGTCCCTCGCGCGTATTGAACGAGACCCGCAGGTCCTCGACCTCGAGCAGTGGCGTGCTCACGCGCGCGTCAGACAAGGCGCACCCTCGGATCTAAGAACGCGTACGCGATGTCGACCACGGCGTTGGCCAACACGACGAAGAACGCCCCGTAGAGGACGGCGCCCATGATGACCGGCAGGTCGAGGTTCTCCAGGGCGTTGAAGGTCAGCAGGCCCACACCCGGCAGTCCGAACACGACCTCGGTCAGCAGCGCTGCGCCCCCGACGAGCGCGCCGACGTCGAGGCCGAAGAGCGTCACGACAGTGATCAATGAGCACCGCAGGGCGTGGCGCATGAGAATGCGTCGTTCGGAGAGCCCCTTGGCGCGCGCCGTGCGAACGTAGTCCTCATTGAGGGCGTTGACCAACTCCGCGCGCAGCACGCGCGCGTAGATCCCCGCGTAGAGCGAGGCCAGTGTCAGCCACGGAAAGAGCAGGTGCAGCGCCCACTCGCCCGGGTTTTGGGTCAGCGGCACGTAGCCGGAGCCCGGTGCCCACGAGAAGACCGACGAGTGGAGCTTGCTCTGCGTGAAGTAGAGGACGACCTCGCCTAGCCAGTAGGCCGGCACCGAGATCGCGCCGATCCCGAGGAAGGTGATGATCGGGTCGATGATCTTGCCCCGGTTGGCCGCGGCGACGACACCACCGGCGATGCCGACGAGCAGCCAGATCACCGCCGCCCCGAAGATGAGCGAGAGCGTGACCGGGGCGGCGTTGAGGATCTGGGGTACCACGCGATCACCGATGTTGACGTACGACGAGAGGTCCTGCTTGATGAACAGATGGTCCATCATGAGCAGGTACCGGATGGGGAGCGGTCGATCGAGGCCGAAGGCGTGGCGGACCTGGGCCAGGATCTGAGGTGTCGCGCTACGCCCGGCGATGCGCGCCGCCGGGTCCACCCCGGGCGTGGCGAAGAAGATGAGAAAGACCAGCACGCTGATGGCGAACATGACCAGGACGGCTGCGACGAACCGGCGGACGATGAACAGGCCCACCTAGACCGACCCCCGCAGCTTGGCCTTGGGGTCGAACGCGTCACGCGCCCCGTCGCCGAGGATGTTGAGCGAGATCGCCGTGATCGCGATCATGATTCCCGGGGCGATGGCCACCGCCGGACGGGTGTACAACAGGCCCAGTCCGTCGTTGATGATGGTCCCCCAACTCGCCGCCGGCGGCTGGACGCCGATCGACAGGAACGACAGCGCGGACTCGGTCAGGAGATTGAACGCCACCATGAGGGGCAGGAACACAATGATGCTCGGCGCCACGTTGGGCAGGATCTCCTTCAGCAGGATCCGGGTGTCCGAAGCCCCCGATCCGATCGCCGACTGGATGAACTCACGCTCGCGCAGCGAGATCACGATGCCCCGCAGCGGGCGCGCCACGTACGGCACGTAGATGGAGGCGATGATCAGGATGGGGACCAGCAGCGACCCCGCACCCACGTGAATCGGTCCGAACTGGATGCCGGTCGTGAGCAGGACAACCGACAGCGAGATAGCCAGAAGGTAGATGGGGAACGCCCAGATGATGTCGAAGATCCGCGACAGCACCCAGTCGATCGGGCCACCGAAGTAACCGGCGACCACGCCGAGCACGGCCGCCACGGCACAGCAGATCAGCGCGGAGCTGGTCCCGATGAGCAAACTCGTGCGCCCGCCGTAGAGGAGACGGGCAAAGACGTCGCGACCCTGGTTGTCGGCCCCCAAGAAGTAGTGCGAGAAGTCCCACGTGGGCCCGATCGGCGTAACGCCCAGACCGGTGCCCTGGGTGTTCTGTTGCAGGACGTGGATAGTTCGTCCGTGCAGCCGGAACGTGCCCTGGATGTTGGAGGTGAACGGGTTCTCGTGGGCCACGTAGTGCGCGTAGAGGGGCGCGCACAGACACACGGCGACGACCACTAGAAAGACGAAGAAGCCGATGATCGCCGGACGATTTCGCCAGAGTTGACGAAGCGAAGAACGCCAGGGGCTTTCGGGTCCCCTGGCGCTCTTCGCGGTCGAGGTGACTGACGAATCAGTCACCGTCGTTGCGTCCGACCCAGCTACTTCACCCACAACTGATCGACGTACATGTAGAACTGGCGGGAGAATTGGTAGTTCCCCACGCGGTGACTAACGAAGTCGATCAGTTTCGGGTTGAACAGCGGCACCCACGGAGCGCCCTGAGCCATCATGTCCTCGTCGATCTGGCCCCACGCCTTGTTCGCGGCGGTGGGGTTGGTGAGGCCCAACGTCTCCGCAGCGTTCATCTTGGCGTCGAGTGAGTGGTTGCAGTAGCCGGCGATGTTGATGGAGTTGTCGCTCCCCGGGTGGAACTGCGCGCAGCTGAGCAGGATCTTGAGGAAGTCCGAGGCCGCCGGATAGTCCTGATACCACTGCGACAGGCTGATCTGGACCTTGTTCTTCGTGTTCTGGATGTAGGTGAACTGGATATTGGCCGACAGCGGCTTCACCGTGGCCTTGTAGCCGATCGAGTTCAGCACGCTCTGAACGTACTGGCCAACCGCCTGGTTGACAGTGTCGTTCGTCACCACCACGCCCACCGACATGCCCTTGGTGCCCGACTGCTGGACCAGTTGCTTGGCCTTGGCCAGGTTGGGTCCCTTGTAGGTCGACCCCGTGCCCTTCTGGTAGAGGCAGTAGTCGAGGTGACCGGGGAAGCCGGGCGGCAGGATGGTGCACGCCGGCTGGGCCAACTGAGTCCCGCCGTAGAGCGCGACCGCCGAGTTCTTGTTGATCGCGTAGTTGAGCGCCTGACGCGCCTTGAGATTGTTGAACGGGGCCAGATTCGTGTTCATCACCATGTACCAGATCGCGGTCAGCGGGTTCACGTGCAGTTGAGAGGAGTACTTGGTCGAGAGCTGAGACAACCGGTCCGAGGGCAGCGGGTCGAAGACCCAGTCGCCCTGGCCGTTCTCGACCTGGGTGACCTCGGACTCGACAGTGTTGCCGAAGACCATGTCGATCTCATTGGGGTAACCCTTGGGCTGGGCGGCGGCGGACCACACGTGGAAGTACTTGTTGCGCACCATGGTCAGTTGGTGGTTCGGGTCGTACTTGGAGAAGGTGTAGGCACCAGTACCGGGCAGCGGCGTGGAGCCGGCGTCCTTGGCCGGCGAGCTGGCCGGCAGGATCGATCCGAAGGGCACCGCCAGCTGATCCAGGAACTCGGCGTCCGGGGCCACCAGGTGGAAGACCACTTGATTGGTCGCGGCGTTGACAACGACGCCACCGGCCAGCGTGCAGGTCGCGGGCTTGGCCAGACAGGCGTTGCCGCCGACGATCGAGTTGTACCAACTACCCGCGTTCGGGTTCGAGACCTTGAAGAGCCGCTGGAAGGAGGCCTTGACGTCGTTGACCGTCACGGTCTTGCCGTTGGAGAACTTGATTCCCTTGCGCAGGGTGAACGTGTACGTCTTGCCACCGTTGGTGATCTTCGGCATCGCGGTCGCCAGGTCGGGCACGACGTTGAAGGACGAGGCGCCCGCCACCTTGTCGAACGCGACGAGGCCGTCGTAGGTGGCCTGATAGAGCTGCCAATACTGCAGCGTGTAGTTCACTTGCGGGTCGAGCGTCCCCCCGGCGGTTGACGCCAGGAGTTTCAGCGTGCCCCCGGCGTGCGCCGGATTGTACGTGAACGCCGACGGCGACGCACCGGACGACGAGACCACGGTCAGTCCCAACGATCCGACGACGCACGCCGCCGCCAACGTGCGAATCCACACCCTTATCTGACTTCGAGTCACAATTCCCCCTCTTGCCTATGAATGTTGCCTAACGGGTACTGCGTCCTGCGTACTGCGTTCTCTATGTGCGAACGTTCCTCGGGCCATCTAGTTGTCGTGTTCGGCGAGGAACGCGGAGACGACCGCGAAGTAGCGATCGGGCGCCTCGACAAAGGGCATGTGGCTGGCGTTCCCAACGATCTCCCAGCGCACGTCCGGAATGTTGTCGGCGAAGCCCTGGACCGACTCGGGGGTCGCCTCGTCGAACTCGCCGGTCACCAGCAGTGTCGGCGCGACGATGTTCTTCACCTGGTCGATCACGCTCCACGTCTTGAGCGTCCCGATACAGAAGAATTCGTTCGGACCGTTCATGGTGTGATACACGGTCGGATCTTCGTTGAGCATGTTGAGGGTGGCCACGACCTCTGGCGGGTTGGGCACGACCCGACAGACGTGGCGGTCGTAGAAGACCTGCGTCGCCGTCACGTACTCCGGGTCCTCGACCGTGCCGTCAGCTTCATGGCGGTCCAGCGCCTCGCGCACGTCAACCGGCAACGCGGACCGCAGTCGATCAGCACCCGCCACCCAGAGAGGGATAGAGGCCGGTGAGTTCGAGAGCACCAAAGACTGCAAACCCGTCGGACGCCGGATGGCGTGCTCGGACCCCAGCATTCCGCCCCAGGACTGACCCAGCAGGTGGTAGCGGTCCTGGATGCCCAGGGTGGCGAGAAGGTTGTCCATCTCGGAGAGGAAGAGGTCCACGGTCCAAAAATCGGCGCCGCGGTCGGTCAGATGGGTCGAGCGACCTCCGCCGAGTTGGTCGTAGTGGATAACGGGACGCCCCGACTCGGCTAGCGCCGCGATTGCCAGGACGTAGTCGTGCGAGCAACCGGGCCCGCCGTGGGCGACGAGGAGGGGTGTCTTGCCCGACCCGAGTTCCCCGGTCACGCGATACCAGGTCTCCCACTCCCCAAAGGGAATCGTGCCGGAGCGTGACGGCTCAGGAATCATGGTGCGACCTTACACAAGCGAACGGTGATTCGTCCCGGGACCCTCCGGGACGTTGCCGACCGCTGAGCGAACCACTGCCAGATAGTCGCCGGCGACGGGTGGCGTCAGTCGGGCGTGGCGTAGCGCGCGACCGTGAACGCCATCGTCATCGGCACCGAGGTGGCGAAGACGACCAGCATCGCGGTGACGATGACCAGGGACGCTCCCCGGGTGCCCCCACGCACGAAGGCGAACTCGATCATGCCGGCCTGGATCACGTAGACCAACTGGGCCCACTTGTAGACGTTGCGGAAGGTCGTCCAGGAGAACACCTTGACGCGCGAGAGCGACACCCACGCGGAGGCCAGCAAGACGAAACCGACGGCGGCCAGCGCGGTGGCGACGCCCAACGGCGCCTTACGCGGCGCGTAGGTGGCCATGAGGATTCCACCGGAGACGATCGCCGCGAGGGCCAACGTGGACATCCACGCGATGGGCGGGTACGTGCGGTCGACGTCGTTGGACGTCGTGGAGATGGTTGTGTCGCTCATCGTGAGGCCAATCTCGTCATGATGATCAGGGTGAGCACCTGCATGATCCCGGTGATTCCCGCGGTGTAGATGAACCGCTTCATAAGATGCTCGATTCGGTGACCGTTCGGCACCGGTTTGTTCATCTCGTAGATCACGGCGATATTGGCCGGCTCCAGGACGCCCAGGGCGATCACGGCCATGATCCCGACCACGATGAAGGAGAAGATGAGCCAGGCGTGGTTGGCGCTCGACGCCGACAGGTTCCCCTCCAAGCGAGCCACCTGGAAACCGGCGCCGAGATTCATTGTCACGATCGCCGGCATGATGACCACCATCTTGGGCATGAAGCGACCCGCGAACTCGGCGCGCGCCGCTGGTGACATGCGGCCCATGATGGGACCGAGGACCAGTCCGACGAAGAGGTCTAGCGCGGTCCACAGCGCCCCGCCCACGACGTGGCTGAACATCAACAGCCACTTCCATTCGGTGGCGATGGCCACAGTGACGATCGCCAACGCCAGTCCCGCGAACGGGAGACCCGCTAGCGGCACCACCGCGATCTTCGGCCGGTCTGGCGGCGGCCCGTGTTGCGCCGTTGAATCGAGTACTGCGTCGACCATGTTTCCCCCCGGTGGTCAGAATCTAGGACGACTCTATTGCGTGAGCACCGCGATTGCTGGGGACTGCTCGGCGAACGACCCGTCGCTTGTCCGTTATGTCACAGGCGAGAACCGGGCCGTGAAGTGGCGCAACGCGGTCGGCTCGAAGGTCATGCGATAGCCCGGCAGGCTCTTGGCGTCGCGCGCGACCGATGTAACCACCTCGATGACGTAGTCGATGTGACTTTGGGTGTACGTGCGCCGGGGAATCGCGAGGCGCACCAGTTCCATCGCCGCGGGCCGCTCGGTTCCGTCGGGCTGGCGGCCGAACATCACCGTCCCGATCTCGCAGCTGCGAATGCCGCCCTTCTGGTACAGCGCGATGGCCAACGCCTGGCCGGGGTACTCGAGTGGCTCCAGGTGGCCGAGCAACTCCTTGGCGTCCAGGTAGACCGCGTGCCCACCGATCGGCAGCACCACGGGCACGCCGGCCTCGTCGAGGGCTTCGCCCAAATAGGCCGTCGACCGGATCCGGTAACGCAGGTAGTCCGGGTCCACTGCCTCCTTGAGTCCTTGCGCGATGGCTTCCAGGTCGCGGCCGGCCAACCCCCCGTACGTCGGGAAACCTTCGGTGAGGATGAGCAGGTTCCGGCATTTCTCCGCGAGCGCGTCGTCGTTGAGCGCTAGCCAGCCCCCGATGTTGCCGAAGGGATCCTTCTTGGCGCTCATCGTCATGCCGTCGGCGAGCGAGGCGATTTCGCGCACGATGTCGGCGATGTCGCGCTCGCCCTGGCCCGCTTCGCGCTCGTGGATGAACCAAGCGTTCTCGGCGAAGCGACACGAGTCGAGGAAGAGCGGAATACCGAACCGTCGGCAGACCTCGCTGACGTCACGGATGTTGGCCAGCGACACCGGCTGGCCGCCGCCCGAGTTGTTGGTGATCGTCAAGAAGACCACGGGAACGTCGGCCGAGCGTTCACCGAGCAGGGCCTCGAGAGCCGCGACGTCCATGTTGCCCTTGAACGGGTGCAGCGTCGCCGCGTCGCGACCTTCCGCGATGACGAGGTCGACGGCCTCGGCGCCCGTGGCCTCGACGTTGGCGCGGGTCGTGTCGAAGTGCGTGTTGTTGGGAACGATGCGCCCGGGGCCACCGAGCACGGTGAAGATGATCTTCTCGGCGGCGCGGCCCTGGTGGGTCGGGATGACGTGCTGATAGGGGAACAGCTCCTTCACGGCCGCCTCGAAGCGGAACCACGACGGGGACCCGGCGTAACTCTCGTCGCCGTGCTGGATCGCCGCCCACTGGTCGCGCGACATTGCGCCGGTGCCCGAGTCGGTCAGCAGGTCGACCAACACGTCGTCGGCGTGGAGGTTGAAGAGGTTGTAACCGGCGGCTTCGAGGGCGACTTCACGCTCCGCGGGAGTGGTCATGCGCATCGGCTCGACCGAGTGAATGCGGAACGGCTCAATAATCGTGCGGAACATGTCGTCCATGGGCCGAGGCTAGTGCTGGCGCCGACTGACCCGACTTGGTGCTGCGGCCCACTACGCCGTGACGAGTTCGCGATTGCGGACGGCGAGTGCACGCGCGACGTCACGCGAGGACCCGACGAGGGGCGGCTGGAATACCGGCTCATCATCGCGCTGGTGAAGACGCATGCCGATGAGTGGTACGCCAACGACGATTGTGCGTCCGATGAAGCCCAAGACGACTTCGAGGACGACGGTGAGGGTGCTCATGGAACCTCCTGTTCAGATTTGATGCGGCACGACCAGTGTGCGGTGCCCCTTGAAGAAGGACTCGTGGAACGTGCAGGGGCCCGCTAAGAATCAGGAGCGCTGCGAGGTGCTGACCAAGAACTGGATAAGAGGCGCTACCAACGAACGCGGCGGGCGTTCAGGTGTCCGTGAGTTCTCGTCCTCTCGTCTCGGGCAGGAACCAAAAGAGCGCGGCCACCGCAATGGCGGGAAGGAATGTGATGTCGGCGGCGATCGCGAATCGATTGCCCACGTCCGCTATGGCGCCAAAGGCCAGCAGGCCCGACACGGCGCCCAGGACACCGGCGGCGAGGAACCAGCCGGCGGCCGTCGCCCGCACGGTGGTCGGGAAGAGCTCGTTGATGATCGCGCCCCCCGCCGGGGCGAAGAGTGAGCCGAACATGACGCCCAGGACGTAACCCGCTACGAGTGCCGGCTTCGACCCGGCGTACGCGAGCACACCCGACAGGCCAAGTCCCACCATGCCGATCGCGCCAGTGAGCCGACGTCCCACGTGGTCGGCCATCCAACGACCCACCAACAGTCCCGCCAAACCCGTTGCCCCGGCGCCGACCACCATGGCGGCGGTGACGACCCCCGACAGGTGGACGACGTTCTGGGCGTCGAGAAATATCAGACTGTTCGCCGGCCCCGTGATGAACGACAACGCAAAGGCGATGCTCACGAGGAGGAGCAGGTGCGCGCGAAAGCGATGCTCGACGGCTCCCAAGATGAATCTGGATCGCACGCGTGACGCCCGCGCGACGGCGAAGCGGTCGGGTTCCTGGGTCCATCGGGCGATGAGCGGGAGGAGAACGAGGGGTACCGCCGTGAGGAGGAACAACCCTCGAAAACCGAGCGTGTGCGTCGTGAGACTGTGAATCACCGCCGTAAAGCCGGCCCCCAGCCCGTAGCCCGCCGATACCAGTGCCAGGGCCTTGGCGCGCCCGCTCGAATCGGTCTGCTCCGCGGCGATGACCTCAGCCAGCGCATTGGTGGCACTCAGCAACGGCCGACCGCACGCGAAGATCACGACGAACCACCAGTAGCCGGGACTGGCCGCCGCCAAAGCCGTGAGCGCCAGACCGATGGCCACCGTGACGAGGAGCGCGCGACGGCGACCGAGGCGGTCGGCGAGCGCGGCCAACGGAAGACCGCCCAACGAGGCCAGCCGTATTATCGCGAGTCCCGCGCCCAGTTTTGTTCCCGAGAGTCCCGCCTGATCGGCGATGGTGGCTCCATGGGACAGGTGACCAAACGTGCGCGCCACACTTCCCAGGGCGGCGACCACCCCGAACTGGGCCACCCCGGACGCCAGCGATGCGATGACGGCGCCCAAAACCGCGCGATCGTTCCATCGATAGACGCGAGGCGCGGTCACGAGGCGGGCTCCGTGGAGCACTGAGTGGCCGCAGGGTAACGCGCCGTGCAGTGATTGTGGTGCTGGTAGGAAGCGACGATTGCCACCAAGACGCGCACGGCAATCGGGTCTAGCAGGGTTCAGCCCGTTTCATAAGACGCCCGGGGCGCAGGAGGGCGGTCCTCAGAGCAGCGCGATCCACTCGTCGGTGGTCATCACGGTCGCCTGACGCGGAAAGACCTTCTCCATGAGGACCCGATGGACCTCCTCATCAGCGTCCGCGCAGCCGTCGCTCAAGATGGTGATTTGAAAGTCCATGTCGGCGGCCTGACGAGTCGTTGAGAGAACCACCCCGCTCGTCGCGAGACCGGTGAGAACGAGCGTGTCGATGTCCTTCGCTCGCAGTACGACGTCGAGGTCGCTTCCGGAAAAGGCACTGACCCGGCGCTTCACGACCGTAACGTCGCCGGGGAGTGGCGCGACGCCTGGATGTATCTGAGTGACCTGGCTTGCTTCGTTCATCGCATCCAGATTGGCGATCGAGGAGAACGTCTTGTTTCTGGGACTGACATCAGCCCCGCCATCTCGCAGGGCGACGCGTACGAAGATGACCGGCACGTGAGCCTGTCGAGCCGCGTTAATAGCTGACGAGATAGTCGAGATGAGTTGCGCGGATCGATCGGCAAATCGCTCGACGATCCCGTTTTGCATGTCCATCACGAGCAACGCGCTGCCCATGGATCCACCCCTCCTGTTGGTGCCCCCGGCAGGATTCGAACCTGCGCTCACGGTTTAGGAAACCGATGCTCTATCCCCTGAGCTACGAGGGCGACGTCGAACAAGAACACAACCCCAGGGCGTCCGTCTCCGGGCGTCGGTACTGCGAGACCCACGACCACCCGACAACCAGGATGAGCGGCTCTGCAGACGCTTTGGAGACGGCGTCCCAACTGCCAACAGTAGTCGGCACCCTTTCACGAATGAGGTGGCGCGACGAAGATCACCCGTGCCTTGCTCCCACAACTCCTAGCCCAGGTGGCGAAGTCGGGCTCGCTAGAAAACTGTTCCGACGCCGGAGCGTCGGACTACGGATGATTCGTTAGTAGTTCGCGCCGCACCTTGTAGTCGTCGACGTCAACGTCGCCCCGTGCGAATCGCTCATCCAAGATCCTTACGGAATCGTTGATCGGCGCCGTCGCCCCGGCCAGAGCACGTGTCGGCGCTTGCGTCCGCCCACGCGTCAGCACGGCGACCACCAAGACGACCACGAGGCCCAGCAGAACGAGGAAGAGAAGCGGGACGCCATGACCAGGTCCGGGCCCGAATCCGAATCGCCCGAACTGGGCGTGGAACAGTTTCATCTGAGGTACAGAGGGTGGCAGCGGCGGCATGGTCCGGGTCTATCCTTTCGACGTCCATCATCCGACGGTGTCGTCCGTCCAATCATCCACGCGAACGGAATCTCGCACGCCGTTTCTTACGAATTTATTCAACTTTCTCGAGTTCGCTGGTCTGTATCCGTTGATTTAGACACCGTCACGCTGCCAAATACGGCTGTCCGCATTCGCGAATCGCCGTCATTTGATTGATGCCACCGAATGCAGGTTTCATTGCGGTCCCATCTACTCGGACTGCGTCAGTTATCCACCAGTCCCGAATCCGAACTGCCGTCGGCGCCAGTGCGCGAAGCCGGAGTTGGCGCAGGCGCAGGCGCAGGCGCAGGCGCAGGCGCAGGCGAGATGGTGGATACTGCTGCAGCGCCGGGCGTTGCCGCATGGTGAAGATTGCGTTCCATGGCGACAATGCCTGATGAGACGACCAAGGTGATTGCGACTGTCACAATCCAGGAACTCGCCACCCGACGCCGACTCATGGACCTTGCTCCTTGTTCGTTCATTGTCCAATATCTAGTGACTCAACATGAAGCCGGCGTAATGGAGTGCTGAGATCTACTGCAGAATGCTGGTAACGCCTGAACTAGCCTCGACTCCGCAATGGCCCTCTCCATCGGCATCGTCGGACTACCCAACGTCGGCAAGTCCACGGTTTTCAACGCCCTGACCCACAATCACGTGCTGGCGGCCAACTATCCCTTCGCCACCATCGAGCCCAACGTAGGCGTTGTCGCCGTGCCCGACCCTCGCCTCGACGTCCTGGCGGGACTCTTCGACTCCGAGAAGGTGGTGCCGGCCTCGGTCACCTTCGTCGACATCGCGGGAATCGTCCGTGGCGCCTCGGAGGGCGAGGGATTGGGCAATCAGTTTCTGGCGGCGATTCGTGAGGCTGACGCGATCTGCGAGGTCGTGAGGGTCTTTCACGACGATGACGTGATCCATGTCGACGGCAAGATCGACCCCGCCGGCGACGTCGCTACCGTGGAGACCGAGCTCATCCTGGCCGATCTGCAGACCGTGGACAAGGCGCTCGCCCGACTGGGACGCGATGCCAAACGCGACCACGGACCGAGCGCGACGATGGTCCAGGTCCAGAAGGCGCGCGACGCCCTCAATGAGGGGATGGTGATTTCCAAGGTGATCGACCAGTTGGACCCCGCTGCGCTGGCCGATCTGCATCTGTTGACCGCGAAGCCCTTCATTTACGTGTTCAACGTCGACGAGGAGACCATTGGCGACGTCGCGCGACACGCCGAGCTCTTGGCGTCAGTGGCCCCCGCCCCCGGTGTCGTGCTGTGCGCGAAGGTCGAGGCGGAGTTGACCGAGCTCGGCGACGCCGAAGCCTTGGAGCTTCTGAGCTCGTACGGCCAGCAGGAATCCGGTCTCGCCCAACTGTCGCGAGTGGGTTTCGCCGCGCTGGGACTCCAGACGTTCCTCACGGCCGGACCGAAGGAGTCGCGCGCCTGGACCATTCGGCGCGGCGCCACGGCACCCGAGGCCGCTGGCGTGATCCATTCCGACTTCCAGAAGCACTTCATCAAGGCGGAGGTCGTCGCCTACGAGGACCTCGTCGCGGCGGGCTCGGTCGCCGCGCTGCGGGCCGCGGGCAAGGCGCGCGTCGAGGGCCGCGACTACGTCATGCGTGAGGGCGACGTCGTAGAGTTCCGCGTCGGCGTCTGAGCCGGTACCATATTGCCGGGCGTGAACGACAGAGGTCGGCGCCTGGCGTACAACACGACTCTTAAGGAGCACCATGACCTCTGCCGACCTCGACTTCAAAGTTGCTGACCTCTCGCTGGCCGCCTTCGGCCGCCGCGAGATCGTCCTAGCCGAACACGAAATGCCCGGCCTGATGGCCATGCGTGCCGAATTCGGTGGCTCCCAGCCCCTCGCCGGCGCACGTATCTCCGGTTCACTGCACATGACTATCCAGACGGCGGTCCTGATCGAGACCCTGGTCGCGCTCGGCGCCGATGTGCGCTGGGCGAGCTGCAACATCTTCTCCACCCAAGACCACGCCGCGGCCGCGGTGGTGGTCGGACCCGAGGGCACACCGGAGTCGCCGTCCGGTGTCCCCGTCTTCGCGTGGAAGGGCGAGAGCCTCGAGGAGTACTGGTGGTGTACCGAGCAGTTGCTGCGCTGGCCCGACCACGACGGACCGACGATGATCCTCGACGACGGGGGCGACGCGACTTTGTTGGTACACAAGGGGCTCGAGTTCGAGCGGGCCGGCTTTGTGCCCGCGCCTGAGAGCGCCGACTCCGAGGAGTACCGAGTCATCTTGAGCGTGCTGGAACGGATCGTGAGCGCTGGCCAACCGGTCTTCGAACCAATGGCCCGCGACATCGTCGGCGTCTCGGAAGAGACCACTACCGGCGTGCACCGCCTGCACGAGATGGCGCGCGACGGCGTCCTCCTCTTCCCGGCCATCAACGTCAACGACGCGGTCACCAAGTCGAAGTTCGACAATAAATACGGCTGCCGCCACTCACTAATCGACGGCCTCAACCGCGCGACCGACAACCTGATTGGCGGCAAGGTCGCGGTGGTGTGTGGTTACGGCGACGTGGGCAAGGGGTGTTCGGAGTCACTACGCGGTCAGGGCGCGCGCGTCATCGTCACCGAGATCGATCCCATCTGCGCGCTGCAGGCGGCGATGGACGGCTTCCAGGTGACGACGTTGGAGGAGGCCCTGCCCATTGCCGACCTGGTGATCACCGCGACCGGCAACCGCGACATCGTCACGGTCGAGCACATGCAGTCCATGAAGCATCTCGCCACCCTCGGCAACATCGGGCACTTCGATAATGAGATCGACATGGCCGGCCTGGTGGCCCTCAAGGGTGTGGTGCGCGAGAACATCAAGCCCCAGGTCGACAAATGGACCTTGCCCAACGGGCGCGCAATCATCGTTCTTTCCGAGGGTCGTCTGCTCAACCTGGGCAACGCGACCGGTCACCCGAGCTTTGTGATGAGCAACTCTTTCACCAACCAGACGATGGCCCAGATCGAGCTGTTCACCAATCACGGCGCGTACGGGCGCGACGTGTACGTGCTGCCCAAGCAGCTCGACGAGAAGGTGGCACGCCTTCACCTCGATGCGCTTGGTGTCAAGCTCACCACTCTGACGAAGCGCCAGGCGGAGTACCTCGGCATTCCGGTCGAGGGGCCGTTCAAGCCCGACTCGTACCGCTACTAGCTGTCACACCGGGGCGCTAGGGTCAGCGCCATGACGGGTATTCGATTCGGCTCAGTCTCGCTCGACTCTGACGACCCAGCGAGACTGGCCGACTTCTGGGCGAATCTGCTGGGCGGCGCGGTCGCCTTTTCGGGTGACGACTTCGTCGCCGTCAAGCTCGCGAACCTGTGGCTCACGGCGGTTCGGGTAGGTAACTACGTTGCGCCCAGCTGGCCCTCCGACGAGGTCGCCAAGCAGATTCACCTCGACCTGGCCGTCGACGACCTTGAGAGCGCCACCGCGACCGCGATTGGCTTCGGGGCAACCCAACCGGACCACCAGCCGGGAGACGGCAGTTACGTCGTCATGCTCGACCCGGCCGGTCATCCCTTCTGCCTCACGACCCAAATCCCGGAAGATTAGGGGCTTTTCCAAACCTCTCGAAAGACTTGACCGCAACATCAGTTTAATGTCATAGTGACATCATGTTGATGTCAGAGTATCTGTCGAAGGTTCAGAGCGGTCTGGTGATCCTGGGCGAGCTGGGCGGTCCGGAGACGGCCGCAGTCGCCGAGCGACTGGCCAACGCGCTCGAGCCCACCGTGCAGGCCGCGTTCCTGGAGTCGCTCAACGAGCTGGTCCAGGAGTTCAATCTGCGATTTCAGCAGGCGGTCACCGTGACCCTGGGCTCTGACGAGGTGCTCATCACCCCGCTCGCCACCCCCACCGTTGACGCGGCCGAGCCCAGCGCGGCCGCGGCTCCCCCGGGAGACCTGACCGCGCGCTTCGCCCTGCGTCTGAGTGACGACCTCAAGAGCCGATTCGAAAAGGCCGCCGCCGCGTCGGGACAGTCGGCCAACACGTGGATCGTTCGCGCCCTCGATCGATCACTGCGTGACGAAGAACCCGGCAGTCCCGGACCCTGGCGCCGCGAGATGCGCGGCCACGGCCGTAGTTGAGAAGAGAGGACGAAATGACCGATCACACCAGCCCCACCGCCGCCCCCAACGAGGTCGGCGCGGGTCCCAGTGAGCGCCGCGAGGCCTTTCACGCGTCCCGACCGATCACCGCACACATCACCACCCGCAGTGGCGACGTCGTGGCTACCCACTCGGACGAGTCCACCGTCACAGTGACGTTGCGCGCTTCGGGTGGGGCGGCGTCCGAGCTGCTCGCCAAGAGCGAGATTCGATTCGACGAGAGCTCGCAGTCCTTGTCCGTCGTGAGCGCGGCGGCCAACGTGGAGGGCCGCGCCGGCACGCCGTTCGGGCTCGGATTCGCTCGGCGTCGATCCCTCCTAGGTGGCGCGATGCGCGACGTCGATGTCATCGTCGTGCTGCCGCGATCGTCGAACGTCGAGGTCAAGACCGCGTCAGGTGACTGCACCGTCGTTGGCGAGTCCGCTGACGTCAATGCGTCGAGCATGTCCGGTGACGTTCGTATCGATGACGCGGTGACCCTCAAGGTCCGCACGGCGTCGGGCGACATCTCCGTGGGCCGAGGGCGAACAAAAGTATCAGTCGCGTCGGCCTCGGGCGACGTCGTCGTGGGCGAGGCCGCGGGATCAACCAAGGTGGAGAGCGCCTCGGGTGACGTGCGCGCCAACTCGTCGGGCGAGACGAGCGTGGCCACGGCGTCGGGCGACGTCGCCATCGAAGCCGCCGGACCCGGCCGTCTCAGCGTTCGCTCGGCGTCCGGTGACGTCAAGGTCGCGGTGCGTGCGGGTCTGGGCGTCGATGTAGTCGCTCACTCGGTGAGCGGAAGCCTCTCCAGCGCGATCCCCCTCAGTAACGAGGCGGACGGTGAGGCCGGCGAAGAGGTCAGCGTCAACGTCGCCACCGTCTCTGGCGACGTGAAGATCCTGCGGGCCTGAATGCTCATGACCATCGAAACCACCACCATCCGACGTCGTGTCGCCACCACGGCCTCGACCGATCGTGGCCACGAACGTCGACGGGCGTGGCCACCGGTTCACGAGCGCTACTCGACGTTCTTGGGCGATCCTCTGGGTCTGGGCGACCGACCCGACAGACCGATGCCCAACCGTCCCCTGCCGCGATGACCGTTGGCGTGATCTCTCGCTGAGCGTTTCGCGAGTACGACGTCCGGCACTGGCGACGCGCTGTCGAGCCGAGACCGAGTCGGTGACTTTGTGATGGACATGCCTGTTCCTCCACTTTTCTTGTACCGAGGAGTTCCCGGCACGTCTCCACAGTGACGCCGAGACCTAAGGACCGAACGCAGCGCGGTTAAAGGGTCAGTAATTTTGTGCGCGACTCCTAGAGCGCGCGACGATAGAGAACGTGGCGGCGCCACTCCCCGTCGGGCACGGCCGGATGATCGAAGTCGTCGTCGTCGCGGTGCGTGAACCCGAGCTTCTCCATGACGTGGCGGCTTCGCACGTTGCGTATCGTCGTGAAGCTCACGATCTCGCCACGCGGCGGCGTGATGTTGTCGCGGGCCCACGACAATGACGCTCGTGCGCCCTCGGTGGCGTATCCCCGACCCCACGACTCGTACGCGAGACGCCACCCGACCTCGACCGCCGGCGTGAAGTGAGCCTCAAAGGCCGGCGCGGCCAACCCGATGAAACCGATGAACCGCCCGGTGGCGCGCTCTTCGACGGCCCACAACCCGTATCCGCGAGACCAGTCGCCGAGCACCCGATCCACGAACGCGTCGGACTGGGCTCGCGTCAGGGTGCCCGGGAAGTGCTCCATGACGCGCGGGTCCGCGTTCATCGTCGCGAAACCGTTGCGGTCGTCTTCACGCCAACCCCGCAGGATCAGTCGTTCGGAAACGACCACGGGGACGTCGCTCACGCCTCCATCTTGACGCCGCGCGGCGCCGCCGGTCACGCCGGGGGCAGGGTGAAGTGAGGGTTCTTGATGAAGCCGACCAGGGAGCCGTCGGGCAGACGCACGGTCGCGGTGATGATGCCGTCGCCGACGTCACTCGGCGCACCGTGCACGGTTGCCCCGGACGCGCACGCGGCGCTCACCGCGTCTTCGGGGTCGTCCACGCCCCAGTAGGTGTGCACACCTTCGGCAACGTCGACGTCGGGTAGGAGTCCCAACTCGTACCCGGCCACGGAGAAACCGACGTAGAAGGGTTCATCGAAGTAGGGCGGGTAGCCGAGGAACTGCGTCCACCAGGCGGTCGACGCCGCCAGGTCCGACGTGGGATAGATGACAGTTCGAAGGCCGAGGAGCGTCGTCACGCGCCGACCCTACCGCGCACCGGTCACACCCGGCCAGCTCGAGGAGCCGAGCCTCGGTGGTGCGACGTCACGAACCGCATCGGCCGCGTCGCGGGCGCTCAGGGGTAGAGAGCCAGTCGCTCACGCACCAAGGCGACGAAGCGGCCGTTGTCCACCGTCACACCCACGCGCACCGAGCTCTGTGCGTGGGTGAGGCGTCGGTCGAACCAGGTGGCGCCTCTTGAGTGGTCGCCGCGCGTCTCGACCTCCACGGCCGCGCCTTGTTTGGAGATTGCCGTGGGGTCGATCAACTCGTAGACGGCCATCGCGTCGTGCATGAAGACGTCTCGGGTCCCGTACCAGCGGTCGTGGAACGCCGCGTACGGCTCGAGCATGTCGGCTACACGTTGGCCGACTCCGGTACCCAGCGCGCGCAGGTAGTCGAGGTCACCATCATTGAGCGTCGCCTGGTGCGTGAGGTCCAGGGGCATTACCGTCAGCGGCCACGGCGCCGCGAAGACCCGGGCGGCGGCCTCAGGATCAGCCCACACGTTGAACTCGGCGGCCGGCGTGACGTTGCCGTGGAAGGACGACCCACCCATCACCACCACGCGCTGCACGCGCTGGGCGACCTCCGGGTGTCGCTCCAGCAGGACTGCCAGATTGGTCAACGGGCCGATGGCGACCAGCGAGAGCGGGCCGGTATCGAGCAGTTCCCAGATGACGTCGGGCCCGTCGCGCGCATCGAGCGCGACGCCAGGTTCGTCCCACACGAGGTCACCCAATCCGTCGTGACCGTGAACACCGCCCTCGCGGTCGATCGGTCCGGTCAGCGCGGCGCCACTACCCGTCGCGACGATCACGTCGGTGCGACCCGCGAGCTCGATCAGGCGCCGCGCGTTGAGCGTCGTGGCCGCTAGAGAGACGTTGCCCGCAACGGTGGTCAACGCGAGCACGTCGAGCTCGGGGCTGGCCAGGGCCAGCAGGATGGCCACCGCGTCGTCGACGCCAGGGTCCGTGTCGATGACCACTCGCGTCACATCCACGACTCCACCTCCTCGCGCGTTGGTAGCGCGCCTTGAGCCCCTCGAGCTTGGGTCGCCAGGGCGCCGGCCACGACCGCGAAGCGCAGGGCGTCGGCGGGTTCGGCGCCCTCGGCGTCGCGCAGCGCGTAGGCGGCGATGAACACGTCGCCCGCGCCGACCGTGTCAATCGGCGTGACCCGCGGCGGACGAGCCCGGGCGACCTCTCGTCCGAGCGACAGGTGGACCGCCCCTTCGGCTCCCAGTGTGACGACACAGTGCGCGAGACGGTCCACGTCGAAGGAGGCCGCCTCGACCCCGTTGGCGATGACCACGTCACTGGCGTTCAAAAGTGTGTCGTCAAGGCCCGCGACGGGAGAGGCGTTGAGGATGAACCGGCGCGCGCGACGCGCGGCCTCAGCAACGACCGTGGGGGCCACCTCCAATTGAGCCACGACGACGTCGAAGAGGTCCAGGCGCGAGTCGGACGGGTCGAGGTCGTCGTTGGCGCCCGGTGAGACCACGATTTCGTTCTCACCGTCCGCGGCGACCGTGATGAAGGCAGTTCCGGTAGGACGACGACTACGACGCACCAGCGACGTGTCAACACCCCGATCGGTCAACGAGCCCACCAGCCACTCACCGGCCGCGTCGTCGCCCACCGAGGCAATCAAGGTGACGTCGCCCCCGAGGATCGCCGCCGCGGCCGCCTGGTTGGCACCCTTTCCACCGGGCAGGCGTTCGACGTCACCGCCCAGGACCGTCTCGCCGGGGCGCGGCAACGACGTCGTACGGATAACCAGGTCGACGTTGCAACTCCCGACGACCCCCAGCCGGGGGCGACGCGACTCGCCCACTAGGGCTGATATTTGTTGGTGTAGTACGTCGAGGGCGCGGCCACCTTCGTGATGAGCTTGATGCCCTTGAGGGCCCGGGCCAGCGACGTCCACTGGGCGCTCGTCTGGGTGAAGTACTGACCAGAGGAGTTGGTGAGGATCGGAACGGTCAGCGACCAGCCCAGCTTGTTGTAGGCGTCGCTGTAGCCACTCTTGGGATACGTCATGTCGAACTCACCCGCGGCGGCCGCCGGGTTGGCCGCCGCCCACACGGTCGCCTTCTTGACGGCCGAGAGAAAAGCCTTGACCGTCGCGCCGTGGGCGTTCGCGTACGCGCGCGTCACGGCGTAGGTCCAGATGGGCACGTCCGGAGCGCCCGCCTTGGTCCCCAGCAGTTCGGAGAGGTGTCCCGACTTGCCACTTCCGGCCCATCCGGGCAGCTCGTAGTTGTTCGTGTTCGTCGAGAAGTCGACCCGGTGGCTCAGCAGAAAGGTCAGGTCGTAGCCGGTGGGGTCGGTCACGATCTTGACCTGACTCGTGGTGAGCCCGGCGTAGCGAAGGATGAAGGGCAGCATCGACTCGGTCCAGGTGTCGCCGTAGGAGAAGATCCGCTTGCCCTTCAGCGTGGACTTGAGCGTCGACGCGCTGAGACTGGTGCCCGGCAGGGCGAACAGTCCCCAGTTGTTGTGCATCGAGTAGTTGGCCACCGACAGCACCGGAGCGCCGGCACCCACCGCGATGACCATGTCCGAGGTCGTGAGCATGCCGATGTCCGCGGTGCCCACCGAGAGCATCTGGGTCGTCGTCGACGTGTTGGGCGGGAACACGATCTTGACGTGCAGGCCGGCCCGGGCGAAGTAGCCGCGGTGCTGGGCGACGACCAGGGGAACCAGTTCGAAGTCGGGCCCCGGGAAGTCGTAGGCGAAGGTCACCTGCGTGATCGCCTTGGCCGAGGCGCCACCACCCGACAGCGCCAGCGTCCCCAGAATCAAGGATCCGGCGACGGCACCTACGCGCACACGACTGAGCTTCACGGCGCTCCTTTGGTTGGACTGGCGACGATACTACCGCCGGCGCATTCGAGCCTTCGGGTCAGCGGCGCCAGCGATAACGCCGCGCGACGCTGCGGCGCTGCCAGGGCGTCGCCAGGGTCTCGACGCCGATGACGAGCAGGAACCACGAGATGCCGATCGCGGTCATAAGCATCGTGGTGCCGTAGACCGCGGCGGTGTTGAAGTTGGTGTTGGCGTGCTCTTGATAGATCGCTAGTGACGCGCCCTCGGATCCGAAGAGCTCACCGATGATCGCTCCCCCGACGGCGTAGGTCGCACCGATCTTGAGGCCCGTGAAGATCGGCGTCGCCGACGCGGGGACTTCGACGTAGAGGAAGGTGCGCCAGCGCGGTGCGCCGTAGACCCGGGCCAGATTCACCAGATCCTGGTCGACGTGGCTGAGCCCGTCCAGAACGTTGACCGCCACCGGGAAGAAGACGATCCAGGCAACGATGACGATCTTGGGTCCGATGCCGAAGCCCAAGATGAGTACGAGCGGCGCGGCCAACGCGATCGTGGGCACCGCCTGGGAGAGGACCAGGACCGGGTACACCAGGCGCTGCAGGACCGGCACCTTGGCCATGACGGAACCGAGAACCAGGCCGAGCAGCGCGCCGGACGCGAAGCCGTAGACCGTCTCTCGAATCGTCCCCAGCACCAGGGGCCATAGAGCGCTCCAGTTGCCGGTGACCGAACGAATGGCCGCCATGGGGCGCGGCGCGATGTAGGGCTGCACGTGGAACACGACGATGACGGCTTGCCAGATGAAGAGGAGCAGGACCAACGAGAGCACCGGCACGCCCACGTTGCGCAGAACCTTGCGCCTCACGACGGGCCCTCGTGCAGCAGGCGCATGATCTGGGCCTTCAAGGTCACGAACTCTGGCTCGATGAGGGTGCCCAGATCTCGCGGACGCGGCAGCGGATTGTCCAGGTCGGCCACCACGCGTCCGGGCCGCGGCGACATCACGAGGATCCGGTCCGACAGGAAGATCGACTCGTCGACGTCGTGGGTGATGAAGAGCACCGTGCGACCGGTCTCGCGCCACACCTGCAGCAACCACTGCTGCATCTCCAAGCGGGTCTGGGCGTCGAGTGCCCCGAAGGGCTCGTCCAGCAACAGCAGTGGCTGGTGCGTGACGAGAGTTCGCATGAGGGCGACGCGTTGGCGCATGCCGCCCGACAGCGCGCTCGGGTAGTGCCGCAGGAACTCGCCCAGGCCGTATCCGGAGGCCACGCGTCGGGCCTCGGCCCGATCCTCGGGCGTCACGCCCCGGGTGAGACGCGCGGCCATGGTGATGTTGTCCTCGACCGTGCGCCAGGGCACCAGTAGGTCCTTCTGCAACATGTAGCCCACGTGACCGGTGGTCCCCGTGACGTCGTGGCCCCCGACGCGCACCTCACCCTCGTCGGGTTCGAGCAGGCCCGCGATCACGTTGAACAGCGTGGACTTGCCGCAGCCCGAAGGACCGACGATGGCCACGAACGACCCGTCGGCCACGTCCAAGGTGACCGGCGCCAGCGCGGCCGTCTCGCCGAAGGTCTTGCCCACGTCGCGCAGCTCGAGAAGAACCGGAGGGCTCACCGCTCAAATGTAACGCCGTCGAACCTCAGACGAATTAGCGATAGCCCGCCATGATGTCGTTCACGCACCCCGCGAGGTCCTGCGGATTGGTAGCGCGCACGAACCACTCGGTGCGCATCACCGCGGCGAACTCCTCGCGGGTCATCTTCATCCAGAACGAGTCGGCCAGTTGCGACTCGTGCGCGGCGAGCGCGTCGTACTTGGCGTCGTTAACCGCCGAGACGTCAATGGCGGCGTCGATTTGGTCGTCGGGCGTTCCCAGCTCGATCTCCTCGCCGTCAACACTCAGGTCCACGGGGTCCGGCTCGCGCACGATGCCGAGCCGTGCGTCGGCCTCGATCTTCTCTCGTTCCTCGCGCTCCCATCGCTCGCGCCACGTGGCCATGACCGAGTCGGGAATGGCGTTGAAGTACACGGTCGGCTCGTAGTCGAGTTGTGCGACGGCGGCCATGGTGATGCGGTGGGCCTGCACGTGATCGGGATGGCCGTAGAAGCCGTGCTCGTTGTAGGTCATTACCACCTGGGGCCGCTCTTCGCGCATCACCTCGAGAAGGCGCCCGGCGGCTACGTCGACCGGCGTCGCCCAGAACGAGCGCGGGTCGTCGTTCTGAGGCCACCCGCGCATTCCCGAGTCGCGATAGCCCAGGCGCACGAGCCGCGTGACGCGCAGCGCGGTCGCCGCACGCTCGAGCTCCTTCGCGCGCAGCACGGCCACGTCGTCGGCGTCGTGGTCGCCGTCGCCGGGCTTGACCCCACCGGGCGCGTCGCCGAACTCACCGTTCGTGCAGGTGACGAGAACCGTGCGCACCCCCTGGCTGGCCAACAGGGCCAAGATCCCGCCACTGGAGGAGGCTTCATCGTCCGGGTGAGCGTGCACCGCCATGAAGGTCAACGTGTCACTCATATCAGTCCTCCGAAAAGGTCGTGCTCGTCACCCGTCACCGAGTTCCGACTCCACGCGCGCTGGTAGTACTCGACGCCGAAGAGCATTGAGAAGAGCTCCTCGTCCATGGTCACGAGGTCGGCGTTGTCCACTTGGGAGGCGTGCGTGGCCATGGCGCGCTGCTTGAGGCCGGCGTGTTGGGCGACGTCCATGGTCGTAGCGACGACGTCGTCGTCCACGCCGATTCCCTTCATCACCCACACCGGCATGAAGACTCCGCGCTGCTTGGCCAGGGGTATGAAGCTCTCCAGCACCCGTTTGGGCGCCACCGGGTAGTAGAGCCGCTCGACGCTCGACGACAGTTCGATGGCGCGTCGCGTGACGGTGTTGGCCATGATGTGGTCGGGGTGCCCGTAGAAGCCGTTCTCGTCGTAGGTGACGACGACCGTCGCGCCCACCTCGTCGAAGAGGGCCGCCAACGTGCGCGCCACGGCGTCGGGGTCGGCGTGGACGAACGCGCTGGCGCGCGTGTTCTGGGCCCACCCGGGCAGCCCGGAGTCGTCGAAGCCCAGCGTGACCACGCGCGAGTAGCCCACCAACTCGGCCGCCCGCAGCAATTCGGCCGCGCGCGTCGCGCGCGTCGCCACAACGTCGTGGTCGGGGTGTGAGCCGGGGCGGCCCGCGCCGTCGATTCCGAGCTGGCCATTCGTGCAGGTGATAAGCACCACTCGCCCGCCGCGAGCCGCGTAGTGCGCCGTGATACCGGCCGTGAACAGGGCTTCGTCATCGGGGTGGGCGTGGACGCACACCAGGGTCGGCGCCGATGTCATCCTGCGAGCCTATGAGGTGGCCAACTGGGCGATGCGCACGACGAGCAGCACTCCGGCGAGCGTGAGATACGTCGCCACCCCGCGCAACAGCCACGTACGCCCACGCGTTCGCGGCAGGGACTCGAGTAGTGCGAGGCGCGGAGTGCGCCAGTCCAACCGGTCACCTGCATACACGGGCCGTGGCCCAGCACGGCGTAGCCCCAGGGGTAGGCCGACGATGAGGCCGACGACACCCATCGCACCGAACGTCTCGAGCAGGGTCACGACGGGGGCCGACGGGAACAGGGTGGAGATCATCATGACGATCGAGAGCACGGTGAGGACCGTGACGATCACGACTGCCAGTGCGTTGAGCCAGCGCGGATTGACCCACGGACCGAGTGCCGCGCGATCGTTGGCCAACAGCAGGACGATGATCGTCGTGCTGGGCAACATCAAACCGCACAACGCTTGCACCGCCAACGTGATGAGCCCAAGGGGCGCACCGGGCACCAGGGTGACGACGCCCGCCGCCACCAGCAGCGCGCCGAAGGCGCCGTAGAAGTCCCGGCCCTCCCGGAAGGGGACGTTCAGCCCCTGGTTGAAGCGATTGGAGAGGTCGCCGAGAGCGTAGCTCGACGCGAGGGTCACCACGGCCGCACCAATGATCGACGCGTTGAGCAAGATGAGCGCGAAGAGCGTTCCGGACCCGTGTCCCACGTGCTGGCCGAGGCCACGGGCCACCGCGAGGGCATTGGTATAGGCGTTGGTCCCGCCGTGAGACGAGAGTCCGGCCGCGGTGACCCCCATGAGCAGTGTCGCGACGATGACCACTACGAACGATCCAATGATGGTGTCAGCGCGCTCGTAGTTCATCCACCGCGGCGAGATCTTCTTATCGACGATGTTGCTCTCCTGGAAGAACAACTGCCAGGGCGCGACCGTGGTGCCGATGATCGAGATGATGAGCAGCACGCCGGCCGAGGAGAAGCCTCCGCGAACGTGCGGCACCACAAGGCCGTGGGCGATGCGGGCGCCCGAGAGGTGCGCGTGAATGATCAGGGGTATGACCACCGCGTTGACCGCGACGAAGAGCATCATGAATCGCTCCCACCGACGAAACGAACCCGTGACGGTCATGGCGAAGAGAGCCACCGCAGCCACCGGTACGGACGCGAAGGGCGACACGCCGAAGTAGCGCATCGAGAGCGAGATGCCGATGAACTCGGTCACGATGATGAGCGAATTGAGGAACAGGATCGCCGAGATGGAGAACGTGCCCCAGCGCCGTCCGATTCGCTCGCGGATGAGGCGCCCGTGACCGACGCCGGTGACGACGCCGAGTCGCGCGACCATCTCTTGATTGACCACGAGCACAGGGATCAGCAAAGGCAGGGTCCACAGCAGGCTGTACCCGAAGTTCTGGCCCGCCTGGGCGTAGGTCGAGACTCCCCCGGCGTCGTTGTCGCCAACCATCACGATGAGTCCGGGACCGATGACGGCCAGCAGCGCGAGGAGGCGACCGCGGTAGCCGCGGCGCTCGCTCGTGTCGTGATCAGAGAGGGTCCCGAAGGCCCCCCGTATCTGGTTGTCGCTCGTCAGGCCGGACACGGTTCCTCCTCTCTGATCGTCGTGGGCGGTTATCGAACAGCCACGAGACCGAAGGATTCAGTGACCTACAAGGTCCGATCGCGAGACTGCCGAGACGTACTGCGCGGTTGAGCTGGTACTGGGAGGTTTCAGTCGAACCCCCTTAGAACGTGACCCGAGGCCTGACGCGCGGTCACTCCTCGACCGCCGTCATGCCGAACTCGCGACGCCAGCCCTGGGGCAGCAGCGTCTCGAGGAGGTCATCGACCGTCACCACCCCGACCACTTGGTCGTGCTCGTCATCGAGCACCGGCACCACGGTCAGGTTGAAGTCGCTCATCTTGCGTGCCACCTGGTGCAGGTCCCACTGCGGGTGCACGTGGGCCAGGGGTGAGCGCGCAGCGCTCAGTGCGGTTTCGGACTCGCGCGCGCGCACCAGTGACGCCACCGGTGCCGCGCCCACGGGGTGACCCGTCTCGTCGAGCACGAAGACCGACGACAGCGACTCGGCGGGCACGGAGGAGAAGCGGATCGCCGCCAGCGCGTCGCCCACCGTCGCGCTAGAGGTCACGGAAATGAAGTCCGTGCTCATGAGTCCGCCGGCGGTGTCGGCGTTGTAGGAGAGCAGACTGCGGACCTTGGCCTGCTGGATGGCCGGCAGGCCCTCGAGGATCGGGCGACGCCGATCTTGGTCGACTTCGCTGATCAGGTCGGCCGCGTTGTCGGGCTCCATTCGCGCGAGCAGTCGCGCCGCTTCGGCGTCGGATCTGCCCTCGAGGAACTCGAGCTGGTGCACCGTATCGAGCTCTTCGAACACGTCGGCCTCGAGCTCGCGGTCCAGGCCCACCGCCTCGATGATCTCCTCGCCCTCTTCGTGACTGGCCTGCTCGACCATGTCGGCGATCTGGGCCGGGTGGAGTTTGGCGAGCTTGCGATACGGGATCCGCAGACGTGCGGTGGGCACGTGGCCGACGAAGGGTTCGATGGAGGCGAAGTCGACGATCGTGTCGGTCTTGACGCGTTGGCCAATGCTCGGGCCGAGGAAGCGTCGCAGCAGCGGGCGTCGGCCGGCGTCGACGCCAACCACCTCCCACTTGCCGTCGATCTCGGCGATCTCGATCTCGTTGGCGGTGATCAGGCGACCGCGCACCAGGTTGATCGAGTGGCGCGCCAGCAAGTCTTCGGCGAGGAGCATCTCGCCGGGACGGCGCTCGAAACGGCGCAGGTCGACGCGCTTGCCCTCGAAGGTCAGGCGACCTTCGCGCAGGCCGCCGATCTTTCGTATCGGCACGAAAAGGTCCCGGCCCTCGATGCGGATGACGGCCCCGACGATCGGCGGGTGGGCGTCCTCGCCGAGGCGCGCGACCAGGTCCTGGACGCGACCGATCCGCTCGCCACTCGACTCGAAGAACGGTCGGCGCAGAAACGTGGAGAGGTGAAGGATTTCCGTCATAGCAGCAGCCCCGTGGGCCGCTCACAGGCTACCTGGCGGTGGACCGCGGTGACCAGGGACGACGAGTCGTTCGCGAGAACGTCCGGTTAGTTCAATCGGTACGACGCGAGGACCTCGGCTACGTAGTCGAGATCCTCGTCAGTCAGGTCCGCGTGGGTCACGTAGCGCGCGCGTGTTGGCGCGATGGTGTCACCGAGCACGCCGCGTTCGATTAGGTCAGCGACGACCCGGCGCGCCTCGGGATGATCGAACGCGACGATATTGGTCTGGCACGACTCGGGGTCGTAGTTCGCCTCGGGCAGCGCCGCGGCGAAGCATTTGGCCAGTCGTCGGGCGCGCGCGTGGTCCTCGGCGAGCCGATCGACCATCGTGGTGAGCGCCACCGCGCCGGCGGCCGCGACGACACCGGACTGGTGCATGGTGCCGCCCAGGCGCTTGCGCTCGAGGCGCGCCGACGCAATGAATTCGCTCGACCCGGCCAACAGCGAACCGACCGGCGCGCCTAAGCCCTTGGTCAGACACGACGACACCGAGGTCGCGCACGCCGCGTAGTCCGCTGCGCTGGTTCCGGTCGCCACCACCGCGTTGAAGAGTCGTGCGCCGTCCAGGTGGATTGGCCGGTCGACCGCGGCGGCCAGCGCGCGCAGGTCGGAGATCGGGTACGGCGCGCCGCCGGTCGCCATGTGGGTGTTCTCCACGGTGACGAGCGACACGTGAGGCTGGTGGTCACGTTCCGAGTCGATGACTCGCAGCACGTCGTCGACGTTGAGCACGCCGCCCGGGTCGTCAACGGGCGCGAACTGCACCGAGGCGTTGCGCGCCGCGGCGCCGTACTCATAGCGATAGATGTGGCTGTAGCTCCCGGAGACCACCGCATCGCCCGGTCGAGTCAGCACGCGCAGCGCAACCTGGTTGGCCATCACCCCCGACGGGACGAAGACGGCGGCGGGCTTGCCCACCATGTGCGCGTAGAGCTCCTCGATCTCGATGACCGTCGGGTCCTCGCCGAAACCGTCGTCGCCGACAACCGCCTGGGCCATGGCCTCGCGCATCGCCGGCGTCGGCCTCGTGTGGCTGTCGCTGCGCAGTTCGACCGTTTTTGTCATGGGTAGAGGCTACCGGCCACTCCTAGACTCGCCCCGATGAGCGATGACGTATTCGACTTCGTTACGAGCCGGCCCAGCGTGCACGACCACCTCGGCGTCGAGGTCATTGAAGTGAGCGACGAGCGGGTGGTGCTGACTCTCGAAGTGGGACCCCGAAGTCACCAACCGTTTGGCCTGCTCCACGGCGGGATCTCGGCCTTGCTCGCCGAGTCGGCGGCGTCCATCGGCGCCACGCGCAGCGTGTGGCCCGACCGCGTCGCGGTGGGCACGGAGCTCAACTGCTCGCACCTTCGCTCGATGAGTGAAGGGACCCTGACCGCGACGGCGCGCCCGTTGCGCAAGGGCCGCCGGGTTCACGTGTGGACGATCGACCTTACCGACGACGAGGGAAATCTCATCTGCGCGGCCCGCTGTTCATTGCAGATCGTGGCGGCACCCTCGTCCACCTAGGTCCAGCCCCTAGACTTTCATCCAGCCGACGAGAGGATTGACATGGGCGTTCGGTTCAGGGGGTGGGGCATCGCGGTCCCCGACCGGGTTGTCACCAACGATGAGCTCTCCAAAACCCTCGACACCTCCGACGAATGGATCACTGAGCGCACCGGCATCCGCGAACGGCGTATTGGCGGGTCGTCGCGCACCCTGGGCGGTTTGGCGGCCCAGCGGGCAATGGACGACGCGGGCGTGAGCCCGGCCGACATCGACTTTCTCATCCTGGCGACCACCACGCCGGACCGGGTCGTACCGGCCACCGCGCCGATGCTGGCCACTGACATCGGGCTCACCTGCCCGGCCATGGACCTCAACGCCGCGTGCAGCGGATTCATGTTCGCTCTGCGCACCGCCGAAGGTTTGCTCGAGACCGGCAACAAGCGCGTGCTGGTCGTGGGCGCTGAACATCTCTCGCGCTGGGTCGACTGGGAGGACCGCAACATGGCCGTGCTCCTGGCCGACGGGGCGGGCGCCACGGTGCTCGAGTACGACGAGGGCGACAGTGACATCCTCTCGTTCTCGCTGGGCACCAACGGTGAGTGGGCCGACCTGCTCACCTGCGAGCACGGTGGCTACATCCAGATGGACGGCAAAGAGGTCTTCCGGCGCGCGGTGCGCGTCGTGGTGAGTTCGGCCGAGGAGGCGTTGGCCAAGGCGGGCGTGACGCCCGACGAACTCAGCCTGGTCATCCCCCACCAGGCCAACATCCGCATCATCCAGGCGGCCTGCCAACGGTTGGGCGTGGACATGGAGCGCGCGGTCGTCGTCCTAGACCGCTACGGCAACACCTCCAGCGCGTCGATACCGCTCGCCGTGGCCGACGCGATCGACAACGGCCGGGTCAAGCCCGGCGACTTAGCGCTGCTGACCGGCTTTGGTGCCGGGATGACGTGGGCCTCGGCCGTCGTGAGGTGGTCGCCGTGAACGGTCCGTCGCTCATCATCCTGGCCGCCGGACGCGCCCGCCGCTACGGCGGCCTCAAGCAGCTCGCGCCAGTAGGACTGCACGGCGAGGGCGTGATCGACCTGCTGGCGTCCGACGCCTACGCCGCGGGCTTCGACGAGATCGTCATCGTGGTGAACCCCGACACCGGACCGCAGATCGAAGAACACGTCGCGGCCCAGTGGCCGCGGGGCCGACGAGTCGCCTTCGCGGTCCAGGAGAGCCTGCGCGGCACCGTTGACGCCGTGCTGTCGGCCACCGAGCAGCTCGACCTCACACGTCCCTTCGGTGTCTCCAACGCCGACGACCTCTACGGACGCGACGCCTTCCTGCGGTTAGGCACGCACCTGGCGACCAGTCCCAACAACTGCCTCATCGGCTACGAGCTCGATCGAGCGTTGGTCGGCGAGCTGCCGGTCTCTCGCGGGGCGTGTCGAGTGGTCAACGGTCACCTCACCGACATCGTCGAACGCCGCAACGTGCGCGCCACGCTGGAGGGCTACCTGGCCGAGGACGGCCAAGAGCCGTCGATCCTGCACCCCTCGACGACCGTGTCGATGAACCTGTGGGGCTTCCACCCGTTGATCCTGCCGCTCATGCGATCGGCCGTGGCGACCCACGACTTCTCCGTCGAGCCGGAGATCCAGTTGCCGAGCTTCGTCGGTTCGATCCTGCACAAGACGCCGCTGCGCTTTGACGTGCTCCAGACGAGCTCGCGCTGCATCGGCGTGACCCACGCCGAGGACCTGCCACTGGCTCAGGTGCTCGTGGCCAAGGAGATCGAGGCGGGCGAGCGCCCGGAGTTCGCCTTCGCCTAAGTCGAACTGTCACCAATGGGGACGGCGCCGCGACGACTATCGAAAGGTTCCTAGGGATGCCGCCCGAGGAACGCCACCATCCGGTGCGTCGCCGGTGCGTCGGCGGGGACCTCGACGACATGACCGAAGGGCATGCCTTCTCCGCGATACTGCGGCGGCAGGGTGCGTTCGGCCCGCGCCAGCGTGTCGAGCGCCTCTTCGTCACTGAAGGGAACCTCTTGATCGGTGGCGACCGCGAGGTCCCAGCCGTGCGCCAGGTACTCCATGAGCGTCATGTTGAACACCATCTCGGCGGGCTGCTCGCCGCCCATCATGCGCACCGTGCGATCGAGCCCGTGCTCGCGCCAACCCGCCACCACGCGGTCCGCGGCCGCGCGAAACTCGCCGCCCGGATCGGACCCGACCTCCCAGGCCGAGGGGTCACCCTCGAACCTCCGGTCGTTAGCGCTTGCGTCGAACACCTGAATCCAGCCGACGAGGTGGTTGGTGAGTGTGCGCACGTCGTACTCCGGGCACGGTGTGGGCAGGTCCCACTGGTCGTCACGTACTCCCGCGACGAGATCGCCCGTCTTGGTCAGTACCCCTTGCAGCAGCGTCAACTCATCCATGGCCCGAGCGTACTGACGAGGCCCAACGGAACTACCATCCGTTACCCGAGGTCATCAATCTGGTACGAGGCGTTGGGGACTGTCACGCCAGGGTCCGGTACGTCCATACTTGATGGTGGCGGTGGAGGCTCAAGGTGGATGACGTCGGTAAGTCGATCGTCGACAATTGGGGTTCTCTCGTTTCCGTCATTGGGTGCTCCCGTTTGACGGAGCAAGAACGCGGCCCGGTTTCGGTCTTCGAGGAAATCGAAGTCAATTTTACGAGTGGCACTGCGACGGTAATTGCGGAGTCAGAATATGACACGGTGCGCGTCGAAGGCCGCTTCAGTAAGTTGCCCTCCCGCGTAGATTTGTCGGACGCCGAACCCTGGAGTCAGTTCATAGGATCATCCGCTCTTTGGACGTGGACTCTGACGAACCAACAGGGCTACACGGATGGGTTTCAACTCGAGTTTCGAACGTCCAGCGACTTCTTAGGAATACAACTTGTTTGTGTTGCATCTCACCTAAGGGTGAGTGTTGTTGTTCCCAACGAACACTGACCGACGTTGGGGCTCAACGTATCGTTGTCCTTCATCGAGCCCACTCTCCCAGCGCGTCCAGCGCGTCCGACTCGCTGAGCCGCTCGGCCGCGTCACGGGTGTCGCGGTCGTCCCAGAGGGGGAACGGCGTCTCGTGGTTGACGTGACGACCCGTCGGAGTGTGTTCCTGCTCGACGCGGGCGAGACGTTCCGGCGCGAATCGATCGGCCGCGCGGATCAGCGCCGGCCACAGCCGACGGTGCACCAGTGTGACCTTGCCATCGACGACCCGACACACCAGCACGTCGGGCGACTCCTGCAAGAAGCTGAGGACCCGGTAGATCTCGTCACCCTGGGGGTGTCCCCACCAACTGCCGTGGATCGGCTCGCCGATGATGACCTCCGACATCCGCGCGACGGGTCCTTTCGCCGACGCCAGCACGACGCCGCGCCTCGACGAATGCCAGTGCCTCGGTCGTGTCCATGTCCGTCACCTCGCGCAGTCGACGATGCGAAACGTTAACGGTGACGTCGGGACTCCGTTGGAGATCTCAGTGCCAGTCGCGCGACGGCGTGACCGCAGCGAGCGCCAGGGGCTCGACGAACTCCGCGCTCAGCGCCAGGCTCCCCTGGCCGCGTTCTAACTTGCCGCGGATCACCAGCGCCGGGTTGGTGCGCGCGACCAGTGACCAGCGCGCCCAAGCGCCCTTGGAGAAGATCACGTTGACGTGGCCGGTCTCGTCCTCGAGGTTGAGGAAGACCGCGCCCTTGGCGGTCTCGGGGTGCTGGCGGTGCGTCACCACTCCGGCCACGCTCACGCGTGCGCTCTCGGCGCCGGCCAGACAGTCGGCGCGGGTGATCCCGCGCTCGTCGAGCTCGGTGCGCACGAGGGCCATCGCGGTCGCCTCGGGGGTCAGGCCCAGTGACCAGAGGTCGTCGGCGACCCGCTCCATCTCACTCGTCACCGGTAGTGGCGGTGCCACGATGCCGGTCACCACCCCGGCCAGGCGGTCGGGCGTGCCCTGGGCCGCCGGGCCGGCCGACCAGGCCAGTGCGCGTCGGCTGTCGCCGAAGCCGTCGAGCGCGCCGGCGGCCGCGAGCGCCTCGAGGTGGCTCTCGCGACACCCGGCCCGGCGCGTGAGATCCTCTGGTCCGGCCCAGGGCGCGCCTGCGACGATCCGCTCGGCCAACTCGTCACCGATCCCGCGTACCGACGCGAGACCCAGGCGCACCATCGGCGCGTCGAGTGATCCCTCGAGCATCGCACCGGCTCGCGAGCAGTTGACGTCAGGACGCACCACGACGACGCCGTGGCGGCGCGCGTCGGCGACCAGGCTCTGGGGCGACCAGAAGCCCAGCGGCTGGGCGTTGAGCAGCGCCACCAGGAAGGCCGCCGGATAGTAGGTCTTGATCCACGCCGAGCAGTAGACGAGGTGGGCGAAGGAGACGGCGTGCGACTCGGGGAAGCCGAAGTTCGAGAACGCCGACAGCGCGTCGAAGAGCTGGTCGGCGCCCTCGCCGGTGATGCCGTTGTCGGCCATGCCCGCGTAGAAGCGGCTCTTGAGTTTGAGCATGCGCAGCTCGGAGCGCTTGGCGGCCATGGCCTGGCGCAGCTCGTCGGCCTCGGCCGGTGAGAAGCCAGCCACCGCGACGGCCATCTCCATGAGCTGCTCTTGGAAGAGCGGCACCCCGAGGGTGCGCGCGAGGATGGGCTCGAGGCGCGGGTGCAGGTAGGTCACTATCTCCTCGCCGCGGCGTCGACGCAGGTAGGGATTCACCGCGTGGCCCTGGATCGGACCGGGACGGATGAGGGCCACCTCGATCACCAGGTCGTAGAAGCAGCGCGGGCGCATGCGCGGCAGCGTGGCCATCTGGGCGCGCGACTCGACCTGGAAGACCCCCACGGTGTCGGCCTCGCAGAGCAGGTCGTAGACAGCCTCCTCCTGGGCGAGCAGCCCGAGGTCGATCGGCACCTGGTGGAAGTCGCGCACCACGTCGACCGCGCGGTGCAGGGCGTCGAGCATCCCCAGTCCCAGCAGGTCGAACTTGACCAGGCCGATCGCGGCACAGTCGTCCTTGTCCCACTGCAGGACCGTGCGTCCGGGCATGCGGCCCCACTCGACCGGGCAGACCTCGGTCACCGGCCGGTCGCACAACACCATGCCGCACGAGTGGATGCCCAGGTGCCGGGGCCGGTCGAGCAGCTCGGTGGCCATCTCGACGATCTGGGCCGGCGCGCCCGACGACACCGAGGTCATGGTGTGACGGTCGACCCCGTCGCGCAGCGCGCTGGCCTCGGCCTCGTCGAGCCCGAAGGCCCGGGCCACGTCGCGCAGTGCCGAGCGCGTGCGGTAGGTGATCACCGCGGCGACCTGGGCGGCGTGGCGCCGTCCGTAGCGCTCGTAGACGTACTGGATCACCTCCTCGCGTCGACCCGACTCGATGTCCACGTCGATGTCGGGCGGGCCGTCACGCGCCGGGGAGAGGAAGCGCTCGAAGAAGAGGTTGAGCGCCACCGCGTCGGCGTTGGTGATGCCCAGCGAGAAGCACACGGCCGAGTTGGCCGCCGAGCCGCGGCCCTGGCAGTAGATGTCGTGACGTCGACAGAACTCGGTGATGTCCCAGACGGTGAGGAAGTACCCGGCGAAGCCGAGCGTTCCAATCACCGAGAGTTCGTGGTCGATCTGGCGCCACGCGCCGGGCACGCGCTCGGCCCCGCGCGGTCCGTAGCGCTGCGTCGCGCCGCTGGCCACCACTACCTCCAGATAAGCCTGCTCGTCCATCCCCGGTGGCGTCGGGTACGCCGGCAGGTTGGGCGCCACCAGGCGCAGGTCGAAGGCCAGCGCGGCGCCGAGCTCACCGGCTCGGTCCACCACACCGGGCCAGCGCGCGAAGCGCCGACGCTGCTCGGCGTCGCCGCGCAGGTGCGCGAGCGGCGAGGCGCTCACCCATCCCTCCATCTCCTCGAGACTGCGCCGGGCGCGGATGGCCGAGAGCACGCTGGCTCGAGCGAAGGCCTCGGGGGTGGCGTAGTGGACGTTGCCGGTCGCGATGACGTCGACACCGCGGCGCACCGCGATCTCGGCGAGCGCGTCGTTGCGCGCCACGTCGTCGGGCGCACCGAGGTCCCACAGCTCGACCGCCACGTTCTCGCGTCCAAACCGATCGACGAGACGGTTCAGCGCGCGCTCGGCAGCGCGCGGTCCCTCGGCGAGCAGTGCGCGCGCCAACGGACCCTTGCGACAACCCGTCAGGACTAACCACTCGCGCGCCTTGGCCGCGAGGCCCTCCAGGGTGCAACGCGGTGCGCCCTTCTCCTCGCGCGCCAGCAGGGCCTCGGCCAGGGTCACCGAGAGGTGCCGGTAGCCCTCGGGCGATCGCGCCAGGACGACCACGTGCTCGCCCGACGGGTCGCGCACCCCGACGCGGTCGTCGTCGCCGCTGAGTGTGATCTCCGCGCCGAAGACGGTGGCCAGGCCGAAGGCCCTCGCCGCCTCGGCGAAACGCACCACGCCGTAGAGGCCGTGGTGGTCGGTGAGCGCCAGCGCGCCCAGCCCCAGGCGCGTCGCTTCGGCCGCGAGCTCTTCGGGGTCACTCGCCCCGTCGAGGAAGCTGAAGTCCGAGTGGGCGTGCAGTTCGGCGTAGGTCGCCATCAGTCGTAGATCCCCGTGAGCCACCACCGACCCGACTCGGCGACCAGCAGCGCCGCCTGGCCGGTGTCGAGCACGACCTGCAGGTGCGCGCGTCGCCGCGCCGCGGCCCACCACCGCTCGACGATCGGCCAGGGACCCGCGAACCACACGACCTCGCGGCGGGTGCGTGACAGGACCGCCACGACCGGGGTCGCGCTGAGCAGGCCGCGCGCCGAGACGCGCACGGCTTTGCCGTCGGCGCCGCGGAGCTCCACCGCGACCGGGTGCGCGAGGGTGGTCGCCGGCAGGGGTGCGCGCAGCTGGCCGGGCCAGGGCGCGTCGTCGCGCAGCGCCTCGGGCGAACCCCAGGGGACCAGCGTGGCGCGGTCCTCGGGGCCGCGCCCACCGTGCAGCGACGCCACCACGATCGCGTCGGCACCGAGGCGACGTCGGACCCGGTGGGCCGCGGCCTCGGCGCGGTCGTCACCGGCGCCGCGCTGGCCGAAGAAACCGCGCTGCTCGCCGAGCACCACGGTCTCACCGCGCAGGTGCGCCAGGCGTGCGGGCAGACGCGCGTCGCGCTGGCCGGAGAGCTCACTAGCCTCCCCACGCGCCACCTGGTGTAGGTGCAGTGCGTGGCCGTCGAAGCGTTCGGCCACGCGCGCCGCGTCGAGGTCGGCGAACGCGCCCACCGTGTGCAGACCCAGACGGCGACAGGTAGTGGCGAGGTCCTTACGTCCCAGGACGTCGAGCGACTGCGCACGACGAAAGGCGTCCGTCGCGCCGCGCGGCACCACCACCGCGCGTCGCGCCGCCAACTCGGCGCAGAAGAGTCCGTCGGCCACGCCGAGACGCGACTCTAAACCGGTGACGTCGTGCACCGTCGTGGCTGCGGCGTCGAGCACCGCTCCTTCGCCACCGAAGAACCGACTCGGCCCGCGCACCGGCAGCGCGTAGAGGCCTAGGCGCACCGGCTCGGTGAATGGACACAGCACCACCAGCGCGTCGAGCAGCGTGAGGTACGTGCGCAGCGTCGATCCGTCGGGCGACTCGTCGCCGAGCACCGGTACCCATACCGCGAGCAGGCGTTCCATTCAACCGGCCGCCGCGCGACCCTGGCCGTCCGGTAGCACCACCACGTGATCGGCGCCACGCTGGGCCGCGCCGCGTCCCGTCACGCGCACGTTCAGGTGACGCTCGTCGAGGCGCGACGACGCGTGCCAACGTGCGCCGGTGACGAGGAAGGTGAGGTCCGTCGGCAGCGGCCACGACCCGCGAGCCTCGCCGAGCACGACCAGCACGGTCGAGCGCTCCCGCGCACGATCGGTCAGGCGTCGCGCCGCCAACAGCGACGCGCGCGACGGCGGCCGCAGCACCAACAGGTCGACCCCGTCGAGCAGGTCGGCGGCCACCTCGGCCCACGCACCGCGCGGACGCGGCACGAAGAGCACGCGACGAAGGTCGAGGCCAAGGTCGGCGATGGCGACGACGCCGGGTCCGTCGACGCCGACCACCCCCACCCAGTGACCTCGCGCACTCGCCTCACTCACCAGACTGAGCGCCACACTCAACCCACCCCAGCCCGGCGGCGCCTGCACGGAGATCGTCGAACCGCGACGCAACGCGCCCGCCGGCACGAGCGCGTCCCAGGGCGCACCGAGCGCGAGGCGACGCCCCGTCGCCAGCGTGACGGGGCGCAGGGTGGCCACGAGGTCGTCGGGGAGGGTCGGTCGGGGGGCTAAAGCGAACACTTGTTCGTAAGAGTAGCCAGACCCGACGACACCCGCCACTGCGTCTTTGGCCGACGAAAAGCCCGTATTCTGACCAGTAATCGGTGCTGAGAGTCCCCTAAGACCCGTGGGTCAGCCAAGTTCGAGACCAAGGAGAAGCCATGTGCGGACGCGTCGCCCTCTTCACGCCCCCCATCCGCCTGGCCCGACTCCTGGACGCCGCGCTCGCCGCGGGCATCGAACCCGACGGCAACCCCAGTTGGAACATCGGACCCCAGCGCCGACTCTTCGGCGCCGCGGACATTGAGGGGACGCGCGTACTCGATCGCTACCGGTGGGGACTCCTGCCGAGCTGGGCCAAGGACCCCAAGATCGGCAACCGCCTCTTCAACGCGCGCGGCGAAACCGTGGCCGAGAAGCCATCCTTTCGCAGCGCCTACGCCAAGCGGACCTGCGTGATCCCCGTCGACGGTTTCTACGAGTGGGACCACCGTCCGGGCAAGGGACGCCAGCCGCACTTCTTCACCCGAGCCGACGGCGACCCGCTCCTCTTCGCCGGCCTCTTCGAATACTGGCGCGACCCAGAAGGTCCGCGCGACGCCGAAGCGACGCGCACGTGCACGATCATCACCACCACGCCCAGCGACGACATGGATGGACTCCACGACCGCATGCCGGTGGTGCTGGAACGCGACGAAATCGAAACCTGGCTCGACGTCGCAGACCACGGTCCCGACGAGCGCGCGCTGCTCTTGCGCCCGGCCCCCGTCGGCACGCTGACGCACTTCGGCGTCGACAAGGCGGTGGGATCGGTCAAGAACGACGGTCCGGAGTTGATCACGCCGTCCGAGCCCGGGGAGCTTTTCTAGGGGCGTGAACAGGTAGCCGCAAATTGAAGGTCTACCGGTTTTACCTAGGAAACTGATTGCCCCCCAACGTGACGCAACTTATAATCCTCGGCGTTTACACATTTGGGGCTCCGTGACCGAAAAATACAACGACCGATCTAACCGACCCGATGTCGCTGCCGGTGGCGTCAAGATGATTCCGATTACGACGCCATTGGGAATCTTCAATGTGTGGACGAAGCGCATTGGCAATAATCCCGCTCTCAAGGTGCTTTTGTTGCACGGTGGCCCAGGCGGAACACACGACGCCTTTGAGGTTTTCGACAGTTTCTTACCGGCAGCGGGTGTCGAGTACTACTACTACGACCAATTGGGATCAGGTCGCAGCGACATCCCGACCGATTCAAGCTTGTGGGACTTGAACCGCTTCATCGACGAGGTCGAACAAGTTCGTATCGCTCTGGACCTCGGCCCCAGCAACTTCGTCCTTTTGGGCCACTCGTGGGGCGGCATTCTGGCGATGGAATACTCGCTCAAACACGGCGGTCAACTCAAGGGCCTGGTTGTCTCCAACATGATGTCAAGCGTCCCGGCCTACAACCGATACGCGACCGACATTCTGATGCCCGCCATGAATCAGGACGACCTAGCCGAAATCCAAGAGATCGAAGCCGCAGAGGACTTTGCTAATCCTCGTTACATGGAGTTGCTGGTTCGCTCGTACTACGTCGACCACATTTTGCGCATCAACCCCGTACCGGAGCCTGTGAGATATTCGTTCGCGCACCTCAATCACGACGTGTACCTGTTGATGCAGGGGCCCAGTGAGTTGGGTATCCATCGAGAGGCAATATTGGCCGACTGGGATCGTACGAGCGACCTCGAGCACATTGCCGTCCCGACCCTGGTCTTGGGTGGTCGTCACGACACGATGGACCCCACATTTCTCGAGATGATGGCGACCCGCATTCCCCGCGGTTCGTCCTATATCTGCGAGAACGGCAGTCACTTTGCCATGTACGACGACCAGGACGCCTACTTCTCGGCATTGCTGAGCTTCCTATCCAGGCTTTAGTTCGCACGACTGCTAGAAATCTTCTGCCAACAGACTGCGCACAAATGTCAGTAGTATCTGTGGCCGTCCTCGCGGACCGCTCTCTGTCTCGACCAGACTGGATGCCATGCCTGACTACAAGGAGTTTGCCCAGTTCTTTGACGCATTGGTAGGTGATGGCTCATCAAGAAGTTCGCGAATCCTCGATGCGATCGCGCGCTTCCGTGCGGGTGCCACTTCCCTGCTGGAACTCGGGTGCGGCACGGGATCGGTGTTAGAAGGGCTTGTTTCGGTCCCGGAATTGGTGGGGCTCGACATCTCCGAGGAGATGCTCGAAATCGCTGCCGGCAAGGTCCCGACAGCAACCTTCGTTCGCGAAGATATGACAGATTTCGATCTCGGATCTAAATTCGACGTCGTTGCGTGCGTTTTTGACACGGTAAACCACTTGGCGAATTACGCGGCTTGGGAATCCCTGTTCGATCGCGTGCAGCGGCATCTGAAGGCGGGCGGACTCTTCGTGTTTGACCTCAACACGATTGGACGGTTGGACCAGTTGATTGCTCATCCACCGTGGGTCGTTGACTTCGACGGCAACACGCTCATCATGGACGTCGCCAGGGATGGAGATGACGCGTCCATTTGGGACATCCGCGTCTTTGAGTCAATGGGTGGTGGCAAATTCACTCTTCATCACGAAGCGATCCATGAACTAGGCGTTGCGTTGGATCGAGTTCGCACGACTCTGGCACGAGATTTTGAGTTGCTGCTCGAAGAGGATGACCAGGGGAACGCCCCAACCGACGAATCCGCGCGCGCCTATTTCGTGTACCGGCGTCGGGTGTAACCGAACCTGGTTTGCGTGAGTTGAGGACGAGGGTTCTCCGCACGAATTCGCGCCCACAAAGCCGAGAACCCCGAGTGACCAGTGAGCCGAAGCTCCCCAGCCCCTCGGGGTTCCCGAAGGCACACCACCCGATGACCCGTGTCGGACAGGCCTCCGCGTGATGGCGGGCACTTCACGTCATTCGCCGTACGAACAGCGGACCGAACTCCGCTGCCCGGTGAGAAAGTCCGTCCCTCTTGCGAGGTCCCTTCCTTCTCCGTCAATCCACTCTCTCGAGTTGACTGATCGTCGACAGGTACTCCGTGAACTACGAGTGACACTGTGCCAGAGCCGTCACACGCTGTCCAATAGAAATTGGCAAATCCGACACTTTTGCCCAGAACCGGCCCCTTTTTGTTTCCTTTTCCCCAGGATTGCGGACTCAATCAACGAGATAACCCCATTTTTCCCACAGATGGGCCGCCTGTCGAGCCCTGCGCCCGCCTCGTGAATAGCGAAGTCCCCGTCGAGAAATTCTTCGATTTCGCGCTTCCACACGACGCCGGGGCCGGTTTGGCCAAGATTGCGAGGGTGCCCGCTCGCGCGGCACGCATGTGCGGGCAAACTCGACAGTGGAGGTGGTGATGCACGGTCGAGAAGACAGCGACGACGCAACGGATCCACCCGTGCCGCCCAACGGTTGCGCCCAAGGGTCGGACGGATACGGAATCGATCTCTTCTGGGTGCCGATTCGCACGCGTGGTTCCGTCGTACGGATTTCTTCAACGTCGTACGAGACGATTGACGCACTCGTGGCGCGACGTGCGCGTTGCGACCTGTACCACTCGGCCCTGCGTGTGCGCATCCCGGGGCGCGCGGTCATCATCGAAATGACGCGACTCGCGCGCGACGACGACGAACGCGGAGTCATCGCCGAAGGACCGGTCGCACTGCGCGGTGCGGCGCGATTTGGAATGCTCCGCTACGAGGTGCGTTGCTGGCTTGACGGCAAGGTTCGCGCGGACCCCGCGGTGAGCCCGCTGCAGCTCAGCGCAGACGCGACGACGACGCGTCGACTCTTGGACCTGGCGCCGTACGTGCCGACGCTCGTGTGGGGACGCGACGAGCTACGTGTCGGTGACCCGTGGAGCTCGAACTCCGTGGTGTCCTGGTTGCTCGAATGTTCGGGGTTGGACGCCGCGCACATCGCGCCGCCGGAAAGCGGCCGCGCTCCGGGCTGGTGCGCGGGGATCAGCGCCGCGCGACGTGGTCCCCTCACCGCGCCCACGGCCCCACGAGCTCGACTTCGTCGCACGATACGGCTTCGACTGTCCGCGCCACGGCGCATCGCCGCACCGATTGTCATCGAGGAGTTGTCACCGTCTCGCTAGTGCGCGGTCGAGCATCTGTTAACTCCCAGTGGCGTCACGCGACTGGTATCGCGGGGACGGGCTCGAGCGCCGACGGGGCCACGCCGAGGAGACGCGCGAACCGAGGTGGCAGCCACCAGTTGTAGCGCCCGAAGAGCACGACCAGTGCGGGCACCAGCAGGGCGCGCACGACGGTGGCGTCGATCAGGATGCCAATACCGAGGCCGGTGGCCATCACCTTGACGTCGGTGATCGGCGCGGACGCCAGACTCACGAACGCGAGGAACAGAATGAGGGCGGCGCAGGTCACGAGTCGGCCGGTGCGGCTCAGGCCCTCCACCACCGCGTCCTTCGTCGACAGCCCGCGGTCGTACGCCTCGCGCACGCGAGTCAGGATGAAGACCTCGTAGTCCATGGAGAGTCCAAAGAGGAACGCGAAGACCGAGATCGGCACCCAGAAGGTGATCGCGCCCGTCGCCGGGATGGAAAAGATGGCGGACGACCCGTGCCCGTCTTGCCAGAACCACGCGAGGATTCCGAACGTCGCCGCGAGCGAGACGATGTTGAGCAGGACCGCCTTGAACGCGAGCACCACGGAGCGAAAGGCCCGGGCCAAGAGCAGGAACATCAAGATCACCAAGACGAGCAGCAGCAGCGGGACATTTCCGTAGACGGCCGAGTTGAAGGCCTGCTGACCCGGCCCCTCCCCCGCCACGCCGATGACGCCCGCTCGACCACGCAGGGTCTGCTCCACGCCAATCACCGGGCCATGGTGGCATTGTTAACGGTCTCGATGGAGGGGATGACGACGAGGTCCGAGAGGTGCGACCGCGTCCCGGCGTTACCGGACGCGAGGACGGCGGTATCGACTCCCGCCACGGGAGTGAGTCGGGCCTGCACCGACGTCGCGGCGCTCGACGTCACGAGAACCTCCATGGGTGTGATCACACCCGCGGGTATCCCGCCGGCCTGCAGCTGCTGATACAGCGCGTGCGCCGTACCGCGCTGCGCCTCGGCCTGGGCCGAGGTTTGACCGAGGCGAATGTGGAAGACCGGTATGACGGCGATGCCGAGGAGCACGATGGCGACCCCGGCGCTGCGCCAGGGACGCCGGGAGATTCCGCGCGCCCACGACGTCCAGCCGCGACTCGCGTGACTCTCATTACGCAATCGGGGCCAATCCACCCTCGGACCCACGCCGGCCAGGATCGCCGGCAGCAGCGTGAGAACCACCATCACCGAGACGAGAGGGATCAACATTCCGCCGATGCCGGTACTGCGCAGAAACGGCACGGGCAGGACGAGCAGCGACAGCAGACCGATCGCCACTGTCAGGCCGGACAGAAACACCGCTCGGCCCGCGGTCGCCATCGCGTGTACGACAGCCTCTTCGTTGTCCATTCCCTTGGCGCGCTCCTCGCGCCAGCGCGTTACCAGCAAGAGCGAGTAGTCAATCGCGACGCCGAGTCCAACGAGCGAGACGAGGAACTGGACGATGAACGACACGGGCGTCAAATACGACAGGCTAAGCAAGACGAGGAAGGTCGTGAGGATTGCCACCGCGGCAATGAGCAGCGGAACGAGCGCCATGAAGGAGGCGAACACGAAGGCGAGCACCGCGAGCGCGCCCACTCCCGCAACCAATGTCTCAATGAGGACGCTCGGACCCTTGGTGCTGCCCCCCGAACCGAGCGCGACGATTCCCGTCAGTCCGACGTGGTACCCGGACAGCGCCGACGTCACGCTGTGCTGCGCGGCGACGATTGCCTTGTCGGGGCCGAACCCGCTGCTGATCGGCACGAAGAGGTAGGCGAACGTCGTGCGGCCGTCGGAGGTCACGAAATGTGGGTCGCGCGTGTTGGCAACGTCAACGAAGCGGACCTCGGGGTTGGCCCGCTGCGCCTTCGCGAACGCCGCCGCGATCGTGGCGCCGTCGCTCTGGACACTCTGTCCCGCGGGCACGGTGACCACGAGCACTCCGGGCGAGACCGTGCCGCCATTGCCGTAGAGGTGGAGGATCTTCTGCCCGGTCTCATAGGCCGGCTGCCCGGGAAGCGAAAAGTCGTAGCTCAGGCGACTGGTGAGCTGGGACGCGGCGAAGCCGCCAGCCATGAACAGCACCAACCAGATCAGCATCACCCGTCGCCGGTGGCGGATCACCGCGCGAGCCAAACGCTCGAGCCTCGATTCACGGACTGCCTCGGCCTGAACCATAATCAATTTCCCTTCGGGGTCGAACCACTCCTGAAGGAATAGTTCTATCACGAACTAAAGTCAGATACACTGAATTTATGAGTCCTGAGGGTTCCCGATCCGAGTCCGGGCGGCCCGGGCCCGTAGCCGCGCACGCCGGGAACTCGGTCGGGTTCACCCTGTCCCAACTGGGATTCGAGACGTCGCGACGGTTCGCGACGGTGGTGGGTGAGCTGGGACTCGAACCTCGCCACTTCGCTCTTCTGCGCGCGATCGACAGTTCGGAGGGTCAGTCCCAGCAGTCGTGCGGAGAGCACCTCGCCATTCCGCCCAGCACCATGGTGGCGATTGTCGACCACCTGGAGGCGTCCGGCCTTCTCGAGCGTCGGCTTCACCCGACCGACCGTCGAACCCGAACCCTGCACCTGACGGACGCCGGTGCCTCACTTCTCACGGTCGCAATGGAACGAGCGATGGCCCTGGAGTCGACGATCTGTGCGGCTCTGACGGCCGCCGATCGAACCCAGCTTCTGGCGTTGCTGCGTCACGTTGCCGCGAACCTTGACGTGTCGTCCAATGCCCTGCCCGATCGCGGAAGCGGTGAGTTACCTCGCCGAAGCCACGCATAGCCGCTTCAAAGCACCGCGGGGCAACAGCACGATTAAGTGATGGACGTACCGAGCATATGTGTTACCATATGGTCCATGGGTCGCCGCGAAGTGCTGGTGCAACTAGACGACGATCTCGTCACGCGGCTCGATCGACTTGCCGCCGAACGCGGAACTAGCCGTTCCGAGCTACTGCGCAGGGGCGCAGTAGCCGTACTCGATGCCGAAGAGGTCCGCCAGGCTGATGCCGAACTTCAGGCGGCTTATCGCTTCACCCCGCAAGACCCGATCGTCGTTGAAGTTGCCGCTCGGCTGGCGAAAGAGACGCTTCCGAATTGGTAGCGAGAGGCGACATCGTCTGGGCAGATCTGGGAAGTCCCGCTGGCCGGCGCCCGGTGTGCGTGCTAACTCGAAACGCTGCCATTCAGGTCCTCTCCGCCGTAACGTGCGCACCAATCACGCGAACGGTCCGCGGAATCCGATCCGAAGTCGAGGTCGGCCCGGATGAAGGTCTTCCCGAGGAAAGCGTGATCACCTGCGACAACATTGTGACGCTTCCGTTTTCCATGCTCGCCGCCAGCCCAGTCGGGAATCTCAGCCTCGCCAAAAGAGCCGCGCTGGACCGCGCCCTTCGCTACGCGCTCGATATTCAGTACTGAGTGAATCCCCCTTGGAGACCGCGTGACATGCCCGACCTCTGCTTTTGGGCGAAGGTGCATCGATCTCACCCTAAGCATCAAGAACGGCAGTCACTGAGCGGTCCGCCCCACTCCGCGTTCGTGGGGCGGCGCCTGTGCAAGCTCGTTCGTCAGGAATACGTGTTCGGTATCGAGAATGATGTCGATTTCGCCACTGACCACTCGTCACTTCAGTGTCAGAATCAAAACGCGACCCGGAAGGACGCCCATCATGCGATACACCCTCATGCTCCGCTATCCCGAGCCGACCGTCGAGGAACTCAGCCCCGAAGCGCTCGCCGAGGGAATGCGGGCGTTCCACGCGTACGCCACGGCGCTCGACCAAGCCGGCGTGCTTGTCAGCGCTGAGGTACTTCAACAGTCCAACGCCACGACGACGGTCACGATGATCGGTGGCGAGTTGGTCGTCCAGGACGGTCCGTTTGCCGATACCAAGGAGCAGATCGGCGGCACGATCATCATCGATGTCCCCGACCTCGACTCCGCCATTGAATGGGCCAGACAGTCACCATCGGCGGCGTGGGGTCATGTCGAGATTCGACCGACGGCGACGCGCTTCGTGAACGGTTCGTGGCAGGGCGCCCAGCCAGTCCAATGAGCTCCAACGACTCCCGCGCGGCTGCAGAACGCGCCGCGCGGGAGTCGTACGGACGGCTCATGGCCGTGCTGGCATCGTCGACGCGAGACCTCGCGTTGGCTGAGGACGCCCTCGCCGACGCATTCGAACGGGCGTTGCGCACCTGGCCCACGAGCGGTGTTCCCGACAACCCGCAAGGATGGCTTCTCACCGTGGCGCGCAATCGCATTCGCGACGTGATCGGATCCGCGGCGGTGCGCACCGCGGCACCGCTCGACGATCGTCCCGCGGCCGCGCCCTTCGAACCCGATTCAGACCAACTGCCCGATAAGCGGTTGGAACTGCTGTTCGCGTGCGCGCACCCGGCGCTCAGCCCGACGGTGCGAACCCCGCTCATGCTCCAGGTTGTTCTCGGCTTCGACGCGGATCGCATCGCCCAGGTCTTTGGCGTTCAACCAGCCGCCATGGCCCAGCGACTGGTTCGTGCAAAGCGCCGCATCCGCGACGCAGGCATCCCGTTCCGAGTTCCGTCGCACGCGGACCTGCCCGCACGCCTGCCCGCAGTTCTCGAAGCCATCTACGGCGCGTACGCAATCGACTGGCTCGACCAGCGCGATCAGATCCATGAATCCATCGCCGACGAGTCCCGGTGGCTCGCCGTGCTCACGGCCAGCCTGCTCGACACCGAGCCCGAGGCGTGGGGACTCGCGGCGCTGCTCACGTTCGCCCAGTCCCGTGCTCCCGCCCGCGCGAGTACGCCGTGGCCGCCCCTCGACGAACAGGACACCTCTCTCTGGGACCAATCGCTGATCGCCGAGGGTGAAGCGCTCCTGCGGCGCGCGCACACGCTCGGCTCGCCGCTCGGTCGGTTCCAGATCGAAGCCGCGATTCAGTCCGCGCACTGCGACCGGGCCCGCACCGGAACGATCGACCGCACCGCCATCATTCAGCTTTATCGCGGACTCGTCATGGTTGCGCCCACCACCGGCGCCATTGCGGCGTTGACGGCACTCACAACCTGAGTCAGTAGAGGTGTACTGGTCACACGACGTCTCGACCCACGACGTGAGTGGGCTGCTCAAGTCACTACGGAGGGAGTGCTCTCGGTCCTCGACGAAGTGGAGGTAATGAGAAGTCCCTTGTGCGCTCGACTTGCTTGGTTCATGGTATTGAGCTGGTTGACTACGCCGACGCATTACGGCCCATCCAAAGGATGGGCGGCAACGCCCTTTGAACCCTTGTCATCGCCTTTGCGTGTTTCGCCGTGCATCGGGATTGAGGCGAACTGTGCACTCAACCAGTGGGGGTGAATAACCTCCAACGACCCTCGGAGACAACTTCGACAGCACCGTCGTCCACTTTGATGGCGGTCTGGTCGTCAATTGCGTACGTTGACACAGGTACGCCCTTAGCCCACTTCTCGGCGTTCGCCATCGTGTGCTCTTCAAAGATCGGGTTTGGGTTGTCGATGTGAACCCACATCGTGAAATCCACCAGGCCAAGTGCCGACTCGCTCCCCCGTGTCATGTCACTGCCTTCGGGCGCGAACTGAACGTTCGATTGGGCATCACAGTTGAAGGGAGTTGTCACGATGCTCCCCGCACTGACGCCGACATAGACCAAGTTTTCGAGCGTCGGCAACAGATCAACCAGGCCCGACTTGCGCATCCAGTGACTCAGGTACATCACGTTGCCACCCCAGACGAGCAGCGCGTCAGCTTCTTGGAGAGTTGGGACCCAGTTCTCTCGCCTTACGCTCGGCAGAGCCGTAAGCTCGAGCAAGCCCAGCGATTTCCATCCGATCTCGCAGAGAGGACTCTTCGCTTCCCCCCGGATCGCCTCGATAACCCTGCCGCCATCGGGGAATGGGTGCATCCCGGTGGGAACGAAAAGTGCTGTTGAGTCGGATACGGGTTTGCCCAACAGGTCGACGAGCGCGCCGTGGATGCTCGGGTTCGAGATACCACTGGAAGTAAGTAGGAATTTCACGGCATTCTCCAAGAGCTGGATCTAAGCGGGTTGGATCGCAGCATGGGAATCCTACGCATTCGTTGGCGTGGCGATCATCCAGCTCATGCTCATGCGATCCAATCAAGTCCACCGGGACGATCCGCAGGGCTGGTCGGCGGGTGCGTTCTCCTCGGTGTCCGCCGCGAGTCGCGCATAGGAGTCACCAACCCCTGAGCCGGTATCGCCTTCGACCATTTTCGTTGTGTTGTTGCTGCTCGACACTCCCCGTCCGTCGAGAGACGCATGTCGACTGCCGTGAGGACGTGTCCGGCGACGATTCTCATTTGCGTGCGCACGCTGCGGTTCAAGCCATCTGCCGAGGGTTCAGGCCCAGTGGGCGTAGTCAAATCACCGAAGAGAATCATGGGACAACGAGGGCGCGCCGAAGAGTTCGTGGCAATTCGTGAAGGAGTCCTCGGTCCCGCGCCGGAATCTAGGAGATGCGCTCACGCGATTCATGGCAAACTCTAGTCAACGCTGAATTCGAGTGAGCCTGTCGGTCAACCACGCGTTGGAGTGACACGCGCCTGCGGCGCCACCGTGACCCCCGGCGCGAAGGACTCGGCGTCTACGTTTCAGATCTCGTCAGTCATCGCGGGCGGTATTGCGAAGCAAGAGACACCAAGCCGCTAAGCAAGGCTTCGAAGTAGTTTCGGGTGGAGGTGATGGGATTCGAACCCACTGCCTCTACATTGCGAACGTAGCGCTCTACCAATTGAGCTACACCCCCGAGGCAGCACCCATTCTAGCCGAGGGCGAATCGAGACTCCCGGCGCCAGCCATCGGTCTCCGCGTCGTCGTAACGCGCGTCGACTAGTCCGGTGACGGTGCCGCCGTACCCACCGTCGTAGCCATCGTCGTAGGTGTCGTCGTAGAGCGGCTCGACGCTGGTTATGGTGCGCGAACGAGAGCGTCCGCTCCACAGTGAGGTCTCGTCGAGCCAACCCTGGGAGATGGCGTACAACGCGAGAGCGGCGTAGCCGGCGAAGGCGACCCAGGTGAGTATGGCCCCGTCGACGAGCAGCGACGAACCCGCCAGCAGGGCGAGGCTCGTCATCACGACGACCGCCGACACCAACGCGGTAATGATAAGGCGACGCTGGGCCCTCATCGAGCGACGACGCACTACCGGCTCGTAGCGCTCGTACGCCTGGGCCTCGCGCGGCACCGATGCGTAGGCGCTGGCGTATCGGTTCAGCGGTTCAGCGCGCTCAACCGGTTCGTGGCGCTCGTAGTCGTAGTCTTCGCTCCACTCCTCCCAGGAGCGACGCGTCTCGAGCGTCCCGTAGGTGTCACCGGCGTGAACGACCGTCAAACGCGACGAGCGTGGATCGACCACGGCGCGCTCGGGCTCCGGCTCGCTCAGGCGATGCGCGGGCGAGACCGTGTAGCCACGATGGCTGAGGACTTCGTGCTCCATGTGGAACGACTCGATGGATCTCTCGCCGCCACGGTCGCGCAGGCGTCGGATGGCCACTGGCGCCAGTAGGGCCACCCACAGCAGACCGATGATGACGAGGACCATCCGACCTACGCCCCCGGGATGTCCCTATGCATTGGCCGTAAATTTACCGGCGTTTAAGGGGAAATTGGTGGATGTTAGGCCTCGTGGAGGCCGCACTCCTCTTGGTCGGCGCCAGCCCAGCGACCGGAGCGTCGGTCGCCCGGGTTAGCGGGACGCAGGGTCACCGCGGCGCATCCGATCGACGCGTAGCCCTGCGCCCACAGCGGGTGCTCGGGCAGGTTGTTCGAGCTCAAGTAGTAGGCGACGTCGTCATCGGTCCAGGTCGCGAGCGGATTCACCTTGACCAGGTGGAACCTGTCGTCCCACGCCACGATCTTCGTCGCGGCCCGGCTGGGCGCGTCGACGCGCTTGAGTGCGGTGATCCACGCCGCGCGACCCTCCACCGCTCGCTGGAGCGGCTCGACCTTGCGTAGTTCGCAGCACCGGTCCGTGCCGCAGGGCCACGCCGACGCCTCAGGACCGGGATGGGTCCGCGTGAGGTTGAGCGACCACTCGCGCTCGATCCGGTCCACGAACCTCAGGGTCTCGGTGAAGTGGCCCTCCGTGTCCAAGAACACAATCTCGGTGTTGGGGCGCAACTCGTGCACCATATGTAGCAGCGCCAGGTCCTCGAAGGAACACGCCATCGCCACGTCGTCGCCGAAGCGATCGAAGACCCAGTTCAAGATGTCGCGGGGCGATGCCGACTCGAGACGAGAGCTCTCAGCGTCGAGCTCGTTGGTGAGGGTGGAGGAGGGGGTGGTCATACGTGGAGGTATGAAGTTTAACATTCCCGATGGAATTAGTAGACTTTCAAGTGCAACCCGTACCCTATGACCACGACGCCACTACGCCCACCACGAACAGTCGATCACCTCGACCTGTTGGAATCCCACGCCATCTTCATTCTCCGCGAGGTCGTCGCCGAGTGTGAGCGGCCCGTCCTACTCTTCTCGGGCGGCAAGGATTCGGCAGTTCTCCTGCACCTCGCGGTCAAGGCCTTCGCTCCCCAGGGCCTGCCCTTCCCGGTCATGCACGTCGACACCGGGCACAACTTTCACGAGGTCATCGCCTATCGCGACGCGACTATCAGCGCCTTGGGCGCGCGCCTGATCGTCGCGTCCGTGCAGAGCTCGATCGACCGGGGCAAGGTGGCCGACCCCGGTCCTCTCGGCTCACGCAACCGCCTCCAAACCGTCACGCTCCTCGACGCGATCACCGAGCACGAGTTCGACGCGGCCTTTGGTGGGGCCCGCCGCGACGAGGACAAGGCCCGCGCGAAGGAACGCATTCTGTCGTTCCGTGACGCCTTCGGCCAGTGGGACCCGCGCCAGCAGCGTCCCGAGCTCTGGCAGCTCTACCAGGGACGCGTGAACCCGGGCGAACACCTGCGGGCCTTCCCGCTGTCAGACTGGACCGAGCTCGACGTCTGGCAGTACATCGAGCGCGAGGAGATGGACCTGCCTAACATCTACTTCGCGCACGAGCGAGACGTGCTACTGCGCGACAACATGTGGCTCGCCGTGGGACCCTTTGTTGAGCCGCGCGACGGCGAGGACGTTGTTCGCCGCATGGTGAGATTCCGCACGGTGGGCGACGCGAGTTGCACCGGCGCGGTCGACTCGAGCGCGTCGACGGTGTCGGCGATTATCGACGAGATCTCCGTGGCCAACGTCTCAGAGCGCGGGGCCACGCGCGCCGACGACCGCTTCTCCGAGACCGCCATGGAGGATCGAAAGCGCGAGGGTTATTTCTAGATGCACCTCGCCACGCAGGACCTGCTGCGCCTGGCCACGATCGGATCAGTGGACGACGGAAAGTCGACCCTGATCGGCCGGCTGCTGGTCGACACCCGCCAGCTCTTCGACGACCAGCTCGACGCCGTGGTCCTGGCCTCGGAACGCCGCGGCGTGGGTGACCTGGATCTCAGCTTCGTCACCGACGGCCTGCGCGCCGAACGCGAACAAGGCATCACCATCGACGTGGCGTACCGCTACGCGGCCACCCCGACGCGTAAGTTCATCATCGCCGACTGCCCCGGGCACGTTCAGTACACGCGCAACATGGCCACGGGCGCCTCGACCGCCGACCTCGCCCTGGTCGTCTTGGACGTGGCCCACGGCCTCAAGGAGCAGACCCGACGGCACCTGTGCATCGCGGCGCTGCTCGGCGTGCGAACGCTGATCGTCGCGGCGAACAAGATGGATCAGGTCAACTGGTCGTCCTCGGCCTATCGCGGCGTCGTCGACGAGATCGAGACGTTGGCCGGCGAGCTGGGCTTCATTGATGTCACGGTCATTCCGGTCTCGGCGCTGCTCGGCGACAATGTGGTCGAAGCGTCAGCGAACATCGACTGGTACGACGGCCCCACTGTCCTCGATGCGCTGGAGGCGTCGCGCGCCGGCACCTGGACCTCGGCCGGGCACGGCGCCCGACTGCCGATCCAGTGGGTACTGCGCCAGACCGGGGGTGGTCGCACCTACGCCGGGATGGTGAGCGCCAACTCGTTGCGCGTCGGTGACGCCGTGACCCTGCTGCCCGCGGGTATCGACACGACGGTCACCGAGATCCTCACCGGACGCGGCGCTCAGGAGGAGGCCGCGGTCGGCCTCTCGGTGGCCGTGGCGCTGGCCGACGAGACCGACGCCGGACGCGGTGACCTGCTGGCCGTGGCGCCGCTACCGCGCGTCACGCGCGAGATCGAAGCGACGCTGTGCTGGTTCGGCGAGCACGCTCTGACACCGGGCCGGCGGCTCCGCCTCAAGCACACGACCAACGTGACACCAGCGAGGGTCACGACACTTGAGGGAGTGGTCGACGTCGCCACGTTGGAGGTCCTTGACACCGACGAGCTCACGACCAACCAGATCGGTCTGGCCACGATCCACACCGCCGACCCCGTTGTCGTCGACGACTACCGCGACAATCGAGTAACCGGGAGCTTTGTGCTGATCGACGAGGTGACCAACGCCACGGTCGCCGCGGGAATGGTCGGGCGAGCCGCCTTCCTGTAACGCCTACGTCACGGTCGGTGCCGGCTCCAGGTCAAGGTCGTAGCGCTGGTACCAGTGAACGACGTCGACGAATCCCAGGCGACGATAGAGCGCCGCCGGAGCGCCGCCGACCGTCGCGTTGATGAGATGGGAACGGCTGCCGGCGAGCTGACCATCGCGAACCCACTTCGCCAACATCGTCTGAGCCACGCCGCGGCCTCGAAAGGGCACGCGAGTTCCCAACAGGTACGCGGCCCTATCAAGTCCCGTATAGAAGGCAAGGACACCGACACGCCGCTCGCTTAGCTCGGCGAACCAAGACTCTGCAATGGGACGTTCTGAGTCGCGCGTGGCCAGTTCCGCTTTGAGCGCCCCGGAATCCGGCGGCTCCTCGGAGTTGGCGAAGCACTGCAATTTGATTTGGGCCCACTCGACGCGCTGTTCGTCCGAAGCTCGTTTGATGGTCAGATCGACACACTCGGACGCGACACGCACGTCGCCGACGAGGGCCAGGTGCTCGGTCGAGGCCCCGGCAGTGCACCCGATGGCGACCAAGGCGGAGTCGAGAATCTGCGCTCGCGCCGGATCGTCGACCCAAACGCTCACCGCCCGCCGTCGCGCCCGCGTCGCCTCGATGAGAGCGGGCTCGACCAGGTGAGGATCATCGATGCGCAAAATGACTCGAGCCGAGGTCCCGCCAAAGGTCCCAAGAAAGCCGAACCAGGTGGGTACGACCTCATAGCCGATCTGGGAGTTCGAGGTCGTGAACCACTGGCTGACCTGGCTCGCGATTTCGTCGTGCTTGGGATGTACCGCTGCGTTCCCACCCTGCTCGTTCGACGAGAGATTCGTGACGCGACGCTCCACTCTGACGACGCTAGAACTGCACGATCATCGCGACGAAGGCGACCGCGATGATCACCAACGTGGCGTCAATCGAGCGAGTGAGCTGACGACCCCGCTCGGGTGAGGCCACCCCGTCGTGAGAGATGACCTCGCCGACGACCCGCTCGAGCGGCAGAGTGCGCGCCTCGAGGTGACCGGCCGCGGCCAAGTAGCACAGGATCCCCACGCCAATCCACGGGCGGGTCAACGACACCGAGCTGTCTCCGACGAGCGACATCGCCAGGCCCGTCACGGGCAGCACGTGAAGGACCCGAGCCGCCCAGTTACGGCGAGTCGGGAACCGGGCTCGCTGGACGTCGCCGTCCGCTCCGCGCGCCACCGACTGCGCCGCGCTGCGCATAACGACCAAGACGGTCAGAGTCGCGACGGCCGCCAGAACGTGGACCAGGAAGATCAGGTCGTAGCCGACGGTCGTGGCAATCACGCGAGACCTATCAGCGACTCGGCGGCCTGGTAGGGGTCGGTGGTGCCCGCCACCAGCGCGTCGACCTGGGCCTCGTAGGCCGCGCCGTCGGCGATGACGCCGACCCGCTCGCGCAGCATCGCCGCCAGCACGCGCTCCAGTTCGGCGCGCGCCTTGGCTCGCCGGGTGTCGTGAGAACGTCCGTCGACGAAGTTGCGGTGTTGGAGGATCGCGTCCATGAGCTTCTCGACACCATCGCCGGTCGTGGCGACGGTGTCAAGGATCGGCGGACGCCACTGGTGATCGCCGCCGAGGTCCAGCATCTGGGCCAGGTCGCGTCGTGTCTCGGCGACGCCGGCTCGATCGGCCTTGTTGACCACGAAGACGTCGGCCACCTCCAACAGTCCGGCCTTGTTGGCCTGCATCGCGTCACCCCAGCCCGGTGTGACCACCACGATCGTCGTGTCGGCCGACGAGGCCACCTCGACCTCCAACTGGCCCACGCCGACGGTCTCAACGAAACTCAGCGGGAATCCAACGGCGCCGAGGACGCGCAGCGCGTCGGGCACCGCCAGCGAGAGCCCGCCGAGGTGACCGCGGGTGGCCATCGAGCGAATGTAGACGCGCGTGTCGGTCGCGTGCGCCTGCATCCGAATCCGATCGCCGAGGATTGCTCCCCCGGTGAAGGGTGAGCTCGGGTCCACGCACAAGACGCCCACCTCATCGATTGCCGAACCGTCAAGCGAGCGCGTCAGCGCTTCGCCGATCAACTGGTCGGTGAGAGTCGACTTGCCCCCACCCGGTGCGCCGGTGATTCCGACGACGTACGGCGCCGGCGCCGCATACGACAGCGCCGCGGTCGCGCGCTGGCTCTCTCCGCCCGACTCCACGTAGGTCAGCAGGCGCGCGAGCGCGCCGCGCGAACCGGCGCGGGCCTCGACGAGGAGCTCTCCGGGTTCGCGCGCGATCACGCGGCCCGTTCGACGTGCGCTCCGAGCCGGGTCAGGTGGCCGACGAAGTCGTCGTAGCCGCGCTCGGCGTGCTCGAGTCCGGTGACCGTCGTCTCACCGTCGGCGACCAATCCGGCCAGGACCAACGCCGCGGCCGCGCGGATGTCTGACGCGCGCACGGTCGTGCCGGTGAGTCGGCTGACGCCACGGATCATCGCGTGGTGACCTTCGGTGGTGATGAACGCGCCCAACCGAACCAGCTCGTCGACGTAGCGGAATCGCCCGACGAAGAGGTTCTCGGTCACGACCGAGACCCCGTCGGCAACGCTCAACATCGCGGTGAGCAGCGGCTTGTAGTCCGTGGCTACGCCCGGGTACGGCAACGTCGCCACGTCGCAGGCCGACAGGCGCGACGGTCCACTGACCGCGACGCCGGGCCCCGCGAGGTCGACCACCCCGCCCATCGAGGTGACCTTGCGCAGCAGCATCTCCATGTGGTCCGCCCGCGCATCGACCACGCGGACCTCGCCCCCGGTGATCAGGGCCGCGGCCAGGTACGTGGCCGCGACGACCCGGTCGGCCACGACGTGGTGCGTGGCCGGTCGCAACGCCGGCACGCCGTCGACCGTGAGGCGCGACGTCCCGAGGCCCTCGATCCGCGCGCCCATCGCGATCAGGTGCCGGCCGAGGTCCTCGACCTCTGGCTCGCGCGCCGCGTTGTCGATCACCGATCGGCCGTCGGCCAGCACACAGGCCATGAGCAGGTTGTCGGTCGCGGTGTGGCTCGGGTACTCGAGCGTGATGCGCGTCGCGAGCAGGCGGGGCCGCTCGACCGACGCGCCGATGGAGCTGCGGTCGTTGCGAAAGGTCGCACCCATCGCCGAGAGTCCGTCGGTGTGGAAGTTGATCGGTCGCTGACCGAAGTCGTCGCCACCGGGCAGCGCCATGTGAGCCTCACCACAGCGAGCGAGCAGCGGACCGAGCACGACGATCGACGCGCGCATCGCTTCAAAGAGGTGCGCTGGCGCGACGGGGTGCAGGTCCGAGGCGTCCGGAACCGCGATGAGCAACTCGTGCTCTGCGCGTGTCACGGTGCAGCCGAGCGCGCTCAGCAGTTCGACCATCACGTTGACGTCGGTGATGTCCGGGACGTTGGTGAGACGATGCTCGCCCGTCGCCAAGAGACACGCCGCCATCTCTTTGAGCACCGCGTTCTTGGCCCCATGAGCTTGGACCTCGCCCACGAGGGGTCCAGCCGGCTTCACGACGAGAGAACTCACTCCCCAAGTATGGCCGGTCGGTCGCCGGACCCCGCGGGGCGGCGGCTACGCTCGCGTCGTGCTCAAGCCGTCGCGGCCCGACCGCAATATTGCGCTCGAATTGGTCCGCGTCACCGAGGCGGCATCCATCGCCGCCGCGCGTTGGGCGGGTCGCGGTGACAAGCTCGCCGCGGATGGCGCCGCAGTGGACGCGATGCGCTTCGTGCTCGGGGCCGTCGAGATGGATGGCGTCGTGGTCATCGGTGAAGGCGAGAAGGACAACGCACCGATGCTCTACAACGGTGAGCAGGTCGGCGACGGCCGCCCGCCTTTGGTCGACGTCGCGGTGGATCCGATTGACGGAACGACGCTCACCGCCATGGGTCGCAACGGCGCGCTCGCGGTGATCGCACTCGCCGAGCGCGGCGCGATGTTCTTCCCCGGCCCCGTCGTGTACATGAAGAAGGTGGCCGTCGGTCCCGGTGGTCGCGGCGTGGTTGACGTGAACGCGTCGCCCACCGACAACCTGACCGAGCTCTCCAAGCGACTGCACAAGCCCGTCCAGGAGCTCGGCGTCGTCATCCTCGACCGACCCCGTCACGACGACCTCGTCGCCGAGGTGCGCGAGACCGGGGCGCGGATCCTGTCGATCACCGACGGCGACGTGGCCGGTGCGATCGCCACCGGCTGGCCCAACTCCGGCGTGGACGTCCTGTTCGGAATCGGCGGTACTCCCGAAGGCGTCATCGCCGCCGCGGCAATGAAAGGACTGGGCGGCGAGATCCAAGGAGTTCTGCACGCACGTGACGACGACGAGCGACGCGCCGCCGAGGCCCTCGGCTACGACTTCACCCGCGTGCTGCACACCGACGACCTAGTGGCCGGTGACAACTGCTTCTTCGCGGCGACCGCGATCACCGACGGCGATTTCCTACGCGGCGTGCGCTTTCACGACTTTGGCGCGACGACCCAGTCCATGGTGGTACGCAGCCGATCGGGCACCGTGCGTACCATCGAGACCTTCCACCGACACAACAAACTCGAGGAGTTCACGACCGCCGGCCTTTGAGCGTTGCGATTCGCTCGATCGCGACGTAAGGTCCTGTGAGGCGCCGTGTTAGCGGGGCCGAAGGAGGTCGCTGTGCAAGTAGCGAACCTGTTGACCACCAAGGGGCGCGACGTCGCCACCATCTCCCAGGAACGCACGGTCAGCGACGCCGTAGCCCTGCTGAAGGAACGAGGGGTCGGGGCGCTCGTCGTCACCAGCCTGGAAAAGCCCCTGGCCGGCATCATCAGCGAGCGCGACGTGGTGCGAGCACTGGCCGACCGCGGCGCCGCCGTCCTCGACGAGCGCGTCTCAGACCTCATGAGCAGCGAGGTGACCACCTGCGAGGAGACGACGACCGTCACGGCCCTCATGGGCCTCATGACCGAGAAGCGCATTCGCCACGTGCCCGTCGTCACCGACGGCCGCGTCGTTGGTGTCGTCTCGATCGGCGACGTCGTGAAGGCGCGCTTCGACGAGCTCGAAGGTGAGAAGCGCGAGTTGCTGGACTACGTATCAGGACGCTGAGGGTCGCCCCGCCGAGCTGAGTCGCAATTCAGCCCGGGCCAGGTCGGCGCGGGCCACGGCCAGCGCGTCGGGCTCGTGCGCGTCACCACCGGCCTCGGCGGCGAGAGCGAGTTCGGCGCGTTCCTTCGCCGTCTGAGCGCGCGCTACGTCAATGTCACTCGTGCGTTCGGCCACGCCTGCCAGCACGGTGGCCCTGGTGTCGTTGGGGTCGTCGCCCGGACCAACCTGGAAGTAGCCGCCGTGCACGGTGAAGGCCAGCTCGCCGGAGTCGGTGTCGACGCGCACCACGCCCGGCACGAGGTCGCCCACCGTGGCGGTCATCTCGGCCAGGACGGCAAACTCGCCCTCACTGGAACGTGCGAACAGCGCCTTGGCCTCGCCCGCCCACAACGCCGCCTCCGGCGTGACGATCTCGACGCGCAGCGTTCCCACGTCAGCTCTTTTCGAGCTCGGCGGCCTTGCGTTCGACGTCGGCCGCGCCACCAACGTTGAAGAAGGCCTGCTCGGGGTATTCGTCAAGGTCGCCGTTCACCAGATGCTCGAAGGACTCAATGGTCTCAGCGACGGGCACGTTGATCCCATCGATCCCGGTGAACGTCTTGGACACAAACATGGGCTGAGCGAGGAACCGTTGGATCTTGCGCGCGCGCGACACCGTCACCCGGTCGTCCTCGCTGAGTTCGTCCAGTCCAAGGATCGCGATGATGTCCTGGAGCTCCTTGTTGCGCTGCAGGATCTGCTGGACGCGACGGGCCACCGCGTAGTGGCGCTCACCGACAATTTCTGGCGCCAAGATGTTCGACGTGGAGGTCAACGGGTCCACGGCCGGGTAGATACCCAATGCCGCGATCTGGCGGCTCAACTCCGTGGTGGCGTCCAGATGCGTGAACGTGGTGAAGGGCGCGGGGTCGGTGTAGTCGTCGGCCGGCACGTAGACCGCCTGCAGCGAGGTGATGGAGCGACCCTTGGTCGAGGTGATGCGTTCTTGTAGCTCACCCATCTCGTCGGCCAGGGTCGGCTGGTAACCCACCGCGCTCGGCATACGGCCGAGCAGGGTGGAGACCTCTGAGCCAGCCTGGACGAAACGGAAGATGTTGTCCACGAAGAGCAGCACGTCCTGGTTCTTCACGTCACGGAAGTACTCGGCCATGGTGAGCGCCGCGAGGGCCACGCGCAGGCGCACCCCCGGTGGCTCGTCCATCTGCCCGTAGACCAGCGCGGTCTTGTCGATGACACCCGACTCGCGCATCTCGATCAGCAGGTCGGTCCCTTCGCGAGTTCGCTCCCCCACGCCGGCGAAGACCGACACGCCCTCGTGCTGCTCGGCCACGCGACGGATCATCTCCATAATGAGGACGGTCTTGCCCACGCCGGCGCCGCCGAAGAGGCCGATCTTGCCGCCGGTGACGTAAGGCGCGAGCAGGTCGATGACCTTGATGCCGGTTTCGAACATGGTGGCGCGCGGTTCCAGCTGGTCGAAGTCGGGCGCGCTGCGGTGGATCTCCCAGTGGTCCTCGACCGGACCGATGTCGTCGGTGTCGAGCGACTCGCCGATGACGTTGAAGACGTGCCCGAGGACCGCGTCACCCACGGGTACGGTGATCCCTCGGCCGCTCTGACGCACCGCGGCGCCGCGCACCAGACCGTCGGTGGGCTTCATGCACACGCAGCGAACTCGGCCTTCGCCAATCTGCTGGGCGACCTCAGCGACGACGGTCACCGTACGACCCTCGATCTCGATGTCCATCTCCACCGCGTGGTTGATCTCGGGCAGCGCGTGCGGGGGGAACTCGACGTCCACCACCGGTCCGGCGATGGCGACGACGCGCCCCTCCTCCAGGGTGTGTTCGGTGGCCGTTGTCATTGACTACTCACTTTCTCGAGCGGAGCGCTTCGGCTCCGCCCACGATTTCCATGATCTCGGTGGTGATGCTGTCCTGGCGCGCGCGGTTCATGATGCGTGACAGGGTCTGGCCGAGCTCGTCGGCGTTTTCCGTGGCCGCGGCCATGGCGCGCTGCTGGGACGTGTGAAAGCTGGCCGCGCCCTCGAGCAGCGCCGAGAAGATCTCGCTCTCGAGCGCTCGCGGTGCGAGGAAGAAGAGGAGTTCGGCCACCTCGGGCTCGAACTCGGTGTAGCCGGTGAGCCCGGTCGCCACGGGCTCGACGACCTCGGGCGCGGTCAGCGGCAGGAGCTGTTCCACCTCGACCACTTGGCTGCCGGCCGAGAGGAACCGGGTCGAGACCAGCAGGACCTGCTGGGCCGCGCCGTCCATGAAGGGCGTCACCAGTGTGGCCGCGACCTGGCGAGCGTCGGCGAAGGTGGGCCGGTCCGCGAAGCCGACGAAGCTGTGCTCGACCTCGAAGCCGCGGAAACGAAAGAACGGCGCCGCCTTCTTGCCCACGGTGAAGAGCCGCACCGTCGTGCCGTTGTCGCGCAGCGAGCGAATCAATCGCTCACCGGCGCGCAGAGCTGAAGAGTTGTAGGAACCCGAGAGCCCGCGGTCGCCGGCCACCACGAGGACCATCGCGGTCTCCACAACGTCGGGCACGCCCAGCAGCTTCTCGGCGGCCGCCGGGTCCCCCTTCGCGGCCTCGTAGACGATGCGGCGCATCCCCTGGCGATAGGGACGGTTGGCCACGATGCGCGCCTGGGACCGCGAGATCTGCGAGGCCGCAATGAGTTCCATGGCCTTGGTGATCTTGCGCGTCGCGCGCACCGACTTGATGCGCTGGCGCAGTATGCGTTCCTGTCCGCCGGCCATGGTCCCGTCTCTCCCTACGCGGTCAGTTACTCGTGGCGAACGAGTCAGTGAACGTCTTGAGCGCGGCGTCCATCTTGTCGGTGTCGGGCAGGGCGCTGGTGGTGCGTATCTGCTCGAGGAGGTCAGCGTGCTGGGCGCGGAACATCGTGAGCAGTTCGGACTCGTAGCGGCGCACGTCCTCCACCGGTATCGAGTCGGTCCACCCCCGGGTGCCGGCGTAGATCACGACGCACTGCTCCTCCACGGGCATCGGCGTGTTGAGGCCCTGCTTCAAGATCTCGGTGAGGCGGTAACCGCGGTCCAACTGCGCCTGGGAGGTCTTGTCCAGCTCTGAGCCAAAGGTCGCGAAGGACTCAAGGTCGCGGAACTGGGCAAGGTCGATCTTGAGCGTCCCGGCGACTGAGCGCATCGCCTTGATCTGGGCGGCACCGCCCACGCGCGACACCGAGTTACCGACGTTGATGGCCGGTCGCACACCCGAGTAGAACAGATCGGACTCCAAGAAGATCTGGCCGTCGGTGATCGAGATGACGTTGGTCGGGATGTAGGCCGAGATGTCCCCGGCCTTGGTCTCGATGATCGGCAGCGCGGTCAGCGATCCCCCACCCATCTCGTCACTCAACTTGGCGGCGCGCTCGAGCAGGCGGCTGTGCAGGTTGAAGACGTCACCCGGGTACGCCTCGCGACCCGGTGGGCGCCGCAGCAGCAGCGAGATCTGCCGGTAGGCCTCGGCCTGCTTGGACAGGTCGTCGTAGACGACCAAGGCGTGCTCGCCGTCGTCCATCCACTGCTGGCCCATGGCGCAGCCCGCGTACGGCGCGAGGAACTTGAAGGGGGCGGGGTCGCCGGCCGAGGCCACGACGACGACCGTGTACGCCATCGCGTCGTGCTCCTCGAAGGTCTTGACCGTCTGGGCCACCGACGAGTTCTTCTGGCCGCACGCGACGTAGATGCACTTGACCCCCTGGCCCTTCTGGTTGAGGATCGTGTCGACGGCCACCGTGGTCTTGCCGGTCTTGCGGTCGCCGATGATCAGCTCGCGCTGGCCCCGCCCGATCGGAGTCATCGCGTCGATGGCCTTGATCCCCGTCTGCAGCGGGTCCTTCACCGGCTGACGACCGATGATGCCCGGCGCCTGAACCTCCATGCGCCGCGACTGGGGATTGACGAGCTCGCCCTTGCCGTCGATCGGCACACCCAGGGCGTTGACCACGCGACCCAGCAGGGCGTCGCCCACCGGCACCGACAGAATGCGGCCAGTGGCGCGAACCACCTGCTCCTCTTCGATCGAGTCGACCGAACCCAGCACCACCGCGCCGATGGTCTCCTCGTCGAGGTTCATGGCGAGCCCCAACGTGCCGTCTTCGAATTCGAGCAGTTCGTTGACCTTGGCCGACGGCAGTCCCGACACCCGCGCGATGCCGTCGCCGACCTCGACGACCCGCCCGACCTGCTCGGCACCGACCTCCGGATTGAAGTCGGAGACGTGTTTGCGCAGCGCCTCGGTGATCTCGGTGGCGCTGATGGTGAGCTCGGTCATTCGCTGTCCTTCTGGTTGGTCTTAGAGAGTGGTGCGGTAGAGGTTGGCGGAGGTCACGTCGTCGCGCAGCGCGCCGAGTCGACTCCGCGTGGTCGCATCGAGACGCAGGTCGCCCACTTCCACCAGGATCCCGCCGAGAAGTTCGGGCTCCTGGGCGACCTGGAGTTCGACGTTCTGGCCGGTGAGCGCGCGCAGTGACGCCACCAGAGTGGCCTCGTTGGCCTCGTCGAGTGGCCGCGCCGTGTGCACGCGCGCCACGCGCCAGTCGCGAGCCTTGGCGACGTAGTCGACCAAGAAGTCGAGCGTGCCGACCACGTCGCGCGGTCGTCCGCCTTCGATCACGTAGCGGGCGAGTCGCATCGTCGGATCCGAGACGCGACCTCTGAGCAGCTCTACCGTGGTGGCGAGCCGGACCTCGACCGGCGCGTCGCGGTCCAACAGGAGGCGTCGCAGTTCCACGCTGGCCTCGACCGTGCGGGCCCAGCGAAAGAGCTCATCTTCGATCGTTGCGAACAGCGACGTGTCGACGTCTTCGAGCAGCGCATCGGCGAACCCGCCGACGCGCCGGCGCGAATCAATGAGAGAGAGGGCGTCGTGGCCGAAGTGACCGGTGTTCACCAGTTCGCGTGCGACGAAGGCCAGTTCGTCCCAGCTGTGGGCGACCTCCTGGGCCGGTGCGACGGTCGCGGCGTAGACCGCGATGCGCACCGTAGTTGCGTCGAGCTTGTCGGTGATCAGCTCGCGCACGACTGCGCCGCGCACCGGGCCGGCAATCGACGTGTCGCCCAACACGGCGCGGAGGTCTCCTCGACCGAGGACGGCTTGATCCAGTTGGGTCAGGGCTGCGGCACACGTGGCGAGAGACGAGGCGTCGAGCGTGCCCAACAGGGCCGCGGCGTATCCCTCGATGCGTGCCAGCATGACTAGCTCGCCGCGCCCTTCTGGGCCTCGGCGTTGAGCGCGGCCACCGCCTCGCGCAGTAGGTCCTCGTGGGTGCTCTGATCCACCTCGCGTCCCACGATCTGGGAGACCAGTTCGAAGACGATCTCGCCAATGCGGGCCGACGCGTCGTCTATGGCCCTTTGGCGCGCCGTGGCGATTTCGGCTTGGGCGGACGCGACGATGCGCTGGTACTCCGCCTCGCCGCGACCCCCGGCCTCGGCCTTGACCTGATCGGCCAGGGCCTGGGCGGCGGCCGTGATCTCGCGCGCCTGCTCGCGCGCCTCGGCCAGCACGTGCACGCGCTCGTCATCGGTGGCGGCGGCCGCGACGCGCGCTTCCTCGGCGGCTTCCAGCGAGGCGCGAATCAGCTCCTGGCGCGACTCCAGGAATTTGTTGAACCGCGGGAGGATGTACTTCGAAGTGACGACCACAATCACGACGACAACCAACAGCTCCACGAAGAACGTGGCGTTGGGCAGTAGGAAGACGGACACTGCGGTCATCTCATATCTCCTTCTCGTTCTAGTGAGTGGCGCGGGGTTCCGGTCACCATGGCGGTTGGGCCCGGACTACTGCTTCTTGAAGACGTAAATGAAGACCACCATGAACAGCAGGTTGATGAAGTACATGGCCTCCACCAGACCCACGGTCAGGAAGAAGTACGTGCGCGCCTTGTTCTCCACTTCCGGTTGACGAGCGATGGCGGCGATGGTCTGGCTACCGGCAAGTCCGTCGCCGACCGCGGCGCCGATGGCACCCCCGCCCAGCGCGATGCCACCTCCGACGAGCGCGCCCGCGGTTCGAACCGCGTCACCGATTGCTGATGTATTTGCCATGGTTGTGTCCTCCTGGATTGGTTAATGAGACAGTTCGAGCTGGCCGACCG
>DATLSF010000022.1:0-42926 GCA_035534335.1 Acidimicrobiales bacterium | reverse complement strand
GACCGTGGCACCCGACTCGATCCGCTGAGAGCTGCTGGCTTCCACCCCTGACTCGGTTCACGGACGGCCGTCGCACGGGACCCGACCACCGCGGTGGACCTCGGCGCGAACAGGCTACCTCGAAGTCCTACAAGACCGGCTGGAGTAGCCCGGCGAGCCGGCGCATCAGAATCACAGTGCACACCAAGGAGGAGTGCGAGAGCGGCCGAATCGGCACGATTGGAAATCGTGTGAAGGGAAACCTTCCGTGGGTTCAAATCCCACCTCCTCCGCCACGGGGTAACTGCCCAGGTCACGACCCTCACCGCCGACGACTGTCGAAGTTGGATTTGCCATCACGAACGGGTCATCGTTATCGGAGCTGAACGGTCGGAGCGTCTCAGACGGTCGACTGCCGTCGGGCCGCGCGCCGCAAGTCGCAGATCACCCGCCGCTGCTGACGCACGTCGGATTCGACGTTCTGCGACACGACGAGACTGCGCTCTGGGGTGACTACATCAGTCGAATCGACGAGATGATCTTGGAGCAACTATCTGTACTTGCTCAAGCCTCGGGTGAGAGCGAGGAAGTCGTTCGCGCTGCGATTCTCGAAGCCGATGCCGCGATGTCGTGCATGATCCGGCGGGTCTTGATCATCGCAGGGCGGCCCTTGGGCTCAGCCCCGCGCTAGGACGCCCACAGGGTGCCGACTGACTCTCGGCCGAGACGCCGGGCGAGACGTGGCTCCCCGCGGCGACGCTCGATGGAGACAGGTGGTCGAATCAATACTCAATCGTGACGAGGTCGTCGAGTCTCTGAAGCGATCGTGTCATGTCGCCTCGAAAGCGCGACGCGTAGAGGAACCGCAGTATCCACCTGAGTGCGTCATGGGAAAGATCCCATGTCTCGCGCACCAGCGTTCCCCCCTCGACGGGTTCTAGTTCGTAGCGCCAGATTCGACCGAACAGCCAGGCGGCCCGCCCGTGCGCCGGTGCCGGAGCCCACGCGATCAGCTTGCCTTCGTCAAACTCCGTGACGGTGCTGACCATTCTGTACGGCAGTCCACGCCGCATATCCATTGCGAATTCGACTCCCCGCGAGAGGCGGACTGGAGAGTCAGACCGGGCCTCGATCAAGGTGCCGGAGCCGTCGACCTCGGGGTGCCGCCGCGGGTCAGCGAGTACGTCAAAGATCACCGAGGCCGGAGCGGAGATCACTCGCTCAACGTGAACGACGTTGCGAAGATCGGCCACATCCTCAAAGTACCCCAGGTCCGTCGAGCCGATCTCAGCCAAAAAACCGCGGGGATCAACGTCGAGCGAGTTACTACACTTACTACATGAATTTGGGCCTTTCGAAGCGGGGTGACTACGTCGTTCGCTCGGCGATCTGCCTGGCCCGGAGCTTCGAGTCCGGCGAGCCGAAGAAGCTACGTCAGGTGTCATCGGAGATGGGGATTCCGCGAACCTACGTTTCGCAGATCCTCGGGGACTTGGCTCGCGCCGGACTCACCCAATCCTTCTTCGGTACGAACGGTGGTTACCGGCTAACGCGTTCACCCGACCAGGTGAGCCTGTTGGAAGTCGTCGAAGCCGCCGAGGGACAACTCGCGCCCGACACCTGCGTGCTGGGCGACGGCCCGTGCCAGTGGGAGACGGTCTGTCCTTTGCACGAGACGTGGGGAGCCGCCGCCCAGGCGATGCGAGCGGTCCTCGCCGCAACGACCTTGGCCGCTCTAGTCGAAAGGGATAGGGCGATCGCGGCCGGAACCTACCCGATCCCAGGCGACAGCCACCGCCGCTACGCCGCTCCGGTGGCCGTCGCCGACTCGGTGCAAATCGAGCTCGCAGCCCCCGCGGTCGCCCGGAGGCTGCGCTCGGAGACGTCGTGGCTGGTCCCGCACCTGGAAGCAGCCCACGCGGAAAACGAGGCGCTCCTTGTGCGAATCGGACCGGGCGGCCCACTCTGGTTGGGCAAGGTGGTCGCCGTGCACCTCGGGATCCCTGAAGGACCCGACGAGAGTCTGGTCCTCCCGATCACGTGGGAGGCGACCGGTCCCTCCGGGCTCTTCCCCCGATTCAACGGCGACCTGCGCCTCAACTCGATCGACCCAGACCGGTGCGAATTGAACCTCTCGGGCCGCTACCGACCACCACTCGGCCGCGCCGGCCAGGCCATCGACGAAAAACTGTTGGCGCGAGTTGCCCAGGCCACGATCCGCTCACTCCTGCGCCGGATGGCCCGCGCCATCGAGGAGGACTCGCACGCGCGGCGGGTCCAAGAGCCGTGATACACCTTCGTGACGACCGACGGTTGCCCGCGACCTCGCGCGCAACGTCAATGGGCCGCCAGAACCAGTTGCACCAACGGAGCACTCTCGCGCGCCCTGAGTGACCCGAGACAGACGATAGGAAACGTTCGGCTCGTGTGTGCCAGGTAGAGGCGAACATGGGGAAACGTTCGGTACACCACGTCGAAGACGCGTTCACGTTCGGGGCCCTCAAGCACGACCGGTATCACTGTCTCGCGTCGCCCGTGGCGCTCGATCTCGATCGGCTCACCGTCCTCCAGGTTCCGATACCACGCGGGTGCGTGATCGGATCCGCCATTGGCGGCACAGATGAAGGGAACCTCGTCAATCTCAACGTACGCCACGAGCACCTCGCGCACCTGGCCACTGACGCGCCCGCGCGTGCGAAGCAGGAGGACGTCGTCGACTCCCAGCGCCTTCACGCCGAGGCTAATCCCGGAGTGGCGAAAGACCGCAACGTCGATTCGAGTCCACCACCGCGCCGTCATCCGATCGAATCGGGACCGACGGGGCCCCCGAGAGGCGAGCGGTCGAAACAGGCGCATGTAGGCGCGGGCGAGGTGTCGTCGATACCGAAGACTCTCTTGCATCGAACTCGCCCCCTTCGACTTGACCAGATGACGCACTACTCGACCAATACTCGCGTTACCTTCTTCGCCGGGACGCGGCGACTGAGCTTCTCGCCAAATGCTCTCGGTCCGAAGATGCCCGCGTGCGGGTCGAGCTCCTTCGAGCCGAACGCCGCCTGCGCGACGACGACCGCGCCCTTTTCTTCGAGGGATCGGCGCATCTCGCCGAGAGTGTCCTTCGGGGCGATTGCAAACGTACAGAAGATCGCGACGGACTTGCCGCCGATTCGTGGCAGTTCGCCCAGCCACTTGCGCATCGCCTTGGCGGGGCCTACGTCGGCCACCACGAATCCCTCGACCCACGTGCCCACGACCAGGATGTCCGCGCCGGCCAGTTCTGCGGCGCCGACCTTCGAGATTGGCAGCAACCGAGCCACCAGACCATCTGCTGCGTAGCCGTCCGCGATCTGTTGGGCGGCGCCGGCCGTCTTACCGCCCGCGCTGGCGTAACACACGAGCACCCGGCGTGGACGGCTCGAACTCTCGCCATCCGCGCGACCGGGTCGTGCCGGCCGGGCGTCCAGAACGGCCGCCGCAGCGCGCCGACCCTGGGCCATGGCCTCCACCACCGTCGCCGGACCCGTCAGTGCGTCTCCCACGACCCACAGCCGGTCGCTCACCGGCAACGCGGCCGCCAAGAGGCCGACCTCTCGTCCGAGAGCCAACGAGCCCACGGGACTGTGGTTAGAGAAGGCCGACGCCCGATTGGCCAAGATCCCACTGGCCCTCCAGCGCCGATCCGCGACTCCCGAGGACTCCTTGCGCACCGGGGTGCCCGGAAGCGACCCAGCGAACGCGGGGTCGTTACGATATCCCATCGCCATCACCACGAGGTCAATCTCGAGCACCTCGAGGTCCCTGGTGAGGACCTTGGGACGCCGGTCGGAGCGATCTTGGGTCGTGCGAGCCAGCTCGGCGCGATCGACGCGCGTTTCTCCGCGCAACGCGGTCAGGGTGCGCGAGAAGCGAACCACCACGCCTTCGTGACGGGCCTCGGCAAGTTCGTCGGGACGCGCCAGCGCCCATCGCTCGTCGAGCCAGTCAATGCACGTCGCGTGCATGCCCAGGCGCCGCGCGGTGCGAGCCACGTCCATGGCGGTATTGCCAGCACCCAGGACGAGAACGTGGCCCGGGCTGACCTGCTCGAGGGGCTGGAGGCCGAGACCCAACCGAAACGCCCATGGAACACCCTCGGGCCCGAGCGCTTGCTTGGCCCCCTTCAAGAAGGCGGTGGCCTCGACGACGCCGGGCAAGTCGGCACCCGGCACTGGAAGTCGCAACGGCACACCGGCTCCCTGGGCCACGATCACGGCGTCGTGGATGCAGAGGAGTTGGGCGAGGTCCTCAGGGTGGATCTCGCTGTCACAACGTAGATCCAACCCCGCGTCGCACAACTGCTGCCAGGGCCGCAGGGCGATCTCTTCGCTCAGGGTGAAGTCGGGGATTCCCCAGACCGGCAGACCCCCCGGCGTGGCGTCCTTCTCGTAGACCGTGACCGAGGCACCTGCTTCAAGCAGGTCCCACGCGGCTCCCGCGCCGGCGGGACCCGACCCGATGATGGCAACGGACAGCTCCGCGGGCGTGGCCGAGATTGCAGGGGGGGCGACGGCGCGGTTGTCGGCGACGAATCGTTCGAGTTGCCCGATGGCGACCGGCGTGCCACCCGCCAGCGACCAGCTGCACGATCCCTCACACTGAGCCGCCTGATTGCACACGCGCGAGCAGATATCCGGGAGGAGAGATGTCCGCCGCAGGACCTCATGCGCGCCCTTGAGGTCTCGTCCTCGGAGTGCCGCGATGAATCCAGGAATGTCGTTGTGCGCGGGACAACCGCGAACGCACGTGGGATCGGGACACTGCAGGCAGCGATCGGCCTCGGCCAGTGCGTCGACCCAACTGGTGAACCCCGGGCGGACCTCGCTGATGTTCCCGAGCAGACCCAACGGGTGAACCGGCGCGGGATCGTGGCGTGGTTCTACGAGCATCGGCCCGTCGATGACGATCGCGGAGAACGGGCAGGTGCGCTCGCACTGGCGACATCCCACGCAGAGATCGCTATCGCCCAACGCCACCCATCGCTTGGCATCCATCGACAACGCACCGGTGGGACACCGCACGACGCACTCTTGGCATCCGGCGCACCGGTCGCTGAGAATCCGAACGGAGGGTCGGCCGCTCGCGGGGGTGGATTCGCGAGGAATTGTCTGAGTCATCTCGGCCCTTTCATGCTCTGGCGAATCGGGACAGTCGGCGCGGTCGTCGCTGGCATCGCGGATCAGTTCGCTGCCTGTATCGCGACGTACAACAACGCCGCGGCGACACCGCACACCGCGACCAGCCCGAGGGTGGTCGCGCGCACGACGACGGCGTTGCGAGAGATGCCAACCAGTTCGCGGTTGGTGATCTTCCAGGTGGCCCACAGCGCGCCAAGGGTTCCGAGGGCCATCACGATCACCTGCACGACGATGATGCGCGGATCCGAAAGGAGACGAGCGTTGTAGAGCGACGAGTGGACCCCGGCGAAGCCGAAGACGTGTTCGGCCGCCGGGATGACCCGCGGGGCGCTCTTGAAGAACTTGGGCAGCTGGCGGGCGAAGTAGTCAGCGCCCACGACGGGGATCAGCCCGTACGCGATGGGATTGAAGTAGGCCCGAAACCTGGAACCCTTGTCGACAAAGTTGCCGGGGAGTGAATGATCGACGTCACGTCGGGCGTTGAGGGCTCCAATGCCCCGCACCGCTCCGGCGGTCACCAGGGTCAGCAGCCCGATCAACCCGAGATACGCGACGGGGTTGGGGTAGTGCGCGAAGTGCAGGTGAGCGTTCAACCAGTTGTCGAAGGTGCCGTACGCGGCCAACGCGTTGAGCTGCTGGTACAACACGAGTCCCCACAGAAGCGCGACCGCCCAGGCCACGTCAGCCCGGCGACGCGACGGCGCGATGACGGACGTGAGCGGCTTCTGGAGGAACAACCCGATGTTGTCTTCGGGACAGGACTTGTAACACTCCGTGCACAGCCCGCAGTACAGGTTGGAGTCGGCGCTCGCTGGCCAGGTGTACCAAGGGCAGCCGAAGCCCTCTTCACCGCCGCGCATGCAATCCTTCGTCTCGCAGCTGACACACACGTCGCGATCACGCGTGCGAAAGCCGGCCACTGATCCCATTGATCCGATCGTGCCGATCACTGAGGTCAAGGGGCATATGTAACGACAGAAGGTTCGCCGCTCAAAGACCATGAAGAACGTGAGCGCTGTGGCGACGATCCCGATCACCATGAAGCTCGTCGCCGCGGGATTCCCTGGTCCGGCGATGTTGAAGTACTCCTCAATCCACGTGAGGAGGAGAAACGCGCCGACGGGCAGCACAAAACCAAATTGGGCTAGGGACTCGGGAAACTTACGCCCGAGACCCAGGGTCTTTTGAGTCCGCTGAAAAAAACTCCGACGCTGGATCCACTCGGCGAAACCGCCGAACGGGCACATCGCGCACCAGGCACGACCCACCACCACCATCATGACGAACACGAGGCAGAACCAGACGTACCAGGTGATGGCGGCGCCGAAGTTGAGCCCCGGCACTGCCGTTCCCAGCAAGCCAACGAAAATCACGGTCCAGAAGATGATCTGGTTGGGCAGGATCAGCAAAAACTGGAACTTCCGGTTGTGAAGCACTCTCGCGACCCGGGGGTTGCGGGCAATATCGAGGCCGGGCAGCGGATCCGACGAGCCAAATCGCTCCGCGATGCCCTCGCGCTCGGGCGCCCGCAGTCGAATGGCCACCGCCACCGGGTCCCGTAAACGGTCCTGCAGATCGTCCACTCGGATCGCCATGCGAGCCCCCCTTTGGCAATGTGTAGTGCATTACTACACCAATCACCGTATCACTACGCGTTTAGGTACGTACTATCACGTAGGTTCCGGTAAGTCAAAGAAATGGCGGATCCGCGTAGTGAACGCCGCCGGGACCGTACATCTGAATAAGGGCCTCTGATGAGGACAAGCGCGGAAGCGAATGGCCAAAGCGCTGTCCCAGAAGCCTGGGGCAGAGGCCAAAAAAGGACTAAGGGCCCTACTGGACCGGAGGGCGGCGGACTCGACGGGCCGAGAACTCCACAGCGAGAGTCTCGGGCGAGCGTGGTCCCAGGACCGCCGCGATGACCCGATCAATCTCTTCAGTGATCCGGCGGTCGCGGTGCGCCGCCCGCAGCGTCGACACCGTTGCCGCAAGGCCCAACGCCACGTAGAGCCACAAGGCGACAAACGATGCAACCAGTACAGCCCCAAAGAGGACAGCAGCCAATTCACCCATGCATATACCTTGGACGCTTCAGCGGTGAAATGGAACCCGGATGCCACCTGGCGCACGCCGCAAATGTCACGCATGAAGACGTGGAACTACCTGGAGGGTCCCACGTGCTTTGGCAATCGCCGACTCTTGGGACCAGACTGAATCCCGTGGTCACTCCTCCGTCGCCCGGGCGTGACCGTACTCCTCCGTCCATGCGCGGCCCATTCGAGGTGACACCCCGTACCTCGGCGTCACCGATTCGAATTGTCATTGTGGATGACCACGCGCTCGTGCGCGAGGGAACGGTTCAACTCCTGCAGCAGGTCACGGACATCGAGGTTGTCGGCGAAGCGGGTTCCGGCGAAGAGGCAGTACGCGTGTTCGAGGAGTTGCGCCCGGACGTGGCGCTCATTGATGTCAACCTGCCAGGAATGAACGGGCTGGAACTCGCGCGCCAGGCTTCAACATCGCTGGCCAACATGCGAGTGCTCATTTTAAGCGCGTACGACGACTACGCCTACGTCGCCGAGGCCCTGGAAATCGGCGTCGGTGGCTATCTCTTGAAGACTGCGTCGGCCCGGGAACTCGTCGACGCCGTGAGAGCTGTGGCCGACGGTGTGTTCGTCCTCGATCGAGCGGTGTCGGGCCGACTCACCCGACGGGCACGAAGTGGATCGACGAATCTTGAATCACTCACACGGCGTGAAACCGACGTACTCGAGCTGCTCGCCCGAGGCCGTTCGAACAAGCAGATCGCGAAGGACCTCGATCTCGGACTTCGCACGGTCGAGGGTCACGTTTCCAAGGTGCTCGCGAAGCTGGGAGTTCAGTCAAGGACCGAGGCGGTGGCCTACGCGCTCGGCCGTCGGCTCGTCGTTCCGGAGGATCATGACAAACCTCACCACGCGGGCTGACTCGAGGGCCGTTCTCCGCCTGGCGCTGCACCCTCCGGTGCGAGAACGTCGGTTCTGGGTCATCCAGTTGATGGTGGTTCTCATCGCCGGACTTCACTTTTTCCTCGACCTGCACGCCCCCATCGAGGCGGGCGCGTTTCCTTCCGGCCTGCCGGTTGCGCTACTAATCGTCCCGGTGGGTTACGCCGCACTTCGCTACGGGCTCGCGGGTGCCACCTGCACCGCGCTCTGGGCGATCCTGCTTTGGCTCCCCGATTTGACTCTGGCGCACGACCGCGGACACGTCGGCGGCGACGTTGTTGACCTGACGCTCGTCGTCATCGTCGCCATCGTCTTTGGTCGGCGGATGGACGCCGAGCGCTTCACTCACGAAAGGGTTGAGCAAACCATGGCGGCATCCCTCGCCATCGAGAACCGCTTCCACCGCCTTTTCGAGACCAATCACTCGCCGATACTCGTGCTCGACCGCTCGGACGTCGTCACGGACGCCAATCCGGCCGCCCGAACCCTGTTCGGAGGCGAGTTGATCGGCGTATCCGTCGCCCGGCTCCTAGACCAAGAGTTCACCCTCGAGGGACTGACCGGGCGCGTCGTCTCACTTCCCAACGGCCACGACTATCGACTGGACGTGGTCTCACTGATGAATGAGGAAGGCGACCTATCCACTCAAGTCATTCTGGAGGACATCACTGAGGAGAGAAGCGAGGGCCGACGCGCCCGGCGCTACGCGCAACTTGTCGTAGAAGCCGAAGAGGATCAGCGTCGTCGCCTGGCGCGAGAGCTTCACGACGAGCCGCTGCAGTTCTTCTTGCTCTTGGCGCGACGCCTCGAGAGTCTCGGCGAAGTTCACGGCGTTCCCGCAGGAGTGGCGGATGGTCTCAAGGAGGCCCACCATCAGACTCTGGACGCCGCCCAACGACTCAGAACGCTGGCCCGCGAATTACGCCCGCCGACACTCGACCAACTTGGCCTCGTCGCAGCGCTTTCGACCCTCGTTGCCGATATCGAGGACGAGGCCGATCCCATCGCTGAATTGAAAGTGAACGGAAGCGAGATTCGTCTGGCGCCCGAAATCGAGCTCGGCGCGTTTCGCATCGTCCAGGAGGCCGTTAGGAACTCTCTGCGCCACGCGGGTGCGAACCGCCTTGCGGTCACGATCACGTTCAATCCCGACGAACTCGCCATCACTGTCACCGACGACGGGGTGGGCTTCGCACTGAATAGCCCCGGGGAGTTGGACCCCGAGCATTTAGGCCTACTGGGAATGCACGAGCGCGCGAGACTCTTGAACGGTCACTTGGACGTGCATTCAGCCCCCGGGCGAGGCGCCACCGTGCGGGCCTCGTTCCCGCTGGATCCGCCGCCTCAGAACTGAAGGTCGCCCAATCCGCACTACTCAGGCGATTTACGGACGATCTATTTCACCTTGCTGTCCAACTCAGAGAACGGTGCGGTCAAACGGGCGGAATCGTGTTGAGCGGTCAGTTGAACTCTGCGGCGAGACCAATGACCATCAGGCCCACAGGGTCTCATAAACACCCCGCTCCACGGTCTCGACGGGCATCAGACCCGACGTCTAGCGACTCTGCGACTCCGCGGCTCCGCTCTCCTCAGCACACAGCAGCGCCGCCTTGGCCCCGACGCCCCACCGGTACCCACCCAACGTCCCGTCGCGCCGCAGCACTCGGTGACACGGAATCGCGAGCGCCGCATGATTGGCGGCGCACGCCGAGGCCACCGCTCGAACGGCCGTGGGCGCTCCGATATCGTCCGCCACCTGTGAATAGCTTCGGGTCTCGCCACGGGGGATCCGTCGGAGGGCCTCCCACACGCGTATCTGAAAGGCGGTTCCGGCCACGTCGAGGGGCAGCCGTGTTGCGTCGTCCTCGCCCCGGACGGCTCGCGCCAGCACGCGCGAAACCTCGACCAAGCCGACGTCATCGCGTTCGAGGGTGGCGTGGGGGAACTCCGCAGCGACGTTCTCTTCGAGGACCGCTTCGTCGGAGCCCACCCGAACCGCGCACACGCCGCGCGCCGTGCACGCCGCGATGACGACCCCGATCGGCGTGGCGATCGTGGTGTAGCGCAGGTGCTCTCCGCGCGCTCCATCGCGGTAGCGCCCCGGCGTCATGCCAAGTTGTGTCCCGGCGTGTTCGTAGAACCCGCGAAAGGACCCATAGCCCGACTCGATCACCGCGTTCGTGACCGAGGTCCCCTCGCGCAGCGCCGCGCGCGTTCGCGCCGCCCGGTGAGCGCGTCGGTAGTCGCTCATCGACACACCAACGACGTCGGTGAACATGCGTCGCAACTGGCGCTCGCTGAAACCCGCGTCGCGGGCCACCTGAGTCACACTTCTCGCGTCCGGACGCTCAAGCTCGCGGCACACCGCGATGACGGCGACCACCGCAGGTTCGTGGGCCCGAGCCTCATTGGGACGGCACCGCTGACAGGCGCGATAGCCCTGCGCGGCCGCGTCGGCCGGCGTGAGGAAGAACTCGACGTTTCTGCGTAACGGCCGGCGCGCCGCGCAACCGGGACGGCAGTACACGTTGGTCGTGCGCACCGCGTAGACGAACACCCCGGCCACCGCCTCGTCGCGCGTCTCAACGGCCCGCCACCTTGCGTCGTCCAGTTGTTTCATACGCAGCAATCTAGGGATGGCGCATGCCCCATGCTTTCCGCTGCCGGACATCGAACTTTGGGGGGTCACGAACGCGCCGGGTGGTGGACGCCGGGCGCTATCAGAATTCCCACAACAGTCGGTAGTAGCGAATTTTCTCGTGGTCGGGTGCGACACCATACGCCTCGTACACGGTGTCCTCCCAACCGGGGCCGTAATTCCACACGGTGCTCCACGACGCCACGGCGAGGTCGGCCCATCGGTCGCCGACGCCCAGTTGGTCAAAGTCGAGATGCGCCACCCAGTGACCGCTCGCATCGATCAAGGTGTTGGGCGCACACGCGTCACCGTGACAGACCACGAGGTCTTCGCTGGGCGCACGTCCCAACTCGTCGATGGCGCTCTCGAGAGTCATTCCCTCAAACTCGCTGGACCACTCGTGCTCATCGAACTCGCCCTTGTCCGCACGCGCTCTTGTCGCGGCCAGCCGCGACGCGGCGGACCACTCGAAGGGACAGTCCTCGCGAGGTAGGGCGTCGTGCAGCGCGCGCAACCCAGTCCCGAGTGCGGCAATGGCGGTGCGTGGTTCTCGTCGCCACTCCGGCGAGACAGCATTCTGCGCGTCGATGGCCTCGGTCACAAACCACGATCCTTCGGCGTCGTTTCCGCTGTCGAGCACTCGCGGCACCGGCGTGTACGCGCTGGCCCACGAGAGGCGCTCTAGCTCGTCGGATACGTCACCACCGGAAGCCGCGGGCACCCATTTCACGTAGCGCGAGGCTGGGCTCTCGCCAACGCGCAGCGTCAACCCACCCACTTGATTGACCCAGACGACCTCGTAGGCTCGCCCGCCAACCAGCTCGTGCAGCGATGCGGGAAGTGTGACGGGATTTCGCGGCGGGCCAGCCAACACTCGATCAGTCTCTCAAGTCCCTACGATCACTGACGCCACGTGACGCGGCTCCCCGGGAGGGGATCCCGGGGAGTCGCGCGGGGAGTCGAATCTAACTGGCGCCGATGCCCTCGAACGGGGTGGGAAGGCTCCAGAGCGTCTGCAGCGCGCTCAGGGACCCGTCAGAGTTCACGGCGAAGACTTCGAGCGCTCCGCTGCCGCCGCTCCCCACGTAGAGGAACCGCCCGTCGGGCGAAGCTGCGGAGTCCGTCGTGCCGTGGTGAGTGTTCGCGGCGACCTGTGCGAGCAGCGATGGCACCCCCTGGGGTGAGACCGTGAAGGAGCTGACCGTTGCACTGCCGGCGTTGGAGCCGTAGGGGACGCCGCGTGCGCTGGTGACCCAGCAGAGCGCGGCCTGCCCGTCGGACACCGTCCCAAGACTTGTCAGCGAGCCGTCAGCGTTGATCGCGTAGGTGCTGATGGAACTGTTCGACGCCTCGGCGCCGACCAGGTGGCCGATCGCGTCGAAGGTGAACGCGAACGGGTTGGCGTTCTGGGCGGGCGTCACGGTTGGCGCCGCGGACGGCGAGCCGTCCGAACCGACGCGGAACACGTCGTAGGCGTTAGCCACACCGAAGGTGTTGGTGCACTGCTTGGTCGTCAGAACGAGGAAGCGGCCGTTCGGGCTGTAACCGATATCGCCAGGGCTGTGCACGAAGTCGGGCGGCGTCGTGTTGTTGAGACCGAGCGAGCGGACCGCTTCGGGCAGCGCCGTCAGCACCCCGCCGTGCCAGGAGAACTCGGCCACAGCGCCAAGGCCGCCGGCGTTGAGCGCCGCCACTAAGTCACCGTGACTCGTTACCGAGTCGGGGAAGTCGCCCCCTGATGGCACCTGCTGAATGAGTTGCAACGACGCGCCACCCACGGCGAACACCGACAGTGTGTCCGAACCCGGGTTGACGGCGATGAGGTCACGATTCTGGTCGACCAGGGTCAGGCCTCCCTGGCTGGCCAGCGGGTCGACCGCGGCGTTGGCGGCGGACTCCCCGGTACCGCCGGTTGAATAAGAGCCGGCGAAAGTGAGCGTGCCGTCATTCGCGCGCTGATAGGCCAGCACCGTGTTGGCGGTTTGGTCGGTCTCGATAAAGAGCGCGTGACCGGTGGACATCCCGGTGCTGGGCGTGGCGCCGGCGAGTGAGCCGGTGGCCACGAGGGCAACGCCGGCCGTCAGACTGATCGCTGCCGCGATTCGCAGTAGTCGAGTTCTCGTCATGGGTTCTCCTTGTTCGGGCGTTGGTGCCGTAGAAAGGTCTCGTCCCCACCCACGGCGATACCGTCCGCGTGGTCGCTACTGTCACTGCGTGGATGACGCCGAGCTTCTCCAGCGCCTTCGCGGGGGCGACGAGGGAGCGTTCACCGAACTCGTACGTCGATACCACCCCGCGCTCGTGCGCCTGGCGCGCTACTACGTCGGAAGTGACGCGAGCGCCGAGGACGTGGCCCAGGAGACGTGGATCGCGGTCATGCGAGGCGTCGATCGATTCGAGGGACGCAGTTCGTTCAAGACGTGGCTCTTGCACATCTGCGCCAACCGGGCGCGCACCATCGGGGTGCGCGAGTCACGCACCATCCCGGTGGCAGTTGACGACGCGGGGCCTACCGTTTTGGCCCAGCGCTTCGACCAGGCGGGCGTCTGGCGCGACCCGCCGGTCCCCTTCACCGAGGGCGTCGACTCACGACTTGACGACCAGGAGCTCCTGGCCACGGTACGCACCGCGATCATCGGCCTCGGCGAGCCCCAACGCACGGTCGTAACGCTTCGCGACGTCCAGGGACTGTCCACTGAGGAGGTGGCGCAACTGACCGGACTCTCCGAAGGCAACGTGCGCGTCGTCCTGCACCGGGGACGGGCCAAGGTGAGAGACGCGGTGGAGACGGCAATGCGAGAGGCGACAACATGAGACTGCTGCCCCCACCCCTGGTCTGTCGCCAGGCCGTCGAGCTGATGAGCGACTACGTGGACGGCGGCCTGTCGCGGCGCGACCGGCACCGCCTCGAACGTCACCTGGCCAACTGCGACGCGTGCACCGAGTACCTGGCGCAACTTCGCGCCACCATCGCCGCCAGCGGCCGGGTTGAACTTGAGGACCTCTCCCCCGAGGTGCTCGACGGCCTGGTCGATCTCTACCGACTGTTCCGCGCCGACGAGGAGACCCCGTGACCGTATCGCCCGATTCGCCCATCGTCGTCTACGGCGCGGCGTGGTGCCCCGACTGCACTCGGGCCAAGCAGTTCCTCACCACGCACCGCGTGCCCTTCACCTGGATAGATCTCGAAGAGCACCCCGAACAGACCGCGGTCGTCGAGGAGAGAAACGACGGCAAGCGGATCATCCCGACCATCGTCTTTCCGGACGGCTCGCACCTCGCCGAACCGTCCAACGACGAACTCGCCGACGCAGTGGGTCTCACTCGTGCGGCCATGCGCTGCGAGTACGACCTGGTGATTGTGGGCGCCGGACCCACGGGGCTCACCACCTCGATCTACGGCGCGCGCGAGAACCTCAAGGTTCTGGCCGTCGAGCGCTCCGCGCCGGGCGGCCAAGCCGGTGTCACCGAGCGATTCGACAACTACCCCGGCTTCCCCGAAGGTGTCGGTGGAACCGATCTAGCCGAGCGCATGACGCTCCAGGCCCAGCGCTACGGCGTAGAGATACTGTCAGCGGTCGCCGTGACGAAGGTGAGTCGCGACGGACCGATGATTCGCGTCAACCTGTCGACCGGCGAGAACGTCCGGGCGCCGGTGGTCCTGGTCGCCACCGGGTCGACCTACCGACGAACCGGGGCCGAGGGCGAAGCCGACCTCATCGGCGCCGGCGTGCATTTCTGCGCGACCTGCGACGGGCCCTTCTACCGGGGGGCGAAGGAGCTCACCGTCATCGGCGGCGGCAACAGCGGACTCGAGGAAGGACTGTTCCTGACGCAGTTCGCCGAGCACGTGACGGTCCTCCAGGCGCTCCCCGCGCTGAGCGCGAGCAAGCTACTGCAAGACAAGGTCCTGAATCACCCCAAGATGTCGGTCGTGTGCAACGCCAAGCTCCTCTCCTTTGACGCCAATGAGGACGGCAAGTTGCAGTCGGTCACGATCGAGCGCGAGGGAAACACCGAGTCGCTGCCCACCAGCGCTGCCTTCGTCTTTGTTGGCCTGGACCCCAACACCGGATTTCTCGACGGCGCGTTGGCGACCGACGATCGTGGCTTCATCCAGACCGACCACGATTTTCGAACCAACGTTGACGGGGTCTTCGCCGCCGGCGACGTTCGAGCGGGATCGACCAAGCAGATCGCGTCAGCGGTCGGCGAGGGAGCGGCCGTCGCCATCCAGATCCGTTACTACCTCGACGCGGCCATGGCGGCGCCCGTTTAAGGCACGCCGACACCTAACCGCAGACGAACCCGATGGACTCGTTCGGGCCGTCACCACCGCCGACCGATCAGGGACGCCGAGCGTCGAAGAAACTGCGCAACAGCCCCGCCGACTCATCGGCCAACACGTCGTACGTGACGTCGACTTCGTGCAGAAGCCGCGGATCACTGAGGAGGTTGTAGCGGGAGCCAACGGCGCCCGCCTTCTCGTCCAACGCGCCAATCACGACACGGTGCACGCGCGCCGCCAAGAGGGCGCCCGCGCACATCACGCACGGCTCCAGGGTGACGTAGGCGGTGGCGTCATCCATGCGCCACCCCGATCGCGCCGCGGCCGCACGTCGCAGGGTCACGATCTCGGCGTGCGCCGTCGGGTCGCCGTCGACCTCGCGGCGATTCTCGCCCACGGCAACGACATCGCCGTCGACGACCAGCACGCAGCCCACCGGGACGTCGGCGTGGGCGGCCGCGTCGCGCGCGGCGTCGAGAGCAACTCGCATATGTCCCTCATCGACTTTCGGATCGTCCACGACACCGCCTTCGCTGGAAAGAGTACGAGGTGCCTTCGCACGCGGCCCTCGACCCGGAGGGCGCAGGGACCTCGCGGTAGACTCGCCGGCGGAGGGGTGCGAGAGCGGCCGAATCGGGCAGTCTCGAAAACTGCTGTGTCTACGGGCACCGTGGGTTCAAATCCCACCTCCTCCGCCACGACGAGACGGGTGGCCAACGCCACCCGTCTCGTCGTCTCCAATAAGGGTTCGGGCTTGCGCAACTACGATGAGGAGTGAGTTTCGACCCCTAAAGGAGCGCCATGGTCTCGTCCGTCCAGTCATCACTCGGCACTGAGCGCAAGGTCGTCACCGAGCTTCCCGGACCGAAGTCGCGCGCGTTGCACGAGCGTCGGACTGCTGTCGTCAGCACCGGACTCACGGTCGGTTTTCCCGTGTACATCGAGCGCGGGGAGGGCGCCATCCTCCAGGACGTCGACGGCAACCTCCTGCTCGACCTGGGCTCGGGAATTGCGGTCACGGGGATCGGTCACGCCGTGCCCGAGGTGGTAGACGCCATCAGCCGAGCGGCGGCGGCCTTCACCCACACCTGCTTCATGGTCGCGCCCTACGAGAGCTACGTCGAGGTCTGCGAGGAGCTCGCGCGCTTGACCCCGGGTGATCACGCCAAGACCTCGGCGCTCTTCAACTCCGGCGCCGAAGCGGTGGAGAATGCCGTCAAGGTCGCGCGACTCGCCACCGGGCGTGCGGCCATCGTGGTCTTCGATCACGCCTACCACGGTCGGACCAACCTGACGATGGCCCTCACGGCGAAGAACATGCCCTACAAGGATCGATTCGGACCGTTCGCCCCCGAGGTCTATCGCGTCGACATGAGCTATCCGTTCCGCGACGGCCTGAGCGGCGCCGAGGCCGCCGCACGTGCAATCGGCCAGATCGAGACCACGGTCGGGGCCCACAACGTTGCCGCGATACTGATCGAGCCAATCCAAGGGGAGGGCGGTTTCGTCGTGCCCGCCGACGGCTTCCTTCCGGCGCTCTCGGAATGGACCACCCGCAACGGTGCCGTGTTCATCGCCGACGAGATCCAGAGCGGATTCTGTCGCACCGGTGACTGGTTCGCCGTCGAGCACGAGGGTGTGGTGCCGGACCTCGTGTGCACCGCCAAGGGGCTCGCGGGCGGGATGCCCCTGGCCGGCGTCACCGGCCGTGCCGAGTTAATGAACGCCGTTCACGAGGGCGGCCTGGGTGGGACGTACGGTGGCAACCCCGTCGCCGCGGCGGCGTCGCTGGCGACGATCGCCACGCTGCGTGACCGCAACCTGGCGGACCGCGCTCGACAGCTGGGCGACACCATGCTCGCCTCGCTGCGATCCCTACAACAGGACGTCGCGATCATCGGCGACGTGCGCGGTCGCGGCGCCATGATCGCAATGGAACTGATCCAGCCCGGAACGCTCACGCCCAACGCGGCGGCGGCCAAGTCGATCGTGTCGTACTGCAACCAGCACGGCGTGGTCGTGCTCAGTTGCGGCACCTACGGGAACGTGATCCGTCTCCTGCCGCCGTTGATCATCAGCGACGAGCAACTCCGAGATGGCCTCAGCGTGCTGAGCGCCGCGGTGCGCGCCGCCAGCTGAGCCCCAGTCGAGGAGCGTCGGTCTCTTCGGTACCATCGTGAGGGGCCGTACGCCAGGGGAGTCATGAGCCGAGTGGGAGTTGTCCGACGTCGGTGCGGGCGCGCCGCGATCCTGGTCAGCGCGGCCGTGGTGTTCGCGGCGTGCAACTCAAGCCCCGCCGGCGCGCCGGTTATCGGCCACCCGTCGATCAGTATCGAAGTGCCCCTGGCGATGACCGCGTGCACCGGGACCGGCTCGTGCGTGGCGCTGGGCACTTCGGCCTCGGGAACCGGTCCCGCGATCGCCGCGCAGTACCGACGTGGCGACGGGACATGGGCGGTCCTGCGAACTCCGCCCGCAACATCCGACACGTTCGTGTCCTCCTCGTGCTGGCGCACCGGCTGCCTGATCGCCGGCACGTCACCCACGTCGGGCGACCTCATCTGGCGATACCGCGCGGGTGACCCGTCCCTGGGTGCGGTCACCACACCACCCCTCGGCACCATCGCGACCGCAGTCAGCTGTTTCGGCGCTCAATCGTGCGTCCTCATCGACACGACGGGTCCGGGTGCTGACAGTCGCCTGAGCGTGACCACGAACGGCGGCACCTCCTGGAGCACCCCGGCCGACATCACGTGGAGCGCGGGAGACGACATCTTCTCGATTGCCTGCACCGACCCTCTGAACTGTGTGGTGGCCGCCACGCCCGCGGGCCCGCCCGGTGGAGCGCCGGCGCCACTGGTGGAGGTCACAAACGACGGCGGCATCACCTGGAATGCGCCGTCGATCCCAGCCAACGTCCTCACCATGGAGGCCTTGACGTGTTTCGCTCACCACTGCAACGCCCTCGTGGACGTGGGTGGCACCACCGAGTGGGCCCACTCGCGCGGGTTCGCGAGGCGCTGGACTCTTCACCGGCTGTCGGGAATGGCGGTCGCTATGGCCTGCACACCGACCGACCACTGCGTCATCGTCGGAACACTTCACGACGCGCCCTGGCTCGCGACAACCAGTGGATCGACGTGGTCCACGAAGCCTCTCCGCTACGTTCCGTCGGCGTTGACCGCTGCGGCGTGCGGCACGTCGGTGTGCGCGGTCAGCGCTCCCAGCACGGTGGCGACGCTGGCCCCGTAACCGCGATGGCCGCGCGCGCGCACGAGCGCGGTGTATGACAACGGCGGCTCGCACGCCGCGCCCGTGAAAATCACTCCGCGACGTGGTATGGGACAATGTCGTCGTGTCCTCCCCCGCACCTGGCCCGACGCCGCCCGGCTGGTACCCGGATCCGGGCGGGGACCGTCAGTGGCGCGTCTGGACGGGTCGAGACTGGTCCCGCGTCACGCGCCCCTACGGTGAACCCGCCACTCGGTCGTCGCTGAGCGAGTCGCTCGGATTGGTGTCCGCGGTCCAGCGCCTCGTTCGCTACGGCGTCGTGGCCGTTTTCGCGGGACTCGGCCTCCTGGTGTCGGTCGCGGCCCACTGGCCAGGCTCGGCGCACCCCATCAACGCCACATTGGCCTCGACGTTGGTGACGACGTCTGTGGCGCTACTCATGATCGGATCGGTGAGCTACGCCGTGGCCGGGCGTGAACTGGTCGGTCGATGGTCGCCCGCGGTGCTGGTGCCCTTCTTCAACGTCCTCGTCGTCAGCTCGCTCGTCTCGCACGTGCTCGGCGAGACGGGCCCGTTGCGGCGCGTCGGCGTTGACGTCGCCCTTCTGGTGCTGTTCGTACTCGGGAGCCGTTCCTACCCCATACTCGCCATCATCCCGGCGGTCGTGAGCCTGGACCTCACCACGGCCCTCTCGCGTCTGACCGGTCAACTCGTCGGAACGGCACCGGCGAAACTTGCCCCGTAGGATTGCGGGCGCGCCGGCGCGGCGCGTCACGAAGGAGACCGTTGTGTCGCACGAGGAGTGGGGGCCGTTGGCCGGACTCATCGGCGCCTGGGAGTCCGGCTACGACGGCCGAGACGTCTCGTACCACAACGAGCGCGGCAAGCTCAGCGAGACCCCGTACCGGGAGCGCGCCACCTTCACGCCCTTTGGTCCCGTCGGCAGCGGCGATCAGTGCCTTTACGGACTTGACTACCGCACCGCCATCTACCGCGAGGGTGAGGAGACTCCCTTTCACTCAGAGGTCGGCTATTGGGTATGGGACGCCAGCGAGCACCAGGTTGTCCGGTGTTTCGTCATGCCGCACGCCCAGGCCGTCATGGCCGGAGCGCGGGTCGAACCCGGCGCGACGACCTTTCGGCTCAGTGCGACCGTCGGATCAGACACCTACGGCATCCTCTCGAATCTCCACCTCGAGGTCGTCGCCCACACCACCCGGTTCGACGTAACGGTCACCGTCGACGCCGACACCTACAGCTACGACCAGACCACCGTCGTCGAGCACAAGATGTGGCCCGCGGTCGTCTTGCACACCGACCGCAACACGCTCCACCGGGTGAACGCCAACGACTAATTCGACGCGTCGGAGTTCCGACGCAACGTTGGCAGTGGGACTCGATGAAGATGGGTCCCGCAACTCGGCCTCGAGAACGCCCAATAACGTTCCAACGTCGTCGGCTCAGTTGACGTATTTCTCGTAGCCGCTGATCCAGTTGGATGAGAAGACCTTCCGGGCCGTGGCCAGGGTCACCGATCCATCACACACGAGACGGTGCATCGCGTTCTCCAGGGTGTCCTTGCGCCCAGCGTTCCACGTCGTTCTCCACGGTTCGGGCCACAGGTTCTTCACCGACGTGGGGCTGCCCCCCACCTCGAGCGGGATCAAGTGGTCCTCCTCGTAGTCGCTGGCCCGCGTGTCCCCGCCGAGGTTGTAGCCACTGTCGAGTTGGCGAAACTTGAGCGCTTCGGTGTAGGACTCGGAGGGTCGTACTGAGCTGGAGTAGCCCGGCACACAGATCGTCGAGTGAATGTTGGCCTGGGTCACCCGGACGTTGATGGCGCCCGGCGTCAACACGGGGTTGGGCAGCCCCGCGTTGCGCGCGCCCAGCGCGGGCGCGGCGACTAACACGCTCGCCGCGACCGCCGAAGCGACGATCCATCGACCGCGGGCGTGAACGCACGGAGACCGGGTCACGCAATCCCTTCGGCCCGGATGCGGTCGGCCACGCCGCGCCACCCCTTGTACGCGCGCATCGGCGCGGGCGCCTGGTCGAGCGCTCGCAGCAAGTTCTGCACGAAGTCGTCGCGACGCAACATCATCGTCGACAGGTCGGTCACGTAGGTACGGATGGTAAAGACGATCGCCCCCGTGTCAGGTAGGCGGCGCAGCGTCTGGCGCTCGACGCGGAAGTACCACTCGGTCATCGGCCCCTCGACGGCGTCGCGTGCGGCCTCCGGCTGGTGCAGGTCGGAGTCGTCGAGCAGCGTCCAGTTGAGGCGCCAGAACGGCCGGTCGGGTTTCATCCGGTCGAAGACCGACGTGGTCGGTCGGCTCAACTCGTCGTGGTACCCGGGCACCGGACCGTGGATCTCGTCGAGGGTCGTGCCGATCTTGGTCGCGAGGAGCCAGCGTGATGGAAAGCACACGCAGGCAGCCGTGAGGCGCCAGGCGTCGCTGTGCTCGAGCACGCACAGGTCCTCTTGGACCAGGCGGCTCGCCGCCACGATCGGATGCTCGGCGTCGTCGAGCTCGCGCGGCAACTCTGGGTGGTGCTCACCCAGCCAGGCAACGACCTCGCGCGCCAACTCGCGGCTCGCCGCGTCGCCCTCGGGGCACTTCGCGACCACGACGTCGCGGCGCTCACGCAGCAAACGGTCCTTGAGGGCCAGCTGGACGTCGCGCTGGTCGTCCACCTCGAGCCAGTTCTCCAGGTCGAGGGGACGCAGTCCCACCGAGAGTCGCCAGCCGCGATCGTCCAGCGGGACGTAGTCGGGGCGATCTGTCACTTCGGGTCCCCACGTTGCCGGAGCCACCAGTAGATGAGGAGGGCCAGCGCGGGGACCCCGACCACAATCGTCCGGGCCGCCGGCAACGGGCTGCCCGAGTTCATGTTGGCCCACTCGAGCGTGGCGAACGGACCTATCTCAGCCATAACTCGGCCAGTCTTGCCGAGTCCCTACGTCGTCACGCCGGCCGGTGGTGCCGTCAGCTTCTCCAGGCGCGCCACGATCTGCGAGATCGCCTGGTCCTGGGCCAGGAGGTGCTTCTGGATCTCCTCGGCCTCTTTCAGCACGGCCTCGGCATCTTTGTAGGTCTCTTCGGACCTCTTGTCCGCGGCGGCCGCCTGGATGTTCTGGCCCACGATAATGATGGGCAGCAGCACCAGTTGCAAGAAGCTGCTCGAGAGCCAGACCACGATGTAGTAGGTGCCCTGCTTGATGGCGTCGGGCAGCGCCAGCAAGGCGAGCACCGTGAAGACGTACGCGGCCCACATGGTGCCCACCACCAAGGTGATCCGCAGGCCGAACTTCGCGTTGAAGCGCACGAAGGGGTTCGGGTTCGTCGTGCGGCGCATGTCCTCGGTCTTGATCGGCGTGCGCTGAGCCAACTCCTGCGCCCGGGGATGGCGCACGTACTCATAGATCGTGGGCATGGGGTGATTTTCCCACCCAGCCACGAGTTACCGGGGGACGGTCCTAGCCCTTGACGAGGTCCGGCGAGGTCTCCATGCCCTTGCGCCACACCGACCGGGCGATGATCTTGGTGACGTCGGCGCGGTCGCGATACTTCTCGGCGACGTCGCGCACCTCTTCGAGCAGCCCCTCCGAGAGCACCGTCGGATTGAGCCCGAGCGACGCGAAACGATCGCGGCTGACGTTGAGTTCATTCTCGACGGCCTCGCGGCGAGGATTCGGCAGGTTGGCCACCTCCGCACCCGTGAGCTTGGCGATCAGTTCGGCCAGGTCGCGTACCCGGTACGTCTCGGTCACCTGGTTGAAGACACTCACCTTGTCACCGGTCTTCGGCGGGTTCTCCAGGGCGATCTGCACGCAGCGAACGGTGTCGCGAATGTGGATGAAGGCGCGGGTCTGGCCTCCGGTGCCGTGCACCGTCAGCGGGTGGCCGATGGCGGCCTGCATCAAGAAGCGGTTGAGCACCGTGCCGTAGTCGCCGTCGTAGTCGAAGCGGTTGATCAGCCGCTCGTCACAGGCGGTCTGGGGCGTCTGAGTCCCCCAGACGATCCCCTGATGAAGGTCGGTGATCCTCAACTGGTCGTTGGCCGCGTAGAAGGCGAAGAGGAGCTGGTCGAGGGTCTTGGTGAGGTGGTAGATCGAGCCGGGGTTGGCCGGGTGCAGGATCTCGCGGTCGATGTCGCCGTCGGGCGTGGGCACCTTGACGGTGAGGTAGCCCTCGGGGATCGGCGCCGAGCCGGACCAGCCGTAGCCGTAGACGCCCATGGTGCCCAGGTGCACCAGCGCGATATCCAAGCCGGACGCCACGATGGCTGCCAACACGTTGTGAGTGGCGCGCACGTTGTTGTCGATGGTGTAGCGCTTGGCGATCGTGCTGCGCATGGAGTACGGCGCGGCGCGCTGCTCACCGAAGTGGACAATGGCGTCGGGTCGGATCTCGAGGAGCAGGGCCTCAAAACGGTCGAACTCCTCGGCCAGATCCAGGTGGACGAAGCCGATCTCGTTACCGGTCAGCTCCTTCCAGACCCGAATGCGTTCGCCGATCGGACGAATGGGCGTCAGCGAGTCCACCTCCAGCTCGAGGTCGATCTCGCGGCGGCTCAGGTTGTCAACGATCGTGACGTCGTGGCCGACGTCGGACAGGTGCAGTGACGTGGGCCACCCACAAAAACCGTCTCCCCCGAGAACCAGAACCTTCACGGTCAACTCCCTTATCTGCGGCGCACGCTCGGCGCCCCGCGGAGCGTCGACGAGCGCATCGAACCGGTATGCACCCTACCAAAGGTGTCGCAACGCTCCTCGTGGGTCGCAGCGGCAGCGACGACAACGCGCCGTCACGCCTCGCCGAGACCCGGCACGTGCGGCCGAGGGCCGACTCCCACGTTGCCGTATCGATGATTGGTCACCGAGACGCTCTGCTCGAGCAGCCACCGCGGGCCTTCGACGTCGCCCGCCTGGGCCAGCGCACGACGATCGACGCTCACGCCGCGTTCGAGCAACCGTTCCGTGGGCGCCGGCTCGGCGCTGAGCCAGCGCACCCGCGTCCCGTCCGAGCACCGTTCGACGAATGCGTCAGGGGACTCACGCACGTCGATCGCGACGTTCTTCGCGGCCTCGCCGGCGCTGGTCTCGACCTCGACGCCTAGCACCGAGGAGATGCGCTCGAGGTAGGAGGCTTCGAGGCTCGACCAGCCATCGTCGACGCGCACGATGAATCGATGAGGTCGCCGGTAGCGGTGGACGTTTCGCTCCACTCGGAGTCCGGACGGGTCGAGCGCCACGGCACCACGTGCCGTCCACCACTCGCTCAGGTCGCGCTGGGCCGCCGCGAGGTCGTCGACGCGACGCCATCGCCGCAGCGCGTTCACGTAGTGGGGCCCGCCCGTCTTGGCCGTCGGCCCGACCGCGCTGCGCTTCCAGCCGCCGAAGGGCTGACGATTGACCACCGCTCCGGTCGTGGTGCGGTTCACGTAGAGGTTTCCGGCGGCCACGTGCTCGAGCCAGTACTCGCACTCCGACGTGCTGAGCGAGTGCAGGCCCGCGGTGAGTCCATACGGGACCTGGCTCTGCCAGCGCGTCGCGGTGGCCAGGTCAGGTGCCGTCATGATGCCCAGCACGGGCCCGAACCACTCGTTCAGGTGGCTCCACGAGCCCGGCCGGACCCCGAGCTTCACCCCCGGCTGCCAGAGGTAGTGCTCGTCGAGCGCGCGGGGTTCGACCAGCCACTGCTCGCCCTCGTCGAGATGGGTCAAGGCCCGAGTGAGGGCTGCCTCCGGCGGTCGGATCACTGGCCCGACCACGGTGGCCACGTCGGTGGCCCGGCCGACGCGCAAACTGGTCACGGCGTCGCGTAACTGTCGCAGGAACGCCGGGTCGGCCAGCAACGACGCCTCTACGATTCCCAAACTGGCGGCGCTGCACTTCTGGCCGGCGTGCCCGAAGGCCGCGGTCACCAGGTCGCGCACCGCGAGGTCGACGTCGGCGCAGGCAGTGACAACGATGGCGTTCTTGCCGCTCGTCTCAGCCAACAGGTTGATCTCGGGACGCCAGTCATTGAACAGCCGAGCCGTGTCGAACGAGCCGGTGAGGATCACCGCGTCGACGTCGGTGTGCGTCACGAGGTGACGGCCGACCTCGTCATCGCGAGTGGGCACGAACTGCAACACGTCGCGCGGGACACCACCGTCCCAGAACGCCGACGCCACCTCGAATCCCGTCGCGACGGCCTCAGGCGCAGGCTTGAGGATCACGGCGTTGCCCGCGGCGAGTGCGGCGGCCACGCCCCCCGTGGGAATGGCCCACGGAAAGTTCCACGGCGGCACCACGACCACTACCCCGAGTGGAGTCGAGTCACCGAGGTGGCACCCGCGCTCGGCGTAGTAGTGGATGAAGTCGATGCCCTCGCTCACCTCCGGGTCTCCCTCGGCGAGGGTCTTGCCCGTGTCGCGCGCCATCACCGCCAGTAGCTGAGTCCGGCGCGACGCCACCACCTGGGCGACGCGGGCCAGGACCTCGGCGCGCCCGACCGAACCGCGCGCCTCCCACGACGGTCCCGCAACGCGCGCGGCGGCCACCGCGCTGTCGACGCTAGAGAGATCGGCGACCGCGTAGCGGTACCACACCGCGCCGGCGGCGCCGGGGTCGCGACCCTCCTCGTAGTCCGACGCCGGCTCACCCACCCACGACGGCGTCGTGGACCGATCGGCGAGAGCCCGCGCGGCCGCCTGGGCGTAGTCGGGGTCGGCGGGGTCGCCGTCGCGGGCGTTCTCGAACGTTGAGAAGTACTGGGTCGGCGGGTGGAAGCGACGCGACGCCACGCTGAGGTCGTGACGCTGGGCGATGGAGTCGACGAATCGTCGGCGCTGCTCTTCGAAGACCGCGACGTCACGCCCGATCGCGAACGCCGCGCTGAGGTAGTTCTCCGGCGCGGTGTTCTCTTCGAGCCGGCGCACAAGGTACGCGACCGCGGACGCGAAGTCGTCGCGCTGGGTGGCGGGCGTGTAGAGCAGCACCGTCTCGCCCGAGCGCGCCAGGGCGAGCGCTTCGGCGTTGGCCATACCCTCGAGCATCTCGACGTCGACCTGGGACGTGACCCCGCGAGCCCGGGCGACCTCCAGGGCCCACGCGAGGTGGAACAGATTGTGGCTGGCCACCCCCACGCGAACGGCTGACGACCATTGCGGGCGAAGCACGACGTCCAGGAGCCGCGCGTAGCTGGCGTCGGCATCGGCCTTGGTGCCGTACGGAGCGGCCGTCCATCCGTGGATTTCGGCCTCGGCGTGCTCCATGGCCAGGTTGGCCCCCTTCACGAGCCGGACCTTGATGGTCGCGCCGCCGCGCGCGTGGCGCTCGAACGCCCACGCCAGCAGCTCGTCGAGTACGGCGTGAACGTCTGGCAGGTACGCCTGCAAGACAACGCCCGCCGACAGACCCAGGAACTCCGGCTCTGAGAGAACGCCGCAGAATGCGTCCATCGTGAGACGCAGGTCGCGAAACTCTTCCATGTCCAAGTTGACGAAGACCCCGTCGCGCGCTGACGCCCGATAGAGCGAGCGAAGTTGCGAACTAACTCGATGCACCGATCCCGCTCGGTCGACGGTGACCAGTTGGCTCACGACCGACGACAGCTTCACCGAAACGTAGGTGACCTCCGGGCGCGACATCATTTCCACCACGCGGTCCAGTCGATCCCCGGCCTCGGCCTCGCCGAGCACCGCCTCTCCCAGGACGTTCACGTTGGCCCCGAGACCATGACGCCGTCGGTGCTGAAGGTGACGACGCAGGGTCCGCGCGTCAGCGTCGATGATCAGGTCGCTGGTGAGGTAGCGGATCCGGCGGTGCACGAGCGCCAGGACCGGGCCCGGGGCGACGCGCGACAGCAATCCGACGACGCGCAGTCCCGCGAAGTTCCACCAGCCAAAGCCGGCGACTGACGCGTGACGGACCGCGTCTCGCAGGGCAGCCGCGGCGCGGCGCCGCGACGTGAAGCGCATGACCTCGTCGGTCAAGGTCACCGTGACGCCCAGCGCGTCGCGATCGCGCAACAGTCGCGCGAAGCGCCGGCGCGCGGCCCGCTCGCGGCGCGAAAGCAGGGACGTGGCGTCCTCGAGCAGGATGCGAGCACGCTCGGTGGCGACGTTGGTCAACTGGTCGAGCGACGGATCGGTGATCATGTCGGTCGCTGACCCAGGGTCCCGGCGTGACCGACGACCCCGCTCCCTGCGACCACCGGCTTCACCCCCGGATCAATGACCCGTCACCGTGTCTACTACCGCCCCCGCGCTCAACGAACCTCCGTCACGTGCTCGGAGACGTCGAGCAACTCCACCCACGTTCGCCCGGAGGTGAGCGCGATGACCTGGCCCCGACGGTTCTTGTAGACGATGGGCTGGCGTAGCGACCCTCTCGACCAGCGAGCCCGAACGACCGAGTGCTTGGTGAAGACCTGGGCGACGCCGGAGCCTAGGAGCTGGGCCTGGGCGCCCTCGACGCCCACCCCGCCCAGGTAATGCACGTACATGACGATCACGTTCTGGGGCGAGACTCGCCGACCGGTCGCGTCTCGATCGAGCGCGCCGAAGATCGACCGGTCCCACGAAGCCGTCTTGGTGTCCCACGCGTACGACGTGGCGTAGCCGCTGGCAAAGCCCACCGTGAACGAACGCACGCGCGTCGAGAACCTCGGCGCCGAGCGCGAGTACGTGAACAGCGCCCGCGGCGGGCGCGGCCGACCACCCTGACGGATGAAAAGAGACACGTTCGCGAACAGGTTGTGCGGTGGGGGCCGGTTGGAGGCGCGATACATCATCGCGCCGCTGTTGGCTTCGCTGAAGAGTTTGACCGGCGCGGTCTTGATCGAGTCGATCGCGTACTGGGCTCCGCCCGAGAACACGAAGATCCCGCCAAGCGGATAGACGACCTCGCGGTCCGTCCGGCGCACGGAGCGCACGGGCCCCACCCGCGCCGGTGCGGCCGAGTTGAACACGGCGGCGAGGCGTGTGATCCCGCCCTCGACGATCTCCTCGTACACCACGTCGGCTTGTCGGATGCCGTACTGGGGGTGCGCCTCGTAGGTGTTGTCGATCTTGACCGTGACCGCTGGTCGCCTCGACGTGACGCGCGTCGGGTCGGCCAAGCCCGTCAGCGGTGCGGTCGGGCGCGGGCGCAGCGTGATGGTCGTGGTCGGCGCCGTCGTCGAGGTGGTGTCAGCTCGGCCGACCGTCGCGCCGTACCCGAGCGCCGTCAGGGCCACCAAAATCACCGCGATCGCGCGCCGCACGCCGGAACTCTACCGGCATACTTCTCCGTCCACGGGTCGCCGGATGGGCGTTCCCTCAACGCACGCGGTCCTGGGAACCCGAGCCGTGGCGCTGGCTCGGCGTGAGGTCGCTCTACCTCGCCTACCGGGCCGAGGCATCGGGACGCCCAACGACGTCGCGCCTGGCGCGCGCCGCGGACTTCATGTCTGGTCGGTGACCGTCGCGGAGACGCCAATGAGGAGTTGGTCGGTGAACGCGTGGAGGGTTCCGCGCATCGTGGCGATATCCATCTCCCGGGAGTTGGCCAGGACCTGCACCGCGAGTCCGTCGACCATCGAGATCAACATTTTGGTGAAGATCAAAGGGTCGCCCTCGCGGATGCGGCCCTCGGCTTGGGCCTGACGAATCAAGCGCGAGACGACAGCGCGCCAGTCGACATCCAGGATCTCGATCACTCCCTGCAGGGCGGTGTCGCGAATGGAGATCGCCCAGAACTCAGACCAGACCCGCCACGCCACGCCCGTAGGCTCTCGCGGTCGTCGGGCAGGTAGGAGTCAACGTAGGTGCGCAAGAACTCTAGAATGTCGGTCGACGCGGCCAGGAGGTCCCTTCTCCTCGCGATCCAGTGGCGCACGTTGTAGGCGAAGGCCGCGCGCAGCAGGGTTTCCTTATCGTCGAAGTAGTAGTGGATCGTCCCGGTGGAAAACCCCACGTCCTTGGCCACGTCCGAGATTCGCAGGGCCCGACGCCGCGTTTGGCGACGAATTTGCACGTCGACTTGAGGATCTGCTCACGTCGCAACGCCTCAACACTCGGCCGGGACATTCGTGATCTCCGCAGTCGTTGGAACGTGAAAGTTCAGTTTACGTAGGGGGCCCGACGGCCCGTACCCCCGCGGCCCGTGCGCCCTGAGAGACTCGAGTAGACACCGGAGACGCATGTGACCCGTCCGCCAACACCCGATACGCCGATGGACCGACGCCAGTTCCTACGCCGCGCTGGCCTGGCGTCCGCGTGGGCGATGGCGGGCGGATCCGGATTCCCGCTGATCGCGTCCGCTAGCTCCACCGCACCCGCCGGATCCGACCTCGGGGCGGTGCGCCACGTTGTCTTCCTCATGCTGGAGAACCGATCGTTCGACCACTACTTCGGCACCTACAAGGGTGTTCGAGGATTCGACGATCACGCGAGCAACTCCTTGGGGATCTTCGCGCAACCCGATGCGGCCAACACGACACGCACCCCCGTGGGTGTTCAGCTCCCCTTTCACCTCGACACGCGAACACGCCTCGGAGAGTGCACGCACGACATCACGCACCAGTGGCTGGCCCAGCACCAGAGCTGGCACGGCGGCGCGATGGACGGCTTCGTCTCGACGCACACGTCGCCCCAAGACGATGGCTCCGTCTCTGGCCTCCTCACCATGGGCTACTACACACGCGCCGACCTACCATTCCACTACGCCCTGGCCGACGCATTCACGATCTGTGACCACTACTTCTGTTCGGTGATGGGGCCGACCCACCCCAATCGGCTCATGGCGCTCTCGGGCAACATCGACCCCACCGGCACACACGGTGGACCCGTTTTGACCACCAACTCGTCACCCGACATTCTCTTCAGCGCCCGGTGGACGTCGGTGCCCGAACTGCTCCAAGACGCCGGAGTGAGTTGGAAGACCTACACTCCGCCGGGCCAGGGCTACATACCCACGGCGCCGGAACTCGGCTTCGGTGACGCGATCCTTCAGTACTTCGCGGCCTACCGAAAGCCTTCGTCACATCTATTCGAGCGAGCCTTCCTGCCGACCTATCCGAATGACTTCGTGCGCGACGTGCGTCACAACACGCTGCCGTCGGTGTCGTGGATCGTCCCGCCGAACGGCTTCGACGAACACCCGCCGGCGCCCCCGGCCTACGGGGCCTGGCTGATCAGCCGGGTCCTGTCCGCGCTGATGTCGAATCGCGAAGTGTGGTCGCGCACGGTGCTGTTCATCACCTACGACGAGAACGGGGGGTTCTTTGACCACGTCGCGCCGCCCACGCCCTCGCCGGGGACGCCAGGCGAGTTCGTCACCGCGACGCCCCTGCCGGCGACGGCCGGCGGACTCGCCGGTCCCATCGGACTCGGATTCCGGGTCCCCCTGCTCGTGGTGTCGCCGTTCAGCCGCGGTGGCTACCTGTCGTCTGACGTCTTTGACCACACGTCGCTGATCCGATTCCTCGAGGCCCGCTTCGGCATCCGCTCCCACGAGATCTCCTCGTGGCGGAGATCAACGGTCGGCAACCTTGTCTCAACGCTGCGCCTGCATCGCGCCAATCTCACTGCGCCTCGACTGCCGGCGACGTCCGGCTATCTGCGCCGCGCGCTCAGCGTCGATGGCTGCAACCCGGACGACGTCGCGGAGACCAACACGCTCTTTCGACCGTACCCGCAGTCACCGACTCAGGTGATGCCGACTCAGGAGTTTGGGACGCTGCACTCACTCGCGTAAGGATCGGCGAGTCCACCGACGCCCGACGCCAGATACGCTGCCGCCATGCCTAAATCTCGCTCGCGTGCGACCGTCCCCGTCGCGCCGCCGAGTGGCGCACGCACTCGGACCAGGTCGTGAGCACGTCACCGCTGCGACAACGACGAGCCGCACGGGCCCTGGACACGCACCTCGCCGAGATCGCCCCTCAACACCTGCGCGAGATCTTCGCCCAGGACCCCGGGCGCGGCGAGCGACTGTGCGCCGAGGCCGAAGGTATCTACCTCGACTACTCGAAAAATCGCGTGACCGATGAGACGATGCGGCTGCTGGCCGAACTGGCCAACGAATCAGGGGTGGTCCATCGACGCGACCAGATGTTCCGGGGTGAGCACATCAACGTGTCCGAGGACCGGCCGGTGCTGCACGTCGCCCTGCGAATGCCCCGCGAGTCTTCGCTCGTCGTCGACGGCGTCGACGTTGTGCGCGAGGTGCACGCCGTCCTGGACAAGATGAGGTCTTTCGCCGATCGCGTGCGTTCGGGCGAGTGGAAGGGCCACACCGGTCAAAGAATCCGCAACGTGGTCAATATCGGCATCGGCGGCTCGGACCTCGGACCGGTCATGGCGTACGAGGCGTTGCGCTTCTACTCGCGCCGCGACCTCGTGTTCCTCTTCGTGTCCAACGTCGACGCGACCGACTTCGTGGAGGCGGTCCGCGACCTGGACGCGGCCGAGACGCTCTTCATCGTCTCGTCCAAGACCTTCGGAACGCTCGAGACGCTCACCAACGCCCAGTCGGCGCGCGACTGGTTGGTCGAGCGCCTCGGCGACGAGGCGGCGGTGGCGCGCCACTTCGTCGCCGTGTCGACGAATGAAGCCAGAGTCGCGGCGTTCGGTATCGACCCGCAGAACACGTTTGGCTTCTGGGACTGGGTCGGCGGCCGCTACTCCATGGACTCGGCCATTGGGCTGTCGACCATGATCGCCATCGGCCCGGATCGTTTCACCGAACTCCTCGAGGGTTTCCGCGTCATGGATGAGCACTTCTGCACGGCGCCGTTCGAACGGAACCTGCCGATGCTCATGGGGCTGCTCGCGGTCTGGAACCGCGACTACCTCGGGTGTCCGACGACGGGCGTCATGCCCTACGACCAGTACCTCAAGCGGCTCCCGGCGTACCTCCAGCAGCTCACGATGGAGTCCAACGGCAAGCACGTGTCGCTCACCGGGGAGGCCCTCGACTACGACACGGGAGCGATCTACTGGGGCGAACCCGGCACCAACGGCCAGCACAGCTTCTACCAACTGATCCATCAGGGCACCACCATCGTGCCCGTCGACCTCATCGGGTTCGCCCGGAGCCTCAATCCCCTAGGCCCCCACCACGACACCCTGACGTCCAACGTGTTCGCTCAGGCCGAGGCGCTCGCCTTTGGCAAGACCGAGGCGGAGCTCCGCGCCGAGGGTGTCGCGCCGCACGAGGTGGCCCATCGAGTCATGGAGGGAAACCGGCCCACCAACGTGCTGCTGGCCGAGGTCCTGACGCCGCGCCTTCTCGGTTCATTCATCGCGCTCTACGAGCACTCCGTCTTCACCCAGGGCACCGTCTGGGGTATCGACTCGTTCGACCAATGGGGCGTCGAGCTGGGTAAGGCCCTCGCCAGCCGAATCATTCCCGAGCTCGCGGCCGACGCCGACCCCGTCCTGGCCCACGACTCGTCGACCAATGCGCTGATCACGCGCTATCGAGAACTCAAGACCAAGGGGACCTAGATGCCAACCGACCAGCCAATGCAGATCGCCATGGTGGGACTCGGCCGGATGGGGGCCAACCTTGTCCACCGGCTCGCGCGCGACGGGCACCGGTGCGTCGTCTACGACCTCAACGCGGCGGCAGTGAGCGCCCTGGAGGGCGACGGCGTCGTCGGAGCGGCGTCGCTGCACGAACTCGTGACGCTCCTCGACTCCCCGCGCGTGATCTGGCTCATGCTGCCCGCGGCCATCGTGCAGGCGACGTTGGACGACCTCGTCGGCCAGCTCTCACCTGATGACGTGATCATCGACGGCGGGAACTCCTACTACCGCGACGACATTCTCCGTGCGCACAGCCTCGCCGCGAGCGGGGTCCATCTGGTCGACTGCGGCACCAGCGGCGGCGTGTGGGGACTCGAGCGCGGCTACAGCCTGATGATCGGCGGCGACGACGATGTCATCGCACGACTCGACCCCATCTTCAAGACCATCGCGCCCGGCAACGACGGCGTCGCGCCAACACCGGGGCGCGCAGACGCCGGCGGGACCGCGACGCAGGGCTACCTGCGCTGCGGTCCGCACGGGGCCGGACACTTCGTCAAGATGGTGCACAACGGCATCGAGTACGGGATGATGGCGTCGATCGCCGAGGGACTCAGCATCATCAAGCACGCCAATGCGGGCTCCCTGTCGGTGAGCGCCGACGCGGAGACGGCACCACTGCGTGACCCGGAGTTCTATTCGTTCGACATCAACGTCGCCGAGGTGGCGGAAGTCTGGCGTCACGGATCCGTTGTCAGCTCGTGGCTGGTCGACCTCACCGCCGACGCTCTGGCGCGCTCGCCCGAACTCGCTGAGTTTTCCGGCCGCGTGTCCGATTCGGGCGAGGGGCGCTGGACCGTGGAAGCGGCGATCGACGAGTCCGTTCCGGCGCCAGTCATCAGTGCGGCCCTCTGGCAACGCTACGAGTCACGCGACCGCGGCGAGTTCACGGCCAAGGTCCTGTCCGCCATGCGCTCCGAGTTCGGTGGGCACGTCGAAAAACCATCCTGAAATGCAGCACGAGCTTCGCGACTTCGCTGACGACGACTCGCTCGCTCGGGCCGCGGCCGAGTACGTGGCCGACGTCGCGCGTCGCTGCGTCGACGAACGTGGACGCTTCAGCTTCGCCGTGAGCGGGGGCCGGACGCCGTGGGCGATGTTTGCCGCCTTGAGTGAGCGCGCGATGCCGTGGGCGCGCACCACCATCTTCCAGGTGGACGAGCGGGTCGTGCCCAGCGTGGACCCCGCGAGAAACGTGACCCAACTGCGCGAAAGCCTGGCGGCCGTCCCGGCCGTCGTGGAGCCGATGGGGGTGGACGAGGAGGATCTCGACGGGGCCGCCGAGCACTACGCGCGAATACTTCCCGCGCGACTCGACCTCGTGCACCTCGGACTGGGCGCCGACGGCCACACCGCGTCGCTGGTGCCCGGCGACCCCGTGCTGGACGTCACCGATCGACTGGTCGCACTGACCGGCGTCTACGACGGCCACCGGCGTATGACTATGACGTACCCGGCATTGGCAGAGGCCAACCAACTCCTGTGGCTCATCACCGGTGCCGACAAGCGACAGGCCCTCTCCGGCCTGCTCACTGGCGACACCGCCATTCCGGCCGGGCGCGTCGAGGCGTCTCATTCGCTGGTCATGGCCGAGCGATCGGCGCTCTGAGTCGTGGGAACCGACGCCGAGAAGCAACTGGCCGCGCAGGCCGGGGCGAGACTGGTGGACGATCGGATGCGCGTGGGCCTCGGGTCCGGGACGACGGTCGCGTTCCTGCTCACCGAACTGGCCCGTCGGGGCTCCGCGGCGCGATTCGTCGCGACGTCGCCGCGAACCGAAAGGTCGGCACGGGACCTGGGTTTGGCTATCGAGGAGTTCGATACGTGGGACCGGCTGGATCTGGCCATCGACGGCGCCGATCAGATCTCGGCCGCCGGGTGGCTCATCAAGGGCGGGGGTGGTGCCCACACCCGAGAGAAGATCGTCGCCAACGTCGCTGACCGTTTCGTCGTCATCGTGGACTCATCCAAGGAGGTCAGCGCGCTACACCCTCCCGTGCCGCTCGAGCTGATGACCTTCGGACTCGCGGCGACGCTCGCCGAACTCGGTACGGCGAAGCTGCGCGGCGTCGAGGCGAGCCTCGACGGCGGAGTCATTGCAGACCTCTTTGGCGAGGTCGGCGACCCGGCCGCTCTGGCGCGGCGCCTGGACGCCCACCCAGGTGTCGTCGCCCACGGTCTCTTCTCTCCTGACCTGGTCGATGAGATGATCGTGGGCGTGGGCACGACCATTCGCCACGTGACCACGGGAGGTCCGCCATGAGTCCCCATTCGAAATTGGCAGACACCGACATCCCCGACGATCACATCATCGTCATCTTTGGGGCCACCGGCGACCTCGCCAAACGCAAGATCCTTCCCGGGTTGTTCCACCTGGCCGCCGCGGGTCTACTGCCCCACCACTACCGGATCATCGGCGTATCGCGCTCCGCAATGGTCGAGTCATCGGACGCCTTCCGCGACCAGGCCCTCGAGGCCATCCTCGAGTACGGGAGCCACAAGCCCGACGCCGGCGAATGGGAAGAGTTCCAAAAGACGCTCTCCTTCGTCGTGGCTGACGCCACAGAGTGGTCGCACCTGGAAGACGCGATCATGGCCGCCGAGGTGGAACTCGGCGCCAACGTGCGCCGGCTCTTCCACCTGGCCGTGCCGCCGAACGCGGCCCAAGACATCATCGAGATGCTGGGCACCTCGGGACTCAGCCGGAACTCTCGCGTGATCTGTGAAAAGCCTTTCGGTGTCGACCTCGCCTCGGCCCAGCAGCTCAACCGGGTGATCGCCGCGAACTTCGAGGAGACGCAGGTCTATCGCATCGATCACTTCCTCGGCAAGGAGTCCATCGACAACATCCTGGCCCTGCGATTCGCCAACCGTATGTTCGAGCCCCTGTGGAATCGCGACCACGTCTGCTTCGTGCAGATCGACGTTCCCGAGTCGATCACCATTGAGGGCCGCGGCACCTTCTACGAAGAGACGGGGGCGTTTCGCGACATGGTCGTGTCGCACCTGTTCCAGGTGCTCGGCTTCCTGGCGATGGAGCAGCCGGTCAGCCTGGACGCCAGCCCGCTGCGCGACGAGGTCCACAAGGTCTTCCAGACCCTCCAGCCGATCGATCCCGCGTGGGTGGTGCGCGGCCAGTACGACGGCTACCGCCAAGAGGCGGGCGTCGCACCGGACTCGGACACCGAGACCTTCGTGGCACTGCGCGCCGAGGTCGAGAACACGCGCTGGAAGGGCGTGCCCTTCTACCTGCGCTCGGGCAAGTCCCTGGCCCAGAGCCGCCAGGTCATCACCATCGGCTTCGACGAGCCGGTGATGCGCCTCTTCCCGCTCGGCCCCAACTCCTCGTCGTGGCGCGGCAACAAGCTCGTCGTCGACTTCCAAGACCCCGGCTCCATCCACGCGCACTTCCTGGCCAAGGAGCCCGGCCCACGCATGCGTCTCGACGCGGCCGAGATGACGTTCAAGTATCGCGACTCGTTCCAGGCCGCGCACAACCTCGAGGCGTACGAGCGGCTGATCCTCGAAGCCATGCTCGGAAACCGCGCGTTCTTCACTCGTTCTGACGGCATCGAACGGCTGTGGGAGGTGGCCGCGCCGCTGCTCGCCGATCCTCCACCCGTGGAGCCGTACGCGCAGGGCTCGTGGGGGCCTCCGTCGATGGAGCGCATCGTGGCACCGATTGAGTGGTGCCTGCCCTAGCCCCTGCGCCGTCGGGCGTCGAGGTCGCGGTTACGTCGTTGAGAAGTAGGTGCGCATCGGGTCGAGGTAACTCTTCTGCCACCCGCCGTTCTCGTAGCCGAGCTGCTCACTCGGGACCCCGGTGTGACGCACACGCACCAGTGTCCCGTCGTCGACCGACTCAAAGGTGACTTCGATCTGCGAGTCGGGATCGTCGTCGGTGAACTGCGTCGTCCGCCAGGACTGGACGATTCGCGCATAGGGCTCGAGCGCCAGGTTCTTCCCGTTGATGTAGCCATCCCAGGCGGTGAACTCTCCACCCACGGAGGGATCGATCGTCGCCGCGCCCCCGGTCATGGCGGCGTGCTCGTCACTGGACAGCCACGCGCGGTAGAGCATTTCGGGCGGCGCCGGCACGACGCCGGAGACTTCAAAGTCGTAGGTCATCTCTCTCCATCGCCCGGCGGCGTTCGCCCAATCACGTGCGGTCCGCCTACACCGCGATCGTAGGGCACTGACGAAATCGTGAGTTCAGCCTAGTGACACGACCTCCCGCACTGCTCGTTCTGGTGACCGCACGTGCGTTGCGGGTTGGCCGAGGTCGTCGCGCGCGCCGGACACAGAATCGCGCGCTCATTATGGTTGAGGCATGAACCCAGCCATTGAAGACCTGGCCGACCAGCTCATCGCCGCGCGCTTTCGTCAAGAGCCCCTCGAGGCCGCGCTGCTCGGCCTGCCCGCGCGACGCGGCGAGTTGGCGGACCTGTCGTCGTCTGCCCAGGCCGACCTCATGGCGACGTACTCGTCGCTGGCGTCCGCGGCCGAGGCCCTCTACGAGGCCGCCCGCGTCGATGAACTGGACCACGACGAGACCGACGTGCTCACGCTGGACCTCATCCGCATGACGGCAGAGACCACCGCCCTCTCGTTGTCGGTCCCGCTCCTGGAGTTCACGGCCACCGACATTTTCGTCGCCCCGTTGGCGGGAGTGCTGGCGGCGCTGCCGATGTTGGCGCTGGACTCGCCCGAACGGCGCGACGACCAGCTGGCGCGTCTCGCTGCGTTGCCGGTCTTCTTAGAGCAGTCGGCCCAACGGCTTCGCGACGGCGTTGACGCTGGTCGCACTCCACAGGAGCGCGGCGTGCGCGCCGCCATGGCCCAGATCGACGCGATCACCGGTGACCCCCTGCTTGGCGCGCTGCGCTCGGACCCGGACGGAGCCCCCGATGAGTTCGCCGCCGCGCAGGGTCACGTCCTCGACGAGGTCGTGCGTCCGGCACTGCTTCGCTACCGCGAGGTGTTGGAGAACCAGGTCCTGCCCTCCGGACGTGCGGACGAGAAGCCGGGACTGTGTTGGTTGCCCGGTGGTGAAGACATGTACCAGCGCTGCGTGAGGTACTCGACCTCCACCGAGCACACTGCCGAAGATCTCCACTCAACGGGTCTGGCCATCATCGAGCGTCTGAACGAGGAGTTCGCGGCGTTGGGATCCGAGTTGTGGAACACGACCGACGTCGCCGAGATCCACGAACGCCTCCGAACCGATCCAGCGCTGCGCTACGAGAGCGGCGACGAGATAGTGACAACAGCCATCGAAGCTGTCCGGCGGGCCGAGCACGCCGCTCCCGAGTGGTTCGGGTTAATCCCGACGACCGCCTGCGCGGTCGAGCCGATACCCGAGGCGCTCGCGGAGGGTTCACCCCCCGCGTACTACTTCACCGGCGCCCTCGACGGGTCGCGCGTGGGCACGTACTTCATCAACACGACCAAGCCCGAACAGAGGTTCCGGCACCTGGCCGAGGCCGTCGCGTTCCACGAGGCGGTGCCGGGGCACCACTTCCAGTTGACGATCGCCCAACAACTCGAAGGAAGTCACGTGGTCCACTCCGTGTTCGCCGACGTGGCCACCGCGGAGGGTTGGGGGCTGTACGCCGAGAGGCTGGCCGACGAGATGGGCCTCTACACCAGCGCCGTGGCGCGCTTGGGCATGGTGAGCACCGACGCGTGGCGAGCCGCGCGCTTGGTCGTGGACACCGGACTGCACGCACTGGGATGGTCACGCCAGGACGCCATTGACTGGATGGGCGCCCACGTCCCCATGAGCTCGCTGGAGATCCACTCCGAGGTGGATCGCTACATCTCAGTCCCGGGACAGGCGTTGGCGTACATGGTGGGCCGGCTCGCGCTGGAGGCACATCGGCGCGACGCCGCGGAGCGGCTCGGCGAGCGTTTCAACATTCGGGCATTCCACGATTTGATCCTTCGATCGGGCCCCGTCCCGCTCCCCGCACTTGCGTCAGCTGTCGAGCGATGGATCAGCTCTCAGACGAACGCTTCGAACTAGCGCACCGCATATTCGTCGACTTGACCACGTCGCGCGATCGAACTCGCGCGTTCTGGAGCGCAGCGCGAGCAGTTGGCGCGCGTCGGCCTTGTCTCGCTACACGTCGGAGTCAGAGGCGGATAGAGTCGGCCAAGTGGAGAGCCTGACCAAGGTGAAGGCCCAGAGCGATTTCTACGACGATGTGCACTATCGGCGTACGAACAACAAGGCCGAGACCCTATGCGGGCTCAAGATCACGGACAGCCCCCCGAAGGGAGACGTGTCGTGCGTTCAGTGTCGCCGATTCGCCGCGGGCGAGTTCTAGCCGCCAACTTTTTGAGGTCTAGGTCTGTCAGTGCGGCTGGAGGGATTCGAACCCCCGACCCTCGGTTCCGTAGACCGATGCTCTAATCCGCTGAGCTACAGCCGCATTACTGGAGTTCAATCCTAGCCCACGGGCCTTCGCGGACTTCCCGCCCCTACCATGTCGGCGTGCCGCGAACGTTCCTCGACGACCTGCCTGAACTGGTCGACCACGCAAACGATTCAATGATCGCAACCCGGCACGATCTGCACGCTCACCCCGAGCTGTCTTTCGAGGAATACCGGACCTCGGACACCATTCGGACCCGGCTCACCCAACTGGGATGGTCTCTCGCGCCGTGTCCCACCGAGACGGGAGCTGTGGCCACGTTGGTCGGCGGCCGTTCGGGCCGGCGAGTGATGCTTCGCGCCGACATCGACGCGCTACCGGTCACCGAAGAGCGTGACTCGGACCATCGATCCCTGATCGAGGGCGTGATGCACGCGTGCGGCCACGACGTGCACACCGCGGGACTGCTGGGCGTCGCGGATGTGCTGTCGCGGCGCCGCGCCGATCTCCCGGGCGAGTTCACTCTGGTGTTCCAACCCGCCGAAGAAGGGCTCGGCGGAGCCGCGGCCATGATCGCCGGTGGGCTGCTCACCCAACAACCGGCCGACGTCGTTCTGGGCGTACACGTCACCTCGCTGGCGCCCGTCGGTATCGTCGCGAGTCGGGCCGGCACCTTTATGAGTGGGGCCGACTCGCTCAGCATCGACATCATCGGTGTCGGAGGTCACGGCGCGATGTCCACGACTCGGGGCAACGTGGTTCTGGCGGCCAGTGCGCTCGCACCGCGCGTGAGCGACGTCGTCGCCGGGCTCAGCTTCGAGGGGACCAACTGCGCGTGCTCCATCGGAGTCCTGAAGGCGGGCACCAAGAACAACGTCGTGCCGCGGCGAGCCGTGCTGGAGGGAACCCTGCGAACCTTCAGCTCCGACCAACGCGCGCTCGCGCTCGCACGACTCGCGTCGTTGTTGGTCGAGATCGAGGATGAGTTCGGCGTGAGTGCCGCGTTGGGGCTACACGAGAACGTGCCGGCGGTGATCAACGACTCCGCCGTCGTGGCTCGCGCGATGACCCAAGCGGGCGCCGTGGTGGGCGAGTCAAATGTCCTGACTGTTCCACCGGTCACGCCCAGCGACGATATGGCCGAGTTCCTCAACCTGGTGCCCGGCGCGTACCTGTTCGTAGGGGGCGCCTTGGCCGACGGGACCAGCGGCATGCACCACGCGCCGGATTTCGCCGTCGACGACGCGGCCCTCTCCGTCATCTGCGGCGTTCTCAGCGCCGCGGCCGTCGACCTGGCCCGGGCTTAGAAGAGGTGCGAGGCACCGCGCAGCGGGGCTTCGTTGCCGTGGGCCGTTACTTCACACGGCACGGTCGTGAATCGCCCCGGCGACACGCGCTTGGCGTTGCCCCCGGCGAGGTGTAGTTGCGTCGCCGCGAACTCCAACGCGAATCCGCGCAGAGCCTCCTCCAACATTTCGTACCACCGGTCCGGGTCCTCGGAGCGCGCTCGCTCACCCAACAGCTGGTCGTAGGTGCGCCCGTCGCGAAAGATGGCCGCGCCGACGTCGCGCACCCGTTCCAGCTGGCCGTCGCGCTCTAGCGCGAGACCGACGCCGGTCCCCAGCGCAACCACGACCTCGACGCCGTGTCCTTCGCAGCACCCCAGGGCCGCGAGCGTGGCGTCATTGACGACCCGCACGTCGCGGTGCGTGGCCTGGATCAGCGCGTCCTGCAGCGCGAAGTCGGCCCACTCGGCGGCCAGTTGCGGGTCGACCTCGGTCGTGACTCCGCCGGGACGAGCCAGATTGCCGGGTTTCACGACGTGGCCATCGGCAAACTCGCCGGGAAAACCCACGCCGACGCGATGCCAATCGGTCTCCTCAACCCTCGCGGCCAAAGCCTCGACCAGCCGACCCGGCGAGCACGGGTAGGGGGTCGGGCGGCGCTTGGGGGCGTCTAGGAGCTGACCCGTCTGGTCCACCGGGCAGTACTTGATGGTCGTGGCACCGACATCGATGGCCAAGATGGTGTGCTCGTCTTGATGGACCCATACCGCCATTTACGAATCGTACTTACCCCGTGCGTTCTCCACGGGTGCGCAGGCGCCGCGTGGTCCACCAGGGTCGCAAGCGAACGATCGAGACGGGTCGACGCCCGGCGACCACGTGTGCCGTCCCGGGCGTGCCCAATCGCAGTGGCGTCACCGGACCGTTCGTCGTGTCGACCAGTTCGGGTAGGTAGGTACGCACCGTGGGGTCGGTCAGACCGGAAAGGACCATCCGTGCCCCGTGGTTGTTCACGATGGTGGCCGCTCGAGGACCCCAACGCGCCACGAGTTGGGCGAAGTCCTGCACCACCGTGACCAGGGTGACGTCCAGACCGCTGAGGGTGGCCGCGAGCTGGTCGAGGTCGTCCAGCGGCGCCACCGTCGCCGCCTCGTCCAGTACCAACAGGAGGCGCCGTTGGCTCCCGAGGTCGACCAGGCGCTGCTGCTCTTCGAGCACCGTGCGCAAGGCCCCTCGAAACAGCGGCTCGTAGTGACGAAGTTCACCGCGCGGGGCGCATAGGTACAAGGTGTGAGGTCCGTGGACCACGTCACGCACGCCCGCCAGCGGCTGGGCGAAGCGCCACGGCAGGAGCATGGTCTCGGCGGTCGTGAGGACGCCGTCCAGGGTCTTGGTTTCGTGGGTGAGGAATGCGCGCACGACGTCGCCGCCGTCGCCCGAATCGTCGAACCACGCGTCGAAGGCGCGGTCTTCCACGACGGCGGCGACGTCGAAGATCGTCCGCGCGCTGCTCGCCGCACACACCAATAGCGCAGCCACCAACTTGGCCGCCAACGAGTTCCAAAACTCCGTGTCACCGCGTCCCGACGAGGAGATCGTCAGATCATGCGCGACGCGCAGGGCATGACGCATCGAGACGACCCCCTCCAATGGGTCCCAGGTGAGACCCTCATCGCGTCCCGGCTCGAGAACCTGCACGTGGCCCAACGATCCACGCCAACGCCGCGTGGCGTCAACGACGTCGCGCTTCACGCTCGTGACCACGGCCGGCCCCGACCAGCGAAGGAGCGAAGGCACCACGAGCGACGAGGTCTTGCCCGACTGGGTCGGACCGACGACGAGCAGCGAGTTACGCGACTCCAGCGCGAGGTCGACGCCGACGCTGAACCCGTGCCAGGTGCGCCGCCCCAGCACCGGTCGGTCCCGAGTGCTCACGATGCACCCTCACGCATGGCGGCGTCGGTGTCGATGAACGCGAGGTCGCGGGAGTCGGGCGTCACCCGCACCACGGAGCGATACGCGCCGTAGCGCACCAGGGCACTGCCCTTGGGCAGCGCGCGCAGGTAACGCTCTTCGAGCGGTGCCAGTCCCAGGGCGACGGCCATCTCGCGGGCCTCGTCCGGGGGTTGGCGAAACAGCCAGGCGGTCTCACACTCACGCAGCAACCCGCGGGCCCGCTCTCGCTGGGCGCTGCCCTCGTCACCCGCGGCCGCGACGTCCGAGAAGCGGTGCAGTACCAACACGTGGCTCAAGCCGCGCGCCCGGGCGAGCTTCCAGGAACCCTGCAGCCAGCGCATCGCGTGCGCCTCGGCGAGCAGCGCCCAGGCCTCGTCGAGCACCAGGTAGCCCAGTTCGCCGCTCGCGGCCACGACGCGTTGAGCGGCCGCCACCGCCGACAGAGCTGACACCGGCAGCGAGCTCGCCGCCCACTGGGCCGAAAGGTCCAGGACGACCACCGCGGTCCCCAGCCCGAGCGGTTCGCCCTCGCCATCGAAGAGTCCCGCCAGGTCCCCGTGGACGAAGCGATGCAGGGTGAGCGCGAGTGAGCGCACCGGCGAGGGTCGCGGATCCTCCAGCGCGCCCGCCGCGCCGTCGAAGAGAGCCCTCAACACGCGGCGACTTTCCGCACGCTCCCGAACGCGCCAGGCGTCGTCGAGGACGTAGAGCTCCTCGGCGGAGAGGTCCGCGCCCTGGGCACTGGCCACCAGGGCGCGTACGAGCGCCAGCGCCTCGTCGTCGGCCTCTGGGAACGGGTCGCACCATCCATCGCGTCCGAGGACCACCGGCGCCACGCCGTAGCCGCGCGCGAGGTCCGCGTACTCACCCTTGGGATCGACGACGACCACTCGACGACCTCGCTCCAGGGCCCGGTCCGCCATCATCTTGACCACCGTGCTCTTGCCCGCGCCGATGGAGCCCGCGACCACGACGTTGGGGTTGGAGACCAATCCCTCGGCGTACGCGTCGAAGGGATCCAGAACGAAGGAACCACCGTGCTGGGAGACGCCGAGGCGTCGCCCAGATAGGCCGGTGCCCGCGTCGTGGGCCGGCAGACGCAGCGTGGCCAGATTAGACGAGGTCGCCCAGTGGGTCCAGGCACGCGTCACCAGCCGGGCCCACCGGGTAGCTGGCGGCAGTACCACTCGGCCTGGCGGCCCCGACCGCGGTCGGCGCGCAGCCCCGACTCGTGGAGGGCTCGGCGCACGCGGACAACTTCAGCGCCGAGCTCGCCCAACGACTCGGCGCGCACCGTGACGAACACGGCGAGGCAGACCAACGCCCGTCCCGCCGCCACCTGGGCCTCGCGCTCGCGCAGGCGCTCGAAGGAGTGCTCGACGCGCGCGGTGCGCCGAAAGCCCGCGGCCGCGCTCGTCGCGCCGTCACTGCGGTGGCGGTGCACCGC
>DATLSF010000021.1:0-72358 GCA_035534335.1 Acidimicrobiales bacterium | reverse complement strand
CGTCACCCTCGAGGTCGAACCACACCGGCGTGACGTACGGTGCGCCGTCCTCGTCGACCGTCGCCACGTGGGCCAGGGCGGTGGTCGCGAAGAGGGCGCGTGCGGCGGGGGTGAACGTGTCGCTCATGGTGCTCCTGACGTATACGTGCGGGTGACGAGTAGTTTCAGAGTAATGAACGTCGGAGCGCACGTACGCGGGGGCGGCAAGTTGGTGCCGTCGCTGGAAGCCGGAGTCGAGATTGGCGCAACGAGCGTCCAGGTCTTCGTCCAGAGTCCCCGGGCGTGGAAGCCCACGCAGTACGCGCCCGAGGTGCTGGCCGGCTACCGTGAGGCCCAGGCCGCCCACCACACGATTACCCACACCTTCTGTCACGCGACGTACCTGATCAACTTGGCCTCGGCGGACCCCGAGCTCTACCAGCGCTCCGTGGACTGTCTGACCAACAACCTGTCGGTGAGCCGCGGAATGGGCGCGTCCGGGGTCGTCCTGCACGTCGGCAGCCACAAGGGCGCTGGCTTCGACGAGGTCGTCAGCCAGATTGCGGCGGGGCTGTCGCGCGCCCTCGACGAGGCCGACGCGGCTCCCGAAGGATACGAGGACTGTCCGATTCTTATCGAGAACGCGGCGGGCACCGGGGGAACCGTCGGCCGCGACTTCGAAGAGATCGCCGCGCTGATTGACGCCTGCGGCGGTGACGAGCGACTGGGACTGTGCGTCGACACCCAGCATCTCTGGGCCAGCGGCGTGGACTACTCCACGGTGGGCGGGACGAAGAAGGCCCTCGCCGAGATCGATCGGCGCGTGGGACTTCAGCGTCTGCGCTGCCTGCACCTGAACGACTCGAAGATCGAGCTCGGAGGCAACCGGGACCGCCACGCCAACATTGGCGAGGGCACGATCGGCGCGGCGGGGCTGGCGCCCTTGGTCGGGCACCCCAAGGTGCGCAACCTGCCGCTGCTGCTCGAGGTGCCCGGCGACGGCGACGGACCTCGGGCCGAGGACGTTGCCGCCGCACGTGACGTGGTCACGACCGGTGTTGCCCTCTACAGACGCGCTCCGGCGAAAGCCGCGCCGCGCGCGAAGAAGTAGCGGCTGATGACCAACGTTCGCGTGGAGTCCGATTCGATGGGTCCCATCGAGGTGCCGGCGGAGCACTACTGGGGGGCCCAGACCGAGCGCAGCCTGCATCATTTCGCCATCGGGCGCGAGACCATGCCCCCGGCAGTGATCCGCGCGTTCGGGTTGCTCAAACTGGCCTCGGCGCGGGTCAATCGGGACCTGGGCAAGCTCGATGAGGAGCGCGCCGCGCTGATCGAGCAGGCGGCCGGCGAGGTCGTCGACGGGAGCCTGGACGCAGAGTTCCCGCTGCGGATCTGGCAGACGGGCTCGGGCACCCAGACCAACATGAACGTCAATGAGGTCATCTCCAACCGGGCCATTGAGTTGGCGGGTGGCGATCGTGGTTCCAAGGACCCCGTGCATCCCAACGACCACGTCAATATGTCCCAGTCATCCAACGACACGTTCCCCACGGCGATGCACATCGCGGCGGCACTGGAGATCACCGGGCGCCTCATCCCGTCGGTGCGACGGTTGCGCGACGCGCTGAGCAACAAGTCCGCAGCCTTTGCCGACATCATCAAGATTGGTCGCACGCACCTCATGGACGCGGTGCCGCTCACCCTGGGCCAGGAGTTCTCGGGTTACGTGGCCCAGCTCGACGCCGACCTCGAGCGCCTTCGCCAGGTGCTCGGCGGTCTCTATGAGCTCGCGGCGGGTGGAACGGCCGTGGGCACCGGGCTCAACACCCACCGTGAGTTCGGCGACCGCGTCGCCGCGGTTATTTCCGAGCTCACCGGCGAGCCCTTCGTGACCGCCCCGAACAAATATGCCGCCCTGGCGGCGCACGACGCGCTGGTGTTCGCTCACGGCGCACTCAAGACCCTGGCCGCGTCCCTCATCAAGGTCGCCGACGACCTGCGGTGGCTGGGTTCGGGACCGCGCGCGGGCCTGGGCGAGTTGTTGCTGCCCGAGAACGAGCCGGGAAGCTCGATCATGCCCGGCAAGGTCAACCCCACCCAGTGCGAGGCGATGATCATGGTGGCGATTCAGGTTTTCGGCAACGACGCGGCGGTGGCGATGGCGGGGTCGCGCGGCAACCTGGAGCTCAACGTCGCCAAGCCCGTGATCATCCACAACGTGTGCAACTCGATTGACCTGCTGAGCGACGCGTGCGACCGCTTTCGCGAGTTCTGCGTCGACGGCGTCGAACCCAACTACGAGCAAATCGACAAGCACCTACGCGACTCGCTCATGCTGGTGACCGCGCTGAACCCGCTCATCGGCTACGACCGGGCCGCCCAGGTAGCCAAACACGCCTTCGCCGAGCGCACCACGCTGCGCGAGGCCACCGTGGCGCTGGGCTTCCTCACGGGCGAGGAGTTCGACGAGGCCGTCGTGCCCGAGGAGATGACGCACCCGTGACCAGTCCGGGCCTTCTTGAAGGGTCCGTGGTCAACACCTGGCTCGCCGCACACCCGCAGTGGCGTCTCGACCACGCGCACCTGGTCCGTGAGGTGGCCACCCTGGACTACCCGGGCGCGGTGCGACTGGTCGAGGCCCAGGTCGACGTGGCCGAGGGTCTCAACCACCATGCGCTGATCACCCTGGGCTATCGCACGGTGCGCTTCGAACTGTGGACCCACGACCGCGGCGGGGTCACGCAGTTAGACCTGGACTACGCGCAGGCCTTCGACGACCTGGTGGCCGGCGAGTTCGCAAACCTGATCTCCGGTTAGGTGACGGGCAGGTTCCACAGCGCCATCCAGCGCGCCAGGTCCTTTTCGATGGGCAGGTCCTGACCCAGGAACGACTTGGCCCGCAGCTCGAGTTCGTTGTCGCGCTGGTTGGGGCCGGTGGGGGCGAACGGATAGAAGGTGCCCTGCTTCAACAGGTACACCAGGCGCACGGATCCCTCACCGGGCGGCGTCGCCGGCACGAAGCCAAAGACTGCGCAGAGCAGCCGCTCACCCAGGCCGTGTTCGACCATCGTCGTGTTGGCGCCATGGATGCGCGTGACGAGCCCGGCGATGTCGGTGTCGTGGATCACGAGCCACTTGAATCCCAGGTCGTCGCTCGTGAGTGAGAGGTGATCTCCGGCTTCGTCGAAGCCGAGCAGTTCCTTGAGGTCGGTGTCGTTGGTGAGCTCGGCCTCACCGCTGGAGGCCTTGAAGCACAGCCCGGCGACGCCAGAAGTGACGAGGTCCAATTCGCTCTGCAGCGTGAGCGCCGCGGTGGGCAGCGCGAAGAGATTGTCCAGCTTGGGCGGGGCTGGCTTGGTACGGCCGAACAGCGTGTCGCGAAGACCCACTAGCCGTTCATCTCTCGCTCGAGCTGGTTCAGCTGAGCGAGACGCACCTCGAGGGAGGGGTGGGTCGAGAAGAGCGAGGCGGCGCTCTTTCCAGCGAGGGCCGGCGCGAAGAAGAATGAGTTCATGCCCTCGGCGTGACGCAGGTCCGTGCGCGGGATCTTGCCCATATCGCCGGTCACGTGAATGAGGGCGCTGGCCAACACGCTCGGTTTACCGATCAGGATCGCTCCGGATCGGTCGGCGGCCAGCTCGCGGTAGCGCGACAGGGCCATCGTGAGCAGGTAGGCGATGATGTAGATCACGACCGAGATCAGCATGGTCGCCAACTCCAGCAGAACGATCTGCTGGCCGTTGCGACCACGTCCGCCGCCGCCCAACATGGCCCCCCACATCGCCATGCGACCAACGAGGCCGGCCAGCATGCCGACCCCCGACGCAATGGTCATGATGGCCACGTCGCGGTGGGCGACGTGGCTCAGCTCGTGGGCCAGCACGGCTTCAAGCTCCTCGTCGTTGAGCCGCGTCATGAGCCCGCGCGTGGCGCACACCACCGCGTGGCTGGGGCTGCGTCCGGTCGCGAAGGCGTTGGGCAGGTCCATCTCAGACACGCCCACGCGTGGCTTGGGCATGTCGGCCAGCGTGCACAACCGGTCGACGATCTGGTGCAGCCGGGGCTCTTGCTGGGGCGTGACCTCGTGCGCGCGCATCGAGAACATCGCGATCTTGTCGCTGAAGTAGTACTGGCTGAACAGCAGGGCCGCGCCGATGACGATCACGAAGCCGAACGAGACCCCGAGGCGCAGCAGCGCGAACACGATGAGGCCGTACAGCACCACGAGGGCGAGACCCGTGATGAACATGCGGGTATCGAGCCCGCGGTCCTTCTCGAACTTCGTCTGGGCCATTCTCAAGCCCCCGGCGCAGTGGTGTCGCTCGCCGCGTCCGCTGGCGTGGGTGTGCCACTCGCCAGGGCGCTGGTGTCGCCCGCGGCCAACTGGGCCTTCATGGCGGCGAGCTGTGCGTCGACGTCGGAGGTTCCACTGGCCTGGTCGAGCTGGACCTGGATGTCGTCGCGGTCCGAGGTGAGGTCGGTCAGTGCCCCCGAGGCGAGTAGCTCGTCAAGGGCGCCGCTGCGCGCTTGCATCTGGGCGACCTTGTCCTGGGCGCGCTGCATGGCGGCGCCGGAGTCGGCCATCGAGGTCGAGATGCCACTGACGGCCTCGTCGACGTGGGCGGTCGCCTCAGCAGCGGTGTAGGTCGCCTTGATGGTCTCCTTCTTGGTGCGGAAGGCCTCAACCTCGGTCTGGAGCTTCTGGGCAGTGTCTTCGAGCTTGGTCTCCTGCTCGACGATGGAGGCGTGCTGGGTGTCGAGGTCCTTTAACTGGCTGGCGATCGCCTCGCGCCGCGACAGCGCCTCGCGAGCTAGCGGTTCGTTGCCTTGGGTGAGGGCCGCCTTGGCCTGTTCGGCCAACTTGTCGCCCTGGGCCTTCAGTTGCTCGGCCTGGATTTCGACGCGCTTGCGCGCGGTGGCGACGTCGGCGACGGCGCGCCGGACCTTGGTGAGGTTCTCCAGCTGCTGCTCGTAGGAGAGGTCCAGCATCTGTCGAGGGTCCTCAGCCTTGTCGAGGGCCGCGTTGGCCTTCGCTTGGCCGAGGGTCTTGACGCGCTTCCACACACCCATGGGGGTCTCCTTTGTTCCGCGTCCAGACTAGGGGGTACGCGCGGACCCCGGAGAGCGAGCACATAAGGAAATCGTGAGAGTCAGTTGCGCGGAAGGGTTCGGTCCTGGGCGTGGGCTTGGCTGGCGAGCTCCTGGCGATAGGTTTCGAGCGCCTCGGCCAGTGACTCGTCGCTCGTCGAGAGGATCCGTGCCGCGAGCAGGCCCGCGTTCGTCGCGCCGTTGATAGCCACGGTCGCGACCGGCACGCCGCGCGGCATCTGGACGATGGACAGCAATGAGTCCAGCCCGTCGAGGCGCGCCAGCGCCACCGGGACGCCGATGACCGGCAGCGTGGTCACGGCGGCCAACATTCCCGGCAGGTGAGCGGCCCCGCCCGCGCCGGCGATCAGCACGCGAAGTCCCCGCCCGCGCGCGTCGTGTCCATACTCGAGCATGTCCTCGGGCGTGCGGTGCGCCGACAGGACGTGAGCCTCGTAGGAGATGTCGAAGCGATCCAGCACCACCTCGGCGTCGGCCATCACCTCGTGGTCCGAGGAGCTCCCCATCACCAGGCCCACCAGCGGTGCCACTATCCCTCCCGGGTCCTCGTGCCGTAGGCGACGGCACCCCGCCATGCTCTCACGCGCGCGTGGTCGGCGTCGTCGGCCAGCGCCGTGACGTGGCCGAGCTTGCGTCCGGGTCGCCAGACCTTGCCGTAGTCGTGGACGGTGACGTCGGGAATCTCACGCGCGGCCTCGGGGGTCGCCGGGGTTGCACCGCCCACCACGTTCACCATGGCCGCCGCCGGCGTGACCGGGCTGACGTCGCCGAGCTCGCGCCCGCTCACCGCGCGCAGGTGATTGGAGAACTGACTGGTCACGCAGCCCTCGATCGTCCAGTGCGCGGTGTTGTGGGGCCGCAGGGCGATCTCGTTGACCACCCATCCCTGGGACGTCACGAACAGCTCCACAGCCACCACACCCTGGGCGCCGGTGAGGTGAGCCAGACGCTCGGCGAGGTCGCCGGCGGCGGCAAGTCCGGCGTCGTCGACCTCGGCCGGGAAACGCACCTCTGAGCACATGCCCTCGCTCTGGACCGTCGTGACGAGTGGGTAGCGCAGCACCGCGCCGTCGACGGCGCGCACCACGACCTGGGCGGCCTCGGCCACGAGCTCGAGGCGTTCCTCCACGACCGCATCTGCGTCCAGCTCGTCGACCAGGCGTCGTGCGGCGTCGTGGCTCTCGGGGAACCACACGCCGCGTCCGTCGTAGCCGCCGCGCGCGGCCTTGACCACGACGTCACCGCGAACTTCGTCCAGGAACCGGCCCAGGCCCGGCGCCGACCCCGAGCGCACGGTGACGAATTGCGGGACGGGGACGCCGGCGCGGGCCAGCCGACGGCGCTGGTAGGCCTTGTCAACCGCGAAGCGCAGCGCCGCGGGACCGGGGCGCACGACACCTCCGGCGTTCACGAGCTCGGTGATCTGGTCCAGATTGACCAGCTCGTGGTCGAAGGTGATGACGTCGACCCGCTCAGCCAGGGCGCGTAGCGCCGCGGGGTCGTCCGGCGTGCCGTAGAGAACATCGTCGCTGGTCGCCACCGCTGCGTCGTCGGACGAGGTCGCCAGCACGCTCAGTCGCACGCCCGACGCTCGGGCGGCCTCACCCATCATTCGCGCGAGTTGGCCCGCGCCCACGACGCCCACGCGCTTGGCCACGGCGGGTGGGTTGGACACGAGACTCACGCTACCGAGTCCTCGAAATCGGTCGGCCTGGTGGGGGACGGTAACGTGGTCATCCGAAAGGAGTCTCGATGGCGGTAGCCGCGTGCATGTTGTCGATGGTGCTGTTCCTCGCCTTCTTGACCTCGGGGGCGCAGAAGGTGGTGTTCAACCCCTTCATGACCCAGACCGCCGAGCGACTCGGATTCTCGCGGCCCCTGTACCGACGGGTGGGTGGCGTCGAGGTCGTGGCGGCGATCGCGCTGTTGGCCGGACTGGCCTCTCAGGGAGACGCGCTGGCCCGGGTCAATGAGGCCGCGGCCGTCGTTCTCGCGCTCGCGGCCACCGTTACCCTCGTCGGTCAACTGCGCGTGCGCGACTCGATCCGCCGGTACGGCCCATTGCTGGCAATGGTGGCGCTGGCCCTCGTGGAACTGGGACTACGACTCAGTCTGTAGTTAGTACGGAATCTTGGTGCGCTTGAACTCGTTGAGTTCCGGCTCGCTCGCCATGAGGTCGAGCAACGACTCGATCACCTTGATGGACTGGGCGTCGTCGCCGGCCGGCGCGACCATGTAGCGAACGAACGTGGCCACCTCGTCGACGACGAACGTGGGGACGCCGAACGCCTCGTAGCGCTCGAAGTCACGGAAGTTCTCGCCGATCACCGTGTGCGGACGACGTGAAATGACGTCGGCGCGCACCGCGGCGAGGTCCACGCCGATCGGTGAGAGGACCTCGTTGATCTCTCCGAGGGTGGCGAGGCGCACGGAGCCCTCGTGACGGGCGCGAAAGAGCGCGTCGTGCGCGGCCAGGAAGAGATCGGGTTGCTGGTCACGCACTGACACACCGACCGCCAGGGCGAGCAACTGCTCGTCCTGGGCCGGGTCGTCCCACACGTCGATGTCGCCCTCCTCGCGGTGAACCTGGCTGAGGGTCCAGGGGACGAACTCCACTTCCCACGGGGCTCCGGCGCGCAGGCCGGCGACGACGTGGAGATGAATGTTCTTGGCGAAGGGGCAGCGGTAGTCAAAGGAAACGCGAAAGGAAGTCACCAACCCAGACTACGGGCCGAGTCGCGGCAATCGGCGGGGACCAATGCCCTACACGGGTACCGGAACGCCGTTGGCGCGACAGGTCTCGCGGTAGGCGCAGAAGCGACAGGCGCTCGTCGACGGTGTTGCCGGAAATTCTCCGTCGCTGTAGTACTGAGAGATTCGCTGCCACGATTCGGCCGCCGACGTGCGGCGCGCGCGTAACAGCGGCTCGGTCACCGCACGTTCGATCGCTTCGCCCTGGGCAACGTAGAGCAGTCGGATCTTCGTCGGGCGCTCACCCAGACCGGCCTCGCACAGTGCGGCGTAGAGCTCAGTGTTGGCGAAGGTCTGCGCGTCGTACCGGCGGTTGGGCAGCGAGCCGGTCTTGTAGTCCACGATGACGAGGTTCCCGTCGTCGTCGCGGTCGAGTCGGTCCAGGATGCCCAGTAGCGGCACCCCGTCGACCGTGACGCTGAGGCGAAGCTCGACGCCCTCGTGGTCGACCTCGCGCGGGTCTTCCATGGACACGTAGATCTCGATGATGGCGTCGGTTTCGGCCAGCAGGCGCGCCTCCATGGCGTCGTCCATCGCGAGGTCGCTGCGGACCTCGTCGGTGAGCACCGCCGCGCACGCTGGTTCGACGAGGGCGCGCGCCGCCTCGATGGTGCGCTCCGGGGCGGCGAGCAGGTAGAGGTGCTCCAAGACGTGGTGGACGAGCCGGCCCTTGGTCGCGGCGTAGGAGGCGGGTTGGGGGATCCGGTCAATCGACGCGTGCTGGTAACGGCGCGGACATGTCCGAAAGTCTTGCAACCGAGACGGGGACAGATGGGTGGGCAGGGGTCGATCGAAGGTCACCGGTCCACGGTAGGTGAGCGCTGTGACGGTCGCCGAACTGCGCGACCGCGCCGCACTAGACAGGTGTTGTGACCATCGTGACGTCGGAGCCCCCCGCGACGCGCTTACGGCGAACACTGAAGTGGAACGGCGTTCGTACTGGCGACCCGGTGGAGGTCGAGGGAGTACGCGAGCGGCGCCTGTCCTGGGTGTTCGTCGCCCACGTGCTCAACGTCGTCACGAACGAGGAGTGGATCGAGGTGCGCGGCGGTCGAGCGGGCGAGGCCAAGGGCCGATCTTTTCGGGCCGAGTTGATCTACCCGAAAGTCGCCCAGCGGGGATCTCGGCGAAGGGCAATGTCTCTGGCCCGGGCTCCCCAGCTGGATTTTGACTGACCTGCTCGACGTCGACGTCGAACATCGGCCGCGAGTCAAGGAGGAAGGGATTGGCACGAGTACGACGCGTGTCACGCCGACCTCGCAAATCGGGGACGTGGGGGTCTACAGTGAGCCCATGGGACTCTTCAAACGACGCGCGCGTACTGCACCCGAGATGGCCGAGTCCACGCCGGCCGCTCAAGTGCCCGAACCTACGACCGATACTGAGACGACGCCCGCGGCACAACCCGTCAACGCGGCCGAGTCCGTAGTGGAGACGGTCGACGAAACGCCCGCCGATCGCGCGGGCGAACTGCAACAGGAACTCGCCGAAGAGCGCCAGGAGTACGACGACGAAGTTGAGTCCGGCCGGATCTCACGTCGGGGGCTCAATCCGCATTGGGGCCTGTACCGCGACGATTCAGAGCTGGCGAAACGCGAAGCGAGGGCCGTCGCGGACCCGGAGTCTGACAACGCCGAGACACGCTTCATCCAGTCCGAGAAGGAAGCTGAGCAACGGGGCCGTTACGGCCTCGACCGCTGAGTTAATTCTTCGCTCGTCCTAGTAGCTGTAGCCGCCGGACGTCGTGGTCGTGGTCGATGTCGAGTGCACCTTGATGAGGGTCGCCGCCGCCGTGGTCGCGCCGGCGCGAACCAGGTGCCACGTGCCCCCGTCCGCGTGGATGCCTTCACCGTGTGACTGGAGAGGTCCGCTGTCGCCGGTGTAGCGATACAGCGGGTAGCCGTTGAAGGTGACCTGCTTGGTGGTCGCCGAGCGCTTGACGAAACCGATCTTGCCCTTTACGCCCGCCCCGAGTGACACGGTGTTGACCGAGGTGTTCACGATGAACGGGGGCCAGAACGGTGTGCAGCCCGCGCGGCAGTGGAGTACGCCACCGGCCTCCACCGAAAGCGCGTAGAGGGAGCGGTGGCTCGACCTCACCAAGATGCCGGTGTACACGCCTGAGCTGGACCTCTGCAACTGGGGGCGTGTTCCCGAGGACGCGGACGCGACGGTGAGCGCAGTCACGGACACGAGTACGGCCAGGAGTGCCGCGAGTCCCGATCGCCCGCGGGGGCGACGTAGGGGAAACGTGGGACTGTACTTTCCGTGGGACATCGTCGGCATCGCGCGACCTCCTCGGGCGTGCGGATGAAGTTATTCCGCTACTGGTAGTACGGTACAGCGCAATTCTCAGATTGTGTCATCGCCGATGCCACTTACGTCCCTGATCACAGGTTGTTTCGTGGCGGAGTCGCCAAGAATGTGGGGCTTTTAGGGCGTCGTGACCCGCGTGGTGTTGGCGCTCGTGGATCCGGCGTGCACCAGTCCCCAGGTCCCGCCGTCGGCGCGCACGGCTTGCCCGTTGACTTGGCCGGCGCCGCTGTCGCCCGAGAACCAGTAGACCGGGAAACCATTGAACGTCACCTGCTTGGTGGTGGCGCTGCGCTTGATGAAACCGATCTTGCCCTTGACCCCGTTGCCGATCTTGACCGTGGTGACCGAGGACTTCACCACGAACGCGGGCCAGAACGTGAGGCACGCGGCGCGGCAGTGGATGTGAGCACCCTTTTCGACGCTCAAGACGTAGAGGGAACGGTGGTTGGAGGACACCAGAATCCCGGAGAAGCCCCCGGCGCTGGACTTCTCCACGGGAGCGGTGGGACCCGAGGACGCGGATGCGACGGTGACCAGTGTCACGGAAGCAAGAACGGATAGCAGTGCCGCCCAGCCCGACCATCGGTGGGGACGAGTTCGAGCGTGGGATGTACCGTTCGCTCCGTGGGGCTCCGTCAGCATCGCGCGACCTCCTCGGGCATGCGGGTGCTCGTCACCCGCTGCCGGTACTACGTGTGAACTGCGTTTACAGATTGAGGACGTCGATCTCGGACGACACGCACGAAAATCATCAGGCTTGCAGCGTGGCAATCCGGACACCTGACGTCGTCGAGATCTCCACGGTCCGCACCGCACTCCACGGAACGTCCAGGGTCTTTCCCCACGCCCCGTAGCCCCCGCTGAGCCAGAACGTCCCGACGAGATCGTGGCGACCCGAGTTGGTGATTACCTCGCAGCGGATGCGCGACGGGGCCCCCGGTGCGTCGATGCTGACGAACATCCAACTCGGTCGCGCCGTGTCGACGTAGACCGCGCCGATCGTGCGACCGTTCGAGACCAGACTGCGCTCGACGATATTGCTACGCAACGCGTTCTTCGTGACCGGTGTCGACGTCGCGTGGTCGAGTGTCCAGCCCACGCCGATGGCGGCCACGAGCACGGCGGCCGCGGCCGCAAGCTGCAGTGGTCGCCAGCGACGCAGTGCGACGGGCGCATCGCTGTAGCGGATGCGGTCCATGACGCGCGACTCAAAACCCAGTGGCGGGTCTTGGGCGACGGGCACCGTGACCAGCGCTTCTGACGTGGCGGACAGCGCGCGCAGTTCGGATTCGCACTCCTCGCACGTCTCGACGTGCGCCATTACCGCGGCGCGCTGGCGTCCGTCGAGTACCCCAAGGGCGCACTCGGCTAATGACTCGCGCAGGACGTCGTGGGAGAACTGGTCGTTCGAGGTCATGATGTTCTCGTGTGTTCGTCGTCCATGAGGACTCGAAGCTTGATGAGTCCCGCACGGATCCTGGTCTTGGCCGTTCCGACCGGTATCGACTCCTGCTCACTGATCTCTACGGCCGTTCGCCCGTAGAGCGAGGCCAATATGACCGCGCGGCGCTGTTCGGCGGGCAGTGCGCTCAAGGCTGCGAGGATCTGGGGACGAAGCGAGCGCGACACCACCGCCTCTTCGACGCTGGCGCCACCGAATGCCAGAGCGTCATTCATGAGTTCGTCGGGATCGGTCGCGAAGTCGCGACGCCGACGCAGCGCGTCTATGGAGAGGTTCTTGGTGATCGTAAGAACCCAACTCTCGACCGATCCGCGACGCGGATCGAACACCGGCGCGTGACGCCACGCGCGCAGCAGCGCCTCTTGGGCGACGTCCTCGGCCGCCGCAGAGTCGTTGAGGACGCCGATCGCCAGTCCGTAGACGCGACGCTGGTATCGTCGCACAAACGCCACGGTGGAGTCTTCGTCGCCCGCCGCAATTCCGGCCATGAGTGCTTCGTCGGTGGGACCCGTCGACGCATCTGAGGAACTGAGTCGCGATGTCGCGGTTCGCGACGTTCGGCGTTCCTTCATCCCGGGCGCCCCATTTCTGCGCAGCGCAACAAGGTCGTCCCAGTCGTGGACTCGGACGTCGCGCGCACAACCAGCCTACTGAGCACGACCGGGAATATATTGAGCGCCCAACGAACTTTGATGTCCCCTTCGTCGGATGGTGGCCCGATCGCTCCACCCCCGGATAGGCGCCCTGGTCCGTTGCGCCGCCGTTTCATACAAGGTTCTACGTTGACCGAGCCCATTTGGATTACTAACCGGGAAGATGCCACCACGTGCCCGCAGAATCGGCCGACGAAAGCCTCGAAGAAGCTCGGAATCACTCGGATCACGATGGCCAGGATTGAACCTGCTGGGACAGTTCGACGAGCTTAATGATCACAACAAGGCACCGCTGTCATGGATTATGACTAGGTCCGACAGTGCAGTGCCAACTCACGTCGGGCGTCAGTGACACGCACACTCGGAATACGACGACGTCTCCTTGGCGCAAACCTTGAGGTGACTTTTGACGTACCCCAGTTAGGTGATCCGAGGGGAGTTGCAATCCTTCAAAGGAGACCTAGGGGGTGGGTTAATCAGGAGGAAGGGCCCGATGAAACGGACCGCTGACACGAATAGGGACAGGGTTCTTCGACGCGTCGCGTCCATCGCGCTCGTAGCGATCGCCGGCGTTGCGTTAGCAGCGTGCGGGACCAGTGGCGCAAGTACCGAAAATGGCGGGCATCCGACCACGACGACGACAACGGGTTCGGGCGGCGGCATCGGCTTCTGACCCACATTTCGGGCGGCCACACTCGGACCGTTTTCTTGTAGTCGTGGTCCAGCCAGTGGAGTTCTGGGCAAATGGAGCGGGTGACGGGAATCGAACCCGCATGGCCAGCTTGGAAGGCTGGAGCTCTACCATTGAGCTACACCCGCGTGCCCCGAGGGGCTCGGATAAGTCTACGGGGCCCTCTAGCGTGATGCGGTGGACGAGACGCTCTATCAGCAGGTCGGAGGCGACCCGTTTTTCACCCGACTCGTCGACGCCTTCTACGAGCGCGTGGAGGTCGACGAGTTGCTGCGCCCGTTGTACCCCGAGGACCTGACCGACTCGCGCCGGCACCTCACCCAGTTCCTCATTCAGTACTGGGGCGGACCGCGAACCTACCAAGACGAGCGAGGTCACCCGAGACTGCGCATGCGCCACGCACGCTTCCTCATCACCTCAGAGGTTCGCGACGCCTGGCTGGTCGCGATGAATGGCGCTCTCGAGTCGGTGGCAGACGACCTGACTGATGAACAGCGAGATGAACTGGCCGCCTACTTCGACATGGCCGCGCGTCAGCTCCGCAACGTCTGAGGTCGGCGGGCGAATCGACCCTGGGCGATGGCGGCGCCGAGAAGGACGATCAGTCCGCCCACCGGTTCGTACCAGGCAACCTCCTCCTTGAGGAAGACGATGCCCACGACGACCGCCACCACCGGTGTCAGGTAGGTCACGGTGCTCGCAACGGACGCACCCGCGTCGTGGATCACGCGGAAGTTCCACATGTAGGCGAAGCCGCTGCCGAAGATACCGAGGGCGAGAAGCCCCGTCACGCCGGTGGTCGTGACAGCGTGGCCGTTCAACCCGTCGATGAGAAAGGTCGGCAGCAAGGTTGCCGTGGCGAGGATGAGCTGCGCGCTCGCGAGAGCGACCGGTGCGAGACCGAGAGGAATGAGGTGGCGACGCGAGTACGGGAAGCTCACGCCATAGAGGACGACCGCGGCCAGCAGGGCCGCTACCGCCCACCACGGATTAGTCCCGAGTCCTCGCCACACGCCCAGCACGGTGAGCACACCGACAAGGCCCACGCCGAGTCCGGCCAACTGTCGTCGCGTGACCGGATCGTCGCGGAAGACCACAGCGATGAAGAACAGCGCGGTCAAGGGGGTGAGCCCGTTGATGATGCCCGCGAGGATCGACGTCGTGCGCGACTCGGCAACCGCGAAGAGCACACCCGGCAGGATGTTGAGGCACAGAGCGACCACCCATAGGTCCCACCACACCCGCCGGCCGCGGGGGAGTGAGACACCCGTGACGCGGGCGATGATGCCCAGGGTCACGGCTCCGAGCAGACATCGGCCGAAGGCGACGCCGAAGGGCGTGAGAAAGTCGAGTGAGACCTTGATGAAGAGGAACGAGCAGCCCCACGCGACCCCGATACCCAGGTACGGCCAGATCCACGTGCGTGCGGTGGGCTCAGGCATCCAACGACACTAGGGCTGGCCCACAACGCAGTGTGGCGCCGTCGAGCGGTGACCACTCTTACGCTGGAGACGTGGCCCGACGCGAAACCTGGCGTGACGGCGAAAGCCGAGTCGTCACGGTGACACCTGTCTCGCGTGGCGTCGCGCGACCCGCGATCATTGCGGTCGTGCTCGCCGCGCTCGTGGAGGTGGGCGCTCACTACTGGTCGTGGATGCATCGTGAGGCGGGCTGGGCGCTGCTGGTGCTCGTTGGTCCTCCGATCCTCGTCGTGGCCACGCGCACGTGGCGCTGGCGCTCGCACAAGATTCATGTGACGAGCGAGCGGGTCGTCACCGAAGGCGGGGTGGCCAAGCGGTATCGCCAATCGGTCGAGTTGCGCGACGTTCAGGCCGTGCGGGTCGAACAGGGGATTCGTGACCGCCTCATCCGGCGAGGTTCGATTTACCTCGAGACCGGCGCGGGCACGGTCGCGGTCGGCCGAGTTCGCCATCCGGCGGCGCTCGTGCGCCTGATCGAGCGCGAGCGATCCCTTGGTACGAGTGACGGTCCGCCCTTGGACACGGTCTTCGAATACGAAGATCCGTCAGCGCGCGCGTACGACGTCGACCCACGCTGGCGCCGGGACGCGCACTGATATGCGCGCCGCCGTGACGGGTACCGTGAGGTCGTGATCACGAGGTATCGATGCACGGCGTGCGGCAACCTCACTCGTTTCGACGTGGTCGAGACGACGTCGACGCGCGCCTTCCATCACTTCACTGTCGGCGGAGATCTCTCGGTCGAGGAGCCTCACGTCATCTCACGTTCGATCGATTCGGTGAGCTGCCGATGGTGCGGTCACGGACGCGACGTCGAAGTCATCCCCGAGTTGTGAGCGAGCTCTCGCCGCGCTCCTTCGACCGACCCCGCGAGCGTCCGGCGCCGCCGAGGGCCGTGGGCCACCAACTCAGCGGTGACGCGGTCGAGATCGTGTTCGATCGCTGGACGCTCGTGGTCGCCGTCAAGGCGTCGTGTGACGGATGTCGCGATTTCATCGAAGGGTCTCTCGACGCCCTAGCGAACGTGGCAGTGCTCGTCGTGGGCGCCGACACCCAGGGCGACGACGAGTGGGCCCGCGCCGCACGGCCCGTGGTGATCTCGCCGGAGTTGATCACCGCCCTGGACATCCGATGGCCGCCCTTCTACGTTCTGGTGAGTCCGCTCGGACCAAAGGTCGTCACCGAAGGCGTTGTGTTCTCCGCCGCCCAGGTCGCTGAGGAGATCGCCGCGTACCTGGCCTGATGTCACAGGCGCCCGAAAGGGTGGTGGTGTCGAAAGGTGTGGTGATGAGCGGTGAGATAGAGATGTCGATCAGTTGTACCGATTGCGTGCGCCGGGGTACCCCCGACTGCCAGGACTGTCTCGTGACTTACGTGCTCGGTGACACGCCCGACGAGCTGGTCATGACCGCTCACGATGTCGACGTCGTCCAGCTCTTCACCGCCCAGGGAATGTTGCCGCGGCTCCGTTTCCACCACCGGGCCGAGCCGACGTAGCGAGGCCGCGCGGCCACGGTGGCTAGCGTGGTCCGCGATGGCTCGCCACCTCCTCGTCACGAACGACTTCCCGCCCAAGACCGGGGGGATTCAGGTATATCTGCATGAGCTGTGGCGCCGCCTCGAGCCGGGCCGTGCGGTCGTGCTCACTGCCAACTCGCATCGCGAGTCCGCGCGATTCGATGCCGCGTCCAGCCTGGTCATCGAACGGATTCCTGAGAAGACCCTCTATCTGCCGACTCTCAAGACGCGCCGCGTGATCGAAGCGGCCATCGAGCGACACCAGCCCGACCTCGTGCTCCTGGACCCGGCGTGGCCCTTGGGGCTCCTCGGCCCGAGCCTCTCGCGTCCCTACGGTGTGGTGTTGCACGGCGCGGAGGTGGCGATCCCCAGCCGCATTCCCATCGTGGCGTCGAGCCTGCGCTACGTCTTGAAGAACGCGCGGGTCGCCGTGTGCGCGGGCACTTACCCGGAAGCCGAAGCTCGTCGTAACGCCGCGGAGTACCTCGCGCCCGTCGTCCAGGTCCCGCCCGGGGTCGATACGCGCCGGTTCCACCCGATCGACGCCGAGCGGCGTCAACAGGTTCGCTCGGCGCTGGGGATCAGTGACGACACCCTGCTCGTCGTCGCCTACTCGCGGCTCGTGCCGCGCAAGGGCATGGACACCCTGATCCGCGCCTCGGCGCTGTTGCGTGAGAACTTTCCGTCGATGCAGGTGGTGATCGGGGGTTCGGGCCGTGACCGTGAGCGGCTCGAAAAGCTCGCACAGCGCGCGTCGGCTCCAGTGTCGTTCCTCGGGCGGGTGCCCGACACCCACCTGGCGTCGTGGTTGGGCTCGGCCGACTTGATGGTCATGGACTGTCGGGGTCGCTGGCTCGGACTCGAGCAGGAGGGTTTTGGCATCGTCTTCTTGGAGGCCGGTGCGACCGGCGTTGCGCAGATCGCCGGTCGTTCGGGCGGTAGTCACGAGGCGGTACGCGATGGCGTGACCGGCCTCGTCGTCAACAATCCGCTGAGCGCGAGAGCCCTCGCGGTGGCGATCGGCGAACTGCTCGCCGACAACGAACGGCGCTCGCAGTACGGTCGCGCCGCGCGCGAGGTCGCGGTCCACGAGTTCGAGTGGGACCTGCTCGCGCGCCGACTCTCGGACGGCCTCGCTCCGTACGACCGATTTCACGCTTCGGAGCTCGCACGTAGGGTGGGGTGAGGAGGTGTCGTGGCCCAGCGAGCGACTGAGTCGATCACCGTGGGCGCCGCGCCGGAGGTCGTCTACCGCGTCGTCACCGACTTCGAGGACTACACCAGTTGGGTCAGCGACCTGAAGCACGTCGAGGTCCTCGAGCGCGACACTGACGGGCGGCCCCTGGAAGTGGAGTTCCGCGCGGCGGCCTTCGGCCGATCTACGACCTACGCCCTGCGCTACGACTACGCCCACGCTCCAGCCGAACTGCGCTGGACCCAGACGCGCGGCGACCTCACGTCGTCGCTCCAGGGTCAGTACCGCTTCGAGCCCGCCGGCGCCGGCACGCGGGTGACCTACGACCTCCAGGTGGACCTTCTCGTGCCTCTGCCGGGCTTCGTCAAGGCCCGCGCGGCCCAGCGGATCCAGTCCCAGGCGCTCGTGGAGCTGAAGGCCCGCGCCGAGCGAAGCCAATGAGCGACGTCGCCATCGGGATCGATGTCGGGGGCACCAAGGCACTGGCCCTGATCGTCGCGCGTGACGGGCGGGTGCTGGGAGAGTTGCAGTGCGCGACGCCCCACGACGAGGGCGACGTGGCGGGGTCGGCCACGGCGCGCGTGCTGACGACACAGGTGCGAGAGCTGGCCGATGGTCACGGGCTGAAGGTCACCGACGTGCCGATCGGCATCGGGCTGCCCGGGCTGATGCGCCGCGACGGGCGACTCGCCTACGCCCCGAACCTCCAGAGCGCGTCGGGAGCCGACATCGGCGCGCAGCTCAGCGCCGCGCTCGGCTCGACGCTCGTCTTCAGTGAGAACGACGCGAACTGCGCGGGACTGTGTGAGCACGAGTGGGGCGCCGCGCGCGGGATCGACGACTTCGTCATGGTGACGCTGGGCACGGGGATCGGCGGCGCGGTGTTCGCCGACGGGCGGCTCGTGCGTGGACGCAGCGGGTTCGCGGGCGAGATCGGCCATATGGTGGTCGTCGCCAAGGGCGAGCCGTGCAAGTGCGGGGGTTTCGGGTGTTGGGAGCGGTACGCGTCGGGCGGGGGCCTGGCGCGCATCACCACCGAGGCGGCCAACGCCGGACGCCTTCCCGCGCTGGTGGGGCGCCTCGGGGGTCCCGACGCGGTTCGTCCCGAGGACGTGACCGCCGCCGCACGCGACGGACTCGTCGAAGCCGAAACTCTGGTTCGCGAGATGGGTTGGTGGCTCGCGTTGGGCCTGTCCAATCTGGTCGCGATACTCGACTGCGGCCACTTCGTCATCGGTGGCGGGCTGTCGCGCGCGTCCGACCTGGTGCTGCCCTACGCGCGCGAGTGCCTGGTCGACCAGGTGGAAGGCTACGACGCGCGCCCGACGATCACCGTGTCCGAGTCCATGTTCGGGCCCCGATCGGGCGCCATGGGAGCCGCTCTGACGGCCTTTCACCGCACATCATGAAACTCGGCGTCTTCCTTCCGACATTCGAGGACTCGAGCGCGCCGGCGCTCGCGTCCGCCGCGGCGGCGGTGGACGCGCAGCTCGACGGCGTGTTCGCCTACGACCACCTCTGGCCCATGGGCTCGCCCACCCGTCCGGCGCTCGCGCCGCTGCCGGTGCTCGCCGTGGTCGCGACGAAATTCGCGAACCTGGTGGTCGGTCCTCTCGTGGCACGGATCGGGCTGGTCGGCACGAGCCGCATGGTCGAGGAGTTCGCGACGCTCGCCGCGCTGGCCCCCGGTCGCGTCGTCGCGGCCCTGGGCACCGGCGATCACCTGTCGATCGCCGAGAACGACGCGTACGGGTTGGTGCGGCGCGACGCCGCCGAACGTCGCGCCATGCTGGCCGAGACGGCGAGGGCCCTGGCGTCCTTCGCGGAGGTGTGGATCGGGGCCGGTAGCCCCGACACCAACGCCCTGGCGCGCGAGGTCGGCGCCACGCTCAATCTCTGGGACAAGACGCCCGACGAGGTCGCGGCCGCCAACCGAGCCGGACCGGTGTCGTGGGCCGGTCCCTTGCGCGGAGACCCTGTCGCGGCGTTGGACGCGCTCGCGGCGGCCGGCGCCACCTGGGCGGTCGCGGGGCCCGGTACTGACGTGGCCGTGCTGACTCGATGGCGCCGCGAGAACCCCTGACTACATTTCTTTGATGGAGTTTCGCCGCGTCACGGGGCTGCCGCCCTACGTCTTCGCTCAGATCAACGATCTCAAGGCGTCGGCGCGCGCCGCCGGACGCGACGTTGTGGACTTCGGGTTCGGCAACCCCGACCTGCCCAGCCCCGACGTGGCCGTGGAGAAACTCGGCGAGGCCGCCCGGAACCCGAAGAATCACCGCTACAGCGCGAGCCGAGGCATCCCCAACCTTCGTCGGGCCATCGCGGCGCGCTACGCGAGCCTCTTCGACGTGGAGATCGACCCCGATACCGAGGTGGTCACCACCATCGGGGCCAAGGAGGGGCTGACGCACCTCATGTGGGTGTTGCTCCAGCCCGGCGACGCGGCGATCGTGCCGACCCCGAGCTACCCCATCCACCTCGCCGGACCGGGTTTCGCGGGTGCCTCGGTCATCACCGTGGCCATGCCGGACCCCGGCATCGATCCGAATCCCGGCGACTCATTCTTTGCGGCGTTGGTCGAGGCCTTCGCCGCGTCGCCGGTGCGGCCGCGCGCCATCGTCTGTTCGTTTCCCCACAACCCGACGAGCGCGTGCGTCGACCTCTCCTTCATGCAACACCTCGTCGACTTCGCGCTGGAGAACGAGGTCGTGGTCTGTCACGACTTCGCCTACGCCGACCTGGGATTCGACGGCTACGCCCCGCCCTCGATCCTGCAGGTCCCGCGCGCCAAGGAGTGCTGCGTCGAGCTCTACACGCTCACCAAGTCGTTCTCGATGGCCGGCTGGCGCGTGGGCTTCCTGGTGGGCAACGCCGAGGTGGTCGCGGCCCTGACCAAGCTCAAGAGCTACCTGGACTACGGGACGTTCCAGCCGGTGCAGATCGCCGCGATCGTGGCGATGAACGAGGCGGCGCACTACCCGGGCGAGCTGCGCGCGATCTACCAGTCACGCCGTGACACCCTCGTCGAAGGACTCAACCGCGTGGGCTGGCCCGTCGTCGCCCCGCGCGGCTCGATGTTCGTGTGGGCGCCGATTCCCGCGCCGTTCGCCCAGCTCGGCTCACTGGCCTTTTCGACCTTCCTGATCGAACACGCCGACGTGGCGACCAGCCCCGGGGTGGGATTCGGCGACGGCGGAGACGCCCACGTGCGCTTCGCGCTCATTGAGAACGAACTACGCACCCAACAGGCGCTGCGCAGCATTCGCCGGGCCCTCACCTCGTAGCGGCGGTTGCGGGGTCAAGGCCCGGCCCGCCCGCGGAAGGGCCGAGACGCGGGCGGGCCGAGAAGTTAGAAGTGGAGATACTCCGGCATGAAGTTGCCCAGCGGGTTGGGCGTGAAGCCGATCGTGCTCTTGAGCGTCTTGATGATCTCGCCCGGCGTGATGGCCTGGGGCTCGTAGAGCACGGGCAACTGCTCGGCCGCGTAAGAGGCGAAGCTGGTCAGCTTGGCCGTGCCGAAGGTCGTGGACTTGATCAGCGAGGTCATCTGCGCGTTCGAGTAGGTGCCCACGTTGAACCCGCCACTCGGGGCGAACAGGGTCTCACCGGAGGGGTAGTAGTCCGGGGCGTAGACCCAGCCGCCGCCCCACGAGCACAGCTCGTAGCCGGAGCCGCCGCTGCAGTCCTTGATCACGCTGTCGAAGGACTCGGTCGATTGGGCGAACGTCACGCCGATCTTGGCCCAGTCGGAGATCTCGGCGGCGAAGGTCTGGTCGAGCGACGGCGTGCCGCTGGCCCAGACGATCTTGAAGTTCAGCGTGTAGCCCGAGGTGATCCCGGAGCCGCACTCATTGGTGGCAATGCCGGGCCGGGTGCACGTCATGACGCCACCTTTTTCGGTCCAGCCGTGCGAGGTGAGCAGCGCCTTGGCGGCCGCGAGGTTGAACGGATAGGGGTTCGCCACCGGGCCGCTGATCGACGACGGCGTGCGCGGCGGCAGCGGGCTGTAGGTCGGGAAGCCGTAGCCCTTGTCGACCTTGGTGATGACGCCGGTCTGGTCTACGGCCAACTGCAGGGCCTGGCGGATATAGAGCTGGTCCACCGCGGCCACCTTGGGGTCGGCCTTGGAGAAGTTGAACGGCGCGTAGTTGAAGTCCCACAGCGGACCAGTCACCAGGTTGTACTTGCTCGCCAGCGACGCCCAGTTGGGACCGACCGCACCGGGCGACGGCGCGGGCTGGGTCAGCACGCTCTGGTCCACGAACCCGATGTCGATCTTGCCGGCCTGCAGGTCGTTCTCCTCGGCCTGGGTGGTGGTGTAGGACACCAGCTTGACCGTCGAGACCTGGGCCTTCTGGGGACCCGAGTACTTGGTGTTGGGCTTGAAGGTGGCGTTGCCCAGGTTGTCAAAGGCGGTCAACCTCCACGGACCGTCGTCACCGCTCTGCCACATCGCGTCGGTGTACGTACTGGTCTTGGCCGACTGGGCGTCGAGGTACGTCTCGACCGCCTTGCAGGCCGTATCGGTCGCGGCCGCGCCGTAGGCGCCGGTCGCGCAGGTGGAGGTCGCGGTGGCCGACGTCTTGTCCCACGAGTCGGGCATCGGGGTGATCTCGGAGAGATAGTTGTAGAGGATCCAGCCCGGGTTGACCGAGGTCTTGAAGTCGATGACGACGTTGCTGCCCTGGGCCGACGCGCTCGCGACCTGGTCCGGGATGCCGTACCCGGGGTTGTAGCCGCAGTAGGACTTGGGGTCCGCCTTGTACATGTTGAGGAAGAACATCACCGACCGGGAGTTGACGGTTTGTCCGTCAGCGAACTTCCAGCCCTTCATGGCGATGGTGACCGTCTTGTTGCCGTTGGAGAACACCGGACCCTGGGCGAAGGACAGCGACGGCACGTACGCGCTGGAGCCGCCCTTGCCGAACCAGTACAGCGGTCGCTGCATCAGCTCGTCGAACTGGTTGATCGTCGAGACGGAGAAGTACTGGCAGCTCATGTAGGGGAAGATGTAGTTCGGGCTGGCGCCGGGGGCCTCGGCGAAGGTGATTGTTGCGTTCGCGGCCGTCGTCGGCTTCGAGGGACTTCCGCGTAACGCGAAGACCACCCCGACGACGATGGCGGCGGCGACGACAACGGTGACGATAGTGAACCAGAGATTTCGTTTTGCAGTCATAAGAGCAGGTTAAGGACGCGATGTCGCAGTTGCGGCCTCAGGAACGCAGTATTGAGGCGTTTCACAGGTAATGCCCCAAGAAACCTCAGGTAGGGGGAGAGACGCAGCTGACGATCTACGCGTATGTTGCGAGCAGATGACAGTCCTTCGGTTCCAAACGCCGCCGCCGCCGTGTTCAAACGTGCGCGACCGCGCGACACCACGTCGCGTACAGCGCGTCGGTCTCGGTCGGATCTCCCGGTTCGAATGTGCGGTCCAACTCCCACAGTTCGGCGAGCTCGTCCAATGAGGAGTAGACGCCCGCGCCGAGGCCGGCGATGGTCGCCGCGCCGCGAGCAGTGGCCTCGAGTGAGCGACTGCGCAGCACCGGTAGTTGCGAACTGGTCGCCTGCAGCTGCATGAGCAGGTCCATCGCGGCCGCGCCACCGTCGGCGCGCAGCTCGGTGGGCGCGGTGCGGGTGGTGCCAAAGGCGTCGGTCATCGCGCGCACCTGGAAGGCGAGCGCCTCAATCAGTGCGCGCGCGATGTGAGCGCGGCCCACGCCGCGACTTAGCCCGGTGATCGCGCCACGCGCGTCGGCGCGCCAGAAGGGCGAGCCCAGTCCCGTGAACGCCGGCACGAAGGAGACGCCATCGCTGCTGGGCACGCTCAGTGCCAGGGCCTCGAGGTCGGCGGACCGGGCGACGAATTCCAGCTCGTCACGCAGCCACTGCACCGCGGCGCCAGCGACGAACGCCGATCCCTCGAGCGCGTATGCGGCGGCGCCGTGTTCACCGAGGTCCCAGGCGACGGTGGTGACCAGTCCTTCGACAACCGTCGGTGGTGTCTCTCCCGCGTGGGCGAGCACGAAGGCGCCAGTCCCGTAGGTCGCCTTGACGACGCCCGGAGCAAAACACGCCTGGCCGAAGAGCGCCGCCTGCTGGTCGCCCAGCACCCCGGTGATCGGCACGCCGGCGAGCTCGGGCACCACGTCGTCGTGCACCGTGGCGAAGTGTCCGCACGACGCGACCACGGTCGCCAGTGCGTCGCGGGGCACGCCGAAGACGTCGATCATCGCCGGGGACCACTGGCGTGTCTCCAAGTCCAACAGCGACGTTCGCGCGGCGTTGGACGCCTCGGTGACGAAGACGCCGCCGTTCACGCCCCCCGAGAGCCACCACATCAGCCACGTGTCGATCGTCGCGAGTGCGGGGGAGTCGGCGTTGTCGAGCGCGCCGTGGTCCACCAGCCAGCGCATTTTGGTCGCCGAGAAGTAGGCGTCGAGGACGAGACCGGTCGCCGCGCGCACCGCTGGTTCGTGTCCGGCTGCGGCCAGGGCCGCGCAGACGGGCGCGGTGCGCCGGTCCTGCCACACGAGGGCGCGGTGGCCCACGCGGCCGTTGTCACGGTCGAAGGCGACCGTTGTCTCACGTTGGTTGGTGAGGCCCAGGGCCACGATGCGGTCGCCGCGCTCGCGGGCGCGCACGGCGACGTCGTTCAGGGTGGCCACCGCCAGGTTGGCGATCTCGAGGGCGTCGTGCTCGACCTCGCCGGGGGAGGGGAAGTACTGGGTGAGCTCGCGATAGGCGCTGTCGAGGACCCGGGCGGAGGAGTCGAAGGCGACCGTGCGCACTCCCGAGGTCCCGGCGTCGAGGGCGAGCAGCAGGTCCACCGGGGTCACGATAGTGAGATTTGGCGTCGTTTCCGGGCCTCGTGCGACCCGTGAAATGGTGGTGAAAAAAAGATTAAAATTGAGTTGACGCCGTGTAATTACAGTGCTGTAATGACACAGCATCTTGCGACGCGTGGTGGGCTTGCCACTACATGTTGTGGTTGGGGGGACAAGCGACACTACGCTTGACCTCCCGTCCCCAACCGCGCAGGGGCGCCGTCGCAGTGTCGGCTCGGGACAGGGACAAGGGGAAAGAAAGACATGGCTATCGCACCTCAGCGACTCGGAATCGGACTCCGTCGGTTCTTCACCACCGACGACCGGCATCCCTACGACGACCTCGTGTGGGACCGGCGCGACGCGCGGATCACGAACTTCCGTGACGGCTCGGTGGCCTTCGAGCAGCTCGACGTGGAGGTGCCCGCTGCCTGGTCGTTCAACGCCACCAACATCCTGGCCCAGAAGTATTTCCGCGGCACCCTGGGCACCGACGAGCGTGAGACGAGCCTCAAGCAGGTCGTCGACCGCATCGTCGACACCGTGACCACCTGGGGATTGGAGGCCGACTACTTCGTCGACGAGGAGGAGGCCGAGGTCTTCCGCGCCGAGCTCAAGCACCTGCTGGTCACCCAGAAGGCCGCCTTCAACTCACCGGTGTGGTTCAACATCGGCGTGCGTGACGTCCCCCAGCAAGGCAGCGCGTGCTTCATCTTGTCCGTCGAGGACTCGATGCGCTCGATCCTCAACTGGTACACCGAAGAGGGCATCATCTTCAAGGGCGGATCCGGCGCCGGCGTCAACCTCTCCAAGATTCGCGCGAGCGCCGAGGCCCTCGAGGGCGGCGGTACGGCGAGCGGTCCGGTGTCGTTCATGCGCGGCGCCGACGCGTCGGCCGGCACCATCAAGTCCGGCGGCAAGACGCGGCGCGCCGCCAAGATGGTCATCCTCGACGTGGACCACCCCGACCTCGAGGAGTTCATCTGGTGCAAGGCCCGCGAAGAGTCCAAGGCCCGGGTGCTGCGCGACAACGGATTCGACATGGATCTGGACGGTAAGGACATCCACTCGATCCAGTACCAGAACGCCAACAACTCGGTGCGCATCTCCGACGAGTTCATGCAGGCCGTGCTGGACGACGGCGACTGGAACCTCACCGCGCGCGGCGACGGTCGCGTGATCTCGACTTTGAAGGCCCGCCAGATCTGGCGCGAGATCGCCCAGGCCGCCTGGGAGTGCGCCGACCCCGGATTGCAGTTCGACACCACGATCAACCGCTGGCACACGTCGTCCAACACCGCGCGCATCAACGGGTCCAACCCGTGCTCGGAGTACATGCACATCGACAACTCGGCGTGCAACCTGGCCAGCATCAACCTGCTCAAGTTCCTGCGCAACGACGGGCGCTTTGACGTCGACGCCTTCAAGGCGGCCATCGAGGTCGTGTTCACCGCCCAGGAGATCATCGTGGGCGCGGCCGACTACCCGACCGAGAAGATCGGCGAGAACTCACGCAAGTTCCGCCAGTTGGGCCTGGGCTACGCCAACCTGGGCGCGTTGTTGATGGCGTCGGGGCTCGCTTACGACTCGGACGCCGGCCGCGCCTGGGCCGCGTCGATCACCGCGCTCATGACGGGCCACGCCTACGTCACCAGCGCGCGAACCGCTGGTCGCATGGGTCCCCACGAGGGCTTCGCCGAGAACGCCGAGCCCATGATCAATGTGCTGCGCATGCACCGCGACGCCGCGCTGCAGGTGGACGCGGCGCTGGCCCCGACCGAGATTGTGGAGGCGGCCCAGCAGGCGTGGGAGGAAGCGGTCGACCTCGGGATCCGCCACGGCGTGCGCAACGCCCAGGCATCCGTGTTGGCGCCCACCGGTACCATCGGCCTGCTGATGGACTGCGACACGACGGGCATCGAGCCCGACCTCGGACTCGTCAAGTTCAAGAAGCTGGTCGGCGGCGGGAACATGTCCATCGTCAACCAGACGGTGCCGCGGGCCCTGCACGTGCTCGGGTACTCCGAAGAGCAGATCGCCGCGATCGAGGGCTACATCGACGAGCACAAGTCAATCGTCGGCGCACCCGGGCTGGACCCGGCGCACCTACCAATATTCGCGTGCTCGATGGGCGACAACACCATTCACTACCGCGGCCACGTCCGCATGATGGGCGCGGTCCAACCGTTCATCTCCGGCGCCATCTCCAAGACGGTCAACATGCCCGAAGACGTCACGGTCGAAGAGGTCGAGCAGTTGCACCTCGAAGCCTGGCGTCTGGGTGTGAAGGCCGTCGCCATCTATCGCGACAACTGCAAGGTTGGCCAGCCGCTGTCGACGGCCAAGAAGGGCGAGACCTATTCGGGTGAAGACGTCGAGGCCACGGCTGCCGGTGTGGCCGCCGACGCGGCCACCGCAGAGCTCTACGCGAAGATCATCCGGCTTGAGGCTGCCTTGGAGCTGGCCAAGACCGAGGGGTCGCACGTGGTCGTGGGCGCGGTGCGCGAGCGCCTGCCGCGCCGTCGCGTCTCGACAACCTTTGCGTTCCGCGTGGCTGACTGCGAGGGCTACGTCACCGTCGGAGAGTACGAGGACGGCCGACCAGGTGAGGTCTTCATCAAGGTGTCCAAGCAGGGTTCAACCTTGGCCGGCATCATGGACGCCTTCTCCATCTCGATCAGCCTTGGCCTCCAGCACGGCGTGCCGTTGTCGACGTACGTGCGCAAGTTCGCCAATATGAAGTTTGAGCCGTCCGGCATGACCGACGACGCGGACCTGCGCATCGCGACGTCGCTGGTTGACTACATCTTCCGGCGCCTGGCGCTGGAGTACTTGAGCTACACGGAGCGCGAGGAGCTCGGTGTTCTCTCGAGCAGCGAGCGCCTCCAGCCCACGCTGCCGGAGGTGGCCGAGCAGGCAACGCCGACGCTGAGCGCTGACGTGCAGCCCACGCTCATCGAGCTGGCCAATCGGCCGAGCGCGAACGTGGCGAGTGGTCCGATCTCTCGGGCCGAGCAGCGCGACGCGCCCATGTGTTATCAGTGTGGCAACGCCATGCAGCGCGCCGGGTCGTGCTACGTGTGTTCGAGCTGCGGGGCGACGAGCGGTTGCTCCTGATGTGAACTTGCACGAAGTGACCACCTCGGATTTCATCAAGTGACACGATTTGTTTCACGAAGTGACATCGCGATTTCACGAGGTGACATCGCTTCGGACTAGAACGCGCTAGTCGCCCTATCCTGCGCTGTTGATGCGAGCAGTCTCTGCAGCGCTGATCAAGTCATTGAGCCACGCAACGGCGTCAGAGAGTGACAGCACCGGGAGGCCGGTCGCCGCATCGTCATAGCGCCTCTCCCATCTGCCCGGGGCGACCAACACAGGCGGCCAGGTTCCGCGCCGCCGGAAGCTGGTGAGGCGCTGGCACATACGGCCCATCTCGGCCATGTCGATCGTGCCTGCATCGTAGAGCAGTTGGAGATCGACCAGGTCGTGGGCGCGTTCGTTTAGTCCAAGGGCATTGGGCGTGGTGCACGCGTGGATCTTCTGCGCGATCTGGTGCTCGAGCGAGATGGCGGGAATGGGCTGAGGGGCGTCCAGTCCAACGCGAGTGAACATCTCGACGATGGAGGGGTTGATCGCGGCCGTGGCTCCTGACACGCTTCCTATCTCGTCAAGAGACAGTTCGAGTCGGACTGTGTCGAACTTGCTCTTCCGGTAAGACAAGACCACTTTCACCGGGAGCATCACGTACTGGTCCGGGACACGCGCCAGCGGCCTCTTTGGCGGACGAACCGCAGTCCCCTCGAATCCTGCCCACCCGGCCTTTAGAGCGGCTCCCAGCACCTTGAGGTAGGCGTCCTCGCTGACTCCCCGCAGCCGGGACGCATCGAGATCACCGGAGAACCGCGATGCCTCGGGCCCGAGCCGAGCGTTGAGTCCGGTGCCTCCCTTGATCGCGGCGTCAGCAAGCATCTGGGCGACAACCATATTCGCCATCGTGCGAAGTCGCCGATCCAGGGTTGCGCCTCGCAGCGTGTAGGAGTTCGACAATCGGTCTCGGATGGCCCTCGCCGTCGTCGGGGCGTCGGAGTACTGGCTCGGGATCGTCATCGGACCGCGGCCATCAGATCCCGCCGCAGGCGCTTGGCTTCTGTCTCGCCCACGAGTCCTTCGCTGACGGCGGTGGGGATGGCATCCAGCAGCCGCTCGGTCATGACGTACTCCTGGGCGTCGCGGAGGGCGCGAGCCACTGTCGTCGCTGGAATGCCCTCGAAGGATGTGACGTCGGTGTCCGGCACATCGACCTTCTCCAAGCTGATCCACGCGGGGAGGTTTCCCCGTCGTCGACGTCGAGTCGCGACACGAATGCGTCGAGGGTTGACCAGGGCAAGGTCGTGGAGAGAGAGAACCGCGTCGCCCACCAAGAAGGCTCCGTCTCCGACGCGGAGCACCGCCTCGAAGAACTGGTCGAACCTGGTGGCTGGCAACTCGTCAAAGCGATAGATCCCGTGGGCCACGTGGCGCAGGCGCCCCCGAGCCGCGAGCTTCGCCAGCTCGATTGCCGGGATGCCTGCTTCAGCGGCGGCCCTGGTCGTGACGTAGCCGTAGGCCTCTTTGGCGATGTCCCAAGCCCTTTGCCGGTAAGTAGCCATGTCCACGTCTCCTGCATCTCTCAACAGGCGCCGCTGCCTGCCTACAAGACAGTTCCGCCAGTTCCCACCGCGGCACAACTATACCAGTTTCGGTATAGTTGTGCCATACCGTGAGCGCGTTGACCAGGCTTTTAGCTGGAGGCAATCCGGCCCGTGACCGCAGTCTGCACTAGGACGGTTGGCGATCGCCGACGCCCCCAGCCAGGGTTCGTGGACCTTCGCCAGGGAGGATGTCGTGTGACCAGGACTTTGTCACCTCATGAAATTTCCAGGTGACATTCCACGAAATTTCACACCTGACGAGGACGTTGACCGACTGACCGACCGACCGCGTGGGCCACGGTTTGCCATCAGTCGGCCAGGCCAGTTCGGCGGTGAAGATGTCCGTCCAGTAAGTGCGGACCGAGCGCGGACAGGTCAGTGGTGTGCGTGCCAGAGATGTCCGACGTCGAGCCCGCCGTCGGTGGTTCCGGAGAAGTGCCGCCACCGCTGTCGTGATCTCGCTCGTCGCAGCGTTGCCCGTCGGCGCGGCGTCACTCGGGCCCTCTGACGCGCAGCGAGTCTTGGCCGCGCAGCGCGAGGCGCACCATCTCTTGGGCTTAGCGACCTTGCCGGCTGGCGCCACTCGCCTCGCGGAATGGACGTCGGCATTGGGCAGCGGACTTCGAGGGGCCGCCGCAGGTCCTGGCGTTGATCAAGTGGATCTCGCCCACTACTACCTCGCGCCCGGGGGAGCCACGACGCTGCACTGGATGGAGACCCGTGTCCCCGCGGGCGCAACCGTCTCGGGCACGGGGACTGGAACCGGACCGGGAACGCCAACCGTCTACTCCAAGACCTTTACGTTCCCCGGTTCGACCGTGCTGCAGCAACCGGAGCTGGAGTACTCGATGCTGGTGACCTTCAAGGGTCAGTTTGAGCTACGCGTGGACGCGATCGTCCAGTGGACACCTCGTAAGTCGCGCTTTTCGATTGTGCCCCCCGGGGCCACGCGGGCCGTCGTCAGGGTCGATCGAGGACCCAACGCCAAGACCGGTCGCGTGACGGTCGTTACGGTGACGCGTCGTTCGACGATCGACGCAGTGATCGCGAGGATCAATGGGCTCGCGGTGGCGAATCCGGGCGTCGAGTACTGCCCGTTGGATATCGGGTCGTCGATGAGGATCTCCTTTTATCGCGCGAACGCGTCGGATCCGTATGCGGTGGTCACCGCACATCCGACCGGCTGTGGACTCGTGACCATCAGCGAGTTCAGCGCCGGCGGCGCCGCGCTGGGCGTGGGTCACGATTCAGGTGGATCGGTGATCACGAAGTTCGTGGCGACGACGCTCGGCATCAAGGACTGGACGGGATTCGCGACGCTGACGTCCAAGCGCTAGTCGACCGCGACCACGTGGCCACGGGGCCTCCGCATTCTCTAGGCCCATAGGCTTCGATCATCTTTGAGATCTCGCACGAGCGCTTTGAGGAGTTAGCGGATAAGGCCGTCGCCTCGTTACCCCCTGAACTGCTGGCCGAGATCGAGAACCTGGTCATCGTCGTGGACGATCAGGCGGTCGGACAGTCGCTCTTCGGGCTCTACGAAGGCGTCCCGCTCACGAAGCGCAGTCCTATCAGTTACAACGCAGTCATGCCGGACCGAATCACCCTGTATCAATCGACAATCTCTCGTCACTGCAACAGCGAGGCCGAGGTGGAGGCCCAGATCAGGAGGACCGTGATTCACGAGATCGCCCACCACTTCGGCATCAGTGACCCGCGACTCGAGGAGCTCGGGTGGGCGTGAGCAATCCGGCGAAGCCGTCGTAGGGGACCACAGTGGTCGTTCGTAGTCAGCTTCGTTTTCGCGACGATCGCACCACCGCGGTCGAGTCGGTTGATTCCGTCGCGTCGGGACGGGGATGGTGCAACGTCGTGGCTCAGGTCGTCGACGACGAGCCGGACCTCAAAGTAAATGTCTTCGGGTTGTGGGCGAATCGGGGAGTCGCGGTCGCGTCCTTCGTCACGTCACCACCACGTGACGGAATCGCGCAGCCCTCCACGCTCGGCGTCCTCCACATGCGCGGGCGTTTGGGGTCAGAGTTCCTGACTGCGCTGGTGCAGTCCACCCCATTTACGGTCCTACAGGACCATCGACAACGAGGTCTTCTGCTGAGCGTTCCCGCGGACACCGCGTCGGCGATCGTGCTGGACATGATGTGCAACTTGGCGATGTCGCTCTGTGACTACGCGACGACGGGAAGTTGGCGACTAGATCTCTTCATGCGCGGGTAGCACTTCACGCCGGTGGGCTGGGCCGAGGGGCCTACCAGGCCGCGCAGCCGTTTTGGTCCGGCACCTGCCCGTTGGTCACCTTCATGGCGATCAGGATCTGCTCACCGGGGGTGGCTTGACCGGCCAGCGGCGCGTACTGGCGCCCGCCGAAGGCCAGCCAGGTGCCGTTCAGGAAGCCGATGCCCGAATAGACCGGGCCGGTCATGGCCCAGTTCCCGCCGACCTCGCAGTTGGCCACCTGCTGCCATTCGCGGCGAAGCTCACCCACGGTGACGCCCCTTGACCGCGCGGCGACCACGAGTCCCAGCTCGGTGGCCGAGACGGGAACGTTGCGGCGGTGCAGAGCCTTGAGGACACTGACGTGGGTGGAGGAGTGGGCGGCCACCGGAGCGGGCACGGTGGTGCTCCACAGCTGAACGACACCCCACGCGGCCAGGGGCGACGCGCTCAGGAAGATGGCAGCAGACAGGACCACCACCAGCGCCAACGGCCTCTGTCGCATGTTGCTCTCCTTGGTCAACGCCCACTGCCCCGAACGGCGAAGCGCCATCGGGACGCTCACGCTCGGCACAGTGTCTGGGCGGACAACTTGGTCTTGGCCCAGCGGGCGCGGTTTAATCGGTCACATGGCCACAAAGGTGCGGCTGGACAACGAAACTGCTTGACTGCCAGATGCCAGGTTAGGGGCCATTTGTCCTCTCGCCGGGCGGTGATTTCCCGGAAAATCGGATTAGTGACCCCACTGACCAGGATTTATCAATTCTGCTCGCCGGCCTGATTCCGGCCATTTTCGGCCTGATTTTCGTGGTTTGGCGCATCTGGGCGTCGGCCCATTGGCCGGGCTCGGCACCTCGGTGTTGCGCGGTCCAGGGGCCATCTGAACGGGTGGCGACCCATCCTCTTCGCGCAGCCGTCACGTTGCCTACTCGTTCGACGACGCTGCAACTCCGACCGCCACCCCAGGGTGGAGTCACGAGTCCCACTCGCGGACCTTGGCAACAAGCCGGGTCACACGTTCGGGGTCGCCGTCGCGTGTAGCGTCACCGCGCACCAGGGGCGAGAAGGGGTGGGTCCATGCGAGTACGGGTCACGCTGGTGGTAGTGACGGTTCTGGCGGGTCTCGGCATCCCGTGGGCGACGAGCGTGTCGCAAGCGGGGGCGTCCGCAACGATCTGCTCGATCGAGACCGGAGCCAAAGTCGGTGCCGCCCTAGGCCTCAAGGTGACCAAGGCGTCGAAGGACATCCAAGGCAGTGCCGTCGTGTGTTGGTACCAGGTCGGGGCCAACCCGCACGCGGCCTACGTCCGGGTTCAGACCCACGACACGATGGCCGGCTACCAGGTCGACCTCAAGACGGCGAAGACCTACCAGGAGAGTCCCAAGTCCGACTCGGCCTTCAGCCCGTACCCGGCGTTCTCCACCTCCATTGATTCGGCTACGTACGGATACACCTATTCAGTAACTGTGCTTAAGAAGACGACCGAGGTCGCGGTGGGGGCGACCGGCACGACGCTGTCCAAGGTGACGACACTGGCGAAGAAGGTCTTGCTGCTCGTCTAGCCGCCCCGTGGTGGCCGGCGCCGCGACCTTTCCGGGTGTTCGTTGTTTTCGAGCCGGAAACTAGGGGGACGCATGGCGGCAATGGACTTGAGCAAGTTGGACAGCTTGGATCGGATCGTGGCGGGGGCCAGTGTGGTGACGCACATCTCGTTGTTCCTGCCCTGGCTGGGAGTGTCGGAGTTGGGCTTCAGCTGGTCGACGAACGGTTTCGGCGCTGGATTCCTAGGTTGGTTCGGCGCGATCCTGATCATCGCCGCCGGTGTGTATCTGGTGATGCTGCGATCGGGTTCTGAGATGCCCAAGACGTCGTTCGGTCCGGGCGTGACGGTTCTCGGGTTGTCAGTTTTCGGTGCGCTCTTGGTCGTCATCAAGTGGGTCACGTTGCCCCGGTACTCCTACAGCGGGTCGTCCTTCAATGAGGGTGCGCGCATCGGGATCTACCTGACACTTCTGGCCGGGATAGTTCAGGTCATCATCTCGTTCCGTCTCTTCAAGCGCACGGGTGAAGCCGTGCCCTGGGCGAAGTAGGCACCACCTCGTTTCACGTTCGACCACGTCGCGCGGGCGACGGCACGGTCGAAGTCGTGGCGGAACCAGTCGGTCACGTCACAGGGCGGTGCGCGCCCGATCGAAGATCTTGACGACCTAGATGCGGGTTTCCTCGCCCGGCCGGTGCGTTCGGGCCCGCTGGCGAGACGCCACCTCGGTAATGGCCCCGACGTAGGGGGTCAGGGTTCCCTGAACCTCGTGGTCAGTTCCTGGGAAGGCCTCTCACTAAAAACCTTTGTTTTTCTGCTTGTTTGAATTATGACTATGTAGATAGGATTAGTCGTGATTCACCCCTCAACCAAGGAGAGCGGCCCCCCGCATGTCCAGCGCCGACAAGGTCTTGACAGCCGAAGAGGAGATCAAGCGCACCAGCAATCACCTGCGCGGTGACCTTGCCGCCCAGTTGTCCTCAGAGGCGCCGAACGTCGACGGACCCTCCGAGCACCTCCTCAAGTTTCACGGGATCTACGCCCAGGACCAACGCGACGTGCGCCGAGAGCGCGCGTTGGCCAAGTTGCCGCTCGAGTACATCTACATGATTCGCGTGGCGACTCCCGGCGGTCGCCTGACTCGCGAGCAGTGGCGAAGTCTTGACGACGTCGCCACGACCATCGCCGATGGCTCGATCCGTCTCACCACGCGTCAGGCCGTGCAGTTCCACGGCGTGGCCAAACAGGGACTGCGCCCGATGGCCCAGGAGCTCGACGCACATCTGATGACGTCGTTCGGGGGCTGTGGCGACGTCGTGCGCAATACCGTCATGTGCCCAGACCTGGGTAGTGGTCCCCACGCGCGACTGGCCGAGACGGCGGCGCGACTGGCGCGCACCTTCAAGTCTCGTTCGGCCGCGCACTGGGAGATCTTCGTCGACGGCGAGCGAGTGGCCGAGCACCCCATCGAGACCGAGCACGACTTCTATGGCGAGACGTACCTGCCGCGCAAGTTCAAGATTGCCGTCGCGCACCCGGACGAGAACTGTGTGGACGTCTTCGCCCAGGACATCGGCCTCATACCCGGCGTAGGCGACGAACTCGGAGACGGGTTCACCGTCGTCGTCGGTGGGGGCTTGGGGCGCTCCTACGCGCAGCCCGATACCTTTGCGCGACTGGGCGACCCGCTCACCTTCGTCACCGACGACGAACTGGACGACCTCATCCGCGCGATTCTGGCGACGTACCGTGACCTCGGGGACCGCACCAACCGGCGCCGGGCCCGGATGAAGTACATCGTCGCCGACATCGGACTCGAGGCCTTCGCCGGTGAGGTCGAGTCGCATCTCGGCTCGCCACTGCGCAAGGCGCCCGAGCTGTTCATCGGGGCTGTCGACGATCACCTCGGGTGGCGCGCCGACCACGACGGAACCTGGCGCCTCGGGATTCGCGTGGGGGCCGGTCGCGTGCGCGACATGAACGGCGTGGCGCTGCGCACGGCGCTGCGCCAATTGACCGACCGCTTCGACCTGTCCTTCATCATCACCGCGCAACAGGATCTCGTCGTGGCGGGGATTGATGACGCCGCGCGAGGAGAGGTAGACGCGCTCCTCGCCGCGTACGGCGTCCGGCCCGTCGAAGAACTGGGATCCGTGGAGCGTACGGCGCTGGCCTGCCCGGCGCTGCCCACCTGCAGCCAGGCGCTCGCTGAGGCCGAGCGTCGGCTGCCCCAGGTCGTCGACGCGGTCCAGGGCGCCCTCGACGTGCGGGGTCTCGCACGCCGGCCGCTGCAACTTCGCATGACGGGCTGTCCCAACGGCTGCGCGCGACCTGCGGTGGCCGAAGTGGGTGTGGTCGGGCGAACGAAGAACACCTACGACCTCTACCTGGGCGGCGGACCCCGCGGGGACCGCCTGGCCTCGCTGTACGCCGAGAAGCTGACCCTGGAAGAGCTGCCCGCCGCACTTGCGCCGATGCTCGATCGCTGGCGCGACGAAGGCCACGCCGACGAAGCGTTCGGTGACTTCGTGCACCGGATTGGCCCGCAATGACGGTCCACCTGGTCGGCGCGGGACCCGGTGACGCTGACCTCGTGACCCGGCGCGCGGAAGCGCTGCTGGCCCGCGCCGACGTTGTCGTGCACGACCGACTGGTGAGCCGCGAGGTCCTCGACTTGGTGCGACCCGGCGCGGCGCTCGTCGACGTCGGCAAAACGCCCGGAGACGGTGACACGCAAGAGTCCATCAATCAACTGTTGGTGACCCTGGGGCGCGACCACGACTGCGTCGTGCGCCTCAAGGGTGGTGACCCGTTCGTCTTCGGACGCGGTGGCGAGGAGGTCGAGGCGTTGCGCGCAGCGGGCCTGGCCGTCGAGGTCGTGCCGGGTGTTTCGTCAGTGTTCGCCGGTCCACTTCTGGCCGGCGTGCCGGTGACGCATCGTGGACTCGCCTCGGGCGTCACGGTTGTCACGGCGACGAGCGAGGGTGGCGTCGCCACCGACTTCACCCGTCTCGCCGACGCGACGACGACGTTGGTGGTGTTAATGGGTGTGGCCCGTCGCGCGACGATTGCGCACGACTTGATTGCGGGTGGGCTCGATCCGACGACGCCGGTCGCGGTCATCGAACGAGCCTCCACCGATTCACAGCGCACGGTGCGCTGTGGACTAGCCGAGCTGGCGTCGATCGATGTCGCGGCTCCCGCGGTCATCGTGATCGGGGCCGTCGCCGGACTCGACCTCGGCCTCATGCCGTCGCCGTTGGGCGCCACGGCGGCGGGTGCGTAGTGTTCCCGCTGGTGCTGGACCTGACGGGACGGCGCGTCGTCGTCGTAGGCGCCGGACGTATCGGCGTCGGCAAGGCGCACCAGCTGACTCAGAGCGGCGCGGTCGTGACCGTCATCTCGCCCGAGGTCGCCGGCGACCTGCCGCCCGGTGCCGACCTGGTGGCGCGCGACTACCGCGACGGGGACCTCACCGACACCCTCCTCGTGGTGTGCGCGACGGGACGCGGCGACGTCGACGACGCCGTGGTGGCCGAGGCCCGCGAGCGCAACGTGCTGGTCAACGTGGTGGACGACCCGGTGCGCTCGAGCTTCTTCTTTACCGCGGTGCACCGCGACGGTGACGTGACCGTCTCGGTGTCGACCGAGGGTGCGTCGCCGGCGTTGGCTCGTCGGGTGCGCGACGACGCGGCCCACTCGTTGCCGTCCGGTCTCGGCGAGGTCGCTCGGCGCCTCCGCGCCGAGCGACGCGCCCTGCACGACGAGGGGACGTCCACTGAGGGTCTCGACTGGTCGGGGTGCATTGACGCCGCGCTGGCCGAGCTCTCGGTTCGGCCCTCGGCTTAGCGCGGCCCGTACGGCCAGCGCTGCGGCGCTGACGTGGACACCGCATCCGGCGATGAGGTGTAGGCGCTGACGAGCCAGTAGGTGCCGCGGTGCGGCGCCCAGGTGAAGGACCCTGGTCGTATCACGACCTTCTCCGTGGCGCCGGGCGCGAGGGGGTTATGGCCGGAGCTGGACGTGGCCGGCCAGAATCCAGTGGGATGGCCCCCAGCCACGGTGATCATGAACCGCGGGGCGATCGCACGTCCGGTGTCATTTCGCACGCTCAAGACGATCCACTTGAAGGACGCGTAGCCGGGTCCCGTAGCGACGGATTCCACCCGCACATTCAACGGGGCCGACACGAGAGACAATGACGCCACCGCCGCCGTCGCGGCCAACGGCAACGCGACGAGGCCCAGGCGCACGCGACGCGCCAACGCAATCGGCTCGCGCTCGGGTTTGGCGACGCTGAGTGCGGCGATGAGCGCGACGGGAAAGAAGTCCAACAGGTAGTTCGACAGACTGCGCCCCGGCACGAACAGGACGATCGGAACGAGGAAGAGCCAGACGCGTTTGAGTTGCGTGAACCACAGCGCCAGTGCAGTGAGCAATGTCACGCCGAGCAGGGCGGCGGCGATCCACAGGAGCCGCAGGTCCACGCCGCCGGTCGCGCCGTGCAGGGCGAGGGTCACCAGACCCTGGCCGTCGGGCACCAGTGGCGAGACCAGGGGCAGCATGACGCCGTGCCACCACGCCGCCGCGTTCCAGAGAATGAAGGCCACGTTGATGACACCGAAGGTGCCGAACAGCCACAACGCGTAGCGGGTGGTTGTGCGCGCGACGCCACCGCCGACGGCGCGGGCCTCCAGGGCCACCGCGAGCACAATGAAGGGCACGCAGAACCACGGGGACTGTTTGACCGAGCACGCGACGCCGAGCGCCACCGGGCTCAGCCACCGGTACAGGCGCGAGGTGCCCGGCGTGACGAATCGGTCCCAACGCCACACCGCCAGGACGAGGAACGGCAGGAAGAGCGCGTCGGTGCCTCCGTCGGCGAAGGAGAAGAAGTAGGTGCCGGCCAGGCCCAGCAGAGGAGCCACCCAGCGCAGCGCGGCCGGCAGGAAGCGGTAGAGCAGCACGATCGTTGCGATCCACGCCGCCAGGTCGAGCCAGTCGGTCGAGAGGTGGTGAAGACCCAGTGCGACCAGGGGGGCCTGCAGCAGGAAGGCTCCCGCCGGATACGACACCTGGGTCACGTGCCCACCGCTCAGCAGGTAGGTCCAGTACGCCGGCGAGTCGTGCAGCAGGTTCGCCACCCCGTGTAGGGATGAGGTGTAGGGGTTGTGGCCGTGCGCCAGCAGCGTCGCGGCCACGTCGTTGAACGCCGCCGAATCGGTGGAGTAGACGTGCCGCGAGGCGATGTCGGCCCCACCGATCACCGCGAAGGTGCCGGTCGACGCCGCCAGTCCGAATCGGTTCCAGCGACGAGTCGTCGGGTCTCGGACGGTCCAGATCATGACGGTGCCCGCCAGTCCGATCAGAACGAGCAGTGGCGTGACGAACGCCAGGCCCGGCCAGCCCGACCAGTTGCCCCACACGTCGCTGCCGATCGTCGCGACGGCCAGCCACACCAGGCTCCAGCCCGCGCGCTCGGCCAGGTGCGACGGTGCGCCGACGCTCACGGGAACACCGCCCACGAGCACAGCGTCTCAAAGGTCATTAGGGCCAGGGCGAGCGCCGACGACACCACCAGCACCCGGTAGGTGCGGCCGCTCCAGCGCGTGGCCGCGGCCATCGTGAGGGGAAAGGCCAGCATGACGAGTCGTGGACGCATTCCCACCGGCGCCGACGCGGCGTAGAGGATAACGGCGGCGGTGGCGTACACCACGAGCTCGGTGGGTGGGTGCTGGCGAATCACGACCACCAGTCCCGCGACGCTGGCCACCGTGCCGGCGACCAGGATCTGGCCGGTCATCGTGGGTGACAGCGGATTGGTGACGAACTTGACCAGCACGTGCACCGGGTACATCAGCGACGGGTAACTGTGCCAACCACCGCGCTCCGTCAACTGCCATGCCCGTGGTGTGCCGGTGTGCGCCCACAGGTACCCCATCCAGGTCGCGAATCCCACGAGCGAACCGAATGGAGCAACGAGCGAGATCCACTCGCGTCGTTGCGCGATGGCGCGACCCGCCGACCACGCGGCGACCACCACGAAGACGAGCGCTGTCGGCGACGTCGCCGTGGCGACCGCGCCGACGAGCGCCGCGACCCACCAGCGCCGTTGCAGCAAGGCCCACAGGCCAATCGCCGAGAGCGTGATGACCAGACCCTCGTTGTAGATCATCGAGAACACGAAACTCCCGGGCGCCAGCGCGAAGAGGATCGCCGCGCGTCGCGCCGCTGCGTCGTCGGCCACGACGCGCGTCAACATGCCCACGGCGACGACGGCCACCAGGCCAGTCACGCCGCTGATCCACAGACCCGCCACCGCGCGCGAGAGTCCGGTGATGTCGCTCAACGCGCGCATCATGAGGGGGAAGACCGGAAAGAATGCGATGGGGTTGGCCGCCACGTGGCCGTGGACCATTGGCAGGTGACTCGGCCATCCGTGGTTGGCCGCGAGCAGGAACCATTTGCCATCCCACCTCGAGAGGTGCTGTACCAGACCGCGGTGCGTGCCCAAGTCGTCCAGTGCGATGAAGACAACGGTGATGATCCGCACGGCGACGTAGACAGCAGCTCCCGGCGCGAGGGGCGAGCGTGACCAGCGCGTCGTGGTCGGCGGCCTCGTCATGGTGTCAGCCGACACGGTCGACTCCGGCCAGGACCGGACGCCATTTTCCGGAGGTGAGGAACCAGACGGCGGCGAGAATCACGAGCGGTCCCGCGACGAAGAAGCCGTCGCCGGCGATCATCGGGCTGCCGCCCGGGCCCACGAGGAGCATGGCGGCGCCGGCGATGAGAGCGAGGAAGGTAGAGCGTTGCGCGCCGGTCACCGCCAGTGCCGCCAGGCCCCACCAGAAATACCACGGCCACACGGTGGGACTGAGCCAGACCACCACGAGCAGGATGACGCCGAGCCCACGTACGACACTGTCAGCGCGGGTGCGTAACACCACCACGACGATACCGACGAGGGCGAGGACCTCGCCGACGTGCTGAATAAGCGTGACCACCGACCGGGTTGGCGCGTGGTCGCCCAACGCGTGCACCGAGCTCGCCACCAACACCCCGACCGCGACCACCGGAGTGATGAGGACGTGCAGTTCGGTGGGGATCGTGAGGGCGCTGGGGCTGAGCCAGCGCCAGCCGTAACCGGCCAGGCCGGTCGCGCCGACGAAGACCGCGACCGTGACAACGACGGCCTCACCCGCCAATCTCAGGCGTATTCGTACGTCGGCGCCGCGCCACGGGACGGCGTAGAGGACGAGGAGTCCCGCCAGCGCGGGGAGTTTGAAGGTGGCCGCCAGGGCGAAGAATGCGGCCGCCGAGGCGCGGTGCCGGCCGGTCGCGAACAGGAGTCCCACGGCCATGAGCGCGAGCATGAGTGTGTCATTGTGCGCCGAACTCACGGCGCTCATCAGTCCCAACGGGCTGAGGACACCTAACCAGAGGGCCACGCCGGGGTCGGCGCCGAAGTGCCGGGCCAGCCGTGGCAGCACGACCATGAGCGTGGCCACCCCAATGAGTTCGAGCGCGCGAAAGGCGATGACCTGGACCATCAAGGAGTGACCGGCGGCCATCGCCGTGACGCGCGACGCCAGTTCGAATAGCGGTCCGTAGGGCGACGGCGAGTGGCGCCACACCTGAGCGATCGAGGCGTAGAGCGGGCCACCGGCCAGGTGGTGCGGGGACGCCACGTACGGGTTGTAGCCGCGTCGGGCCAGCACACCGCCGGCCACGTAGCTGTAGACGTCGCGACTGAAGAGCGGCGCGCCCACGAAGAGCGGCGTCGCCCACAGCGCCAGCAGGGCCCAGGCACGTCGAACCGTGAGTTCACCGGCGCGCGCGACGACGCCGACGCCGATCCAGGAGAGGGTCAACACGCCGAGCGCTGCGTACAGCACGAGGTATCCGCGATCGTGACTGAGTCCACCCAGGTGCAGCCACCACCGATACGAGTGAGGACGCGGGATCGACCCGACCGAAGCACCGGCCAGGACCACGCCGAACGACCCGACGGCCCCGGCGACGCCGAGCAGCGCTAGCAGTGGCCCACGCGCGGCCCGACCGTCAGTGGTCAGCACGATTGGATCTCTCCCTTCGCGCCGGCGCTCGGGCGCCGGAGTCGAGCGTCCTTGCTGGCTTGAAGATTACAGGGGGTCGCGCGGCGCGTCCGGGAGCACATCCGCGCGTGGCGCCACTCGCGGGCGTCGTCCATCCTCGCGATCGTTGAGGTGATGGCGCAGGTTGAGCATCAGCGCGGAACTCGCCAGGGCGAGCACGCCGACGCTTAACGGCCACCAGTTGCTCAGGTGATTGTCAAAGTACAGGGCCACGATGATCGGAGCCGTGCTGGCCCCCACGCCCCAGGTCAGACCGAGTGCGGCGTTGTAGCGGCCGCGCAGGTGTTCGGGCGCGATCTCGTTGACGATGGCCGAGCCGGTGGGCGACAACATCGTCTCGCCGATGGCGAAGATCACCATTGCCGCGCAGAGTGAGGTCACGGTGAGTACCGGGGGCAGCGCCAAGGTCACGTCCAAGATGGCCCAGAAGACGAACCACAGGACGCCCACGATGGCCATCACCCTCGCGCGACTGCGGCCCTCGATCCGATTGAGCACCCAAAGTTGGGCGAGCACGATCGTGGAGGTGTTGAAGAAGAAGATGATGCCGATGACGTGCACGCTGAGGTGCAGGTTGTTGACGATGAAAAGGCTGAATCCGGCTTCTTGGGACCCGTAGCCGCCAGTGAGGAGGACCAGCGATGCCACCACCAGCACGATGAGACGACGGTCGCGAGCGACCACACGCCACCCTTCCGCGCTCTTCACCGGATCGTCGTGGTGCTCGGTCACCGGACCGCCGTGGCGGCGAATCGGCAGCAGGATCGCCGCGGTCACGAGCGTGACCGCGGCATTGAACAGGTAGAGCACCGTGAAGGTCACGGGCCGATGCAGGTCGACGATGGACGCCGAGACCAGACCACCGAAGCCGATTCCCAGGTTGATCAGCATGAAGTTGACGCCGAAGGCACGCTGGCGCTGGTCGTCGGGGACCATCCGACTGAGCATCGTCAACATTGGGCCCCAGCCACCACCGCCCAGTACCGTCACCAAGAGGCCGTAGACGACCGCCTCGCGCGCGCTTCGCGCGTATGCCCAGCCGACGAGCGCGCCGGCCTCGGCCACGAACGAGACCAGTAGAACGTTCATCGGTCCGAACCGGTCGGTCATAGAGCCCCAGACCGGACTCGTGGCCAGACCCGCCACGGCGCACGACGCGAGCAGCACCGTCGAGAAGGTGGTGGAGAAGCCACGCACATTGTGCAGGTAGACCACGAAGAGCGACAGTGTCAGGCCACGGCCAAGGCTCGAGAAGAACGTGGAGGCATAGAAAAGCCGCAACTGTGGAGTGAGGGATCGTCGAAAGTCGAGCGGAACCAGAGAATCAACGATCCGCATAGGCACGTCACGCTACTGGCGCCTTTGTGATGTACCTCACAAGAAATGGCCACCGCGCGGGGAGAGGTGTGGTAGGCGGTTACGCTGAGTACGGCTGCGTCGCGGCCATGGAAGGTGTCGCCTTGTCACCGAAGCTCTTGGGCGCTGGACGTACTGATCTCATTACCGAATTAGCGCCAGACGTAGAACGTCTCTATAACCGCCACTTGGAGGCTCCGCGCCTGTGGTACCCGCACGAGCAGATCGACTGGGGCAGCGGCGAGGACTTCGGCGAACATCCCTGGTCACCGTCGGACTATCCGCTGCCCGACGGCGTGCGCAGTTCGATCTACGTCAACCTCCTGACCGAGGACAACCTGCCGTACTACACCAACACGTTGCTGTCCCACGCCCCCAAGGGTCATCCGATCCTGGACTGGAACCACCAGTGGACCATGGAGGAGAACCGCCATTCGATGGTGATTCGTGACTGGGTCCACATCAGCCGCTGCATCGACCCGACGCTGCTCGAGGACGGACGGCGCGTCCAGATGTCCCTGGGCAAGGTGCCGGAGCCCGAATCCATGGCCGACCTCATCTGTTACGTCTCGTTCCAGGAGCGCGCGACCCAGATCGCGCACCGCAACACCGGCGCGCACCTGCCCAAGGACGACAAGACCGGGCGCAACGTCCTGGGCCTAGTGGCCGGTGACGAGACCAAGCACTACCTCTTCTATCGGGACCTCGCGCTGGCCGCCTTCGCGATCGACCCATCGACCATGATGATCGCCGCCGCGCGCCAGGTCAGCGCGTTCGCGATGCCCGGCACCGGCATTCCCAGCTTCACGCGCCACGCAGTGCGTATCGCGCGCGAGGGCATCTACGGCCTCGGTCAGTACTTACGAGATGTTCTGGACCCGGTGCTGAGCCTGTGGGATGTGGGCCACCTGGACGGACTGTCCGCGGAGGCCGAGCGTGCGCGCGTGGACCTGGCGAGCGTTCTGGAGCGCCTCGGGGCCACCGTCGAACGCATGGCCGCGAAGGCCGCCGGCGCCACCCCCGTTCTTTCGTAGGTCGACCGGACTGCTCCCTTCAGTAGTTCCTCGGGCCGTCGTGATCACAAGTCACGGGCTCCGACGATTTCTTTCGTCGTCGATGAAGGGGTGATGTCTCATCGGCGAAGTCAGTGTGCCCTAAGTGCTCGTGACGCCCGCGTAGGATTTCCCTGCTCGGAGGGAGGCACGTGCCATTAGGTTTCGCGGCGGCGATCGCCGAGGTCAGTGCCGCGGGTCAGCCCTTCGAGGTGGTCGAGGTCAAGATCGACGGCGCCACCCAGCGAGCGTTTCGAAATGCGCCCCAGAACCTGAAGCAACTCTTCGACACCGCCAGAGGTATCGACGCGACGTTCATCGTGTACGAGGATGAGGAGTGGAGCTTCAACGACGTCATGGGGGAGGTCGACGCCCTGGCGCACGCGCTGGTGCACCATTACGGCGTCCGGCCAGGCGATCGAGTGGGCATCGCGATGCGCAACCTGCCCGAATGGGTCATCTCGTTCGCCGCGATCGTGTCGATCGGCGCCGTCTCGGTGTCGCTCAACGCCTGGTGGGTCGAGGACGAGATCGCCTTCGCCATCGAGGACTCGAAGATGAGCGTCCTCATCGCCGACGCCGAGCGCACCGATCGGGCCGAGCGGCCGTGCGTGCGCGCCGGCGTGCATGTTCTCAGTGTGCGGTTGCCCGAGGGGCGTACCCTCACCACGGGGATCGAACGATGGAGCGACGTCGTCGAGCGCGGCGCGACGATGCCCGAGGTCACGATCGGGCCGGACATGGACGCCACGATCCTCTACACGTCGGGCACCACGGGCGTTCCCAAGGGCGCGGTATCCACGCACCGGGCAATCACTCAGTCGATCATGGCGTTCACGTCGCGCGCCGCGATCGACGACCTGCGTCGCGAGGATCCGGCGACACCGTCGCTCTATCCGCCGTGCTTCATCTTGATCGTGCCGCTCTTTCACGTCACGGGCTGCATCCCGGTGATGATGTCGTGCTTCTCGTGGCACTTCAAGTTGGTGATGATGCAACGCTGGGAACCCGAGCGAGCGCTCCAGCTCATCGAGCAGCATCGTGTGACCGCCTTCGTTGGCGTGCCCACCCAGTCGTGGGACCTCGTGGAGTCTCCTCGCTTTGGCGACTACGACACGTCGTCGCTGAGTTCAGTGGGCGGCGGCGGAGCTCCCGCGCCCCCCGTACTCGTCTCGCGCGTCGAGCGGTCGTTCTCGCGTGGACGTCCGAACCTCGGGTACGGCATGACCGAGACCAACGCCTACGGACCGGGTAACTCCGGCGACGACTACGTCGCGCATCCGACCTCGACCGGCCTGGTGCCGACGATCGTCATGGACGTCCAGATCCGTGACCCGCAGGGAGGAGTGCTCGGGGTGGATGAGAACGGCGAGATCTTCCTCAAGTCACCCACCATGTTTCGCGGCTATTGGGGCCGCTCGCACGACACGGCCGAGGTGCTGGTCGACGGCTGGTTGCGCACCGGTGACATCGGGCGCATCGACGGCGACGGGTACCTCTATATCGAGGACCGCGTGAAGGACATGATCCTGCGCGGAGGAGAGAACATCTACCCGGCTGAAGTCGAGGCCGCCATCTACGAGCACCCCGCCGTGGTGGAGGCCGCGGTTTTCGGACTGCCCGACGATCGCCTCGGCGAGGTGGTGGCGGGAGCAATCGTGGTCCGACGCGGATCCAGCCTGAGCGCGGCCCAGCTGCACGACTTTCTGGCGACCCGACTCGCGGCGTACATGATGCCGGAGCGCGTCGCGTTCACCGATGAGCCCCTGCCGCGCAACGCCGCCGGAAAGTTCCTCAAGCGAGAGATGCCGGCGCGCTACTTCGCCTGAGCGGCGGCGATCGCGGCGTGCGCGTAGTCCGCCAGGTGCAGCTGTGCCAAGTCCTCGATGGCGAACCACCCCGCTCGGTCGGTGGTGCCGTCCACCTCGTGGGTCAGCTCGCCACTCTCGTGCTCAACCGTGTAGCTGATCCGCACCGTGTGGATCTGGTCGCCGTTGTCGCGCCGGCGCATGTCGCTGGTCACCACCAGCAACTCGGGTTGGCGCACCACCAGTCCCGTCTCCTCGCGGAACTCGCGCAGCAGGGTCGACTCGGGGGACTCGCCGAAGTCGATGCCGCCCCCCGGGAGCCACCACAGCGGAGGGTCGTGTCGTGGATTGCTCGAGCGCACCAGCACGATCCGTCCCGCGTCGATCAGGACGCCGTAGGCGCGCACGCTCGAATGACGTTTAGACATCTCCCGGCCCCCCGTGGGCGTGCCCGGTCTCAACCCCCAACGTTGTCGACGCCGCTTGATGGCTCACCCGGCAGCCCTCGCAGCAAAAGTAGTGGATGACCCCCGCCGCGTCTTGCCACGCGAGGGCCGTCGCCGGATCGACCGTCATTCCGCACACCGGGTCGGTGACCTCGTCCGCGCTCGACGCGATGTCGGCGTTCGCGTCGAAGCGCTCGGCGCAACGTGGCGAGCAGAAGTAGAAGGTCCTGCCGTCACGGTCGCGCACCGCCGCGGGGGAGTGCACGTCGACGGTCATGCCGCACACCGGGTCGCGGGCTGTGTCGTGACTGTCGTGGCGCCGTCGCGCGGCCCACGCCACCGCCACGAGCAGGACCGCGGCAGCGATGTTGAGCACCAGCGTGGCGCCGAGGGGGAACTCGCCGCGCAGCGCCGGGCTGTGGCGCGTGGCGGGTACGGCCCGGACCGCGTGGAAGAGCGCGTCGACCGCCAGACCACCCGCGCTCATCACCAGCCACAGCAGCGCGAAGAGTCGCCACGCCACGCGTCCCCCGTAGAAGCGCCGGTAGATGAAGAGCAGGGGCAGGGTCACGAGGTCGGCGAAGATGAAGCTGACCACACCCCCGAAGGCCACGCCGTGGGACCACAGCGCGGCGGCGAGTGGGATGTTGCCCACCGAGCAGACGAAGGAGATCACCGCCAGCAGCGGGGCGATGAGGACGTTCTCGAGGGTGGTCAGCCACCCGTGGCCCGTCCAAAAGATGTCGGACCACCAAGCGGCGGGTACGTGGACGACGAGGAACCCCGCGATGACGAACCCGGCGAGCAGCTCACGCCGCAGCATCGTGAGGTCACCCCACGCGAATCGCGCCGCGCCGCGGTAGGCGTCCGCCGAGCGCACGCGCTGGCGCCACGGCGTGGACGCGCTCGACGCCGGCGCCGAGTCACCAATCGCTCGATCGCGCAGTCGCGCTTGGGCGGTCGGCGAGAACGCCACGCCGGTGAGCAGGGCCAGAGCGGCGACCATGAGGACCCCGCCGACGAACTGGGCGACGACGAACGGCCAGCCCAACAGTAGGTAGAGCACGAGACCGAGTTCGATCACGAGGTTGGTGGAGGCCACCATGAAGACGAGCGCGTTGGGCCACGACGCTCCTCGCACGAAGAGCGCGCGAGACATCGCGCTGGCGGCGTAACTGCACGACGAGGAGATCATGCCCAGCGCCGTCGCGCGCGAGACCGAGGCCGGCGAGGTTCGTCCCAAACTTGCGCGCAGGCCGTCACGTTCGACGAAGCTCTGGACCATCCCGGACAGGGTGAAACCGAGCACGAGGGGCCAGAAGGTCATCCACACCATCGCCGCGCTCTCCTTGAAACCCGCCTCCAGCCAGTTCCACGCTGGCGCGACGGCGGCGATCACGACCTACCGGGTGGTGGGAAAGCCGAGGTCGATCTGGGAGTCCGACGGCTGAGGCCAGCGGGTGGTCACGACCTTGGCGCGGGTGTAGAAGGCGAAGCCTTCGGGACCGTAGATGTGCGAGTGGCCGAAGAGAGAACTCTTCCAACCACCAAAGGAGTACGCCGAGATGGGCACGGGAATCGGCACGTTCACGCCGATCATGCCAACGCTCACGTCGCGCGCGAACAGACGCGCCGCGTTGCCGTCCCGGGTGAAGATGGCCACGCCGTTGCCGTACGGGTTCGCGTTCACCATCGCCACGGCCTCGGCGTAGTTGTCGACGCGCGCGACGCCCAACACCGGGCCGAAGATCTCGTCGTCGTAGGACCGGGTCCCTGGCCGCACGCCGTCGAGCAGGCAGGGACCGAGGAAGAAGCCCGGGCGCGCCGCCAGCTCCGTCCCGTCGCGTACCACCGACACCCCGTCGGCCGGCGCGCCGCTGACGTAACTCGCGACGCGGTCGCGGTGTTCGCGGGTGATGAGGGGGCCAAAGTCACTGGCCGGGTCGTCGCCCGGCCCCACGGTGAGCTTGTCAATCCGCTGGGCGATGCGCTCGACGAGGTCGTCCGCGATCGCTCCGACGGCCACGACGACGCTGATGGCCATGCACCGCTCGCCGGCCGAACCGAAGCCCGCGTTGATCGCCGCGTCCGCGGCGACGTCCAGATCAGCGTCGGGCAGGACGACCATGTGGTTCTTGGCCCCGCCCAAGGCTTGGACGCGTTTGCCGTGCGACGTCGCCTCCAGGTAGACGTGTCGGGCCACCGGAGTTGAGCCGACGAAGCTGACGGCGTCGACGCCGGGGTGCGCCAACAGTGCGTTGACCGTATCGGCGTTGCCGTGCACGACGTTGAACACGCCGTCGGGGAGGCCGGCCTCGGTGAGCAGATCTCCCAGACGCACCGAGACCGAGGGATCGCGTTCGGAGGGCTTGAGAATGACCACGTTGCCGCTGGCCAGGGCGTTGGCGGTCATCCACAGCGGCACCATGGCGGGGAAGTTGAACGGGGTGATAGCGGCAACCACACCCACCGGCTCGCGCACCGAGTGGACGTCGACGCCGTCGGCCACCTGGGTGGAAAAGTCTCCCTTCAGGTGCTCGGTGAGTCCGCAGGCGTACTCCACGTTCTCCAGACCGCGGGCCAGCTCTCCGCGGGCGTCAACGATGGTCTTGCCGTGCTCGGCCGTGAGCAGCGCGGCCAGCTCGTCCGCGTGGCGCACTAGGAGCTGGCGGAACGTGAACAGGATGTTCGTGCGTGACGACAGTGACGACAGGCGCCACGACGCGAAGGCCTCGCGGGCCAGGTCGACGACCTCATCGAGCAGAGCCTCGTCAGCGACCGGCGCGTGAGAGGCGACCTCGCCGGTCGCAGGGTTGTAGACGGGAATAACGCCCGTGGCCGTGCGCGCGCGGCCGCCGATGTAATGCGGAATCGTGGACATTGTGCTCACCTTCTCCCCGACCAATCTACCGGTCGACTCCGGAATGGCCGTAGCGTGGCCAGCGTGGCGACTGCGTCGACTCCCCCGGGGGTTCCTTCCGCATCGCGCCGATCCTCGGACCGCGAACGCGTCCGCGCGCACGCGCGCGACGACGGATCGCTGGTGATCGGACCCCGACGTTTGATACCGGCGAGCGACGTGGCGATCCGCGTCACCACGTCGGGAGGACCAGGAGGACAGCACGCCAATCGGTCCCTCACGCGGGTCATCGCCTCGCTGGACGTGGAGGCGTCAACCACGCTCGGTGGTGCAGACCGCGCCGTCCTGATCGAGCGGTTTGGACCGGTAGTGAGGTCCAGCGCAGGGCGGTTCCGGTCCCAGTCGGCCAACCGCGAAGCGGCCCTCGATCAGTTGGCTCGACGCGTTGCCGACGCTCTCACACCGCGCGCGCCACGACGCGCGACGCGACCAACACGAGCGTCCAAGGAACGTCGCCTGGATAGCAAGAAGGCTCGGTCACGGCTCAAGGAGCGCCGACAACAACGCGACGACGACTAGCGCTGAGCCGCGAGGTGTCCGGAGATAGCCGCTAGCGCCGCGCGTATGGTCTCGTCGATCGCGGGGTCGGTGTCCTCGTGTGGTCCCCGCAGCGGCGTGAGCGAGGCGTAGCCCGCGACCAGTAGCGCGCCGTCGTCGTCGGCCGCCTCGTCGCTGACGTCGCCGAGTTGGGGCGTCGCCGCGCCGAGGCGCAACGGAAGCTCGCCCTCTTCTCCCAGGGCCTCTCCGCCGGCCAGCGGACCGGCCGACTTCACGATGCCCGCGGCCGAGATGCGTCCGCGTCGCACGCCGAGTAGGTCGGCGGCCGCAAGGTTGGGTACGTTGAGGTTGAGGAGAGTTCGCGCAGGTGCCGCGATCAGGTGCTCCAGGACTTCGATGGCCACGGCCGCCGCCGTCTCGAAGTGGACCTCGTCGCCCCACTGGACCGAGACCGCCATGCCGGAGAGGCCGAGCTGGGCGCCAGTCAAGATGGCGCCGACGGTGCCCGAGTGCAAAACGCTACGCCCGACGTTGGCCCCGGCATTGATGCCCGAGAGCACCACGTCGGGGGTCACGTTGAAGCTCCCCAGGGCGCCGAGGATCGCGCACAACGCCGGCGGCGCCTCGAGGGCGTACGTGGGAATCGACTCGGCGCCGGTGATCCGGTGTCGCCGGTAGGCGACGGACGGGTGCTCGAAGACGTCACCGACGGCTGAGGACATCCCCGAGTGGTTGGTGTGCGGGGCGACGATTAGGGCGTCGCGGTCTTCGCCCGGGGGGCAGTCCTCGATCCATCGCGCGACGTGGCGCGCCAAGACCGCGAGGCCGGGTGCACCGACGCCGTCGTCGTTGGTGAGCAGGATTCGCATAGGACGTACAGTAACGGTCATGAGTTACGCGCTCGTGATGAAACGGTGGTCCCACTGATGCTTCCATCGGGCGAGCAGCTCGCCATCGCCCACGGTGACCAGCGCGCCGTCGTCACCGAGGTGGGCGCGACGCTGCGCACCTACGTCAAGGGCGGCGTCGCGGTCGTGGAGGGGTTCGCCGGTGAGGAGGTGCCCTCGGGGGCGCGCGGCCAGCTTCTCTATCCGTGGCCCAATCGCATGGGCGACGGCCAGTGGTCGTTCTCCCAGCGCACGGCGCGGCCGACGGTCGACGATGTCGAACACGCCACCGCCATTCACGGCACGGTGCGCTGGCGCCCGTTCCGCATCGAAGCGGTCAACCAGAACCGCTGCGTACTCTCGCTCCTGCTGCATCCCACCCCGGAGTTCCCCTTCCTCTCCGAGGTCGCCGTTGCTTACCACTTGGGCTCGCTGGGACTGACCGTCACGACGACGGTCACCAATCGTGACGACGTCCCGATCCCCTTCGGTCTGGGCTTTCACCCCTACCTGGCGGTCACCACGCCCACCATCGAGGGGGTGGAACTGACGGTGCCGGCCAAGGCTTACGTCGCGGTCGACGACCGGCGACTGCCCACCGGCGAGATCCTGCCGGTGGCGGGGGTCGACCTCGACTTCGCCCGGGCCAAGTCCGTCAGCGGACACGAACTCGACGTGACGTACACCGAACTGACCCGCGACGATCTGGGCCTCGCGACCGTGTCGGTGCGCGACAGCGCTGGTGGTGCGGTCGAGCTCAGCATGGACCGCAACTTCCCCTACGTGCAGGTCTTCACCGGCGACTCGCTGGAACGCGGCCGCCGACGCACCTCCGTCGCGGTCGAGCCGATGACCTGTCCGCCTGACGCCCTGCGCAGCGGCAAGGACATCGTCGTGCTCGAGCCGGGTCAGCACTGGGCTGGTTCGTGGCGACTACGGCGTAGCTCGCCGTGAGCCGCGTCGTGGTGGTGACCGGATCCACCAGCGGCATCGGCGAGGCGACCGCATCGCGCTTCGCCGCCGCGGGCGACAGTGTCGTGTTCAACTCGTCGCGCAGCGTCGAGACTGGAGAACGTCTGGCCGCGTCGACTCCTGATTCGATCTACGTGCGTGCGGACATCTCGGTCGCCGAGGACTGCGAGCGTCTGGTGAGCGAGATAAAGCAGCGCTACGGCCGCCTCGACGTGTTGGTCAATAACGCCGGCACCACCGAGCTCATTCCTCATCGCGACCTAGAGGCGGCGAGCGTCGACGTCTGGCGACGCATTTTCGAGGTCAACGTCTTTGGCACGTGGCAGATGTGCGTGGCGGCCATGGACGAGTTGCGCGCCACCGGTGGCGCGATCGTGAACGTCTCGTCGGTCGCCGGGGTTCGGCCCACCGGCTCGTCGATTCCCTACGCCGCCTCCAAGGCCGCGCTCAATCATCTGACGGCGCTTCTAGCCAAGGTCGTGGGACCCGAAGTGCGGGTGAACGCCGTGGCGCCCGGCTTGATTGACACGCCGTGGACGGCCGACTGGGACACGGTGCGCGGATCTGTCGCCGCCGCCGCTCCGCTCCAGCGTTCCGGGAAGCCTGACGACGTCGCCGACGTGATCGTGGCGCTCGCCTCGACGCCCTACGTCACCGGTCAGGTCGTGGTCGTCGACGGAGGTCTGTCGCTCGCCATCTAGCGGGGGTGACCGGCGGGACCGCCAGGCGCACCGCCGCGTCGAGAACCTTGGTAGCCGGTCGCACCGCCAGCGGATTGAGCACCCGGCGCCGCGGGACGGCCAGCATCTCACGCGCCCACGGCTCGAGGAGCGAATAGGACGCGGCGACGACCAACTGGTAGGCCGCGCGCTGGTGAAACCCGCGCACCACGCCACGCGCGATGAAGTCGCGAGCGGTGACGGCCTCGTCGGTCAGTCGCAGTTCGGGTCGGAAGGCCAGGAGCGACGCGTTGAGCTCGGCGACATTGGTCGGCGGACTGATCGCGCCGAGGTCGCGGGCGACGCGCCCGGCTCCGAGGACGTACGCGTCGGCGTCGGCGTCGGTGATCGTCACGGCCCCGAAGGCCCGGTAGGACGCGAGGAACATGGCGACGCCGGCGCTGTGGATCCACGCCAGCAGATGCGGGTCGCTCGCGTGGTAGGTCTCGCCGCTGGGGGCCACGCCGCGCACGCGCTCGTGAATCGCGCGCACCCGACGAATCGCCGCCTGAGCCGATGACTTGGAACCGTAGGTCGTGGCGCCGATGAAGTTGGCGGTGTGCAGCACACGACTGAGCGGGTCGTCACGGTACCGCGAGTGCTGGTCGACGCCGGCCATGGTGAGCGGGTGGAGCATCTCGAAGAAGAGTGACGCCAGGCCCCCGATCATCATCGCGGGCAGGTCGCCGTGGATGAGACGCGCCACGGCGTCGACCGGGGTGTACGCCTCGTCGGGATCGTCACAGACCTCCGGCTCGGAGTGCGCGAGGCCGGCCGCGTCGCGGATGCGCCGATTCATCTCGCTGCGCAGACGCTCGGGTGCCTCGATCACCCACTCCGTCACGCTCATTGGATCTCCCGTCGTTGCCCCTTCATTGTACGAGCGGGCCACTTTCGCCCGACCGAGCGAACTGCGACACTAGGGAAGTGGACTCATCGACATTGAGCGGCGCGTCGACCGATGAAGCCGTAGAGACCAGGGATATCGTCGAGACCCAGCGGCCCTGGAACGTGGTCGTATGGGACGACCCAGTCACTCCGATGACGGTTGTCGTCGTGATTTTCAAGCGCATCTTCGGATACGCCGATAGCCGGGCCACTCAACTCATGCTGACCGTGCACCACGAGGGGCGGGCGATCGTGTGGTCCGGACAGCGCGAGCGCGCCGAGTCCTACTGCGTCAAGATCCAGGTCGCCGGGCTGCAGTGCACCATCGAGCAGGACGAGTGATGGCCGCCAACCGTCTCTTCGTTCGCCGTCGCGACGGTCGCGTCCAGGTGCGACTCAATGACGTGGGCCGCGCGATTGCCCGCGAGGCCTTCGGGCACGTCGTGGCGGCCGAGCGTGACCCCGACCACGAGTGGGGAGCGACGCTCACTGCGCCGGTGGACCCCACACGCGACGAAGACGACCCGGTCACCACACTGCAGCGCCAACAGGCGACCGCGACCAACGCCGAACTCGCGGTGGCCACCTTGTACGAGGAGTTCCTCACCGACGCAGAGGCGTGGGCGTGGCTGTGCACGCTGCAGGTCGCGCTGCGCGCGACCGCCGTCTCGCGGGGCCTGCTGACCGACGAGAAACTCGCCGCGGCCGACGCCGAGGTCCTGACCGAGGTGCAGACCCTTCAGCAGTTCCTCTTCGACCTGGCAGCCTGCTTTTAGGTGGTCGCGCTTCCGACGTCGGGCGAGCGGTACGCGGAGAACTCGGCGCGACGGGTGAAGCCCGTACGTTCGTAGAGCCGCTCGGCCACCAGGTTGTCGTGGGCGACCCCGAGGCCTAGCCACACGACGCCGCGTGCGGCGGCGGCGTGCATCAACCCCACCAGGACCCGCTCGGCCAGTCCGCGGCCCCGCGCGTTCGAACGCGTGGCGACCGACGACACCACGTGAAGGCCGGACTCCCAGCGCACTAGGGCGGCCACACTAGCCAGGCCCTCCTCGTCGTCCACCCCGTACCACGCGACGACCTCGGGGTCACCGGGCCAGACCTGGGAATGAGGAGCGTGCTCGGAGAGCAGTGCGCTGATCGCCACGGCGCCGGTGACCTCGTTCACCGATCCACCGGTGCGCACATCGACCAGCTCGCGAGTGTAAAAGTCCCACTCGTCTCCTCTCACGAGGCGGCCGACGCGATCACCGAGCGTCGAGTAACTGATGAAACAGGTCTGCCATTCGTTTCGTAGTGGTGGGCTCGGACCGAAGCCGGCGCCGAACCACTCTTGGCCGTGCAGAGTCAGTGCGAACGACTCGCCCGATCGCTCGGCGAACGCGAAGCGTGCGGGGGCGAGGAGAAAGGCCGCAGGTGCACCCGGCCCCCCGAGCTTGTACGCCCATTCGAGCGCCTCGTCTATGTCGTCGGTGTGCTCGAGCTCCACGTCTGCTGACGGTAACGGACGACGGGGCTGGCAAGATCGAGGTGTCACGCGTTCTCTCGACGACGCGATCGCAATCCCCGGTGAGATCAAATGTATGTAATAAATTTTCAGGTTGTTGGGAATGTGTCGACGGGGACTTGTCGTTGCTCTGGAACGCTTACTCCACCCAGGAATACCCCAATAGGGCGTCACACTGTGTCGGGAGGATTACCTGATGAGTACCTTGGCCCGAGAGCGGCGTCGAGGATCGCGTGTACGCGTGGAGCCGAACACTCCAGCGAGCGACCTTGCGGTTGAATTCAAGAATCGCAACGCGACGAACGATGAAGAGCGGGCGGCCGGTCACCAACGCGCGCACCGGCGCGCGTGGATGATCTACGCGGGACTGGGGATCTTTTTATTCGCTTACATCTTCTCCCTGGTGGTGCGCGGTCCCAACAGCAGTTGGACGTGGCTCGACGGTTGGTCCATCGTCGCCTTCGAATTCATCGCGTCCGCCACCTGCATCGCGCGGGGCCTGGCGCGCCGTCCCGGACGTGTCGCGGTCCTCATTCTCGGCGGCGCACTGACGGCGTGGGCCATGGGCGACACCTTCTTGACGATTGAGTCACTCGGCGGAGGCAATCCGTCCGTCCCCTCCACGGCTGACGCTTTCTACCTCCTCTTCTACCCGTTGGCCTACGTGGCGACCGTCTCAATGTTGCAACGGGGTCTCGGCCGTCTGTCGCGCCCGAATTGGCTGGACGGCGTCGTCGCGGGCCTCGGTTCGGCGGCGCTGTGTGCCACTTTCGCGTTCCACCGGGTGCTGGACCTCACCATGGGAACGTCACTCTCAACGGCCGTCAACCTCGCCTATCCGGTGGGTGACCTTCTGCTCCTGTCGCTGGTCATCGGCGGATCTGTGCTGCTAGTTGGTCGCTGGAGCGTGGGGTGGTGCGTCCTGGGCAGCGGTCTGGCGATCATCGTCCTGGGCGATACGTTCAACATCTTCCAGTCGTCACGCCTGGCGACGTCGGTCGGTGCTGAGGTCAACTCCGCGGCGTGGCCCGCCGCCATCCTGCTCATCTCGATGTCCGTATGGACCGCACCGCGCAAGGCTGAACCCCTGCGGCCCGAGAAGACGGCGGGCATGGTGATGCCGGGGATCGCCGCACTGGGCTGCCTCGTCATTTTGGTCGTGGGCACGATCAATCACGTGAGTGAGGCGGCCATTGGCTTGGCGATCGCGACGCTCGTCCTGGTGGGGGTGCGCCTGGCCATGTCGGCTCGACAGCTGCGCATCATGACCGAGGAGCGTCACCGTCAGGCGAACACCGATGAGCTCACCGGCCTCGGGAATCGCCGCCAGCTCACGCACGTGCTGGACACCTTCTTCACCGACCAGAAGGAGTCACCGGGGAATCCGCGTCGACTGGCGTTCCTCTTCGTGGACCTCAACCATTTCAAGGAGATCAACGACTCGTTCGGTCACCCAGCCGGCGACGAGCTTCTTCGCCAGCTTGGCCCGCGCCTGGTGCGCTCGGTCGGACCGGACTCCTCGGTCGTGCGCCTCGGTGGCGACGAGTTGGGTGTCGTCCTGTTGGACGCTGACGAGAAGCAGGCGGCGGAGGTTGCCCAGCGCATCGTCGACGAGCTCGAGGTCCCCTTCTCGCTGCACCGGATCAGCGCCAGTGTCGGCGCCAGCATCGGCATCGCCATGTACCCCGGCGACGCGACCGAAGCGTCCACGCTCATGTGGTGCGCGGACGTCGCCATGTACCGGGCCAAGTTGGGCCAAACCGCCTACGTCTTCTTCGATCAGAACTTGGACGGGGACGATGATCAGATCCGACTGGTCGAGGACCTCACCAAGGCGGTGCACGAGGGGGCGTTCGAGCTGCACTTCCAGCCGCTGTTGAACCTGCGAACGGGTCGCGTCCTCTCGGTCGAAGCGCTGCTGCGCTGGACCCACGCTGAGCTCGGCATGATCCCCCCGGACAAGTTCATCCCCCTCGCCGAGGAGGCGGATCTCATGGGTCCCCTGACGGCCTGGGTGCTCGACGAGGCCATTCGCCAGTGTGCGACGTGGCGGCGCGGCGGTGTCGACGTGGCGGTGTCGGTCAACGTGTCGACGACGAACCTGTTGGAACCCGGCTTCACCGAGCTGATCACGAGCCTCCTGGACCGATACCAAGTACCGACCGAGAATCTCGTGATCGAAATCACCGAGACCACGATCATCTCGAACTTCGAGTTGTCCCAGTCGGTGATCGAGGGCCTTCGCAACCTGGGCATCGTGGTGTCCATTGACGACTTCGGCGCCGGCTTCACCTCGCTCGCCTATCTGGCCAGCCTCGCGGTGGGTGAACTCAAGCTGGACCGTCTGTTCATCACGGAACTCAGCGGCATCGGCGGGGGACGCGACCTCGACCTCGTTCGTGCGGCCATCAATCTCGGACACGAGATGGGACTGCGGGTCGTGGCCGAGGGCATCGAGGACTTGGCCACGTTAGACCTGCTCAGTGAGATGGGCTGCGACTTGGCTCAGGGCTACTTCATCAGCCGCCCGGCGCCCGCCGACAAACTGTCCTTCAAGGCGACCGAGCTTCAGATGGTCGAGCCCGCGCCCGTCGGCTAATCACGGACCGCGACGGCGCCCTTACCGCTGCTCGCTGCTGGTCTGCTCATGGTCCTTCGTAACGCGTGACCTTCGTGTACGCGCACGGGGCGATGACCTTAGCTCAACGGAGCCGTCTAGGCTTTTGCCATGTCCCCCCTTTCTATTCGCTGGTCCCTGCGTGTCCTGACTTCGGTGGGGGTGGCCGCCGCGCTGGCCTACCTGCCCGCCGCGGCCTCCGGCGCGTCCGGCGCGCCGACCGCGGCCAGCGTGATTGCGTCGACCAAGGCAGCGATGGCCAAGCAGACCGGGGTCCACATCGTGGTGAGCGAGAACGCGGGCAAGACCAAGACGACGGTGGTGGTCGACCTGGGCACGGCCACCGGCACCGAGACGATTACGACGGGCAAGAAGTTTGTGGCCATCATCGTCACCAAGAAGTTCGCCTACGTCCGGGGTTCGGCGGGCGGATTGACCGGGATCATGGGTCTGACCGCCGCGCAGGAGAAGATCGTCGGCACGAAATCAATCGTGATGGACGCCGGTTCGACCCCCTATACCAGCTTCAAGACGAGTTTGACCACCGGGGCGTTGCAGTCCTTCCTTCCCAAGACGAAGGGAACGACGTTGCTGCCCGTGGTAGCCGGTTCGGGCAGTTACCGAATTCGTTGGTCGGTGAAGTCGACGTCCACGTCGGCCAAGGTGACCAGCGTGTTGAAGATCGCGTCGGACAAGACCTCGCTGCCCCTGAGTGAGACGGTGACCAGTTCGACCGGCGCGGGCGCGACCACGTTCTCTCACTGGGGTGAGACCGTCCACCTGAGGGTGCCGAGCTCGTCCAACCTCGTCACCTACACCAAGGTCTTTAGTCCGGGCGGCTGAGTCGCCGCGCGGTCGGTCACTCCTCCAAGAGGTACTGAGGGCCCGATCCGTAGCGTCCAGCCACGTCACCGGGATTGGCCAGCGCGCAGGTCCGCAGCGACAGGCAGCCGCAGCCGATGCAACTGGTGAGACCCCCGCGCAGGGCCTCGAGCACGGTGATGCGCTCGTCGATCCGCTCGCGCCAGCCTCGAGTGAGGCGGCGCCAGTCGTCGGCGTTGGGCGCCTTGTCGCGGGGGAGTTCGGCCAGCGCCTCGACGATCTCCTCCAGGCTCAGCCCCACCTTCTGGGCGATGCGGATGAAGGCCAGACGCCGTAGCACGTCGCGTCGGTAGCGCCGCTGGTTTCCCTCAGTGCGATCCGCTTGCACGAGTCCCTGGCGCTCGTAGAACCGCACGGCGGACGCTGCGAAGCCACTGCGCTCGGCGATCTCACCGATTGTCAGGTACTCGGACACCGTTCCTCAATTTCCTCGCTTGGTGACTTGACTTAAACATTACTTTAACTTATAACCTAGAACTCTGGCCGACACCGAGTCGGCGTAGAGAGGTCGCAATGCCCGTCGCTATCGTCACTGGAGCGTCCAAGGGATTCGGGCGAGAGCTCGCCCTGGACCTGGCACGAGACGGGTGGGCCCTGGTCATCGACGCTCGAGGTGAGCGGGCCCTCGATGACGTGGCGCGTGAGCTGAGCGCGTCCGAGGTGAGCGTCCGGGCCGTCGCCGGCGACGTCACGGACCCGTCGCACCGCGCCGAGCTGGTGGCGGCCGCCGAGGAGCTGGGCTCGTTGGAGCTGCTCGTCAACAACGCGAGCACTCTTGGTCCGTCTCCGCTGTTGAGGCTGGAGCTGTATCCACTCAACGAGCTGCGTCGGGTGCTCGAGGTCAACGTGGTGGCCCCTCTGGCCCTGATCCAACTGTCCCTGCCGCTCCTTCGCCACTCGCGCGGCGTGGTGGTCTCCGTGTCGTCGGACGCGGCGGTGGAAGCGTACGACGGCTGGGGCGGCTACGGCTCGGCCAAGGCCGCACTGGATCAGAGCCATCGCGTCTGGGCGGTCGAGGAGCCGGGGATTCGCTTCTACGTGTTCGATCCTGGCGACATGCGCACGGACATGCACCAGGCGGCGTTTCCGGGCGAGGACATCTCGGACCGGCCTGAGCCCTCGGAGGTCGTGCCGAGCCTGCGCCGACTGCTGGCCTCGGATCCCGCGAGCGGGCGATACCGGAGCGCCGATTGGACCGCGCAGTGACGGCCCTCACGAATGTGACGGAGCGCTTCTCCTTCGACCTGCCTCGGTCACTCGAGGCGTCCGAGCCTCCCGAGGCTCGAGGTCGTTCGCGCGACGACGTGCGGATGTTGGTCTCCTACCAATCCAGCGAGACCCTGGTCTCGAGCACCTTCCGGGACCTCCCGAGCTTTCTCGAGCCTGGCGACCTAGTGGTGATCAACACTTCGGCCACGATCCCGGCCGCGATTGACGCGGTTGGAGACGACGGCACCGCGCTCGTCGTGCACCTGTCCACGCGGCTCGACGACGACCGATGGGTCGTCGAGCCTCGCCGGGTCGCGGGTCGCACGACCGAGCGCTGGACCGGATCGCCACCATCACGGCAACTAACGGTGCGCGGCGGCGGTCACGCCACCCTGGATGAGCCCTACGGCACTGGTGCGCGCCTGTGGGTGGCGAGCTTGGACGTGGCCCAACCCGTGCTGACCTGGCTGGAGACCCACGGTCGCCCGATCCGCTACGGCTACGTCGACCGGACCTGGCCGATCGAGACGTACCAGAACGTCTACGCGACCGAGCCGGGCAGCGCCGAGATGCCCAGCGCTGGGCGGCCCTTCACCCGCGCCATGATCACCCGTCTCATTGCCGCGGGTGTCGACGTGGCACCCCTCGTGCTGCACACGGGCGTGGCCTCATTGGAAGCCGACGAGGTCCCGTATCCGGAGAGGTTCACGGTGCCCGCCACGACGGCCGGGCGAGTCAACGCCACGCGACGCGCGGGCCATCGCATTCTCGCGGTGGGTACCACCGTCGTCAGAGCCCTCGAATCCTCGATCGGTGCCGACGGTGACGCTCACCCCAGCGACGGATGGACGGATCTCGTGATCTCGTCTGATACCGGGGTTCGGCTCGTGGACGGCGTCGTGACCGGCTGGCACGAGCCCGTCTCGTCTCACCTGATGATGCTCGAGGCACTCATTGGGCGCGAACTCCTAGTCGACTCGTATCACGCGGCGCTGGTTCAGGGTTACCGCTGGCACGAGTTCGGCGACCTCCACCTCATCCTGCCGTAACTGTGGCCGAAGCTGAGCGCAGTGCGCCAGGGAGCTACTCCTCGATGATGAGACAGCTGGTGCTGGCCGTGGCCACCAGACGCCCCGACGCGTCGCAGATCTGCGCGTCAGCGAAGCCCACGCGGCGACCGGGTTTCGTGACCCGTCCCGTGCCGCGAAGTACCCCGGTCTCGGTGGTGAGGGGTCGCAGGTAACTGACGTTGAGGTCGATCGAGGTGTAGCCCACCCCGGCCGCCAAGGTCGACTGCACCGCGCACGCCGCGACGGTGTCAGCAAGGGTGCACACCAGTCCGCCGTGGACGAGGCCAATGGGGTTGTAGACGGACTCGTCGGGTACGCACTCGAACACCACTTGGCCGACGTCGACACTGACGAGGGTGAAGTTGAGCAGCGCCGCGATGGGCGGTGGCGGGAAACGGCCGTCGCGGATGGCCTCTAGGAACGCCAGGCCGCTCAACTCGCCGCGGGCCCGCGCGGTCACGATCGGGTCGTGCCAGGCGACGCGTTTGGAGCGTGCCGGACCCCACGACGAGTAGTCGTGGCCGCGTGACACCTCGTTCACGTTGACTCGTTTCGGACAGGCGTCGGCGCGGTCCTGGGGGAGTCAACGTCCGTCGACGGGGTCGACGTCACGAGGACGCTCGGCGCGGACGCCCCAGCGGGGCGTCGGAGCTGGGTGGCGACCAGGCCGGCCGCGACGGCCATCGTGGCGATGTAGAGCCACAGGTGATGGAAACTCGTGAGCGCGGAGCCCGGTGAGTGCGCGACGCCGAGGATGACGACCAGGATGGCGACGCCGATGGCCCCACCGATCTGTCGGGCCGTCTGGTTCACCGCGCTGCCGACCGCGAAGCGTTCGGGATGCAGGCTGGAGACCGCCGCGGCGCTGAGGACCGGGAACGTCAGCCCGATTCCGAGACCGATGGCGAGCGTGCCGGGCAACCACATGCTGAGGTACTCGCCGTGCAGGCCGGTGCGGCTCGCCATCCACAACAGCCCGCCCGCGAAGATGACGAACCCGCAGAGCAGGACCTTGCGAAATCCGTATCGGCCGGCGGCGCGCCCGGCAGGTCCGGCGACCACCGCCACCACGAGGGGACCCGGGGTGATGGCCAGGCCGGCGAGCAGGATCGAGTAGTGCCAGACACTGGTCAGGAACAAGATGTTGCCCAACAGAAGCGCGAAGAATCCCATGGAGTACAGCAGCGTGACGGTGTTGGCCACGCTGAAGGAACGCGTCTTGAAGAGCGAGAAGTCGAGTACGGGTTCGGGATGACGTGTCGAGCGCCGCGCAAACGCGCCGCCCAGCACCACCGAGACCGCGAACGAGGCGAGGATCCTCGCACTAGACCAGCCCCACGTCGGGCCTTGAGAGATGGCCAAGACCAACGCCGCGAGCGCCACGCTGAGCAGCACGACGCCGAGGTAGTCGGGCGGCGCAGAGTCGGTGCGAGGAGAACGAGCGAGCACCCGACGCCCGACGAGCCAGGCGACGAGACCGACGGGCAGGTTGACGTAGAAGGCGGAGCGCCACCCGAACCCAGTGATGAGCAGTGCTCCGAAGGAGGGGCCGGTCGCCACGGCGAGGGCGCCGATGCCGCCCCACAGAGCGACCATCTGGGAGCGGCGCTCCTTCGGGTAGGCACCGAGGAGGAGGGCCAGTGAGGCGGGCAAGAGTGCCGCGGCGCCGACTCCTTGGACGAGTCGACCGGCGATGAGCAGTGCTACCGAGGGGGCCACGGCGCACAACGCCGAACCAAAGCAGAAGACCCCGAGTCCGGCGAAGAAGACGCGCCGGCTGCCCAGGCGGTCCGCGGTACGTCCGGCGATGACCAACAGCGAGCCGAAGATGATGCTGTAACCCGTCACGACCCAGGCGAGGCTGGCGCGGGGATCGTGCGCGAAGGCGCGCTGCAGGGCGGGGAACGCCACGTTGACGATGGACAGGTCGAGCGAGGCCATGAACGCTCCGAGCGAGGTCACCAAGAAGATGGATCGACGTCGTGCGGGGAGGGGGAGGGAAGTCGCCGGGGAAGCCAATTGGGTCATGGGGGCACCCTAGTGCAGTGCGTTGTATAATGCAACGTACTAAGCTAGAGACATGGAAAAAAAGAGCTTCGCGTCGATGGACTGCTCGGTGGCCCAATGCCTGGAGGTGGTGGGCGAGTGGTGGAGCATGCTGATCATCCGGGACTCGTTCCTGGGGGTGACCAGGTTCGAGGAGTTCCAGCGCCGTTTGGGGATCTCGCGCAACATCCTGCAGGCGCGCCTGACCACCCTGGTCAACACGGGCGTCTTGACCCGCGTGCCGTACTCGAGCCATCCGCCGCGTGACGACTATCGACTGACCACCAAGGGCCGGGACCTGTGGCCCGTCCTGACGGCGATGCGACAGTGGGGCGACGCCTACGCCGCCCCGGACGGCCCGCCCATTGAGGTCGTGCACTCTGGATGCGGATCGGTCACGAACGCCGTGCTCGTGTGCAGCGACTGCGGTGAGCCTCTGCACTCGAGAGACGTGAGCGTTGTGCCCGGTCCCGGTCGGACGCTGGTGACGACCGGCTCGGGAACCGCCACCAAGAGGTAGCGAGTTGGCGCCGCCGCCAGCCGGGGGAGCGACCGGCGGCAGCGCCTGCGATGTCTAGCCCTGGGTTGGGGAGGGCGACGTCGCGGTGTTGTCGTCACCTGGGTTGGTGGTGACGTTCAGTGAGTTCAGTCCGGTCTTGAACTCACTCTTGGCCTGTCCCAGACTGCGCGCCAGCTTGGGAATCGACGAACCGCCGAAGATGACGACGGCAATCACGATGACCACGACTAACAGATCGGGTCCGAAGATCTCGCCTAAGAACACAGTTTTCTCCTTTGATGTTGTTGACACCGTTGGCGCCGTGTCACGAGCACACGCCGACGTCGTAGGACAGCTCCAGGACGCGGCCCCCATCGATCGTGACCTCCTGGCCCGATCCCTCCAACACGTAGTGGCCCTGAGCGAGTCGAGGGTAGACCGCGGCGTAGAAGGTGTGACCAGCGATCACGCGCTCCCTCACCGCGCTGTGCGTGTGCGGGAGCGCGGGGTCGCTGGGCACGAGATCGATCTCGTGCCCAACCCACGACGAAGGCGTGTTGAGGACCAGTGCCCCGATCGGGCCGCCGATGTCGAGCAGCACGCAGCCGTCCCAACTCGGGCCGTAGGCCGTTTCCTCGACGACGTGCATCTGATCAGGCCGGGACGTCGTAGCCGCTGTACGGCGTTCCCAAATACGGGAAGCTGTCCAGCAGGGTCAGCCCCGCTCCGGTGACGCCGGTGCTGATGTCGCCCACGGCGGCGTCGGGCGTGAACGACGTGTCCACGTAGGGCAGGGTCGCCCCGGCGATGGCCACCACCTCGATCGATACGACGTCGTCAATCACCCGACGCCCGTTCGGGAATCCCGCGACGTCGCCCGCCAGAAGGCCCAAGGCCTTGGGCGAGGCCGCCGGCGGGATCGCGAGGTTCAGGCGCAGCATGTCGGCCGGGACCGCTCCCGTGAACGTCGAGTACGACGGGGCGATCACGCCTGCGGGTATGCCGGTGAGCAGGATCGCCTCGAGGTCCGCGCGCGACTTCGTGTACGCGGCCAACAAGGGGAAGTAGCCCGGGTAGAGCACGTTGAGCAGACCCGCGAGTTCGGGGTGAGCGACGCCGTTCACGTAGTTGGCGTCGTTCGCGGGTGACTGGGCGTTCCACTTGTCCTTGGCGGCCAGGGGCACCAGTACCTCGTTGAACAGAGGATTGCCGAGTCGCGAGACCTGGACCCATGGCCCGGCCATCGTTCCCGAGCCCCCGCCCGAGTCCAGGATCCGCGCCTTCTGTCGACTGGCGGTCGTCCAAATGCCAACGCTCGAGGAAGCGGCCGAGGTATCGGTCGGTGCAACGCCACCCCGAGCGAGATCCGTGATGGGCACCTGCAGGGCGATGCTGTGCACATTGACCGCGGCGGTGGCGTTGACGCCAGCCGTCGAGGACAGTCCGGGCAGGCCGAACGTGTTGTGGATGGCCGCCAAGGGTCGAAGGTCACCCAGGTCGAAGATCGCTCCCAGGTCGACGAAGAACGCCTCCGCGCGCTGGCCGGCGAACACCATCCGATTGGAGCCGAGGCTGTGTACCGCGGCGGCAGCCAGTGACGGGTAGTCGGGCGTCGACAGCGGTCCGATGTTGCACGGCGGGCACGTGAGGCCCGCTGCTAAGACCTGGGGTTTGGCGTTCCCGGCGATTCGCGTGACCGAATAGAGCTGACGCCGGTTCCAGTACTGGCTGTCCAGCGATTCGATCGGTCCGACGTTGTAGAGGAACGTCGTGGGAATCGTGTTCTCGCTGGTGAAGGTGAATTGGTACGTGACGTCGGCGACGCCGTCACCATTGTTGTCGATGTGAATCTCGTAGAGGACGTCGTCGCCGAACTCGTAGAAGTTCGGACCGGCGGCCGGGCCCTCCAGCGGTATGTAGTTCGCGATCACGGTGACGGTTCCGGCGGCGCCGGCGTCAGGACTGACGAAGGCGTAGAGGTCGGTGCTGTCGGCGACCGGGTCCTTGGCGATCTCGGGTGCTTCGCGGTGCGATGACATTATTCGTGACTCCTATCGCGTCGCGCGAACGAGGCGTGCGGCGACGCTCTTGTCGTGGACGGTCACCTGGCGGTGGCCGATGAACAGGCTGATCTCACCCGTGCGAGCGTTGACCACCTGGGCGACCAGGTCCTCGCCGGTGTGCAACTCCTCCTCGGGGCGAAGTGCGGGCTCCTTCGACGTGTGCGCGGTGCCCAAGGCACCCGCGACGCCGGCGGGTGCTCCCGCCAAGCTGGTGCCGGCCACCGCCACCACGGCGGCGGCGCCCGCCTGCTTCAGAAATCCCCGTCTGCTGACCGACTCCATACGTCCTCCTCGCTAGGTCCTGTACCTATTCGGAGCGGTCGCGATTTCGGATGTCACCGCAGACGGAGATCTTCGGACCGATGGCGACCCGGCCGATGTCGGAGCCCAGGCCGGATCCGCGTGGGAACATCTGAAGGGCGTGTCGGCTCCGAATAGGAGATGTATGGCGGATCTGAGCGAAGCGAGCGACGCTCAACTCGTCACGGCCGTCGGGCGTTACAGCGAGGTCGCCCTCGCCGAGGTCTACCGTCGCCACGGCGGGGTCGTGTTCGGATTGGCGCGCCGCGTCCTGGGCAACGCCGCCGAAGCTGAGGACGTCACGCAGGAAGTCTTCCTGCGTTTGTGGAATGAACCAGCGCGCTTCGACCCGTTGCGGGGGTCACTTCGTTCATTCCTCCTCGCCCAGTCGCACGCGCGCTCGGTCGACGTCATCAGGTCTCAGAACTCGCGACGCGCCCGCGAAGCGAGTGACGCGATGAAGACGGCGAGGGCCGAGTACCACCTGGAGAGTGAGGTGTGGGACCTCACCGTCGCCCATCAGGTGGCCCAAGCCCTCGCCACGTTGCCACCCGAAGAGCGCCGAGCGATCGAGCTCGCGTACTTCGAAGGTCGCACCTACGTCCAGGTCGCTGAAATCCTTCACGAGCCCGAGGGAACGGTGAAGAGCAGAATAAGGAACGGCATGCGTCGCATGCGGAGCGTGCTCGTGGAGTCGGGCGCCAGGGATATGGAGCGGTCATGAACCACGACGAGGCCAACGACCTGCTGGCCGCGCTGGCTCTTGACGCCGTCGACGCCGAGGAGCGATCGGCGATTGAACGCCATCTCGCCGAGTGTCCTCGATGCCAAAGCGAGTTGGACGCGATGCGTGAGGTGGCCAGTGCATTAGGGAACACGGTGGACCCCTTGCCGGAGGGTCTGTGGTCAAAGATCTCTGATCGGCTCTACATCGATGGCGTCGAGGCCGTTCCGGTGTTGGCGCCAATGGATGGTGGCGCACTTGGAACGCGGCGCGCGCGCGTGCCTCGTCTCGGTTCGCGCCGCCAGGTCTGGCGGCTCGCGGTCCCCGTCGGGCTCGCCGCGGCCCTCGTCGCGGTGCTGGCCCTTCAGCTGGTGGGTGCCAACAACCGGGTCGCGAATCTACAAGATGCCCTGAGGTCGAACGACGTGCAGTCGGCCCTGCGGACACCCGGTCATCGACTCATCGAACTGCGGAGTTCAACGCACCAGCCGTTAGCGAGGTTCGTGGTGCTGCCGGATGGTCGGGGGTATCTGGTGAAGTCGGAACTACCCAAGCTCTCCACCTCGGAGACCTATCAGTTGTGGGACATCGTGTCGGGGCGGGCAATCTCCATCGGTCTGATGGGACGAGCGCCCCGTCACGTGGCATTTACCATCTCGGGGACTCCGGGACCTTCGTCGTTGGCCGTCACGGCAGAGCCGTCTGGTGGCGCGATCAAACCCACTCTGCCCATCGTCGCTTCCGGTTCGGTGTAGGCCCTACGGCGGACTGATCAGAGTTTGTACCCGATCATTCGCAGCAGGTTCTTGCGGTCGATCTCGTCGCTGGGGGTCTCGACTCCCGCGGGAGGAGTTCCGTCGATGACGCCGACGATCCCGCGACCCCGATCCGTCTGAGCCACCAGCACCTCGAGTGGGTTCGCCGTAGCGCAGAAGACCGAACACACCTCGGGCACCCGCTTGATCGCGTTCAGGACATTGATCGGGTACCCGTCACGCAAGAAGATGATGAAGGAATGACCAACGGCGACGGCCTGGGCGCCTCTCGTGGCGAGATCGATCAGGTCGTCGGCGTTGCCCGAACGTCGAATCAGGCACGGCCCCGACGCTTCGCAGAAGGCGAGTCCGAATCGGAGGTGCGGGCTCGACCCGACCAGGGCCTCGTGGAGGTCCTCAACCGTCTTGATGAAGTGCGACTGGCCAATGATCACGTTGAGGCCCTCGGGCATCTCGATAGGTACGGAACTCAACTCCACGGGTCACTCCTCTGATCGCGACGTCAATGCGTTCATGTGTACTACTTCGACCGGCGTCGCAAACTCCGCGCAAGCCCGCCAACCTGCGAGCCTCGAACGGGCACGCGCCTCAGGGGTACTAGCACCAGCGCAACCGGAGGGTTGACCGCCTTGGGTGGCACCGCTCTACACGCGAGACTGAGGTGCGCGGCGCCAATCGGCGTCGACGAGAGGGGGCGACTCGGTGACCGGACGGGCCCTACGCGTCGCGAGGTACAACCTCGGCGCGGGGCGGAATCGGTCGTGGACCGAGTTCGTGGGCCTTGTGATCGTGGTCGGCGTGGTCGGCGGACTGTCATTGGCCTCGACCGCGGGAGCGCGGCGCACTGAGGCCTCCTTCCCGACCTACATAGCCAGCACCAACCCGTCGATGATCGGGATCTTCCCTCGCTACGACGACCCCGGGTTGGGGATGTCCACCGGCTACGACCCGAAAATCTCCGCCGCGATATCTCGCCTGCCGTTGGTCACGCGTTCCACCACGTCGATCGTCTTCGACGGCAATATTGACCTTTCCAGCATCAAGGGCATGCATGCGCACCTGATCGCCGGTGAAGCACCCCCGGCCTTCATTGGCAGCCTGAACGGCGATCTCTCCTCCATGGATCGCTACACGCTCGTCGCAGGTCGTGTAGCCAGTCCCGGCCGTCGCGACGAGGCCGTTCTCAACGCCCAAGCGGCCGCCGAGATGGGACTGCACATTGGCTCGGTCATCCGCATCCCGTTTTACACTGACGCCGAGGTCAACTCCTCGACTCCTTCCAATCTCCCCAGCAAGCCCTTCCTGGTCGCCACCGTCCGGATCGTTGGCGTCGTGGTCTTCGACCGTGACGTCATCCAGAGCGATATCAGTCGCCTCAACTCCGCGACGTTCGTTTTCTCTCCGGCCCTCACTCGTGTGCTCGCGCTCAAGTGCGCGACCGGCACCGAGATGTTCTTACAGCTGCGCGGGGGGACGAGTAACGCGCACCGGGTTCTCGCTGAGATCTATCGAGCGGACCCCGTGGCGGTTCACCTACCGGCTCAGATCACGTCGCAGTTCATACCCGCAGTTCAGTCGACCGTGACACCGGTGGCCGTGGCCCTCGCGGTGTTCGGAGGGATCGCAGGACTCGCACTGCTGGTGATTGCGGGACTCATGATCTCGCGCTTGATGGGTGCGCGAGGAGAGCAGACGGAGACCCTGCGAGCGCTGGGGGCCGATCGCGCGACGATGATGGTTGATCAGTTGCTGGGTGTCGCGGCGGCCCTCGTGGTAGGCGGTCTGACGGCCGTCGTCGTGGCTGTGGCGCTCTCGCCGCTGACGCCGCTGGGACCGGTCCGCAAGGTGTATCCCTACTCCGGAGTCGCATTTGACTGGACCGTCCTGGGCTGGGGTCTGGCGGCAATGTTCGTGCTCCTGGGCGGAGTCGGTTTCGCGCTCGCCCGACGAGAGGTGCGGCGAGCGACGTCGCGCGGAGCTCGGTCGTCGTGGCCGCGAGAGTCTTCCCTTGCGCGTTCCCTGGCGGGTTGGGGGCTTCCCGTTTCGATCGTGACCGGAGTGCGTTTCGCCATAGAGCCGGGTCGGGGGCGCAACGCGACGCCGGTGCGCTCGGCACTCGTCGGTGCGGTGCTCGCCACCGCGGTGCTGGCAACGACGGTGACGTTCGGAGCGAGCCTGAACAGCCTGGTGTCCCACCCCCCTCTCTACGGTTGGAACTGGGACTACGCGCTGATTTCGAGCTTCGCCGGTGCTGAGGATCTGCCGGGTCCTCAAGTTACCCGGCTGCTCGACCGTGACCCGGCAATCGGGGCCTGGTCGGGTATCTACGTGACGCAGGCCAAGCTCGACGGTCAACGCGTTGCCGTACTGGCCGAGAAGCCTCGGGCGACGGTCGCACCGCCCCTCCTGTCGGGTCACGGTGTTGAGAGCGCTAGCCAGATCGTCCTCGGGCCGGCGACACTGGCCGCGCTACACAAGCGGGTGGGTCAGACGGTGACGTTCTCCAATGGGGCCACCCAGCCCACGATGTTGCTCATCGTGGGTACGGCGACCAATCCGGCCCTCGGACAAAACGGCGGCATGGGCGTTGGAGCAGTGGCGTCGTCGAGTGACTTTCCCGTCGCGTTGCTCAACATCCAGGGTGCATCCATCCCCGGGCCCAACGCGATCCTGGTGCGTGTCCGGGCTGGCGTGGCGTCGTCAGTCGCGTACCGGTCCCTTGTCAAGATCAACGCCGAGGTCAACGCAATCCCCAACGCGGCGGGACTTGGTGGCGGCGTGATCTCGAACCTGCGTCCGATTCAAATCGTCAACTTTCACTCCATGGGCACGACGCCGACCGTCTTCGCCGGTGCCCTCGCGGCCGGAGCACTGATCTCGCTCGGGCTGACCGTGGCGACGTCAGTTCGCCGTCGAAGGAGGGACCTGGCGCTTCTCAAGGCGTTGGGTCTGACCCGGCGCCAGCTCGCGGCGGCGATCTCGTGGCAGGCCACGGTGGCCGCGCTGCTCGGGGTCGTGCTCGGGATACCACTCGGCGTCGCTGCGGGACGTGAGCTGTGGGTACTGTTCGCCCACGGCATCTACGCCGTGCCGCGTCCGGCGGTGCCGGGGCTCACCTTGTTCATGGTGGGACTAGGCGCCCTTGTCTTCGCCAACCTGGTCGCGGCCCTGCCGGGGCGCATCGCCGCGCGCACGCCAGTCGCCCTGGTCCTTCGCGCGGAGTAGTCGCCTCTCGACGCCCTCGACCCGATCAGCGGAGCCGGCGCCCGCAAGTTGCGGCTACTCGACGTCGCGGGGCGATTCAGAAGGCGAGAGCGGGGACCGTGCGATGCTCGTCGAGCCCGTCTCATCCGAATCCGACACCCACTGGTAGCCGGCCTCGGCGTGCTCGCTCGCGTCCAATCCGCTCACCTGGTCGGCCGGGCTCACGCGAAGTCCCACCGTCTTCTCCGTGATCCACAGGATCACCAGCGTCATGACGAACGGGAAGACCAGTGCCGCGAGCGACAGCACCGTTTCACGACCGAACTGCAGCGTCCCTCCCGAGACGCCGAGCGCGTTCACCGCGAGGCTCGCGAACACTCCCGTCAAGATGACGCCGATGAAGCCACCGACCATGTGCACGCCCACCACGTCCAGCGCGTCGTCGTAGCGCAGGCGGTCCTTCAGTCGAACCGCGAGGTAGCACAGCAGTCCCGCGGCGCCGCCGATGACCAACGAGGCCCACGTCGCCACGTACCCGGACGCCGGCGTGATGGCGGCGAGTCCGGCCACGGCACCGGAGGCAATGCCGATGCCTGAGGGCTTGCCCCGCATAATCCACTCGGCGATCATCCAGGCCAGCATCCCGGCGCTCGCGCCGATCTGGGTGTTGACGAGCGCGGCCACCGCGACGGTGCCGGCGCTGCCGGCGCTGCCCGCGTTGAAGCCGAACCACCCAAACCAGAGAATGCCGGCTCCGAGCAGGACGAAGGGAACGTTGTGGGGCCGATCGGAGACGTGTCGTCGTCCCAGGTAGAGCACGGCGGCCAACGCTGAGGCTCCGGCGAGCTCGTGGACGACGGATCCGCCCGCAAAGTCGACCGCGTGCAAACCACCGGCACCCAGAAAGCCACCGCCCCACACCCAGTGCGCGAAGGGGCAGTAGACGAAGAGCGACCAGAGGCCAATGAAGACGAGGTAGCCGAGGAAGCGCATTCGACCGATGAACGCGCCCGCGATGAGCGCCGGGGTGATGACCGCGAACTTCATCTGGAAGGCCATGAAGAGTAGGGGGGGGATCGTGGGCGCGAAGGCCGACGGCGTGTTGCCGACGTTTCGCAACATGAAGTAGTGGAAACCCCCAATGAGTCCCGTGTGATCGGGGCCGAACGCGAGCGTGTAGCCCACCACGATCCAAAGGATGGACACGATGCCGATGGCCACGAACGACTGGGCCATGGTGGACAGGACGTTCTTCTCGCCGACCAGCCCGCCGTAGAAGAGCGCGAGGCCCGGCATCATGAAGAGGACGAGCGCAGTGGCCGCGAGCATCCACGCGGTGTCGCCAGCGTTCACGTGCATGAGACCCCCCAGGTTCGCCCGCAAACTTCTTTCTACGCCAGAGGTGAGGCTAGGCCAAAGCCCGGCGTGACGTGGAGGTTCTCATCTGCCCCGGAAAGTGATCCCGGCGTGTCGGGTTAGTTCGAGTGGACCGCGCAGCGAAGCTGCTCGACGAGGGAGTCGATCTCTCAACGCGACTCGCTGTCGCGCTGGAAGCCCAATGGCCCACGGGCTGCCGATGAGGTCAGCACCGCTGCTCTACGAGTAGGTGCTTTTCTACGGACACGCGGGCGTCGAGAGAGCGTTGCAGGTCGACGAGCCGACGGAGTGGTCCGCTGATCGCGTTGGCCCGAGACCGATTGCCGGTGACCAACGCCACCCACAGTGCCTGGACCGCCCAACACCTCCGCTCCCGGCACCGATCCAACGACCCCGCCACGAAAGCTGTCGGCGAGTGCCGCGCCCGCGGTTCCCTTGAAGATTCGTGCTGCGCCGTCGGAAGCGTCACGAAGCTCTGAGACGCGCTGGCCAATCGGCGGTGCCTCCGGCTTGATGAAGACGCGCTCTCCGTAGGTGGTCAGCAGCCGCACCTGGAGGGCGACGCTGAGCGGGCGACCCGCGTAGCCGCTGGCGCCCTGAACCACCAGGCCGATCGATGTCGAGTCGGCGATGGCCGCGTAGTACGAGTACAGCTCGTCGTCAGCGAGCACCACCGAGATGGGCGAGATCGCCATCGTGGTGTCGGCGCCCGTTTCTTGGGCGTGCCCCTCGTGTCCGACCGCGACACGCGTGCTCTCGGCCCCGCAGCGGATGACGGACAACGCGTGTCGGGCGCGCTGCGCCGACGACGATCTCGGCGGGTTGGCGTCGCTCTGAGTCGTCACGACACAGGATCTCCGAAACCATGCCGGCGGTGAGCCGGGCCACACCCTGATCAAGCACCCAGTCCAGCTCGTGCGACGGGGCTGCTTCGTCGATGCCGCCGTCGGCGGAGAAGGGATCTGAATAACGCGGAGCACCCCGGAGAGTCCCCGTTCATCTGACATACGTGGCTCCTAGGCGCATCGCCGAAGCAGTTAGGAGTTTCCGGCACTTCGCGATGGATGACGGGTGCGATGCGGCGAGGTTCGCCCCCATTGCGCAAGAGAGCCCCGTGGGCCGCGGGGGGTGCGGCCCACGGGGCGCTCGCGTCAAGCGGCTCAGAAGTAGTGTCGCCGACCTCCGACTGCGTGGCCGATGGATCCCAGAATCCAAAGGACCAGTCCGAAGACGGTCACGATGACCCCGAGCGTCCAGATAACGGGTATCTGCAACAAGAAGCCGGTGATCAGCAGAGCGAGTCCGATGAGAATCATCAGTGGTCTCCTTCGTTTCTGTACATCAAGTCAGGGGCGCGTCGACACGTCCGTTGCCGGTCGCGCCAATCGGTCGTTGGTGCGAACCGTCGAAGTCCGGTTCGACCGACGGCCCCTACCTCTGTTCCTCGTGCAGGACCGATCGGTGACCGTCGGAGTCGACAACCTCGCGATTGACCGTGTGCGTCGGTCCGGGGGGCATCCGACGTGACGCCATGAACACGATGAGTGAAATCACAAAGCCGACGGCACCGGCGATCATCAAAATTACGCCGAGCGTCGAAAGACGAAAGCCGTGACTCTGTACAACACTGGAGCTTTGCGCCGTGGTCGCCCAGTACATAATCGCACCGACGACTGCAGATACAGCGCTCAGTACCATTCCAGGCAGTCCCATGATGAATCCTTTCCATTGGTTCGGGGAGTTACTTCATGCGAAACGCCCGCAGCGCTCCGCCTCTTTCGACGCTATGAAGTGGCCATCGCTGAATCAACCCTTTGACGCGGGTCTTAACCGACAACTCAATGAGATCTCAGAGACTTCTCAGTCTTGATGGACATCGGGACAACATTCCCCTCGCGTTAACGAGACTCGACAGTTTGTTCACATCGCGGCTCTAAGCACCACCGAGGGTTGCGTTGTCGCGGCCCGGTTC